>NZ_CP166996.1:612000-1224000 GCF_048318575.1 Pseudoalteromonas sp. RW-H-Ap-1
ATTTCAAATGCAGTGAAGTTCAGAGCGCCTAACGTGGACCCAGTTGTTAATGTTGACTTTGAACGGGTATGTGAGTTTAGTGAAGATCATAACAGTGAGATATGCTGGCACGTTATTACCGTAAAAGATAATGGGATCGGCTTCTCTGATGAGTACGCGGATAAAATATTTGTACCATTTCAACGTTTGCATGGCCGTTCAAAATATAAAGGAACGGGTATTGGTTTATCTGTATGTCGTCGAATCGTAGAGCGACATGGCGGCTCTATTGCTGCGATAAGCTCCCTAGGTGAAGGGGCAACTTTCATTATTAAATTACCTGTGAATGCAGAGTTATTCACACTACAAGGAGAGGCATAATATGCCACTAACAAACGTAAAACCGATTACCATTTTGATGGCAGACGATGATGAAGATGATCGTTTATTAACCCAAGATGCGCTTGCTGAAAGTCGCGTTTTAAATGAATTACATTTTGTTGAAGACGGTGTTGAACTCTTGGAGTATTTAGAGCGCAAAGGCAAGTTTGTAGATAAAAGCATCTCGCCAAGACCAGGCTTAATTTTACTTGATTTAAACATGCCGAGAATGGATGGTCGTGAAGCGCTTGAAGCTATTAAGGCAAATCCAAACCTAAAGGGCATTCCAGTGGTAATTTTAACCACATCTAAGCAAGAAGAAGACATGGTTAAAGGTTATAACCTAGGCGCTGCGTCTTACATAACTAAGCCAGTTACGTTTGACGGGTTAGTTGAGTTGATGAAAACGCTGGGTAAATACTGGGTTGAGTTTGTAGAGCTACCTAGCACGTTTAACGATTAAGCATATTATAAAAACAGGAGACGCTATGTTAACAAAGGCAACGAAACTGCTACTGGTTGAAGACGATGAAGATGATTACATTTTAACTCGTGACTATTTAGAGCAGCTCAGTTCCCATGTGTTTGACATAGACTGGATAAGCTCTCCTGAGCATGCGGTAGAAGTGTTGAGTAAAAATCAACATGATATTTGCTTGCTTGATTATCGCTTAGGGGCATCTGATGGCTTGAGTGTTTTAAAACAAGCGCTTAAAAATGGCTTTTGTGGGCCTATTATTATGCTTACAGGGCAATCAAACGATGCCCTCGATTCAGCTGCACTTGATGCCGGAGCGGTTGATTACTTAGTTAAAAACGAAATGAGTGGTAGCCGGTTTGCTCGATCTATTCGCTACGCATTAGCGCGCCGTGATGTAGAAGATGAGCGAGTAGAGCGTTTAAAAGCGGAAGCTGAAAATCGCTCAAAAGATCGCTTTTTAGCACATTTAAGCCATGAATTGCGCACACCACTATCTTCTATTTTAGGTTATACCGAGTTGTTGATGCTTAGTGACTTTAATAAGCAGGCTGAAAACGAGCTTGGTGTTATTTATCGTAATGGTAAGCATTTATTAAGTTTACTGAATGACGTTTTGGATTTATCTAAAATTGCTGTCGATAAACTCGAACTGAGTTTAGGAGAGGTTAACCTTGATAGCCTAATGGCTGACGTATTTACCTTAATGCGAGTATCGGCGCTCGATAAAGGCTTATCACTAAAATTTGAATCACTGGAGCCTTTACCATTAGTCATTCGTGTAGATGCTACTCGAGTTCGACAAATACTTATTAACCTGATCAATAACGCGATTAAATTTACCGAGCAAGGTGAAATTGTGGTTAATGCGTGGACTGATATGGTTGATGAGCGTGAAATGTTATTTTTTAGTATTAAAGACTCAGGTTTAGGCATTGCTCCTGAAAAACAAGCCCTTATCTTTAAGCCTTTTGAGCAAATAGCTGATGTAGAGTCGCGCTCAGTAGGTGGTGCAGGCTTGGGCTTAGCAATTTGTTCTGAACTACTTAGTCGGATGCAGGGGGATATTTCATTAGACTCCCATGTAGGTAAAGGCTCAACGTTTACCATCTCCTTATACCCTGGTGATATCAGGCAGGTAGAGCGCAATTTATTAAAGCTGGATTTAACCCCAAATATGCAGCAAAAAGTAGCCCCCTGCCAAGTGAGCGGCAAAGTATTGGTAGTTGATGATTTGCGCGATTTACGCGTGCTAGTTGGTCATTTAATTGGTTCAGCAGGCGCTGAGGTCGATTATGCTGATAATGGCAAGCAAGCACTCGATAAAGTAAAAAAACGTCTAGCAGACGGGCAAGCTACCTACGATATTATATTTTTAGATATCCACATGCCGGTAATGGGCGGAAAAGAAGCCGCTATTGAGCTAAGAAAGCTAGGGTTTAAAGGTTCTATCATCGCTTTAACCGCAGCCACCATGAAAGGCATTCATAACGAGCTCAAAGCGTTAGGTTTTGACGATATGATTGCTAAACCTGTCGATTCGAACTTACTCTATCAATGTTTAGAGTTAAGGCTTGGACAAAAAGAACAATCAGTTACGCTGGTTCAGCCAACACCTAAACCAGGTAATGATAAAAAGTGCTTTTTATTAGTAGAAGACGATGCCGATGCCGCGCAAATTACCCAGCTATTATTAGAAAGTTTAGATGTAGATACCGATATAGCAACAAGTGTTAAAGACTGTAAAGCAAGGCTTGAGCATAACAGTAATTACGATAAAGTATTGCTTGATATGCACTTGCCAGATGGAACCGGTTTAGAGCTGGCTGGGTTTATTAAGCAGCATTACCCTGATATTAAGCGCGTCATTATTAGTGGTATGGAGCCTGATGCCGTGCATATCAGGCAACTAGAAATAGAGCAAGTATTGCTAAAACCAATAAATTTAGCATTGCTCAATCAGCTTGTTTAACACCCTTTTTGCTTCCCTTTATACTAAAGGTTTAACCACGGATTGGCGTATAACTAACTCGGGTTCAAATACCGTTTGAATAGAGTGTATGTTTTTTTGATACACATGACTAAGCACCCACTGCGCTGCCACTTTTCCCATTTCGTCTATAGGGTAATTTATAGTACTTAATGGGGGGTACACGTGACGGGTAAAAAACACGTTATCGTAGCCAATAATGGAAAGCTGTGAAGGCAGTTTTATACTGTGTTCTCTGGCACTCACCATGGCACCGGTTGCCATTTCGTCATTAGCACACACTAAGGCGGTAAAGGCAGGGTTATTTTTATAAAGTGTAGCAAAGCCTTCGTAACCACTTTCTTCTACAAAGTCACCTTCAAATAAATTGTTTTTATTAAATTCAATGGCGTATTCAGCAAGCGCTTGTTTATGTCCGTTTAAGCGCTCTTGAGCATCTTTTTTCCACAGTGGACCGCTAATATAGGCAATTTCTTTATGGCCTGATTCCAGAATGTATTTAGTGGCTAAATAACCGCCTTTGGTATTATCAAGGATAATACAGCGATCGGCGAGCTCTTCAATATAGCGGTTTAGCAAAACAAACGGAGTTTTGCCTTTGCTTAGTTTTATTAAGTATTCATCACTAATAGCTTCAACATGCAAAATAAGTGCATCGCAATTACGGCTAATTAAAAATTCGATGCCTTGTTGTTCTCGCTCCGCGTCACTGTGTCCTGCGGTAATAATAACGTGTTTACCTTGGTTTCTTAAGGTGTTCTCTATACCGCTCATCATCGGCCCATAAAATGGACCCTTAAGCTCTGAAACTAACAAGCCCGCGCTATTAGAGCAATTAGAAGCCAGTGATTGCGCAATAGAGTTAGGGCGGTAGCCCAGCTCTTCCATGGCTAAGGTGACTTTTTTTCTGGTTGCATCACTTACGTTTGCATTGTTGTTCATTACTCTTGAAACAGTGGCAAGTGACACCCCTGCAAGCTTTGACACTTCATAAATGGTGGCCATACTATTCCTTGCTACAAATTGCTTTTCTGTGTTAAATCGGCAGTGATTTTTTTAATGGTTTTATTGTCTAGGCTGTATTTACTCATTATTAATGCCACAAGTACACTACCAATCGCAGGGTAAAGTGTGAATGAGGTTAAAATACCATTTTTAGTTGCCTCGCTTAATTCCACATTGGCTTGATATTGATAATAAGCAAGTAACCAACCGGCAATCGCTCCGCCTAATGCAAGCCCCAATTTGATAAAAAATACGATGCTTGCGTAAACTAAACCGGTGAGTCGAAGGCCATTTTGCCAGACTCCGTAATCAATAGTATCAGCCATTTTTGCCCATAATAAAGGCGTTGCCATTTGAGTGAAAAAGCACCATAAAAAATACACCAAAAACGCTAGTAAAACGTGTTCATTAGGAATAAAAAAAGCAAGGCAGCTCAATATGGCGGAAATATATTGTAGATAAACATAAGCCACTTTTTTATCAAAGCGTTTACTTAAAGGTTGTGCGCAGGCGCAGCCTAGAATATTACCAATCATACCTAAGGTTACAAATTCGGTGATTAAATCTTCTTTGCCAAGCACATACTTTACATAGTAAATAGCTAATGTCGTGCGCAGCACCATACTGGTCAATAATACCAGAGCCGCCATACACAAGATTTTAAACGGCTGATTTTGCCATAAAACGTGAAGTTGTGTTTTTAAAGATAATTTATGCGGCGGATTAATCACCCGCTCTTTGGTGTAACGAAAACAAATTAGAAACAACACCACACCGAGGCAACTCATAACCAGCATAGTGAGTTGATAGCCAATTTCGTTATTACCATTGCCAAACCATGTTACTAAAGGCAAAGTGCAGCTTGTAACCAGTAAACCACCTAACATGCCAAATACAAACCGGTATGATTGAATAGAGACACGTTCGTTGGGATTGCCACTTAATACGCCGCCAAGTGCCGAATAAGGAATATTAATTGCGGTGTAAACTAACATTAGCAGGGTGTAGGTAACGAATGCGTAAATAATTTTGTTGCCGTCATCTATCGAAGGGGTAGTAAAAGTAATCACGCTTATAACGGCAAAAGGGATGGCAAGCCAAAGAAGGTAGGGTCGGTAGCTCCCGTATTTAGTATGAGTGGCATCAGTGAGCGCGCCCATTATTGGATCAGTTACTGCATCAATAGCTCTGACTATTAAAAAAAGGGTGCCCACAACTGCAGGCGAAATACCAAAAATATCAGTGTAGAAAAAAGTTAAAAACAGCATTACGGTTTGAAAAATAATATTACTGGCCGTGTCACCTAGGCCGTAAGCTATTTTTTCTTTTTTACTCAGCATAAAAGCCACTCGTTATTATTTTTGGCGCTGTTTAAGAAAATCACGATATGCAATTGCGCTTTGTTTTAAGGTGCGTTGTTGAGTTTGGTAGTCAACATAGACTAGCCCAAAGCGCTTTTCATAACCATAGGCCCATTCAAAATTATCCATTAAACTCCATGCAAAGTAGCCTTGCACATTAACACCTTGCTCAACTGCATTATGAGCGGCATTAATATGGCTATGGTAGTAATCGATACGTTGTATGTCATCTACTTTACCGTCTGTTAGTACATCGGCCATCGCTGCACCGTTCTCTGTTATATATACCTTAGGTAAAGTGTAACGATCATTTAGTGAAAGCAGCAATTCACACAACCCTTTTGGATATATTTCCCATCCCATATCGGTGGTGGCAACATTCTCTAAAGGAACTTCGCTAAACCAATGATCTGACGTGTTTTTGTAATGAATACGAGTATAGTAATTAACCCCTAAGAAATCGATCTTTTGGCTAATAATTGCCATATCTCCATCACTAATATGGGGCTTTGCATCATTTGCAAGCTCATTAATCACTTCAGGGTAACAGCCCTCTAGTACTGCCCGTATATACCATTGGTTATGATAGTCATCAGCTAATTTAGCAGCGCGTTCATCAGCAGTGGTAAGCGGATAGGATGGGCTAAAGTTAAGTACTATACCGGCTTCTATCGTGGGGCAATTCTTACGTATCACTTGCATTGCGAGTCCATGGGCAAGCAGTAAGTGGTGCGCTGCTTGGCGTCCTGCTTTTTGACTTTTTATGCCTGGTGCATGTACCCCTATCTCATATCCTAGGTAGGCACTACAAAAAGGTTCGTTTAAGGTCGCATAAGAGTCAACTAAGCCCTCTAGTTGCTGAGTAACTATATGAGTGTAATGAGCAAATTGATACGCGGTATCGCGATTTAGCCAGCCACCCTTGTCTTCTAAATGTTGTGGTAAGTCCCAATGATATAAAGTGACATAGGTTTTAATATTGCGCGCTTTTAAAGCTTGCAGTAGCGATTTATAAAACGCCATACCTTGAATATTTAAGCTGCCATCTTGGTGTAAAACACGTGGCCAAGAAATCGACAGACGATAAGCGTCTACAGCTAAATCAGCAATCATTTGTACGTCTTGTTGCCAATATTCTATGTGTTCGCACGCTTGGTTGCCGTTACTATTATCAGCAATGGTGTTTGGTTTGTTACAAAAAGTATCCCAAATACAGGGGAGGCGGGTATCGTAACTTCCCTCTATTTGAAAAGAGGCCGTGGCAACTCCAAAAATAAACGGCGGCTTTAAGAGGGCTGACGTGCTTGGTAAGGAGATTGTTTTAAACACAATGAGATACGTCCTTAAGCTTGCAAATAATAATGAGCTTTACAGTAGTTAGCTAAGCAATATAAATTGCATAATACAACAATGTAAGCGCTTACAATATTTTTGTAAATAAATTGATAAATTTTCTCTATATGCTATAAATGTAAGCGCTTACATTTGGTGTTGCAACTATTATCTGCATTTTAAATTCTACTAAACGCAATAAAATAGAGGTAACAATCTGATAATTAAAAAATAATTAGAGATTATATTATGGCACATATCACACAGCCACTACCGGCAGCAGAAAACAGCCAAAAACCAGGGTCTACACACACCTTTGCGTTAACATCGCTTACGACCCTGTTTTTTATGTGGGGTTTTCTTACTTGCCTGAACGATATTTTAATTCCGTATTTAAAGGGAATGTTTTCCCTTAATTACACCCAAGCAATGTTGGTGCAATTTTGTTTTTTGGTGCCTACTTTGTTATGTCAATTCCTGCAGGAAAATTAGTCAGTAAAATAGGTTACCAATTTGGTATTGTCGTTGGTTTGATTGTTGCTGCAATAGGTTGTGCACTATTCTACCCAGCTGCAGAGGCGCATGTTTACGAGCTATTTTTACTTGCTTTGTTTGTGCTTGCTTCAGGGATCACTATTTTACAAGTCTCTGCCAACCCTTATGTAAGCGTATTAGGGCCTGCAAAAACAGCGTCTTCGCGCTTAACTATGACTCAAGCTTTTAACTCTTTAGGTACAACTGTTGCGCCATTGTTTGGTAGTTGGTTAATTTTGTCAGAAATTAGTCAAGCTACAGCAGAACAAGTTAAGTTTCCTTATTTAATGCTCAGTGCAAGCTTATTAACATTAGCGATTATTTTTGCTTTTTTAAAGTTACCTAAATTAGGTAAAGCAATTGACAGTGAAGTAGAAAACCAAGGTGACACTGAGTTTGTTGATTTAGGCAGTGTATGGAAATATCGTCACCTTATTTTAGGTGCGATTGGTATTTTTGTTTACGTAGGGGCTGAAGTGGCCATAGGTAGTTTTTTAGTTGGCTTTTTAACCCTTGATCATATTGCAGGCTTACCAGAGCAACAAGCAGCACATTACATTAGCTATTATTTTGCAGGTGCAATGATAGGACGCTTTGCTGGCGCCGCGATTATGCAAAAATTAAACGCAGCCAAGGTATTAGCTTGTCACGGTATTTTAGCAGGCTTACTTGTGTTAATTGCTATGACGGGTCAAGGGTCACTGGCTATGTGGGCTATTTTATTAGTTGGATTATGTAACTCTATTATGTTTCCTACTATTTTTAGTTTAGCACTGCAGGGGCTTGGTAAATACACCTCGCAGGGTTCGGGTATTTTATGTTTAGCGATTGTTGGCGGTGCCATTATTCCGTTATTACAAGGTATGCTAGCTGATAACATCGGTGTGCAATTAGCTCTTATTCTGCCCATTGGCTGCTATTTATATATTACTTATTTCGCGCTGTTTGGTACAAAAAAACAACGTCAACTCCTCTTTGAGTTTTAGGTGAATACTATGATTATTAAACGCACTTTTTCAATTACTGCGCTGATGCTAGCAGCAATAACCAGCAGCGGTTGTTCGCAACCCTCTGATGGTGTCAGTGATACAACAAGCAAAAAAGAAATTTGGCCAACAATCGAAACGGGTATTAAAAGCGACGCTCAAATGGAGCAAAAAATCGCTGATATGCTAAAGAGTATGACGCTAGAGCAAAAAATAGCGCAAATGATCCAACCTGAAATCCGTAATATCACGGTTGAAGATATGCGTAAGTATGGTTTTGGTTCTTACTTAAATGGCGGTGGTTCGTTTCCAAACAATAATAAGCATGCAACCCCTGAAGATTGGGTTGATTTAGCAGAAAAGATGTATCAAGCATCGATTGATGACTCCCTTGATGGCAGCACAATCCCTACAATGTGGGGCACTGATGCGGTACATGGACACAATAATGTTATTGGCGCGACCTTATTTCCGCATAATATTGGTTTAGGTGCTGCAAACAACCCTGCACTTATTGAAAAAATAGCCGCCGCTACTGCGCGAGAAGTAATGGTTACCGGTATAGATTGGGTATTTGCACCTACTGTTGCGGTGGTGCGTGATGACCGCTGGGGCCGTACTTACGAAGGGTACTCTGAGGACCCTGAAATAGTGAAAGCGTATTCCGCCTCTATTGTTAAAGGGTTGCAAGGCGCTGTTGATGGCGATTTTTTATCAGACACGCGAGTAGTGAGTACCGTTAAGCACTTCTTAGGCGATGGTGGTACTGTTAATGGCGACGATCAAGGTAATAACATCGCCTCTGAAGAAGAGTTATTTGCGCTTCATGCTCAAGGCTATGTAGGTGGTTTGAGTGCAGGTGCGCAAACCGTTATGGCTTCGTTTAACAGCTGGCACGGCGATAAGATTCACGGTAACAAATACTTATTAACCGATGTACTAAAAGAAAAAATGGGTTTTGATGGCTTTGTTGTTGGCGATTGGAATGGTCATGGACAAGTTAAAGGCTGTTCAAATAGTAACTGTGCTCAAGCTGCTAATGCAGGCTTAGACGTGTACATGGCGCCTGATGAGTGGAAACCACTATTTAGCAACTTGGTTAACCAAGTTAACAGCGGTGAGATCCCACTCAGTAGAATTAACGATGCGGTAACGCGCATCTTACGCGTTAAAATGCGTGCGGGGTTATTCGATAAACCAAGCCCTGCGAAGCGTCCTCTTTCTGGTAAAACTGAAATTATTGGTAGTCACGATCACCGTGCTGTGGCCAAACAAGCAGTACGTGAATCTTTAGTATTACTTAAAAATAAGCAGCAGTTACTGCCATTATCGCCCAAGGCAAACGTATTAGTCGCAGGCATAGGGGCTGATAACATCGGCATGCAGTCGGGTGGCTGGAGTGTTACGTGGCAAGGTACAGGTAATACCAACAGTGACTTCCCTGGTGGCAGCTCTATTTATGCAGGTATTAAAGATACTGTAGAGCAAGCTGGTGGTAACGTTGCACTGAGTGTTGAAGGTGAATACAAAGCACGCCCAGATGTAGCCATTGTTGTATTTGGCGAGCAGCCATATGCAGAGGGTAATGGTGATGTTGATAACCTAGAATATCAGCGCGGTAATAAAAGCGACTTAGCGTTACTGCGAAAGTTTAAAGATGCGGGAATTCCTGTTGTATCATTATTTATTAGCGGTCGCCCAATGTGGGTTAATGCTGAGCTAAATGCCAGTGATGCGTTTGTTGCTATTTGGCTTCCAGGCAGTGAAGGTGATGCAATTAGTGATGTATTGTTTAAAAATGCAGACGGTTCAATTAACCACGACTTTAAAGGAAAGTTATCGTTTTCATGGCCGAATAACCCAATCGACAATGAAAACCGCAACGATGAAGGTTACAGCCCATTACTCCCTTATGGTTTTGGCTTAACCTACGGTGATAGCAACGTACTTAAAGATGACTTGGTAGAGCAAACTCAACAGACTGAACAATTGGATGACTTAGTGTTGTTTGAACGTGCTATAAAAGCACCATGGTCGTTGGTTTTAAAAAGTGGCGAGCAGCAAAAAACGGTGGCAAGTAGCCGCGAGTCATTAGGTGCTGTGAGCATCCAAACATTTGACAAAGAAGTGCAAGAAGATGCACGCGCCATTCGTTTTAATGGTCAAGCGTTGGCTGGGGTTAATTTAGCCGCGGCATTCCCATCTGACTTACGCTCATACGTTGAAAGTAATGGCCAGCTGCAAATGCAAATTAAAGTAGGCAAAGCGGCATCAAGCCCGCTGTGGATTAGTATGGGCTGTGGCGAAAGTTGCCAGGGTAAGTTTGATATTACTGATAACCTTGAGCAATCAGGTCAATGGCAAACATTAAACATCAACTTAAGTTGTTTTGCAGAGCAGGGCGTTGATTTAGCACAAGTGTTCACCCCTTGGCAGTTAAGCACGCAAGGTGATTGGCATGTATCTATTGCTAAGCTGGCTATTACAGCAAATGCTGCCGAGCAAAGTAGTGTTACTTGTAAGTAGTCAATAACCTATTAATAAGCAGGTACTGAGATTACCTGCTTTTTATTTTAAAAGCGCAGTACAAAAACCTGCCTAATTAGTCCCTCCTTATTTTATTCAATTCTATGTAATTGGTTGTTTTCAGCTCAATAGTTGTCATAAAAACATGATAAAACGGCATTCGCTTTTGCGTTAATAATTTGAGAGAATGCCAAAATATTAAATGCGTTATGTAATTAACAGGTGAGAAAATGAATCATATAAAGCTGGCTTCGCAGAGCATACAACCTTCAAAAATAGTCTGTGTGGGGCGCAATTACAGTGCGCATATTGCTGAATTAAACAACGAACACCCTGAGCAAATGGTAATTTTTAATAAACCTAATAGCGCGATCACCGATACCTTACACTCTTCCCATAACGGTGATACATTACATTATGAAACTGAATTGTGCTTTGTGATTAAAAATAAACAGCTTGCAGGGGTAGGGATTGGACTCGATTTGACTAAGCGAGCTTTACAAAGCAGTTTAAAAGAAAAGGGCTTGCCGTGGGAACGTGCTAAAGCATTCGACGGGTCAGCACTATTTAGTGATTTTATTGAATTAACGCCAGAAATGACATCGTTTATATTTGAATTACATATTGATGGTAAAGTAATTCAGCACGGAGAAACCCAGCTAATGTTGCACCAACCTGCGCAAATTCTGGCAGAGGTAAATGAGTTTATGGGTTTAGAAGAGGGCGATATTATTATGACCGGCACGCCTGCAGGCGTAGGGATGGTGAATGCGGGTCGAGAGTTTAAAGTTGCTCTTTATTCTGATTCTGGTCAGCAGTGTTTATTGGAGCATCATTGGTCTGTGAGTCAAAGTTAAGCACATACTGATTGTAGGCTTTATTAAAGTCACTAAAGTGTTCATTTAACCAGTATTGTTGATTATTTTTGTATTGCTCTGAGGTTAAAATATTGTTTTTTAGTGCGTGATTAATTTTTTTAATTGCCATAGATGCAAAGTTATTTGGGGCATTGGTCGCACAGCCAACGGCTATTGGAACTAATTTATTTTTATTTTGGGCAATCGGTAGGTTTACAATATTTGATTGATTGCCTTTGCTAAAGTGGCTAGTGATAAATGGGTAATCAAGCGAGTAATCTAAAGAGCCGTGTTTTAAGCGATCCATTACAACACCACTTTCATTATCACTGCTCCAGCTCATAGAGACATTAGAGTGAGTTAATGAGTTTTCAATAATATTGTTAATCTGCACAGAAAAACGACGCGCATCAGCTTGACCATAAGTGAAGTTTTTATCAGCAAGTAAGCCCACTAAGTTGATAGGATTACCATGCTTAGAGGTTAATTGAGGTGCTTTTGTCACAGTAGTTATGATGTTATGTGGGGGATAAACCGCTGTAGGTAATGAATATAAAAACTGTTTATTTGCACTGCGTTTGTAAATAGCGCATGGAAAACAAACGTTTCTACCCTCATCTATGTATTTATTAATTCGCTTTTGTGGTAAAACTAAGCGGGTGTGCTTCACGTCTTTTATATTATGCATTAGCTGCTGTGTTAAATCATCGCATAAGCCAAGCTGTTTTGTTTCTTTACTTAAATGAAACGGAGGAGTCTTACTTTGTAACCATAAAATTTCTTCTATTGGCTTTGCTGTTTTACTATGACTGCAAGTAGCAAAAGTGACCAAAATGCCAAGACATAAAAAACGAAGTGATTGCATTACAAATAGATCCGCCTAGAAAATTTGTTGCGTATTATACTGGTGGCGGCTAAAAAATAAACATAAAGAACAGCAAAGAATCAATATTATCTAATTGTACTTTCTTCTTGCTGTTCTTTTAACCTGTCAGGCTGCAGATCTCGTGCGGTGATTAAATTGCCCCTAGTATGGCATTGGGTTATTTCTAAATATGGTATCAATTGCTGATAATGCATCATCATTGAGAGCTAACTCAAACGCATCAATGTCTTCTTTTAGCTGCGTCATAGTAGTGGCACCAATAATAGATGAGGTAACGCCATCCACTTGATTACACCAGGCTAACGCTAATTGTGCCGCTGTCATGTTGTGCTCATGGGCAAGTTCAACATACTCTTTGGTCGCCTTTTGTGATTGTGGCGTATCTCTAAAAATACCGTTACGCTGCATAAATGTCCAACGAGAGCCTTCAGGGCGCGCTCCATTTAGGTATTTACCCGTTAATAGTCCAGCAGCTAAAGGTGACCAAGGTAAATAAGCAATATCTTCATGCACACATTGCTCTATTAAATAAGGCCAATCTTTCGCATGCGCTAAACTAAACTCATTTTGAATAGACACCATTTTTGGTAAGTTGTGCTCTTTAGCTAAATTTAAAAATTGGCTAATCCCCCATGGCGTATCGTCAGAAAGTCCACAGTGTTTAATTTTACCCGCTTTAACACACGCATCTAAACCCTCTAAAATATCAAGCATGTCAGCGGTGTGTTGTTTTGCATCGACCTCAGTAAATTTAAGCATGCCAGGCCATTGCCTTGCAAAATGAGGAGTGCGACGATTTGGCCAATGTAATTGGTATAAGTCAATATAGTCGGTTTGTAAGCGCTTTAGAGACTGATCAACGGCATCAATAACAGCTTGGCGAGTAATATCACTGCCATCACGGATCCATGAAAGCCCATTACCTGCAATTTTAGTTGCAATAACAATGTCTTTTCGTTTGTGTGGATTACGTGCAACCCAATTCCCTATAATTTCCTCAGTTTTACCATAAGTTTCAGGCGTGGGTGGAACTGCGTACATTTCTGCCGTATCAATAAAGTTAACACCACGTTCAATGGCATAGGCTATTTGCTCATCAGCATCATGCTGGGTATTTTGTACTCCCCAAGTCATACTACCTAAACAGACTCTCGAAACACTAACATCACTACTGCCTAATTGACTATATTGCATTACTAATCCTAATTATTTGTTTTCTGAGTTTGCTTTTAAAGCCGATAGCAAAGGTTCTGTGATCGTTGCTTTTTGCCCTGTTTTAAAGTCAAACATCACCACTTTTGACATGCCAGTGGTAGTTATCGCATTTTGCGCATGGCTAAATACACTGTAATTCATTATAAATCTGTCTGACTTAATATCACTAATAGTAATACCTACGCTTAATGTATCAGGAAACGTTACAGGGCGTTTATAGCGAATATTATTTTCACTGATCACAGGGCCAGTGGCTTTTGCATTGATAGTATCAAATAAATTTAATTTATTTAAAAAATCGATTCTGGCTATTTCAAAATAACGAAGGTAAACACAGTTATTAACATGCTGTAGGGCATCCATATCGCCCCACGCTACAGTAATGTCGGTATGAATAGGGTGTTGTTGTTTAAACGTTTCCATGTATTTATAGCTCTTAGTTTTAAAGTATTTAGATTAGCAACATGGTCGGATGAGCTCAAGGGAATTATAGTTTGCAAAAATTCTAGGGCTAAAATTGTACCTCTTTGAATTCATGACTATAGTGACTATTAATACACAAGGAGATAACGATGCAGAATATAATTAATTGGTTATTGGCATGCACTGTTTTTATAGCTTCGTTCACTTGTTACGCTATGGGTAATGAGGCAGGAGCGATTATTTTGATTTTACTAGGCTTTTCTTTAGAAGTACTATTTTGGATGTATTGCTTTAATAAGCCCAAGAAAAATAGTCGCTCTTTTTAAATAACAACAAGCTTGCTAATTAGTAGAGATTCCACAATAATGACTGTATAGATAAACAGTTGTTATTGTGTGATGAAAAAGTTTATTCATATAGACATGGACTGCTTTTATGCAGCAGTTGAAATGCGCGACAACCCCAAACTTGCAAATGTACCGCTGGCAATTGGCGGTAATAGCCGTCGTGGAGTGCTCTCTACCGCTAACTACCTTGCTAGAGAGTATGGGGTGCGCTCTGCTATGTCTAACTACCATGCCAAACAACTTTGCCCTGATTTAGTTATTGTGCCCGGAAGAATGGCTGTTTATAAACAAGTATCAACTCAAATCCGCGCTATATTTAACCGCTACACTGACCTTGTTGAACCTCTTTCACTTGATGAAGCATATTTAGATGTGACCCACTGTACTGCATTTAAAGGCAGTGCAACGTTAATTGCTGAGCAGATCCGCACCGATATTTTTAATACCACAGGGCTGACCGCTTCTGCGGGGATTGCGCCAATTAAATTTATAGCCAAAATTGCTAGCGATGAAAATAAGCCCAATGGCCAATTTGTAGTATTGCCTGAGCAAGTTGACTCGTTTTTAGCCCAATTACCACTAGGTAAAATTCCAGGCGTGGGTAAAGTAACCTTGGAAAAGCTTAATTTAAAAGGGTTGTACACGGGCCTAGATGTTCGCGAAAAAGGGGCTAATTGGATGCAGCAACATGTGGGAAATTTTGGCGTGTCGTTATATCAAAAATGTATGGGGGAGCATATAGGGCGGGTTTCAACTGAACGGATTCGTAAGTCATTGAGCGTGGAGCATACTTATGAATACAACAAAAATAGTCTTGATGAGTGCTTGGAGCAATTACCGCAACTGTTAGATGAGCTCGAGGTTAGATTAAACAAACAACAGCTGCAAAATAAAATTAACAAGTTAAGTGTTAAAGTTAAATTTGCTAATTTTGTTGTGACCTCAGCAGATCAAGCGAATCATCAATTAAACACGGCTATTTTTAAAGAGTTACTCGCCAAAGCCTATCAACGCGGATTACAACAACCTGTGCGTTTATTAGGAATTGGTGTTGGCATTAAAAATCAACCAGAGCATAATTTACAGCTAAGTATTTTAGACCTGTAAAAGCTGTAACTCTAGGTTGCCAGTAAGTATGCAGATTACCGCAGTTTACTGGTTATAAATTGCTAAATAAATAATAATAGGGGCTACGTTTTCTAACAGGATCCTTTTTTATGGCATATCCAAAAGCAGTGCTGGCTCAGCCAGTTAGTGCAAGCCTAGATTGTGCATCACACGATGCACTAATTATTATCAGCGATGACTTTTCTCATTTACCAAATACGCCTCTGCGCGATGCAATTTTAAATCAAGCTCAAGTAGACTCTCGCATAGGTAATCAAGTTACCTTGCTAGTAATTGCCGGTAAACGTGTTGTGATAGCCCCTACAGGCCCTTTAAATAGAGATTATGATGATGTACGTCGCTATTTTGATGCGGCTAAATTAGCCATTAATGAGGCTAAAGCGTCAGGCAGTGTTAACCCTGCTATTTACTTACCCGCTTTAAATACCGACAGCCGTTACCAATACGCGCTAGAAGTGGCCTATTTAGGCGCATGCCAAGCATTATGGCAGCCTTTGGAAGCGCGTGAATTTCATGGTCATGGTATTGAGCCAATTACTCAAATCGGTTTAGTTGATGCCAATGAGCAAACGATTAAAGCAGTCAATGCATTAGCAGCTGGACAATATGCTGCACGTGATTTATGTGGTACCGAGCCTGAACGTATGGCACCACCACGCTTTGCTGATTACTGTAGCGAACTATTTAATAATAGCGCAGTGAACGTTGATGTGATTGATGACTTGGCTGCCATTGATAAACACTATCCGATGCTAAGTACTGTTGCTCGTGCATCTTATGCAGTAGAGCGTCATCATCCACGCGTTGTTAAACTTGAGTATGTACCAGAGGGTGAAATAACGCGCACACTGATGTTTGTAGGTAAAGGCTTAGTTTATGACACAGGCGGTGCAGATTTAAAAGTAGGCGGCTACATGGCAGGTATGAGCCGAGATAAAGGTGGTGCGGCTTCTGTGGCTGGATTTATGAAAGCAGTTTCTGATTACCAACCTAAAGGCGTTAAAGTGATTGCTTTTTTAGCAGTGGTACGTAACTCAATTGGTTCAGATTGTTTTGTTCCTGATGAAATTATTACTAGCCGTGAAGGTGTGCGAGTGCGCATTGGTAACACTGATGCCGAAGGGCGTCTAGCGATGGGTGATTTACTTAGTGAAATGAAAGATTTGGCTGTAAACGAAATAAACCCAACGCTGTTTACTGTGGCTACTTTAACAGGGCATGCTGCACGTGCGATGGGACCATATGGTGCTTATGTAGAAAATGGGCCAGCACGTAGTGCTAATATTTCACGTCAATTAGCTGATTGTGGTGATTTATGGGCTGACGGTGCTGAAGTATCACGTTCACGTCGTGAAGATTATGACTTTATAAAACCACGTACTTTAGCCGATGATGTGCTTTCTAGTAATAATGCGGCTTCTGCCGTCACAGCGCGCGGCCATCAATTCCCTATGGCATTTTTAGCTGTAGTAGGCGGGTTAGATAAGCATGGTAACGAGTCTACTTTACCACTTCCTTATGTGCATATGGATATTGCCGGTAGTGGTGTTGAAGGTGGTGATTGGCAACATGGTAAACCAACTGCGGCCTCAGTAAGTAGTTTATTTGCCCGCTACTGTTTATAATTCTCTATAAATAAGTCTAAAAAGCCCTGAAAATCAGGGCTTTTTAATTGGTGAAAGGTATTAATTAACCTAAACTCTGGTTAAGATATTTACTAACGCATTGAATCAAAATGATATTTATGCTTAATTTTCTTTAGCTAGAGATTTTCAGTGAAAACAAGGCGAAATTACGCGTCAATAGCTAGCCTATTGCAAGTAAATTCAACGCAGTTAGCGCTGAAAATAGCTGCTTAAGATAGATTTATTATCCGGAATCCAGGTTAACTCAGCTTAAAGCGCGATACCACGCTAGATAATTCAACACTGCTTTGTTTGAGTTTGTCGCTGGCAAGGGTTAAATCCTTAGTATTACCCAATGACTGCTCAGTTGATTGCGAGAGGTCGTTAATTCTTAAATTAACCTCGTCAGCGGCTGATGTTTGCTGCTCTGTTGCTCTTGCAATTTGGCCGTTCATATCGGTGATCACCGATACTAATCTGTCTATTTCATCCAGTGATGTATTTGCCAAAGAGGCTTGTTCAACCGTAGAAATAGAAATCTCTTGGCTAGATTTTACCGCCTCAACTGCGGCTTTAGCGCCTTCTTGCAGTTTGGCGATCATGGCTTGAATTTCATCAGTGCTTTTACCCGTTCGACTTGCTAAGGTTCTTACTTCATCGGCTACGACGGCAAAGCCTCTACCATGCTCACCTGCCCGTGCAGCCTCAATGGCTGCATTGAGTGCCAACAGGTTAGTTTGCTCTGCAATACTTCTTATTACATCAAGCACTGAACCTATATTATTACTTTCTTGAGCAAGATCAGCGGTTACTTTGCTTACGGTTTCTATATTACTCGAGAGGGTTTCAATGGCGGTAATCGTTTTAGATACCACATCTTTACCCGTTGATGCATTACTGGCAGTATCATTTGCGGCTTGTTCAGCGGCTTCGGCATTACGGCTAACATCATGAATTTGATGAGTCATTTCCTCCATTGCAGCAGCTACTTGGGTTGAGCTGTCGTTTTGAAGTTCAATGAATGATTGGCTGGTTTTGCTAGAATCATCCACAGCATGGGCATGCTCGTTTACATCGTTTGCGCTTTTGGCAACCAACACTAAAGACTCCCTAATTTTAGAGACAAATAAATTAAATGACCGCGAAAGTTGAGATATTTCATCATTACCATTTTCATTTAGGCTACGGGTTAAATCCCCCTCACCTTGAGAGATATCTTTCATCATCTGCGCTGCTAAACGAGTCGGCGTTAAAATGCTTCGGCCAATAAAGTAGCTAAATAACACCACCACAATAATCATAATAACAACGTTGATAATGATGATAGTGCGTTGCTGCGAAAAGGCACTGTCTATGGTATCAAGGTACACACCTGAGCCGATTATCCATTGCCATTGATCAAAGCCTTTCACAAACGCAATTTTGTCTACGGGGTTGTCGTTACCTGGTTTTGGCCATTTATAAGGCACATAACCTTCGCCGGATTGTTTTACAACGCTAACCATCTCAACAAATAGGGGGGTGCCATCAGGGTCTTTGTTATTAGTTAAATCTTTTCCCTCAAGAGCTGGTTTAATTGGGTGCATTACCATGGCTGGCTGGTAATTATTGATCCAAAAATAGTTAGTATCATCGTAGCGCAATGAACGGATTGAGGCGATTGCTTGAGATTGTGCTTGTTGGCGAGTGAGAGTTTGGTTTTGTTCAAGGGCTGCATAGTGCTTAATAGTGCTATATGCAGTTTCTACTACATTTTTAGTTTTAAGGTATTGCTCGTTTTTGAGCGCTTGGTATTGATTACTCAAACTCGAAATACTCAATACAATTAAACCCAATATTACAATCCCCACTAAAATGGCTAGACGTTGAAATATAGTAAAACGACGGAGGTTTGGCATAAATATGTTCCTGTATCAGATCATTATTTTTCTTCAATAAGCATAGTTAAAATATAGGCTAAGAGAGCTTTATTTTCATAATATTGTAGTTCTTATATTTCGTTTTAGCGTTTAGTTTAAATACAATAACAGTTGGACGCTGAAGCTTAGACTTTTAGTTACCCGTGCTTAAGATGGATTTAATTATTGTGTGTTGACGTTTTAATATATCTTATTTGCATAAAAAAAGGCTGATATTTTTATCAGCCTTTAGTCGAATAATTAACCTAATGTTAGTTAATTTGTATTAAAATTACGGTTAAAGAAGTTAGTAATTGTTTGATGTAAATGAGTTTGAACTTGTTTACCGCGAAGACTATGTTTTGAGCCTGGGTAAGTCATCATTTCAAACTGTTGATTGTTATCTTGCAGCTGTTTAAACAATTTAGTTGCATGAGTAAACAACACGTTGTCATCGGCCATACCATGGTAAATCATTAATGGGCCTTTCAGACCTTCAGCATATGGGAAAACAGCACTGTCGGTATAACCTTGCGCATTTGTATCAGGGTGACCCAAATAACGCTCGGTGTAGTGAGTATCGTACAAGGCCCAGTCAGTTACTGGTGCGCCTGAAACACCAGCACTAAAGTAGTCGCCTGCTTTAAACATGGTCATTAGCGCCATATAACCACCATAGCTGTGGCCGTATATACCAATGCGTGCAGGGTCTACGTAGTCAAGGGTACGTAAAAACTCAACGCCTTTAATCTGATCAGCTACTTCAACAACACCTAACTTTTTATATATTGCATCTTCAAACTTTTTACCACGATTGTAAGAGCCACGGTTATCTAGTTGAAAAATAACATAACCTTGTTGCGCCATATATTGCAAATATAAGTTTTTACTACGCCAGCTATTAGTGACTCGCTGAGCATGAGGGCCGCCGTACACGTTAACAATAACCGGATGCTTTTTACCTTTAGCCATGTTTGCTGGTTTAAATAAACGGTAATGCATAACTTGGCCATCTTCAGCGGTAATAGTGCCGTACTCAGGCTTTGCTAAATCGGTTAAAAAGGGAGTTAGTGGGTGAGAGTCGTCTAGTTTATTCTCTTCAAGCCACGTAATAAACTCTCCATTGATTTTGCGCAGCGCTGCTGAATTTGGCTTATTCACCGATGAACTAGTGTCAATGAAGGTTTTGTTATCTTTTGCCAGTACAACATTGTGGTATTGGCCTTTTTCAGTAATGCGCTTAATTGCCCCTTTTTTAAATAAAGGCGCACTGTATAAGTGACTTTCAAGCGCAGTATCTTTACGCGCTGCAAAGTAAACTATACCATTTTTTTCATCTACGCCTTTCAAGCTATCAACAACCCAGTCACCAGTAGTTATTTGACGAATAAGTTGGCCATTATTAGCATACAAATAAAGGTGCTTAAATCCATCTCGCTCCGAGGCCCACACAAAATGTTTTTTATCTTTTAAAAACTCAAGATCAAAATGTAGGTTTATCCAGGTATCGCTTTTTTCAGTTAATGCGACGGTTTGCTGTTTCGTTTTACTGTTGTAAAAGCGTAATTCTAAATTGTGCTGAGAACGGTTTTGCCATTGGTAAGACAGGGTGTTACTGTCGTTCAGCCATTTCGCTCGAGCGATATAAATATCTTTATTTTCACCTAAGTCAACCCAGTCAACTGCTTGGTCATTAAGTTTTACAACACCAAGTTGAATGTCAACATTGTTAGTGCCAGTAAATGGGTAACGCTGATTAAATAGCTTTACTTCATCAGCATAAATTTCGTTACGAAGTGCTTCTTGAACAGGGCTTTCATCAACGCGAGTGAAGGCTATTTTAGATTCATCATTTGCCCACCAATAACCGGTCATGCGACTCATTTCTTCTTGCGCCACAAATTCGGCCATGCCGTTTTTAATAACGCCACCGCCATCTTTACTTAACTGAATTTCTTTGCCAGATGCCAGTTCTAGTGCGTAGAGATTCTGCTCACGAACAAAGGATACAAAATTCCCTTTTGGAGAAAAGCGCGCATCGGTTTCAAATGCTTCAGTGTTAGTCAGTTTTTTACTATTTTTTGTGTTTAAGTCGAAATAATAAAGGTCGCCATTTAGAGGAAATAGCAGTGCTTTACCATCTTTTGACCATTTATATTCAAGAATACCTTTACCAAAAATACGTTGGCGTTCACGGCGTGCTTTTTCTTCATCTGACAGGTTTTCTGGGCCTGAAAATAACTGCGCTGAATCAACAAGTAATCGATTGGTATTGTCTTTTAAATTATATTCCCATAAATCGTAGCGGTTATAGTCATCTGTTTTACCTTGTAAGTAGGTGACACGGCTGCCGTCGGGAGAAAATTTAAGTTGTACTGGAGACTTTCCAGCTAAGCTCGGATCATCAAATATACGCTCAAGCGTTAACGGCTTTGCTTGAGCGCTTAACGCGCCCGCCATTAGGGGGATTGCCAGTGAGAGGTGTTTTAGTTTTTTTAACACAGGATTGCCTTTACTTACATAAAATTATCCCCGATGGTAAAGCACAAGCGTGTGCAACTGCAACTAAATGCTATAAAGTGTAAAGTAAAATAACCTAAGGATTTAACATGCGCGAAACATCATTTACCTTAGCCCAAGAGCTGACAAGAGATTGTATTGAACTGGCCGATTGGCCTCTTTGTAAGGTATTACTATTAAACGACAGCCAATATCCATGGTTTGTATTAGTCCCAAGGGTTGCAGGCTTAAAAGAGATTATTGATTTAACTGAGCAGCAACAAATCACTTACTTACAAGAGTCGGCTAAGCTCAGCCATTTATTAATTGAGGTGTTTAATCCTGATAAGTTAAATGTGGCCGCGCTTGGTAATATGGTACCGCAATTACATATTCATCATATAGCGCGTTTTAAAACAGATATTGCATGGCCTGCGCCGGTATGGGGCAAGTTTCCAAGTGTCCCTTATACTAATGAGCAGGTAGAGCAATTAAAAACGCATTTTTAAAATTAGAATGAGTTACTTTGAGGGGATAGTATGAAATTAATAAAACAACTCTGCACTAGTGTATTTATTGCAGCCATTGCTGTTTCAACTGTGATAGCGAGCGAGCAGCCAGTAGCTACAGATGTGGTAAATAACGCTAACATTAAAAACTTTGCCGCACATAACAACCTGGTTTTTTCAGCAGCGCAACCGACTAAAGAGCAGTTTAAGCAACTATCGAAAGCCAAGGTGAAGCATGTTATTAATTTGCGTGCAGCAGATGAGCAAGACTGGGATGAAGGCGCGTTAGTCAACTCTTTAGGAATGAGCTACCACGCAATTGAGATTGCGGGTGCAAAAGACGTAAACACTGATAATGCAAAGCAGTTAGCCAATCTTTTAGAGCAACTTAAAGGTGAGTCGGTGGTTGTTCATTGTGCAAATAGTAACCGTGTTGGCGCGTTAATGGCTATTTCAGCCCATCAGCAAGGTACAGATATAGAGTCTGCGATTGAAATCGGGAAGCAATGGGGAATGGCAAGCCTTGAGCCGGTTGTACGCAAAGTGGTGAATGACAAATAAACATACTGATAAGTAATCAAAGTAATAAAAAAGCGTTACACTGTAACGCTTTTTTATTTAATTAGCTTTTGTTAATCAAGGCCAAGCACATCTTTGCCTTGTTTAAAGGTCACATCTACAGGGATGTTCGCTTTGCTTAACTTTTCTAAGTCTTTAGCAAGTTCCGCTTTAATATCGCCATGAGTGGCAATGAGTTGATCTACTTTTTCGTAATCACCGTCACCTTGTAGAGTTAAAATAAGGCGCGATAACTTTGCCATAGCATCGCCCATTTTATCCATGTTGATGCTATAAAGCCCGTCTTCATTTTTAGAAAAAGCACCTTCTTGAGCAAAAAAGTTAAAGCGGATCATGTTTGCTTTACCATGTGCACTTGAGGCACCGAAACGCACTGAGCGAAAAATACCCGCCATAAAGGTGGTGTAGTAATCTTCTAACGTCCCTTCAGTGATCTCACCTTTTTTAAGTAACTGTTCAACCATGTATAAACCAAGAATATCGGCTTTACCTTCTTCTAAAGCACTAGCATGTTCTTGAAGTGATTGGCGAACAGTACCTTTACCCGTTAGGGTGTTTTTAATTCCTAAACCGTGAGCCACTTCATGGAACATGGTGTTAGCAAAGAACGCATCAAAGGTAATATGTTTGCGTTGCTCTGGCACAATTAACTGCTCTGAGATAGGCACTAAAATTTTATCAAACTTCGCACGCATTGCGTTTTTAAGCTGTAAACGACGTGTGCCTTTTTCTAATTGCACTTGCTCATCATTGGGTAAGTTAATCGCAATAGTTTTACTGCCAGCATTTGAGTGCCCGGCATAATAAACAACATCATAGGCATTTAAGTCAGCATCTGAGCCCGGTACTTCTTGCTTGTACTTACTATCTACAGGTAAGCCTTTTTGCAGCTCAGGTAAAAAGGCTGCAAATTTAGCCAAGCGTTCGCTCCATTTTAAATCTTTAATTAGTACATACGATTCATAGGCAGCACGGTAACCAAATAATTGGTCTTCGTAGTTTTCAATTGGGCCAATAACAACATCGATAGGGTTATTTTTCATATCCATCCAAGCAAAGTCAGAGGCTTGGAAATCATCGCTTTGTATTGCGTCAGCTCGTAAGTTTAGGTAGTTGGCAAATTCTTGGTCGTCAGCTAATTTGCTAGCGTCTCTAAGTAACTTAGCTGCTTGGGCAAGTTCTACTGCATATTCTTCTGAATAAGGCGTGCTGTATAAATTACCTAGTTCATCACGTTTAATCAGTGAGTAAAGCCCTGTTTTATCTTTTACATCAGCGTTATTAAGCTCTTCTTTGGTGATGTCGGCTGGGTAAAAACCTGCACCAAGCGGCTTTTCTTTATAGCCTGATAAGAATACTTCATCGCCGTTTAAGCGATCCCATGGGCCATAGTTAATATCAGCAAACTGACGTACCCTTTCATCATCTAGTTGTGCTAAAAAGTCTTGCTTATCTTTACCAAATGCTTGCTTCCAGAATAAATCATCCATAATTTTTGAAGCATCAATAAGTTTAGCTACCATAGCTTTTTGATTGTCAGATAAATGTGATAAGTCACTTTGTAAACTAAAGTCTGTGTATATGTCTAAGCGTTGACGGTCAATATTAACAAGCGCTGGCCCTGAAGGCGTTTGAGAAGCCGTCGGCGTTGAGCTTTGCGGCGTATTACTTGAAGACGGTGCTTGCTCAGAGCAGGCACTAAGAAAAACGATGCCAGAGAGCAGTATTGCTTGGCTAATTTTATTTAAGATCATTATATTGCCTTTAAAAAGTCTATTTTATAACTTGTATACTGTAAGTTAAGGTACTGAAAGCGTGTTAATGTGCCTTAGCATGTTTGCATTAAAGCAAAACACACTAGCAAATAGCAAGTATTAGGCGTTAGTGCGCATAAATCAGTGGGGCACTAGTAAATAATCAATAATTATCTACAGTTTTTTCTACTTTGGGTATATGTTTAGTACTACTAAGCTTTGAAATAATTAATAATATAAGACTTGCTGTAAAGTGTAGGTCATTAAGCAAAGGGATATTTTATGTCTACAGAAAATGCCTTACTCACAATTTTGGTTGACAGAATTAACAACGACACACTGGTGTTACCTACGTTACCAGAGGTAGCGATTAAGGTTCGTCAAGCCGCTGACAATCCAGATGTTAATTTGATGCAAATGTCAGATGCAATAGCACATGACCCTGCATTATCTGCGCGAATGATTAAAGTAGCAAATAGTGCCATTATGGGTCGTGCTGTAAAGGTGTCTAATTTACATCAAGCAGTAACACGTATTGGCTTAAGACAAATAAAAAATATAGCTACAGCCATGGCAATGGAGCAGCTGTTTGTATCTAATAATGAGCTAATAAAGGGATACATGGGCAAGGCGTGGCAAAAAACGCTGCATGTGGCCTCGCATTCTATTTCATTGATGGAGTTTTACTTAAAAAGAAATACTCACACTTCGCTTAACCGTGATGCCATTACACTAGCTTCATTGGTTTATAATATTGGGGTGTTACCGATTTTAACTGAGGCTGAGCGGCACCCAGAAGTGTTTGCCAATCCGAGTTTTTTAGCTCACGCAATTCAACGTTTAAGCGGTAAAATTGGTGGCTCAATAATGAAAGCATGGGAATTCCCTGATGTGTTTGTAGAGGTTGCACAGCACTGGGCTGATGTTAACTATCGCTCTACTGAAGTGAGTTATATCGACTTTATTCGCATTGGTGCAATCCTTGAGGGAACCCTACAAGTATCAGATAAATCTGCGGCGCTACAAACTTATATTGATAAAGGCATTTTTCCTTCATTAGAAATGTTAGAGAGTGAGAAATACTTGCACATGGTTGAAGACGTAAAAGAAATGTTTAGCTAAACATGCAGAGCAATAAAAAGTATGATTATGGCAGTGCTCGGTGAAAACTATTTCTACTTGTGCGCAAAACAAATTGAAATCCGTTACTGGCTTTGTTTAATGCAAATATTGAAAACGTATACACTATGTATCATGGTGTATACGCCTTTCCACTTAAATTTGATAAATAGGTGACCCCACTACGAGGTATTATCATATTACGAGGCCAAATGAGCACTAAAGGAGTGATTGTAGAGTGTAATTATAAGCAAACGGTAATGAGGCGATTTCAAAAGTTTAGATACAGGGCGACTGAGCCTTCTTTCATATATAAATCATCACTCTGCTATAAGCAGACTATTATATTCAGTTTTATAACTACAAAGGTATGTATTCAAAAAATAATTACATGACTCTAGATAGGAGAAATGAAACTCCAGCTTAGAAACTCTAAATAATTAATTAACCATTACAGGAACCAAATGAATCCATAGCTATTCTTAGAAAATTAAAAAATTATTTTTATATCTTTAATTTTTCTTGTTTGAATAGCGCGAATAAAACTCGTATCTGCAAGTTCATTTGATATTTCACCTTCTCTGAACCGCTCTATAACAATGTCTAGTTCACAATTTTTATATTGTTTTGAAGAGTTAATATCTATAATGTCTTTGTTGGCCAAGTTAAAATTAAAGTTAGAAACATTTGATACAGAGTAACTTGCTGAGCCAGAAAAAATCCCTCCATTAGAGTCATCACAACCATAGTTCAAAATCAATTCAGTTTGACTTGCAGGATCCAGCCCATCAAGTTGTACAGTAATTGTCTGGTCATAATTAACGGTCGCGTTATTGCTTGGTTCCAAAATAGTAAATTCTAGAGGCAAATCTACATTAGATTGAGCATTTTGCTCACTTTTTCTGACTAAATCTATTTGAAACTTAGTATTTCCTGACGTAATTTCAAATCGGCCTTCGTAATCAATATCTAAAATATCAGAGTCTTCAGTTAGCGTTATTCGTTTACTTAACGCTTCAGCATATAGTTTATCACCATTTGATAATCGTATATTAGAACCAAATGAATCACCTGAATTTAACTCAGCATTTATTTTGGTGCGCTCACCATTTGAACTAATAAGATATTGCGCTTGGATTGCTTTTGTTTTAAGAAGATCCGATTCAGTTTCACTTGTACAACCACCCAATACAAGGCTAAGCGAAACTAAAGAAAGTTTAAATTTCATCGTTAAAATATGCCAGTAATAAATAAAGTCTGAATTTTACACTATTAATTACCCAAAATAAGAACTTAAAAGTAAAAAATTGTTAAAAACTTGCTTAGATTACGCGCTTTTTTTAGTATGTAAGAATAATTTGAAAAATTAGTACTCATCATATAAGTTTAAACATGAGTAAAAAAAGGATATTTGTAGTGGCTGTATATAAAATTCTGGTATTAGATTATTTAAATAGCGAGCTAAATCAAGGAAAGCATTTCGATTTTGATAATCATAAATACGAAATTTTTTACTCTGATTATTCGGACTCTCGTCTATTTGAAATTCTTGTAAATAGTTCAATTGATTGTTTACTATTAAACTACCCAAAAGTTGAATTTATTGAAAAAGTAATTTCAAACATTCAGATCTACTACCCTCATCTACCTATATTACTTTTGACTCCTTCAAAGGCATCATTGCCACAAAAAATTACCAATTATATACATTGTAAACAATTACCATTAGTGAGCTCTGTTAGAAATACTTTAGAAGTTGCTATCGATGAGATGATCTCTTTATCTAACCCCTTAAAAAAGCAAAAAAACAATTTAGTATTAGTTTTGAGTAACAACTCCAATCCAAGCCTAACTTTATGTAAAGCTCCTTATGTAAACTATTCATTAGAGCATGAAAATTTTAACTTTACTTCATTTGAGTCAATCTCAACTCACAGACCTAGCTTAGTAGTAGTTAAGATTAAGAATCTAAAAGATGAACACCTTGTTTTTATAAAAGAGTTAAAGGCCCAGTACCCTCGGATTAAGCTAATTATTTTGAATGACAATTCTTGTACAAGTTCTATAGTCAAAGCAATTAAGTCAGGGGCGGATGATTACTTAATAAGTGCGCAGGTAACGGCGTTTATATTACATGTGGCAATATGTGACCTATTAAGTTGCAATATTGAGCAAGCTACCCTTGATGACAAAGAGCTTTTAATTAAAAGCAAAGAAAAATTACTTAAAAAAGAAGCAGAATTAGAAAACACCTCGCAATTTCAAGATTTAATTATTGAAAGTATGCCAGAATATTTATTCGTGAAAAATGAACGCTTTGAATTAGTGAAGTTTAACACCGCCTTCAAAGAGCTTTATCCTCCTAATGTTCGAGAAACAATTATTGGAAAAACCACATTGGAGGATTACCCTGCAAATGAGGTCGAAGAGTTTTTAGCGATGGACAAATTAGCCTTTGAAAATGGTTATAGTGAAACATATGAAACGATTACGTTTCCATCTGGCAGAATTCGCATTCTATTTACGACTAAAACACGTTTCAAAGACTCTTCGGGAGAGCCATTTATATTAGGGATATCGCGCGATGTGACAGATAAGGAACAAGCAATAAAACAACTTGTTAAATCAAATCAGGATCTTGAACAGTTTGCTTATATAGCTTCACATGATCTTAGGTCACCATTAAATGCGATACTAAAATTAGTTGGATGGATAAAAGAAGATAATCTAAATGTATTTGATACTTCAACTTTAGAAAAGTTTGAACTAATACAAGGCCGAGCCTTAAGAATGTCTAAATTGCTAGATGATTTACTTAGTTACTCAAGGTTAAATAAAGTGCAGCATAAACCAGAAGCTGTAAATTTAGTTGATGAGAAGCTATCAATCTTAGACTTAGTCATGACTGATAAAAAAATCAATATACACTTCCCTAACTTAACAATTGTGATACCCAAACTCCCATTACAACTTGTGCTACTCAACCTTATCAATAACTCTATCAAACATAGTGATAAGAAGGAGGTTAGAGTGGAACTTCTCGTTAGCCAAAAACCAGGGGGACTAGAATTAATAATCAAAGATAATGGCCCTGGCATTAATTTTAAATACTCAGACAAAATTTTTGAAATGTTCCAAACACTAAAATCACGCGACGAGGTTGAAGGCAGTGGAATGGGGTTATCAATAATTAAAAAAGTGATCGAGTTTCATAGTGGTGAGATCACCCTTGTAAATCAATCCAACGGTGCTGAGTTTAAGATTTTTTGGCCACAAAGCTTTATAAAGTATTAGGAAACACGATATGAGTAAGAAGGAAGTTACACTTTTTATTGTTGAAGACGATGATATTGATTATATGACCATAGAGCGTTCTTTAAATAAAAAAATGGTTGCGAATACAATTGTTAGAGCAAAAGACGGTCAAGAAGCTCTTGAAATGCTTGATAGAGGAGAAGTGCCATCACCTTATATAATTTTGCTCGACATTCAGATGTCTAGAATGAATGGACTTGAATTTTTAAAAAAGTTAGAAGCCACCCTGTTCATCATAAAAGTGTTGTTTTTATGCTTACAACATCAAAAAATGAAAAGGATATTTTACAAAGCTACGAAAACCATAGTGCTGGTTATTTTGTAAAGGAAGAGACGGGTAATTGCATAGTAAATATTGTTGAGACTCTTGAAGGATACTGGAAGGTTGCGTGCCTGCCTGAGTAGGAAGTTAAATGAAAATATTAATAATCGATGATGACTTATTTGATAGAATGGCGATTAGACGTTCGTTGATGATGTTATCAAATAAGTATGAGATTGTGGAGACAAGCACAGCTGAGGATGCAATTACATTACTAACAGACTCACATTTTGATGTCGCGATGCTTGATTTTAACATGCCGAAAATGGATGGAATTGAGCTTATTTCGGAGCTAAAATCAGTTAATGGAAGAAGTGCGACAACTATAATAATGTTAAGTAATAGTAATAGTGAGCAGTTACTCATTGACTGTATTAATGCAGGTGCCCATGATTTTTTATTGAAATCGGAAGTCACTGAAAGCACTGTTAATCGAGCCTTAATTCAAGCAACCAAACGCTTTGAACTTGAGAACACAGTATACTCGAACTATTGCACTATGAAAGAAATGGCAGAAAAAGACAGTTTAACAGGTTTATCTAATCGCTATTATTTTGATGAATACTTGCACGAATTAATAAATAAAAAAGATCGATACAACAACAGTATTGGAGTAATGCTTTTAGATTTAGATCACTTTAAAAACATTAATGATACTTTTGGTCATGATATTGGGGATCGCCTTTTAATCGAAGTAGCACAAAGAATCCAAAATGAACTTAGAGCAGAACAAATCTTAGCTAGGCTTGGCGGTGATGAATTTGCATTTATAATTGATGAGCTCCCTAATATTCATGTTGCGCAGGTGATAGCACAACGTGTTTTAGCCACTTTCGATAACTTATTTAACATACAAGGCAACACAATTCATTGCTCTGCAAGTATAGGTGTGTCAGTATTTCCTTTGAATGGCGATAACAAAGAAGTACTTCTAAAGTTTGCTGATATCGCGATGTACAGAGCAAAAAATCTTGGTCGTAATCAAGTTTGTATATTTCAAGACAACATGAACTTGGATTTTCAAAGAAAATACCAAATAGAATTAGAATTGAGAGAAGCTATATCAGAGAGTAACTTTGAGCTTCACTTTCAACCAATAATATGTGCTAAAGAGTCTAATAAAGTAATAGGGATAGAAACCCTTATCAGATGGCCAAATGCTGTCACATCTAATAATCCGAGTGAGTTTATACCGATCGCTGAGCAATCTAGGCTCATAGAATCACTTGGAAACTGGATTATTAAGTCTGCTCTTCAATATTTTGAAAAAATGAGGACTATAGTCAACTATGACTTTTATATTGCTATAAACATATCCTCTTATCAATTATTGAATTTAAATATAGTAAACTTTATCTCTAAACAGTTAAGCAATCATAACATTTCACCTGATTTGTTGGTAGTTGAGATAACAGAAACGTCATTACTTAATGAAGATATAATTACAAATAGTGTTCTCAAAGAATTGCACAACCTTGGAGTAAAAATTGCTTTAGATGACTTTGGTACAGGTTACTCTTCAATATCTCATTTATTAAATTATCCAATTGATATTGTAAAATTAGATAGAACTTTGATTGTTGCCGCAGAAAGCAATACTAAAAATGCTCGGTTAATGAAAGGTATTAATAAGATGTTAAAATCGATAGAGGTTCTAACAATTGCTGAAGGTGTCGAAAACAAAGCCCAATTAACTATGGTTCAAAACAACAGCGTTGATTTCATTCAGGGGTACTACTACTCTAAGCCACTTAGTTATGATGATTTAATTAGTTTTGTAGGTTTAAATAATTAATAGATATATTTTTATAGGGCTGACAATGTATAAAAAAATAAAATCTTTTTGGCAGCGAAGGTCACTTCGCTTTTGGTTAATGACCGGACTATTAATGACAATTATCCCCTTTGTAGTGTTTTCTGTTTCAACGTATAGCTATATTAATAATCGCGTTATTATTCCATTTTCATCACTCATAACTAAGCAGCAACAGGTATTAGTACCCATTAATAAGTTACAAGTATCGGTGTGGGGAATATCCACATCTGTAGCTGACTTTTTTGTTAGTGAAGAGGTGAACTATCAGAAAAAGTATTACTATGAAGCGCAACATATCAGCAATTTATTTATTAAATTAAAAACTGCTATTGAAATTACGAATAAGAAATTAATTGAGGATATTTCATATGCAGAATTTCAGTGGAAGAGTATTGATGAAAATGCTCAATTTATTTTTGCTAACCTTGCACATGGCAGTGATAAAAAGCAGGTTTTAAACAAAAATTTTATGGCTTTTGAAAACAAATCAGAATTGTTAGGGAAGACTTTAGCCGATATATATAATAGTCTACATATTGAAAGTGAAGTTATACACGCTCAAGCAATTGACGTATTAATACATGCCGAGAAACTTTATTTAGCTATTCTTTTGGTGTCAATATTATTAGGAATACTAGGCTTAATGATTATAAATTATTCATTAAAAAGCAGCTTGGATAAACTCACCGAAGGGGCATCAAAATTTGCTACTGGAGATAGTAGGCACACTATAGATATTGATATACCAATTGAAATGGCTAGTGTTGCGCATACATTCAATGCGATGAAAGATACAATTATAAAGCAACGTAATAAACTTGAACGTGCAGCTGAAGTCGACCATCTTACAGGGTTACTAAATAGGCGTAAATTAAATGAATCCTTAAACAAAAAAATACATCTCGCCAACGTTTCGAATACACATGTTAGTGTAATTATGGTTGATATTGATCATTTCAAAAAATTCAATGATAAATATGGGCATCTTGGAGGTGATCAAGTACTAATAACGTTTGCTGACATATGCCGTTCAGCCATACTTAATAAAGGTAGTATATTTAGATATGGCGGTGAGGAATTTATAATAATACTGCCTTCATATGACATTAGCCAAGCAGCTTTGGTTGCAGAAGAATTAAGGCAAGCTATAAATAATACCCCCATAACTATTGAAAACAAGCAGTCAGTGTTTATTTCAGCTAGCTTTGGTGTTGCTACTTATTCACGTAATGGCGATACTTGTGAAAAGCTGATAGCGCTTGCTGATAATGCGTTATATATATCAAAAGATACTGGTCGTAATCGTGTTACAGTAGCCAGTTAAATACCTCTCGGTAAAATTAATATCGCATATAAATGGCACTTTTATTTGCGTATAAATCGTTATGCAACCAACTATACATAAAGTATTATCTGGGGCATGTTTTCACTGTACATCTCGCAGCACCTCATGCCCCATTGTATTACTAATACTCCCTATCTTGTATTTTTAACAAGCAATAATCACGCTTTTAAGGCGTGTTGCCATTTGTCATTTACGCTAAATCGTCTGCATCACCTAAGCCTTGAGTAAGCTCTTCAAGAAGTTGCTTGATTTCCTCAGATGCAAGAATAAAGTCAGCGTCTAGTTTAACCGCCATATCTTCTTTAGGGATATCGGCATTTTCTTCTTTAAGTGTTTCACTGTAGCTTAAACGTTTAATTGAACCATCGTTTTGTAGCATAAACTTAACGCGTTCTTGCCAATCTAGAGCAAGCTTAGTCACGCGTTTACCACTTTCAAGGTGCGATTTTACTTCGTCACACGCTAAGTCATGGCCTTTAAGCTTAACTTGGGCACCACTGTCATCCGCTTCTTCAAGCTCAGCGTCTGAGCCAATCGCAAAGCCCTCAGGTGTACTAAAGTTAGTAAGCCAGTCAGTTAAAAATACATCTAAATCATAGTTAGCAAACGCAGGAACAACCGGTAATGTGCCTAACGATTTGCGTAGTAACGCCAGAAGTTCTTCAGCTTTATTAAAGCTTGCGCTATTAACTACAACCCAACCATTTTCTTGGTCTATGAACGCAAACTGTAGGCTCGACTTTTTAAATGCTTGTGGCAGTAACGTGTGTAAGATGTTTTCTTTTAATTCATCTTTTTCTTTTTTCTTTACTGGTCGATTTTCTTCAGCTTCAATCTGATCAACCTTTTCTGCAACAAGCTCATTTATTACGGAGGCAGGTAACACTTTCTCTTCACGTTTGGCGCACACTAAAATACTTTTTTGTGAAAAATGTGACAAAGTTTCACCATGTTTACCAAATGCTTTTGTCCAACCAAATGTTGCCAACTCTTGACCAGTACATGGACGAAATAGATCTTGTTCTAACGCCTTGTCAAAGTCTTCTTGAGTGTACGAAACGTCTTGTTTAAAGCGATAGCATATAAGGTTACTAAACCACATAGGGAAATGATCCATTTAAAAAATTTATGCAATCATAGCAATAAAAGCCGCTTCTAGAAACGGCTAATCGAGTTTAAAAAGTGGCAAGGGAGATGACATGTTTTTAGGGAACGAAATTCGGTAATGTAACCCTTGGTCGGGTTCACTGCTGACTTCAATTTTGCCATTGAGTGTTTGTTTTACTAGGTTAAAAATAATGTGAGCACCTAAGCCGCTGCCACCTTCATCACGCTTTGTGGTGAAGAATGGGTCAAATAAACGCTTAAGTTGTGCCGGTTTCAACCCGATACCATTATCTTGGTAATTAATGACTAAGTCGTTTTCATCAGTATTTACATCTATGGTAATTTGGCCACTGTTTATATTTTCAAAGCCATGCAGTAATGAATTCATAATTAAGTTAGTAAATATTTGGCTGATCACCCCCGCAGGTAAATTAATAATTAAATCATCCGGGCAATGCAGACGAATGCTATGGGATGTTTTTTTAATTTGCGGATGTAAAGAACGTATAACCTCGTTAATGTAATCCTTAAAGTTAATGGTTCTTAGCGCCTCACTGGCTTGATCAACTGCGATTTGTTTAAAGCTCGTAATTAAGTCAGATGCGCGCTCTAAATTGTGAGAGAGTAGTTGAGCGCTTTGTGCTGCATCATTAATAAAGCTCTCCAGTGCTGAAGAGGATAGCGATTTGTTTTTAAACGCAGTTTCTATTTCAGTTAAACGCTCATGTAAAAATGAAGTCGCGGTTACGCCGATACCAATAGGGGTATTAATTTCATGAGTAATACCCGCCACTAAACCGCCTAATACCGCCATTTTTTCTGAGCCAACAAGCTGCTCTTGCGCAAAGCTTAGTTCATCGAGTGAGTTTTGTAGTTGGGTTTGTTTACTTAGCAGCTCTTGCTCAGTTTGCTTTCGTAGGTCAACTTCTTCAGTTAATACTTCTTTTTGGCGTTCGAGTTCATATTTTTGTTGCTGTAGGTCGATCATTGCTTGGCTCAGGTTTGATGTTTTACGCGCTACATCTTGTTCAAGCTGCAAATTTTGTTGATCTAGTTTTTGATTACTTTCGATTAGGTCATTCTGGGTTTGCTTTAACTCTTTTTTATACTCAACAACTTTAGAGATCAAATTGTTAAAAGAGCGCTCCATTACTTTTAGTTCGTTATTTTCGTCAGTGACAATTTTAACGCGCTGGCCATCGAGCTCTTCTAATTCAAGGTATTCAATTTGTTCAGTAAGTTGTGTGAGTGGCTCCGTTAGCAGCTTTCTAAATGCGATTAAAAACAAGATAATTAAAAAGGTGGTTTTAATCATGGCGTTGCCAATTAAAAAGTAAATAGATAGCATAATGCGACTAAAAATCACGTCGCGGCTAGAAAATAAAGTCACATCACCTACTTGGGTGGCGCGACCTGAAAATTCAAAAATAAGCGGAAATGTATAACCAAATAAACCTGCTTTGGCGTCTTCTACAATCACGTCTTCTTGGACAAGTTGCTGACTATATAGGTTGTGAATGTTTAGCGCGCGGCCTAATTGAGAAATAATAGCGCCGTTATCATCACGAATAATAACCCCTTCAACCATAGGTATATCAAGTAATCCTTCTGCGGTTGTTGTGGTTTGTTTTATATTTAACTCCCAAATTGCTCGAGTTAGACTTCTACCAAATGTTTTTTGCAGTGTGCCGAGCTCATCGCGTATGTAATCTTTGGTATTAACATACTCTGCGAAGATTTGTCCGCAGGTCACCACAAAAGTCAGTATAAAATAAACCGATAAAACTCGTGTGAGTAACTTTGTTGAAAGACTTTTTTGCGGCATGAGGGACTTGTATTTCCTTTAATTATTCAACTATTAGTGTACGCTTATAAACATTAGTTAATAAATCATTAAAAATAAACATATATTTTATTATATTGTTATTTTGTGCTCTTAAATAAGTACTACTCTGTGAACTTAATAATTTCGTTTCTATTCTAGCGTAGTGTGTTTCGCTAGTTTGTTTTCAAATTAGGTAGAGTTATTTTGCTAATTTTTATTGTGCACTCATGCACTTTATTGATAACGTTAGTAAAAGATACAGTAAATAACCTGCTCGCTACTTATGTTGGTTATATTTTTGACTTTTTGCTGCCTGAGTAAGCAAATTAATTTTAGCGTGGGTTTAGGTGTTTTATATGAGTTTAATTAAATTGTCATTATGATGCGTTTTTCTATTTTAGTCTGTGATGACTCAACTGTTGCTCGTAAACAAGTGATCCGCTGTTTAAATGAGTGTCTTGATGCCGATATTCAACAGGCAACCAATGGTAAAGAAGCCTTGGCGTTATTACACCATAAGCATTTTGATCTCTTATGCCTCGATTTAACCATGCCTGAAGTGGATGGGATTGCAGTGCATGAGCAGGTCAAAGCAAATAAAATAGAAACTTATGTATTGGTAATTTCTGCAGATATTCAACAAAAAATGCGAGATCGCGTAGCGCAACTCGGCGCAATCGATTTTATTCACAAACCGATTAATAAAGCACAACTTAACGACGTTTTGCATAAGTTTGGCATTTATTAATAAAATTCATGATGAAAAAGACTGTTTTATCTTCTAATTTAGGGTTGACAGAATAGCCTTTGTTAAGGCAGTCTTAAGCTATGAAAACATTTAGTCTTGTAACGACCATTATTATTACAACCACCATTCTTACTGGATAGTGGCATAGGTCGGTGCAACAAATTTAAAGGCCTGTGTTCACTTAGAACACAGGCCTTTTTTCGTTTTATGGAATGAGGAAACATAAAAAATGCGCGTTTTAAAATTTGGTGGCTCATCGCTCGCTGACTTTGCCTGCCTAAAGCAAGTAGCTGCTCTGGCTAAGGCACAATTAAAAGATGAAATGTTACTGGTGCTTTCAGCGCCTGGCGGTATGACAGATTCGCTTGTTTCGTTGGCTAGTGCCGCAGAGCAGGGGCAGGATTTCAACCCGTTGTGGGATGCACTTGTTACCCGCTGCAATGCTTTAAAAGCAGCTGTAGAGGAAAAACAAGGAACAGTTCAAAACTGGCCGGACTTTAACGAATTGAAAAATAAGCTTGATGGGGTTGCACTAATTAAGTGTTGCCCAGATAAAATCAGGGCTTTTATTATTAGCTTTGGTGAACGTGTTAGCGTATCGCTAATGCAAAGCTTACTAGTCGATCATAACGCGCATTATTTACAAGCAACAGACTGTATTGTTTCAACGGGTGGACACATAGACGCTGAAGCCGATTTAGTCGCCAGTAAAGCCCGTTTTCAAGCAGTACTAAAAGAGTCGCCAGCAACGGTTTACATTATGCCTGGATTTACTGCAAGTAATGATAAAGGTGAGCTCACAACACTTGGTCGAAATGGCTCTGATTATTCAGCGGCGATTGCTGCAGCGTGTTTAGAGGCGCAAGTGTGTCAAATATGGACTGACGTTGATGGTGTATACAGCGCCGATCCGCGTTATATCAAAAAAGCCACTAAGGTTGATTTCCTATCTTACAAAGAGGCGATGGAGCTTTCTTATTTTGGCGCTAAAGTGTTGCACCCTAAAACTATCCTACCGTGTGCAAAAGCTGGAGTGCCATGCGAAATTAAAAATACTCATAACCCAGATGCGCAAGGCTCACTAATTAGTAACGATACGGTATCTGATGAACCAGTAAAAGCACTCTCAAGCCTACAAAACTTAGCTATGTTGACCGTTTCGGGCCCTGGTATGAAAGGCAAAGTGGGTATGGCATCGAAAGTATTTAATGCATTAGCGCATGATAACGTGTCAATCGTCCTGATCACTCAATCATCATGTGAATTTAGCATCAGTTTTTGTGTTCATGAAAGTGATTTAAATCTAGCGTTGAATGCGTTGCAAGTGGCCTTTGACTTAGAGTCAAAAGCAGGCTTAATTGAGCCGGTAAATGTGCAACGTAATTTAGCAATAGTAACGTTAGTGGGCGATAACATGCGCGCTCATAAAGGCTTAGCGGCTAAGTTTTTTGCATCGCTTGCTCAAGCACAAGTTAACATTGTTGCTATAGCGCAAGACTCAACTGAAAGCGCTATTTCTGCTGTTATTGACGGTGAGTTGTGTAATGACGCGGTTAAAATCTGTCATGAAAACTTTTTCACTCATGTGCCTTCAATTGATGTGTTTTTATTGGGATGTGGCTTAGTAGGTCAAGAGCTAATAAATCAGCTTGAGCGTCAACAAGCATGGCTTGAAAAGCGTAATATTAAATTAAACCTATATGGTGTGGCTAACTCACGTCAATTACACCTTGATGGTGAAGGTATTGCTTTTGATGATTGGCAGCAAAAGCTAGCGCAATCAGAGCAAGCATTTGATTTAAAATTAGTAGAACAGTTTGTTAAGCAAAATCATTTAGTTAACCCTGTACTAGTTGATTGTACTTCATCAGATGCCTTGGCTTCGCAATACGTCGATTTTTTAAATGCGGGTTTCCACGTTGTGGCTGCCAATAAAAAAGCCACCACGAGCTCATATACGTATTACCAAGATTTAATAGCAGCTACACATAAAAATAATCGTAAGTTTTTATACGAAACTAACGTAGGTGCAGGTTTACCTGTAATCGATAACTTACAATCACTCTTTGGTGCCGGTGATGAGTTACTTGAGTTTAGTGGTATTTTATCAGGCTCGCTTTCATACATGTTTGGTGCCCTTGAAGATGGTTTATCATTGTCTGAGGCAACAATTAAAGCAAAAGAAAGCGGCTTTACTGAACCCGATCCTCGCGATGACTTATCGGGGACAGACGTAGCACGTAAACTACTTATTATTGCCCGAGAAGCAGGCATGCAATTAGAGCTTAGCGACATAGAAGTGGAGTCGGTATTACCACAAGGCTTCGCCCAAGGTGACAACGTTGAGCAATTTATGGCAAAACTACCAAGCCTGGATACCGGCTTTAACGACCGTATTCAAAGTGCAGCGAGTGAAGGTAAAGTACTTCGCTACGTAGGCACAATTAAAAATGGTCACTGTAAGGTCGGAATCGAAGCCGTGGATTCATCACACGCGTTAAGTGTAATTCGTGATGGTGAAAATGCGCTGGCTATTTTAAGCCAATACTACCAACCGCGTCCGTTTGTTATCCGTGGTTATGGGGCAGGCTCTGCAGTAACGGCTGCGGGTGTATTTGCAGACATATTAAAAACATTATCTCGCTAGGAGTCAGTTATGATTGAAGTATATGCTCCGGCGTCTATTGGTAATTTTGCCGTTGGCTTTGATGCGCTGGGCGCCGCACTTGCGCCAATTGATGGCGGTTTATTAGGTGATGTGGCGGTTGTTAGTGCCGCATCGAGTGATGAATTTATTTGTACAGGCGACTACGCACATAAGCTACCTAGTGATGCGCAAGAAAATTTAGCGTACCAGTGTTTAGTGCATTTTAGAGCGCATGTTGCGCCTGATATGCCTGCGGTAAAGCTCGAACTTAGGAAAAACTTGCCGATTGGTTCGGGATTAGGCTCAAGTGCTTGCTCTGTGGTGGCGACATTTGTAGCGCTGGATAAGTTTGCTCAAACCAATTTAAGTCAAGTTGAGTTAATAGAGCTAATGGCCGATTTTGAGGGCTTGGTAAGCGGTGGACGTCATTATGACAATATCACTCCTTGTTACCTTGGTGGCTTACAATTAACCGGTGATTTAATTCCTTATAAATCTATTGCGTTACCTGTCGATGAAAACTGGTATTACGTCGCCGCATTTCCAGGCTTTTCGCTCAATACCGCAAAAGCGCGCTCTGTTTTACCAAAAGAGCTTAGTATGCATGCGGGGGTTGAGTTTGCGCAGCGTTTATCGGCGTTTAGTAGCTTACTGTTAACAGGACGCTTTGATGATGCATTAAGCATTATGAAAGACGAAATAGCAGAGCCATACCGTGCGCCACTTATAAGCGGCTTTAGTGATGCCAAAGCAAGCTTACCAGCACTGGGTGCTGAAGTTGTGAGTATTTCAGGCGCAGGGCCTACCTTGTTTAGTGTATGTAAAACGCTTGAAGCGGCAGAGCAATGCGCGCAGTGGCTAGAGGAAAACTACATCAACGAGCAAGGTTTTTGCCATATTTGTAAATTAGATAACGACGGCACGCGTCAATTAAATGTTTTATAGGATCAAGAGTCATGCAATTACATAATTTAAAAGAATATTCACAAAAAGTGTCGTTTGTTGAAGCTGTAAAAACAGGACTAGGGCGTAATCAAGGTGTGTTTTTTCCTGAGTCGTTAGCGCCATTAAGTGATGTTGATGCATTACTCGATATGGACTTTGTTACTCGCAGCGGCAAAATTTTATCGCACCTTATTGGTGACGAGCTACCAAGTGATACTGTTGCCCAGATGGTTAAGAATGCGTTTAACTTTCCGGTTAAGCTGGTGGAAGTTGAAGACAATACCTATTGCTTAGAGTTATTCCATGGCCCAACACTGGCATTTAAAGATTTTGGTGGCCGCTTTATGGCCGAGTGCTTAGCGCAATTTAATCAAGGCGAAAAAGTCACTATTTTAACTGCAACATCCGGTGATACCGGAGCTGCCGTAGCGCATGCTTTTTATAACAAACCAAATATTGATGTGGTTATTTTATACCCTAAGGGCAAAATTTCACTCGCTCAGCAAAAGTTATTTACTACTCTCGGTGACAATATTCATTGTTATGCGATTGAGGGGAGTTTTGATGATTGCCAAGAGTTGGTTAAAAAATCATTTTTAGATGAAGAGCTAAAATCGAAATTAGGTTTAAACTCAGCAAATTCAATTAACATTAGCCGTTTAGTCGCGCAGGTGTGTTATTACTTTGAAGCCATTGCACAGCTGCCAAAAGAAAAGCGTGCTACAGCGCATATTTCAGTACCCAGTGGTAACTTTGGTAATGTGTGTGCGGCTATGATTGGCGCGGTTATTGGTATGCCTGTAGGTAAACTAAGCGCGACTACAAACCAAAACGACACAGTACCGCGCTTTATGCTTGATAAAAATTGGACGCCTAATGCGACTATTGAATCGCTTTCAAATGCAATGGATGTCAGTAAACCTAATAACTGGCCGCGAGTACAAACTATGCTAGATAATGACTGGTTTAGTTATGACAATTTTTATTCTGTTAGTGTGGATGAGCAAAACACAAAATCAGTGATGAAAAAAATTCAACAGCTTGGCTATATTGCAGAGCCACATACCGCGATTGCCTACCAAGGGCTTGTTGAAAATAAAGCAACAGATGCTGCAGGTATCTTTTTAGCGACTGCGCATCCGGCCAAATTTAAAGACAGCGTTGAGGATATCCTTAATGTTGAATTAAATATGCCAAAGCCGTTAGCTGATGCATTAGCAAAACCGTGTTTAGCCATTGATATGCACAATGATTACGACGATTTACGCAGTGAGCTATTTGCTAAGCTAGGTTAAAGTCACACGTGTAGAAAAAGCGGCTTAGGCCGCTTTTTTTGTTTGTTTATATATCGCTTTAGGCATAACGCATAAGCTAAATAAATGTAATAAATCAAATTCATTTAAAATTGTTATTAGTTTATAAAAAAATATCATCATCAAAATGCTGTGAAATAGTTTCAATCCCTGTTTAAATATCCTCAACTTAAGAGCGTAGGCAAAGAGTCGTTTTAAGCGTACAATAAAGCCTGTAAAAAATACCCATACACGTTGCCCAGGAGACCCCAATGTTAGAACGTAGCATGAATATTTCGGACTTTGATCCAGAGTTATTTGACGCGATGAGCAAAGAAACATCACGTCAAGAAGAGCACATTGAGTTAATTGCATCTGAAAACTACTGTAGCCCACGCGTACTAGAAGCGCAGGGTTCTCAACTTACTAACAAATATGCTGAAGGCTACCCGGGCAAACGTTACTACGGTGGCTGTGAGCACGTTGATGTGGTTGAGCAGTTAGCGATTGACCGCGCAAATGAATTATTTGGTACAGATTACGCAAACGTGCAACCACATGCCGGTTCACAAGCGAATGCCGCTGTTTTCCAAGCACTATTAAGCCCACTTGATACCGTTTTAGGCATGAGCCTAGCGCACGGTGGTCACTTAACACACGGCTCACACGTAAACTTCTCAGGTAAAACATACAACGCAATTCAGTATGGCCTTAACGAAGAAACTGGCGAAATTGATTACGCACAAGTTGAAGCGTTAGCACTTGAGCACAAACCAAAAATGATTATTGCGGGTTTCTCTGCTTATTCAGGTATTGTTGATTGGGCTAAGTTCCGTGAAATTGCAGACAAAGTAGGCGCATACTTATTTGTTGATATGGCGCACGTTGCAGGTTTAATTGCTGCGGGTGTTTACCCAAGCCCTGTGCCATTTGCTCACGTTGTAACAACCACAACACATAAAACATTAGCCGGCCCTCGCGGTGGTTTAATCATTTCTGCGTGTGGCGATGAAGATATTTACAAAAAGCTAAACAGCGCTGTTTTCCCAGGTGGCCAAGGTGGTCCTTTATGTCATGTTATTGCTGCTAAAGCGGTTGCATTTAAAGAAGCACTTCAACCTGAATTTAAAACATACCAAGCTCAAGTTGTTAAAAATGCTCAAGCAATGGTTGCAGTATTACAAGAGCGCGGTTACAAAGTAGTATCAGGTAAAACTGACAACCACTTATTCTTACTTGATTTAATCGATAAAGATATCACAGGTAAAGATGCAGATGCTGCCCTAGGTAACGCGAATATCACGGTTAACAAAAACTCAGTACCGAACGATCCACGTTCACCATTTGTTACTTCTGGTTTGCGTATTGGTTCACCAGCAATCACTCGTCGTGGCTTTAAAGAAGCAGAGTCAAAAGAGTTAGCGGGCTGGATCTGTGACGTACTAGACAACATCGAAGATGAGTCAGTACAAGCGCAAGTAAAAGAAAAAGTGAAAGCAATTTGTGCAAAATTACCTGTTTACGCTTAATCCAAGAGTAAAACAGTAATTTAGATCACAACTGCACACATTTTTGTTATGATAATGGCCGCTATTATAGCGGCCATTTTTTGTTTTTAAAACGGAAACACACAGTTATGCATTGCCCATTTTGCACCGCCAAAGATACTAAAGTTATTGATTCTCGCCTTGTCGGCGGGGGACACCAAGTACGTAGACGTCGTGAATGTAATGAGTGCCACGAACGGTTTACCACCTTTGAAGGGGCTGAATTAGTCATGCCGCGAGTTATTAAGCAAGATGGCAGTCGTGAACCGTTTAATGAAGATAAGTTACTAAATGGCTTAACTCGCGCTCTTGAAAAACGCCCCGTAAGTACCGAACAAGTTGATGAAGTCGTTAATATAATTAAATCTCAGCTACGAGCCACCGGCGAGCGTGAAGTGTCTAGTCATTTGGTGGGTGAGTGTATTATGGAAGCGCTGAAAAAGTTAGATAAAGTAGCCTATGTAAGATTTGCCTCAGTATATCGCTCGTTTGAAGATATACGTGAATTTGGTGAAGAAATAGCTCGCTTAGGAGAGTAGTAATGACCATGCAAAGCTCGTTTTCAGAGGATGATAAACGTTATATGGCACGCGCCATTGAGCTGGCAAAAAAAGGGCGCTTTACCACCACTCCTAATCCTAATGTAGGCTGCGTACTCGTAAAAAATAATAAAATAATAGCTGAAGGGTTTCATCAATTAGCAGGACAAGGTCATGCTGAAGTTAATGCTTTGGCTGAGGCCGGTGAAAATGCTAAAGGTGCAACCGCTTATGTAACCCTAGAGCCTTGCAGTCATTATGGTCGCACACCGCCTTGCGCTGAAGGGCTAAAGGCCGCGGGTGTAAAAAAAGTGGTTGCTGCTATGGTTGACAGCAACCCGCAAGTTGCAGGCAAAGGCCTGAAAATTTTAGCAGATGCAGGAATTGACGTCGCTTACGGATTACTTGAAGAGCAAGCTCGCGCATTAAACCTTGGTTTTTTTAAACGTATGGAGCAGGGGTTACCCTTTGTAACCTGCAAAATGGCCGCCAGTATTGATGGTAAAACGGCGCTTAAAAACGGCCAAAGTAAATGGATAACAGGGCCCGCTGCGCGCCAAGATGTACAACTATATCGTGCTCAGAGCTGTGCAATTTTAACCGGTGCCGATACAGTCATAATCGATGATGCAAAATTAAATGTACGCCCAGAAGAACTTCCGGTTTCTTTACCGACCAATTTGCCACTGCGCCAACCTGTTCGCGTTATTATTGATTCCCAAAATAGACTCACGCCTGAACTTGCCTTATTTTCAATTCAAAGTGAGGTGATAATATTCACCACTCGGGTTGATAAATCGCATCAGTGGCCTCATTTTGTTAAACATATTGAAGTCCCCGAAAAGAACAATAAAGTAGACTTACAAGCAGCGCTGCAAAAGCTAGCGCAATTACAGTTTAATAATGTGTGGTTAGAAGCGGGTGCCACATTGGCCGGAAAAATGGCTGAACTTGGTTTAATTGATGAGTTTGTTTTTTACATTGCCCCTAAGTTAATGGGTAGTGATGCAAGAAGTTTACTGAATTTCCCAGAGTTAATGAGTATGCAAAATACCATTAATTTAACTTTTAATGAGTGTGTGCCAATTGGTGATGATTTACGTATCACAGCACTAAAAAAAGCTCATTAATCATTTTATATAAAGAGTAGCACTATGTTTACTGGAATAGTTGAAGCGACAGGTAAAATTGCGTTATTACAAAAAAAACAAGGTGATTTAGCTATTCGTATCCAAAGTAAAAACCTTGATATGAGTGATGTTAAGTTAGGTGACAGTATTGCAACCAATGGTGTGTGCCTCACGGTTGTTGATAAGTATGTAGATGGCTTTAGTGCTGACTTATCAAATGAAACGATTAGCTTAACAGGGTTTGCACATTACGCTTTAGGGCAAACAGTTAACTTAGAAAAGGCGATGCAACCTGTATCGCGCCTTGGAGGCCATTTAGTGTCTGGTCATGTAGATGGTATTGCCACTATCACTGCAATTAATACCAATGCGCGAGCAACAGAATATTGGTTAGCCACCGACGAAAATTTAATGAAATACATTCCTTATAAAGGGTCTGTGTGTATTGATGGTATTAGCTTAACGGTCAATGCGGTTGAAGGTAATAAATTTAAACTGACAATTGTACCCCACACCAGCGGGCAAACGACCATAGCCGATTTTCAAGTCGGTACCAAAGTGAATCTAGAGGTCGACCAAATAGCACGTTATTTAGAGCGCCTTGTAAAGGGAGCTGAGCATCCTACTGGTTCAGATATTTCAATGAGCTTACTCGCTAAAGCGGGCTTTATAAAATAACGATATTGACAACTTATACGAGCAACTTATGAATTTAAACAGCGCACAAGAAATAATAGATGACATTAAAGCCGGTAAAATGGTTATTTTAATGGACGATGAAGACAGAGAAAATGAAGGCGATTTAATTATTGCTGCTGAGCACATTAGTGCAGAAGCAATTAACTTTATGGCGACTCATGGCCGTGGGTTAATTTGTTTAACCATGACTCAAGAGCGTTGCTCGCAACTTGATTTACCGCTGATGGTTAAAAATAACGGTGCCGCGTTCTCGACCAACTTTACTATGTCTATTGAAGCGTCAAAAGGGGTTACAACGGGTATTTCTGCAGCGGATCGTGCTCGTACTGTTCAAGCTGCCATTGCTAAAGGCGCTGTGCCAAGTGATATTGTACAACCTGGGCATATTTTCCCTATTATGGCGCAACCTGGCGGCGTATTAACGCGCGCAGGGCACACTGAAGCTGGCTGCGATTTAGCGCGTTTAGCGGGTCTTGAGCCGTCATCAGTGATTGTAGAAATTCTTAATGAAGATGGCACCATGGCGCGCCGCCCTGACTTAGAAGTATTTGCTAAGCAACATGATATTAAAATTGGCACCATAGCTGATTTAATCGAATACCGTAACCTAAATGAAACCACTATTGAGCAAGTTGCAAAATGTAAATTGCCAACTGAGCATGGTGAATTTGACTTAGTGACTTACAAAGACACGATTGACGGACAGCTGCACTATGCATTGCTTAAAGGTGAAATAAAACAACAAGAACCGACGTTAGTGCGAGTGCACTTACAAAGCACCTTTAACGATATTCTACTCTCTGATCGCAACGCTGATCGCAGTTGGGGATTATCGCAAGCCATGGCGTATATAGCTGAGCATAATGGCGCTTTAGTTATTTTAGGTAAGCAAGAAAGCACTGACGAATTAGAAGCGACTGTTAAAGCATTCGCTGCAGCTGATGCTGGCGAGAGTGTAACGCCACGCAAATTCCAAGGTACTTCACGTACCGTAGGTGTAGGCTCACAAATTTTGGCTGATTTAGGTATCCAAAAAATGCGTTTGATGAGTTTACCGAAAAAATATCATGCATTATCAGGCTTCCATTTAGAAGTTGTTGACTACGTAGAGCCACAATAATTACACGCTAGGCTATTATTTTATTTTTGTGGTATAATGCGCAGCAATTTTTGCGCAACCGAAATCGCTTAAACTTATTTTTAGGGTTATCAAATGAAAATTATTGAAGGTAATAAATACGCTCCAGGCAAAAAGTTTGCCATTGTCATTTCTCGTTTTAATGACTTTATTGGTAGTAGCTTGCTTGCAGGTGCTGTTGATGAGCTAAAACGTACTGGTGGAGTATCTGAAGACGATATTACCGTGATTTACGTACCAGGTGCGGTTGAATTACCTTTAGCAGCGAAACGCGTTGCAGCAAAAAAAGAATATGATGCAATTATCGCCTTAGGTGTAGTGATCAGAGGGGGCACGCCTCACTTTGATCTCGTCGCTGGCGAGTCAAATAAAGGGCTTGCACAAGTATCACTTGAGTATGATATCCCAGTTGCATTTGGCGTATTAACCACTGAAAGCATTGAGCAAGCAATTGAGCGCGCAGGCACCAAAATGGGTAACAAAGGCGGCGAAGCTGCTTTAGGTGCGCTTGAAATGGTTAATGTGTTAGATAAAATTTAAGTTTAAGGAATTTTTGTGAAACCAGCAGCAAGACGTAAAGCACGTATCTTAGCACTTCAAGCCGTATATTCATGGCAATTAAGCGGCAATGCAATTGCCGATATCGAACAACAAATGTTGATCGAAAACGATGTGACTAAAATTGATGTTGAATATTTTAAAGATTTAGCGCGTGGAGTTGCTGTAAATCACAAGCAACTAGACGAAGCTGTATCGCCTCATTTAACTCGTCCATTTGATGAATTAGACGAAGTTGAACGTGCAATCTTACGTTTAAGCAGCTACGAGCTTAAATTTCGTGAAGACGTTCCTTACAAAGTCGCTATCAATGAAAGCATTGAATTAGCTAAAATGTTTGGCGCTGAAGATAGCCATAAATTTGTAAACGGTGTACTTGATAAAGCTGTAAAGCAGTTACGTAAGTAATAACAACTTTAACTGAAATTTATTATCAGATGAGTTGCTATAAATAACCGTTAAAAAGGAGAGCCGGCATAGGTCGGCTTTTTTGTGTATGAAGGAATTTGAATTAATTAATCGTTACTTTAAAGGTCGTGGCATTACTCGTCGCGATGTTAATTTAGGGATTGGAGATGACTGTGCGCTTGTCACAGTACCTGCGAACTGTCAGCTTGCTGTAACCACAGATACCTTAGTTGCTGGGGTGCATTTTTTTCACGATATCTCCCCTCGCGCATTAGGGCATCGAGCTCTTGCTGTTAACTTAAGTGACTTAGCTGCCATGGGCGCAGAGCCTACTTGGGTGTCGGTTGCACTTACGTTACCTAGTATCGATCCACAATGGATTGCTGAGCTGACTGATGGCATGCATGAAATTGCTGAGTACTTTAATGTTCAGATCATTGGTGGTGATACCACTCAAGGCCCACTTAGTATTACTATTTGTGCAAAAGGTACAGTTCCAGAAGGCACAGCATTACGTAGAAGTGGCGCAAAAGTGGGTGATTGGATTTTTGTAACCGGTCCGCTTGGTGATGCTGGGTTGGCGATTGAATCGAAAAAACAAGGCTTATCGATTGCACCTGAACACTTAAAAGATATTAATAAACGTTTAAATTTCCCCACGCCACGTGTAGCTGCTGGGCAAGCGTTACGAGGCTTGGCATCGTCGGCCATTGATATTTCCGATGGGTTACTAGCCGACTTAGGGCATGTGCTAAATTTATCACAAGTTAGTGCCATCATTAATATTGAAAATGTCCCCACCTCAGATGCTATGCAAGCGAGTCTTGATTTTGAGCAGCGACTTCCTTTTGTTCTTAACTATGGCGATGACTACGAGTTACTGTATACCGTTGCTGATAGTAACAAGAGTATGCTAGATATTAAGCTGCGCCAATACGGTGTAGAGGCAAGCTGTATCGGGCAAATCAAAAGTGGTGACGGCAATATAGAGTTATTACACCAAGGTGAGAAGTTTGCTTTTGAACATAAAGGTTTTGAGCACTTTTCCAAGGAGCAGGTTTGAATAAAAACCGATTATTTAATTTAAAACGCCCACATCAATTTTTTGGTTTGGGCTTTGGTACTGGGCTTGCACCAAAAGCACCTGGTACATTTGGTACATTGGCTGCACTACCATTTATTTTTATTACTATGCATTTTCCGCTGTGGTTACAAATTGTATTTGCAGTAGTCATAAGCATATTTGGTATTTGGGCATGTGGAAAAACAGCCGATGACCTTCAAGTACATGATCATCCAGCAATTGTTTGGGATGAAGTTGCTGGTTACTATATTACTATGATTGGCGCAGCGCTTAACTGGCAAACATTATTAGTGGGCTTTTTACTGTTTCGCTTTTTTGATATAGCAAAGCCAGGGCCGATTCGCATACTCGATAAACGTGCCCATGGTGGGTTTGGTATTATGGCCGATGATGTGCTTGCAGGTATTTTTTCGCTTATTTGTTTGCAAGCATTGATAAAAGTAGGTTTACTACCCTTTTAATTTATTATTTGTTTAACTAGGTGGCAGCACTATGATGCGATTTTTATTGGTTTGTGTACTTATACTATGTGCCATGCCAAGTACGGCCTCAATTACTGATTACGTAGTTAAACAATGGAATATCAAAGACGGCTTACCCTCACAATCTCTAAAAAGTGTAGTGCAAGATAACCAAGGCTATATGTGGCTTGGCACTCAATTTGGATTAAGCCGTTTTGATGGCAATACCTTCACTAATTATAATACCCAAAATAGTTTATTTTTACCCAGCAATGGTATTAATAAATTATTGATCGATGGAGAAGGCTTATTGTGGGTAGGCACTAAAAATGGCCTTGTGGTTATTGACCCTGAAAAGCTAACCGCTCAAGAGTTTAATATTAAAGGCCCTGTAAGAGATATTCTTGAAGACTCTCAAGGCAGTATTTGGATAGCAGCTAATGGGCTCTATTATATAGACAGAGGCCAAATAGAACTGCGCGACCAACTAAATAATCCTAGCCCTATTGTAAACGCCACTGCTATTACCCAAATTGTGGGGTCGGTCAGTAAAATGGCGCTTTCACCTGAGGGGATTTGGCTGGTTAACGACCGTAATTTATTACGCTTAACACAAAGCTCGTCTGACTTTTCTAAATTACGCTTAGAACTAACTGCTAAAGTGGCTTTGCCCGATCGTTTAGCGCAAACTATTGTTCACGATTTATCGTTTTTAAATGGTAATTTGTACCTAGCTTCTGAATTAGGGGCTTATTTTTTAGATTTAGATGACGAGCTACGTCCGTTTCCACTCCCCAATGCTAATAACTCAGCTGTGTATAAATTTATGAGCGACGGTAATGGCGGCTTATGGGTATCAACCTATGGACGTTTATTATTTAGAGCTAAATCTAATGATTGGCAGTGGGTTGAACCAAGCCAGCTAGATCAGAGTATTTGGTTTGCTGATATATTTAGAGATGATGAAAATAACATATGGTTAGCGAGTTTTAGTGAAGGGCTATGGCTTGCTCACGAAGGTCGAATAGAGCGCCATTCTGCCATTTCTAAAATGACCGAAGCGGTAATGGCAATTAGTAAATCACCTGATGGTAAGTTATGGATTGCCAACAAAAGTGGTGTTGGCTATTTTGATGCCGATAAAACTTTTATTAATGTTATTAATAGTGCCAAGTATGGAAATGCCTCGGTACATGACCTGCAATTTGATGGCGATCGCCTTTATGTTGCTACTGGCAGAGGCTTGTTTTTCTACGAATCAAATACCTTATATAGTTTCCCTGCTCGTGCATTGAGCGATAACCCTGTTTTTGCAATTAGCACTTCAACTAAAGGCGGTTTTTGGATAGGCACCGGACGAGGGTTATACCGTTTAAATTACAATGGTTTAAACCCTTTTGCGTACAATGCTTTTTTAGGCAGTAAGTTTGTAACCTATGTTTTAGATAAACCAAATTTTGGGGTTATTGGCACCAGTAAAGGTGCGTATTATTTTACTGGACGTGGGATAGAAAAAATTGGCGACCAAACCACTTTGGAAAGCGCTTATGTGACCAGCATTTTACATATAAAAGGGGTAGGCATTTTAATTGGCTCGTTGAATGATGGCCTGTTTTATCGCAGTGGACAAGGGCAATGGCAGCAACTAGACGCCGCCAATGGATTGCCATATGGTTCCATATTCAGTTTAGAATACGATGACACCTCAAAGCGAATTTGGGTAAGCACCATGAAAGGGGTTTACCGCATGCCTGTTGAGCAATTTAAAGCCAACATCGAAAGCCTAAAAGTAGAAGAAGTGATTTCTTCATTTGACCGTCAGCTCGATGGTAAAGCTAGCCAATGTTGTAATGGTTTAGGCCATGATGCGGTGGTTGATATGGATAACTCTATTTGGTACCCCAGCTTACAAGGTGTGGTGGAAATTCCGAAAGACGTAGAGTTATTTGGATTACGTTCGCTTAAACCAACTATAGAAACCTTAACAACGCCATCACGAAAGCTTGCAGCTGCCGCGTTAGGTGAAAAACCGGTTCTTGAGACCGATGAGCGTGATGTAACACTTACCTATACTGCGATTGACTATTACGCTCCGGCAAGTATTGAGTTTAGATATAAACTTAATGGGCTTGATAACGATTGGCGCTATGCAAATACCCGTCGAGAAGCAATTTATACAAATTTACCCGCTGGTATGTTTTTATTTGAATTAGAAACCAAACGCCAAGGTGAGGATTGGGGTAAAGCGCAATCAGCCGAATATACGTTTGTTGTTCCTGAACGATTTGGTGAAACCATCTACTTTAGATTACTGATCACCAGTGGTTTTGTGTTGCTCTTCTATTTAGTGTTTTGGGTATTTAAAGTTCAAGAGCGACGTAAGCAACAAGTACTCGAAGGGCTTATTACTGAACGAACTCTAGAGCTTCGCCAAGCGAATGATAAATTAAACCAAGTAAATTCTCAGCTTAAACTTGTTAGTCACTCTGATGAGCTAACTGGGCTGAGAAGTCGTCGTTTCTTGTTTGATCAACTACCAAAAGATATTGAGCATTTTCAGCGTAATTCGCAGTCATTGCAGGCTCAGGGTAAATCTTTGGTGTTGTTAATTATTAATTTAGATAACTTTAGCCGCATTAACGATGCTTATGGTCCTATTGCTGGAGATAGCTGTTTACAACAAGTAGCGGCATTACTTAACTCGCGTACCCAGGGTTCTGATTATGTTGCCCGTTGGAGTGGTGATGAGTTTTTACTGTTGTTGCGCGATTTTAAGTGTAATTTAATCGACAGCTATGTATCTGAATTATGCCAAGCCATTGCCGATTATACCTTCCAACTTCCTAACGGCGAAACAACCAATATAACAGCGTCAGTGGGTTGGTCTTTCTATCCGCTACCTCTGCTAGGTGGTCAGGTTATTAGCTGGGAAACATCGATTAATTTAGCTGATATCGCATTGCATCAAGTTAAAAAACGCGGCGGCGATGGCGTCGCTAACATTACCTTTGATGAGCAATTAGATGCATTTGAGTTTGAGCAAAACCCGAATGTTGAACAGCAGATTGGCTTATTGCAAAGTAATGGTTTAGCCGATATTAAGGTGTGGATGCGCTAGAGGTTAAAGTTAGCAATAAAAAAGGAGCCAAGGGCTCCTTTTTATTAAACACTATAAGTATTAGCTCATAAATGCTTTGATTGAGGTTAATATACCTTGCTCACCTAACCCCATTTCATCGTGCATTTGCTGTTGAGTACCGTGTTTAATAAATTCATCCGGTATACCTAAGTTAAGTATTTTTACAGCCGCTTTTTGAGTAGCTAAATACTCATTAACTGCCGAACCTGCACCACCAGAAATTGCATTATCTTCAAGTGTTACAATGATATCGTGGCTAGCGAAAAGTTCATCAATTAAACCCGTATCGAGTGGTTTAATAAATCGCATATTAACTAAAGTGGCATTGAGCTCATCAGTGGCTAATTGAGCGTTTTCAAGTAAGGTACCAAATGACAATATAGCTACTTTATTACCTTGTTTAATTACATTAGCTTTACCAATTTCGAGCTGTTGCATAGCACTTTGAACTTCTGCTGTGCCCGCACTACCACGCGGATAACGCACGGCTACAGGGCAGTTGGCTTGATAGCCTGTGTATAGCATTTGACGGCATTCGTTAGTGTCACTTGGTGCCATAATAATCATGTTAGGAACACAGCGCATAAAGCTGAGGTCGTAGGCGCCTTGGTGAGTTTCACCATCGGCTCCGACAATACCTGCGCGGTCAATAGCAAATAATACCGGTAGGTTTTGCAATGCAACGTCGTGAATTAATTGGTCATACGCACGTTGTAAAAAGCTAGAGTAGATGGCAACAACGGGTTTTAACCCTTCACAAGCAAAACCTGCAGCAAGGGTTACAGCGTGTTGCTCAGCAATTGCCACATCAAAATATTGTTCTGGGTGTTCTTTAGAAAAGCGCACCATTCCCGAACCTTCACGCATCGCAGGAGTAATTGCCATTAACTTGTTGTCTTGCTCTGCCATATCGCAAAGCCAATCACCAAATACATTTGAGAAAGTCGCCGCACTTGGCTTAGATTTTGGTAAACTTGAAGTCGCAGGATCAAATTTTGGTACACCATGATAACCAATCGGGTCGGCTTCTGCTGGTTTGTAGCCTTTGCCTTTTTGAGTTTTTATATGAAGCAGTTGTGGGCCTTTTAAGTTGCGCATGTTGCGCAGTGTATCTACCAACATATTTACATCATGGCCATCAATTGGGCCAATATAGTTTAAGCCTAGCTCTTCAAAAAAAGTACCTGGGATCATCATTCCCTTAATGTGCTCTTCCATGCGGCTAGCCAGCTCTTTTACCGGCGGTACGCCAGAAAGAAGCTTTTTACTGCCTTCGCGGATGTTGGTATAAAAGCTACCTGATAAAATACGCGCAAAATGATTAGTTAACGCGCCGACGTTTTCAGAAATCGACATTTCGTTATCATTTAAAATGATCAGCATATCTGATTTCACATCACCTAAGTGATTCATCGCTTCAAAAGCCATGCCAGCGGTAATAGCGCCATCGCCTATAACCGCTACGGTTTTACGACCTTTTCCTTCTTTTTGCGCCGCAATAGACATCCCCAATGCCGCTGAAATAGAGGTACTTGAATGGCCAACGCTAAACGTATCGTATTCACTTTCGTCTCTAAATGGAAATGGGTGCAATCCATCTTTTTGGCGAATGGTGTGCATTTGGTCTCGACGTCCTGTCAATATTTTATGTGGGTAGGCTTGATGACCTACGTCCCAAACTAAACGGTCATCGGGAGTGTTGTACACGTAATGTAATGCAACGGTAAGTTCTACGGTTCCTAAACCAGACGCTAAATGGCCGCTACTTTGCGATACTGAATTGAGTAAGTAATCACGCAATTCATGGCTAAATGCAGGAAGCTTATCTTGTGCTAAGTCTCGCAAGTGGGCTGGTTCGTTCACCAAATTAAGTAATGGATACTTGCTGCTATCAAGTGTCATGGTTTTTTATATATCCTTCGCTAATATTAACTTTCCTCAAAAAAATAGATTTAAGAGGTAATCTAATATTCAGTAATAATTTTGTTCTAAGAGTTAATACGTTTTAGCCATGTTTAATGGTCACGTTCAATTAAATAGTTTGCCAATGCCGCTAAGTCGGTTGTATCTGCGTCAATATTGGCTAACGCCTCATGGGCTTGCTGTATCAAATTTAGTGCTTTTTGCTTAGCACCTAGCATACCTAATAAAGCAGGGTATGTCGCTTTATTCGCTGCAATATCTGACCCTTGAGGCTTACCTAAAGTCAGGGTGTCGCCCTCAACATCTAAAATGTCGTCATGAACCTGAAAGGCCAGCCCAATAGCATACCCAAAAGTAGATAAGTTATCTAAAGTGTGTTGGCTAATATTAGGTGCGCAAAGTGCGCCCAGAGTAATCGCACAATTTATTAATGCGCCTGTTTTAAGTTTATGAATACGTTCTAATTCGTCAACCGTAATCAGTTTATCGGTTGCTGCAATATCACGCCCTTGTCCGGCAACCATTCCTTGCAAACCTGAAGCATGGGCTAGTTCTGCAATCATTTTTAACTGAGCTTCTGTTGAGCATTTAAATGTGTGCTTAGCAATAAGCTCAAATGCTAAGGTTTGCAGTGCATCACCTGCTAAAATAGCTTGTGCTTCACCATAGATAATATGGCATGTGGGGCGACCGCGACGTAAATCATCATCATCCATAGCGGGCAAATCGTCATGCACTAATGAATAGCTATGAATGCACTCTATCGCTGCTGCAAGTACATCTAAATCACGCTTGTCAGCACCCAACATTTTACCTGTGGTATAAACTAAAAAGGGCCGCAATCTTTTCCCGCCATTCATTAAACTATAATGGGTGGCTTCTTTTATGGTGTTGTCGCTTTCAAGAGGTTGTTCGAAATAAAGATTGAGTGTATTGGCTACATCATCTTGAGCAAGCTTTATTTGTTCTTTTATGCTCACAATTATTCCATATCGTTATTAAATTGAGTAAGCGGTGCTTTTTCGTCATTACCCATTAATATCGACACCTTTTGCTCGGCTTGTTGAAGTTTACCGGAAGACGCACTGGCTAATGCAATGCCGCGCTCAAATTGCTTTAAAGACTGTTCAAGCGATAAATCACCTTGTTCCATTTCACTGACAATTGTTGTTAACTCTTCTAGTGCTTGTTCGAAACTTAAATTTTCAGGTTTTTTAGTCGCCATCTTTATTTTCAACTTACATAATAAATTTAGACGCCAATTTTAGGGGGAATGCTAAACTAGGTCAAAGAATGTTATGTTTTTTTGATAGATAAATGCTGTTTATTGGGTTTTACTGCGCTTCAGCGTTATTTTTTAAATTATAAATTTTGATTAGTTAGATTGATTACCTATGTTGATCTAAAATAGGACTAATTGTAATTTTATCGTTTATCATAAAAATCACTTAAGTATTTCAGTATCTTGCCGATATACATTTAATAACAACGCTTGCGAAGAAAAAATATAAAACCTTTGGAGGGAATGTGGATTTAGCAACCATTATTGGGATCCTTGGCGCAATTGGCTTAATTGTCATGTCCATGTTTATGAGTAGTAGCGGTGAAGTCGGTATGTTTTACAATACCCCTTCAGTGGTTATTGTATTTGGTGGTTCCCTTTTTATCGTTTTATCCAATTTTACTATGTCGCAATTTTTAGGCATTGGTAAGGTGTGTGCTAAAGCGTTTATGTTTAAAATTGAACCCCCTGAAGCGTTAATTGAAAAGGCGGTTGAGCTAGCAGATTCTGCACGTAAAGGTGGGTTCTTAGCATTAGAAGAGGCTGAAATTCCAAATCCATTTATGCGCAAAGGCGTTGATATGCTTGTAGATGGGCATGATGCAGATGTAGTGCGTGCAACATTACAAAAAGATATTTCCCTGACAACAACTCGTCATGAAATGGGCGCAAGCTTATTTAAGTCGCTAGGTGATATTGCTCCTGCAATGGGGATGATTGGTACATTAATCGGCTTGGTGGCTATGTTATCGAATATGGATGACCCAAAAGCAATCGGCCCAGCCATGGCGGTAGCCTTGTTAACAACGTTGTATGGGGCATTTTTGGCGAATGTTGTCGCCATTCCTATTCAGGTAAAACTTGAATTGCGTAAAGACGAAGAAGCAATGAACCAGCGACTTATTTTGGATGCAGTATTAGGCATCCAAGATGGCCAAAACCCTAAAGTAATTGAGGGGATCTTGAAAAATTATTTGGCTGAGTCTAAACGCGCAGTAAACACTGAGGAATAGTTATGTCTGATGAAGAGTGTAAATGCCCCCCCTGGGTTACCTGCATGGATGGGGACATTTGCCGATTTAATGTCGCTATTAATGTGCTTTTTTGTACTCTTACTCGCGTTTTCTGAAATGGATGTGCTTAAATTTAAGCAAATTGCAGGCTCTATGAAGTTTGCTTTCGGTGTACAAAATAAAATTGAAGTTAAAGATATTCCAAAAGGCACCTCGGTTATAGCTATGGAATTTACTCCAGGTAAGCCTGAGCCGACCCCGATTGAAACTATTCAGCAGCAAACAGTTGAAATGACTCAGCAAATGCTAGAGTTTCAGGCGGGCGATGAAAGCTCTGCTGGTGGACGCCAAGAGCAACGAGGCGAAAAACGAGGCGGTGAGTCTAGCAGCACCTCAGAAGAAGTTGCTTCAGCGCCTGCCGTTTCTGCTGCTGATCAAGAGCAAATAAATGATTTAGTTAAAAAAATTGCACAACAACTCGAAAAGCAAATTATTGATGGAGCTATTGAGCTTGAGTCATTAGGTCAGCAAATCATTATTCGTATAAGAGAAAATGGTTCGTTTCCATCGGGCAGTGCGTTTTTACAGCCCCAGTTTAAACCTATCATTCAAGATATTGGTCGGTTACTAAAAGATGTGCCAGGGGAGATAACCGTCTCCGGTCACACTGATGACTTCCAAGTCTCTAATGAGCTTTATATTAATAACTGGGATTTGTCCTCTAAACGAGCTGTTGCGGTAGCAAGTGAGCTGCAAAAAGTTGCGGGTTTTGATAAAACTCGAATGATGGTCGTTGGGCGTGCAGAAACCAGACCTTTAGTGCCGAACGACTCCCGAGAAGATCGAAGACGTAACCGCCGGGTGGAAATATCAATCTTACAAGGCAAGGCGAAAGAATCAGATCCTATTGATATTAGATAGAATTTATTGGTTTTGTTTTTTTTAGCATAGAATACATCTTTGTTAACAGATGTAATTAAACTGGAGTGTATATGTTGGATAAGTATTGTAGTATGCCTGGTAACGGTACTGGCGATGACGATGATAAAAAAACGAATTTTACTAAGTAATCATGCCTGATTGGTTTGATAAAGTCTTAGAAATTTTAAATAGTAGCTGGGTGCTTATTTTGAGCCCAGCTATTTTTGTTTTTTATTTACGAAAAGATTTTTGCGCTTTAAGATTTACTTTATTAACAGCCGCTTTTTTCTTTTTGGTGCTTTAATTCATTCATCGCTCAAAGAGTTTGATGACGGCACTTACATATACCGTTATGTAGTTTGGGCATTAAACGATTTATCTTGGATGGCACTAGTTGCTTATTGGGGTCTGAAAGATAAACTGCATTTGTGGCAATGCGTACTGGGCCAACTTGTGGTTATTGGTGCACCCATCCTGCAGTTGTTTCGTCTAGTTGACCGTCACCTTTGGGATTTATCCTACAGCACTTATATGTATAAAACTTTGCTGCCATTAATTAATATTGGCACTATTATAGTGTGTTATCTTCCTCTTTTATATATTTTTGTTAATAACCGAAATAAAGCTTTAAGTTAGAAATTATAAAAATATCCCCCGTTTTAAAATGATATGCTAGACTACTGTTTATATGAACAGTGTTAGAGCTTTTGGTTATGAAACTTTATATTGCTGAAAAACCCTCGTTGGGTCGCGCTATTGCAGATGCACTTCCTAAACCGCATAAAAAGCATGATGGCTATATTGAGGTAGCGAATGGTGATTGCGTATCTTGGTGCATAGGTCATTTGCTCGAACAAGCAGAACCCGATGACTATGACGAGCGTTTTAAAAAGTGGCAGTTTGAACATTTACCTATTGTGCCTGAGCATTGGCAACTTAAAGCAAAGCCTAAAACTCGTAAACAACTCACTATCTTAAAAAAGCTAATCAAACAAGCAACAACACTTGTACATGCTGGCGATCCTGACCGTGAAGGCCAGTTACTGGTTGATGAAGTTATAGAGCAAGCAAAAATCAGCCAAGTAAAAAAACAGAATATTCAGCGCTTACTGATCAGTGACTTAAATTTAACGGCGGTTAAAAAGTCACTACATAGTATGCGCACTAACCGTGAATTTATTCCTTTGAGTGTTTCTGCTTTAGCGCGGTCTCGTGCTGATTGGTTGTTTGGCATGAACTTGACGCGTGCATACACATTAGCGGGGCAAAAAGCGGGATTTGGTAATGTGTTGTCGGTTGGGAGAGTGCAAACACCTATTTTGGGTCTAGTCGTTAATCGCGATAACGAGATCGCAAATTTTGTATCAAAACCCTTTTTTGAAGTACTTGCTCATTTAGTTACCCCTCAGAATGATGCCTTTACAGCTAAGTGGGTACCAAGTAAAGCATGCGCCCCATATCAAGATGAAGAGGGCAGAGTGCTTAACAAAGCTTTAGCTGAAAATGTCACTTCTCGTATCGCTAATCAACCAGCAAGCGTAACTGCACTTGAGCAAAAGCAAAAAAAGCAAACCGCACCGCTTCCTTATAATCTATCTGCTTTACAAATAGATGCTGCTAAAGCTTTTGGTATGCCAGCACAAAGGGTATTGGATATTTGCCAAACCTTATATGAACGCCATAAATTAATTACCTATCCACGTTCAGATAATCGTTATTTACCAAAAGATCATCACCAAGATGCAGCTGCGATACTAAAAGCGATTGCAGTAAATGATGGCCAAAAAACAGAATTTGTTAATGGAGCAGATGCAAAAAAACGAAGTAAATGTTTTAACGATTCAAAGGTAGCAGCTCACCACGCGATTGTACCGACAGCTAAACAGTTAAAAAGTGTGAGTTTAGCCAATGATGAAGCAAAAATTTATCAGTTAATAAGTCGACATTATTTAATTCAGTTTTATCCTGACTACATATACAACGAAACCAAAGTAGAGGTAACCCTAGCCGGTGGTTTATTTAGGGCTAATGCAAAACAAGATGTAAGTTTAGGTTTTAAATTACTTATGGGTAAGTCAGAACTTAAAGAAGAGGCGACATTGCCTCATTTAGAAAAAGGCATGGCACTTACCTGTACTAAAGGTGAGGTGGTGCAAAAGCATACAACTCCTCCTGCTCATTTTACCGATGCAACCTTACTTGCTGCCATGACAGGGATTAGCCGTTATGTAAAAGACTCACAAATCAAAAAAATATTAAAAGAGACTGATGGCCTTGGTACTGAGGCTACTCGTGCAGGCATCATTGAACTGTTATTTAAACGTCGCTTTTTAAAACGTGAAGGAAAGGCAATTAAAGCGACTGAAACAGGTCTGGCACTAATTAGTGTATTACCTGAGGGGTTATCAAGCCCCGATTTAACCGCAAAATGGGAGTCGAGTTTAGGAGATATAGCTCAGCAAGCAATGAGTTATCAGCAGTTTATACAGCCTTTACTTGCTGATTTAACTAATTTTGTAAACCAAGCAACCAACTGTAATAGTGATGTGTTTGCAAATTTGCCAAAAACGTCACCTAAAAAGCGTTTTGCTAAACGTACAAAAAAAGCGCCGTATAAAAAGTCGAGTTACAAAAAAAGCCCTGCGGTAAATTAATCGCGGGGCTTAAAAATAACGTTCAAGGTTATTGATTGAATAATGCTACAGCCGCATTACTCATTGCTGTTATTCCAGTTGGAAGCGCTACTTTATAATCGGGAGCAAATTTACTTGAATGTAATGAAGGGAGTGTTTCGTTATTTTTCATCGCATTTGTATATTGCTGTTGGTTAACTCCGCCTAACCAAAATAATGTAATAGGTAGGTTTTCATCTGTTCTACCATACAAGCCAAAGTCTTCACCAGCCATAACCGCCTTTGTTTCCAGTACATTAGTTGCGCCAATTGCATCAGCAATAGCACTCCTAACTATATTGGTTTGCTCCGGGTTATTGTAAGTAGATGGAATAGACTCACTTTCATGAACATACACTTTTGGATAGAGCGCTTCTTTCAGGCCCGCACTGTGGGCAATACCTGCACTGATGCGTTTAATTGCAGCAATTTGCGCGTTTCTAACGTCTGGGTTATAGCTACGCAGAGTAAGTTGTAGTTTTACTTCATCAGAAATTACATTGTGTTTTGAGCCGCCATGGATAGAGCCAACAGTAATCACTGATGGTTCCAAAGGAGATAATTCACGACTTGTAATAGTTTGTAATGCCAAAATGGTGCGAGCAGCAATAATCACAGGGTCTACAGTCGTATGTGGATAGGCTCCATGGCCACCTTTACCTTTTATTAAAATATCAACCGAGTCGACACTTGCCATAGTGTACTCATTTTTCAGAGCAACTTTTCCTGCCGGTACACTGGCACTGACATGTAAAGCAATAATATGATCGGGTTTTGCATATTTGCTAAATAATCCCTCACTCAGCATTGCTTTTGCACCACCCCCAACTTCTTCAGCAGGTTGCGCAACCATCATTAAAGTACCTTGCCACGACTGTTTATTTTTAATTAGTTGTTGTGCGGTGCCTATAAATGAACTCATATGAATATCATGACCACAACCATGCATAACACCGACTTCGCTACCTTGTTCATTTATCGTGGTAACAGTTGATGCGTATGCTTTGCCAGTTTGTTCTGTGATTGGTAAGCCATCAGTATCAGTTCGAATCATAACGGTAGGGCCTTGGCCATTTCTATAAATACCTACGACGCCATACCCGCCAACGTTATCGGTTACATCAAACCCTAGCTTTTGAAGTTGCGTAGCCATTTTTTTACCAGTTTGTTGTTCATGATAAGACAGTTCAGGTGACTGGTGTAAATCTAGATAAAGCTTTTCTATTGCTGGCATACTTTTATCGAGATCCAACTTGAGTGTTTGCGCACTTAATAGTGGGCTAACTAGTAAACACAGTGCACTCGCATAGGCTAATTTCATATTTCCCTCATTTATATAGTATGTGTGTCTTAAATGATTTAGACACATGTCTTGTAATTATTATCTTCATCACCATATAAAAACCTAAATAGATGAACATGGCAATAATTCAATGAGCAATATAGTTAATCTTAACGCACAGAATCTTCAGCAAGTATTAGGTGAAACATCACAACAAAAGTTAGTACTACTTAACTTTTTTCGCCACAAAGCCCAGAATGCATTAGCCAAGCAGCTATTTTAGATAAGCTAGCCGCTGAATATAATAATTATATAGTTGTTGCAAACTTAGATTGTGATGCAGAGCAAGCTTTGGCCTCGCAACTTGCCCAGCAAGTAGGTTTACAAACTTTGCCTACCTTAGTGTTATTAAAAGACTCAGCTCCAGTTGATGTATTAGCGGGTGCACAAACAGAAAGCCAAGTACGTGACGCTCTATCTAAACATTTACCTGCGCAACAAGATCTATTATTAGAGCAAGCCAAGCAAGCACTTATTAATAGTGATTTAAATGCCGCGTTTAATCATGCTAAGCAAGCGTATGAATTAGATAGTCGTAATGCGAGAATTAAATTAGTGCTTGCAGATATATGTATACAGATTCACAAACTAGATGAAGCCGCTGCATTAATAGAGACAATAGAAGCACAAGATCAAGATGCATACTTTAATAACATTAAAGCTAAATGTGAGGCTGCGCTAGAGGCAACCGATTCACCTGAAATAAAAGCATTGCAAGAAAGAGTAGCCAAGCATCCCAATGAGCTTGAATTACAAATGGAACTTAGTAACCTACTCAATGAAGCAGGAAGGAAAGAAGAAGCATTAGAAGCACTCTTTACTATTCTTAAAAAAGATCTGAATTTTGATGAGGCTAAGCCAAACTTCTTGGCTGTTATTGCGTCTTTACCTGATGGCGATGCGCTAGCTGCTAAATATCGTCGCAAGCTTTATAGCATTTTGTATTAACGATTAAGATAAACTCTCTATAAAAAGCACCAATGTTAAGGTGCTTTTTTGTTTCTGCGTTAGGATAGCAGGGTAAAAGCAAGGTTATCCACAGGGTTTTGTGGGTATCTTGTGTGTCTGGGTGGGGTATCTTTGGGGTAAAAATTAAATGCAAAAAAGCGTTTAAAAACGCTTGCGTTAAAATCGATTAGCCCTATAATGCGACCCCACTGAGACGGCAGAGCGCAACGCATAGCGAGGCACGAGCTACTCAGTGAGTCGAGTAAAACTTAGTTCTGAAAATTTAAACTTTATCAAAATTAAGTGTTGACAAAAAAATAGGAAGGCGTAATATGCGCAGCCCTAGCGAGATAAAGTTTAACGCTTTAATCGCAACGTTCTTTAACAATATAAAGCAATCATCTGTGTGGGCACTCGTACAGATTGAGTTCTAACAGCCAAGCTACTTAGGTAGTGAGGCAAACAAATTTAGAGTCTCAATTTAAACTGAGTGACCAACAGCAATAACTACTTCGGTAGGAATTGCAGCACAGTCAATTCAATATCGAAAGATATTAAATAAATTCAGAATTCATTGAGCTGTCGAAAGACAAAAAACTTTTTAATTGAAGAGTTTGATCATGGCTCAGATTGAACGCTGGCGGCAGGCCTAACACATGCAAGTCGAGCGGTAACAGAGAGTAGCTTGCTACTTTGCTGACGAGCGGCGGACGGGTGAGTAATGCTTGGGAACATGCCTTGAGGTGGGGGACAACAGTTGGAAACGACTGCTAATACCGCATAATGTCTACGGACCAAAGGGGGCTTCGGCTCTCGCCTTTAGATTGGCCCAAGTGGGATTAGCTAGTTGGTGAGGTAATGGCTCACCAAGGCGACGATCCCTAGCTGGTTTGAGAGGATGATCAGCCACACTGGGACTGAGACACGGCCCAGACTCCTACGGGAGGCAGCAGTGGGGAATATTGCACAATGGGCGCAAGCCTGATGCAGCCATGCCGCGTGTGTGAAGAAGGCCTTCGGGTTGTAAAGCACTTTCAGTCAGGAGGAAAGGTTAGTAGTTAATACCTGCTAGCTGTGACGTTACTGACAGAAGAAGCACCGGCTAACTCCGTGCCAGCAGCCGCGGTAATACGGAGGGTGCGAGCGTTAATCGGAATTACTGGGCGTAAAGCGTACGCAGGCGGTTTGTTAAGCGAGATGTGAAAGCCCCGGGCTCAACCTGGGAACTGCATTTCGAACTGGCAAACTAGAGTGTGATAGAGGGTGGTAGAATTTCAGGTGTAGCGGTGAAATGCGTAGAGATCTGAAGGAATACCGATGGCGAAGGCAGCCACCTGGGTCAACACTGACGCTCATGTACGAAAGCGTGGGGAGCAAACAGGATTAGATACCCTGGTAGTCCACGCCGTAAACGATGTCTACTAGAAGCTCGGAGCCTCGGTTCTGTTTTTCAAAGCTAACGCATTAAGTAGACCGCCTGGGGAGTACGGCCGCAAGGTTAAAACTCAAATGAATTGACGGGGGCCCGCACAAGCGGTGGAGCATGTGGTTTAATTCGATGCAACGCGAAGAACCTTACCTACACTTGACATACAGAGAACTTACCAGAGATGGTTTGGTGCCTTCGGGAACTCTGATACAGGTGCTGCATGGCTGTCGTCAGCTCGTGTTGTGAGATGTTGGGTTAAGTCCCGCAACGAGCGCAACCCCTATCCTTAGTTGCTAGCAGGTAATGCTGAGAACTCTAAGGAGACTGCCGGTGATAAACCGGAGGAAGGTGGGGACGACGTCAAGTCATCATGGCCCTTACGTGTAGGGCTACACACGTGCTACAATGGCGCATACAGAGTGCTGCGAACTCGCGAGAGTAAGCGAATCACTTAAAGTGCGTCGTAGTCCGGATTGGAGTCTGCAACTCGACTCCATGAAGTCGGAATCGCTAGTAATCGCGTATCAGAATGACGCGGTGAATACGTTCCCGGGCCTTGTACACACCGCCCGTCACACCATGGGAGTGGGTTGCTCCAGAAGTAGATAGTCTAACCCTCGGGAGGACGTTTACCACGGAGTGATTCATGACTGGGGTGAAGTCGTAACAAGGTAGCCCTAGGGGAACCTGGGGCTGGATCACCTCCTTATACGATTTAGAACTTATTTGTTCGTAGTGTCCACACAGATGATTGTTAGTTAGTTTTACCCTTTGGGTTAACTAATTAATATGCTCTTTAAAAATTTGGAAAAGCTGATAATAAAATTCGTATGAATAACATTGTTATTTGTACAGAGTTTTCAAAAGTAAAAAAGAATGATAGCAGTATCATTCAGTGCCAATTTAATCTTCGGATTAATTGGTATCTACTTTAGTATTCAATATTAACTTCTGGCGAAGTTAAACTGTCACAAAACAAAGACCCGTTTGGGTTGTATGGTTAAGTGACTAAGCGTACACGGTGGATGCCTTGGCAGTTGGAGGCGATGAAGGACGTATTAACTTGCGATAAGCCTAGTCAAGCTAGTAAAAAGCACTTGAGACTAGGATTTCCGAATGGGGAAACCCACCTGCTTGCAGGTATCGTTAACTGAATACATAGGTTAACGAGGCGAACGCGGAGAACTGAAACATCTAAGTACCCGTAGGAAAAGAAATCAACCGAGATTCCGATAGTAGCGGCGAGCGAAATCGGAACAGCCCTTAAGCTTATTATGTGTTAATGGAAGGCTCTGGAAAGTGCCACGATACAGGGTGATAGTCCCGTACATGAAAACGCATTTTAAGTGAAATCGAGTAGGTCGGAGCACGTGAAACTTTGACTGAATATAGGTGGACCATCATCTAAGGCTAAATACTCCCAACTGACCGATAGTGAACCAGTACCGTGAGGGAAAGGCGAAAAGAACCCCTGTGAGGGGAGTGAAATAGAACCTGAAACCGTGTACGTACAAGCAGTAGGAGCCCACTTGTTGGGTGACTGCGTACCTTTTGTATAATGGGTCAGCGACTTATATTTTGTAGCGAGGTTAACCGATTAGGGTAGCCGTAGGGAAACCGAGTCTTAACTGGGCGAATAGTTGCAAGGTATAGACCCGAAACCCGGTGATCTAGCCATGGGCAGGTTGAAGGTTGAGTAACATCAACTGGAGGACCGAACCCACTAACGTTGAAAAGTTAGGGGATGACCTGTGGTTAGGAGTGAAAGGCTAATCAAACCGGGAGATAGCTGGTTCTCCCCGAAATCTATTTAGGTAGAGCCTCGGACGAATACTTACGGGGGTAGAGCACTGTTAAGGCTAGGGGGTCATCCCGACTTACCAACCCTTTGCAAACTCCGAATACCGTAAAGTAATATCCGGGAGACACACGGCGGGTGCTAACGTCCGTCGTGAAGAGGGAAACAACCCAGACCGCCAGCTAAGGTCCCAAAGTCATAGTTAAGTGGGAAACGATGTGGAAAGGCCCAGACAGCCAGGAGGTTGGCTTAGAAGCAGCCATCCTTTAAAGAAAGCGTAATAGCTCACTGGTCGAGTCGGTCTGCGCGGAAGATGTAACGGGGCTAAACTATGCACCGAAGCTGCGGATTCAGAATTTATTCTGAGTGGTAGGGGAGCGTTCTGTAAGCGGTTGAAGGTGTACCGGGAGGTATGCTGGACGTATCAGAAGTGCGAATGCTGACATGAGTAACGATAATGCGGGTGAAAAACCCGCACGCCGGAAGACCAAGGGTTCCTATCCCATGTTAATCAGGGTAGGGTAAGTCGACCCCTAAGGCGAGGCCGAAAGGCGTAGTCGATGGGAAACGGATTAATATTTCCGTACTTGGTATAATTGCGATGGGGGGACGGAGCAGGCTAAGCAAGCATGGCGATGGTAGTCCATGTGAAAGTGTGTAGGCTAGTGACTTAGGTAAATCCGGGTTGCTGTTAGGCTGAGACACGAGACGAGTCACCAAGGTGATGAAGTTGCTGATGCCATACTTCCAGGAAAAGCCTCTAAGCTTCAGATTATACCGAATCGTACCCCAAACCGACACAGGTGGTCAGGTAGAGAATACTAAGGCGCTTGAGAGAACTCGGGTGAAGGAACTAGGCAAAATCGTACCGTAACTTCGGGAGAAGGTACGCTCCGATTGGTGATGAGACTTGCTCTCTAAGCTGATTGGAGCCGCAGTGACCAGGTGGCTGGGACTGTTTATTAAAAACACAGCACTGTGCAAAATCGCAAGATGACGTATACGGTGTGACACCTGCCCGGTGCCGGAAGGTTAATTGATGGGGTTATCTTCGGAGAAGCTCTTGATCGAAGCCCCGGTAAACGGCGGCCGTAACTATAACGGTCCTAAGGTAGCGAAATTCCTTGTCGGGTAAGTTCCGACCTGCACGAATGGTGTAACCATGGCCACGCTGTCTCCACCCGAGACTCAGTGAAATTGAAATCGCAGTGAAGATGCTGTGTACCCGCGGCTAGACGGAAAGACCCCGTGAACCTTTACTACAGCTTGGCACTGAACATTGAACCTACATGTGTAGGATAGGTGGGAGACTTAGAAGCAGAGACGCTAGTTTTTGTGGAGTCGTCCTTGAAATACCACCCTTGTAGTTTTGATGTTCTAACGTTGGCCCCTGAATCGGGGTTACGGACAGTGCCTGGTGGGTAGTTTGACTGGGGCGGTCTCCTCCCAAAGAGTAACGGAGGAGCACGAAGGTTGGCTAAGTACGGTCGGACATCGTACGGTTAGTGTAATGGTAGAAGCCAGCTTAACTGCGAGACAGACACGTCGAGCAGGTACGAAAGTAGGTCATAGTGATCCGGTGGTTCTGAATGGAAGGGCCATCGCTCAACGGATAAAAGGTACTCCGGGGATAACAGGCTGATACCGCCCAAGAGTTCATATCGACGGCGGTGTTTGGCACCTCGATGTCGGCTCATCACATCCTGGGGCTGAAGTCGGTCCCAAGGGTATGGCTGTTCGCCATTTAAAGTGGTACGCGAGCTGGGTTTAGAACGTCGTGAGACAGTTCGGTCCCTATCTGCCGTGGGCGTTTGAGAATTGAGAGGGGTTGCTCCTAGTACGAGAGGACCGGAGTGAACGAACCGCTGGTGTTCGGGTTGTCATGCCAATGGCATTGCCCGGTAGCTACGTTCGGAACTGATAAGCGCTGAAAGCATCTAAGCGCGAAGCAGGCCTCGAGATGAGTTCTCACTAGACTTTTAAAGTCTCTGAAGGGCCGTTGAAGACTACAACGTTGATAGGCAAGATGTGGAAGTGGTGTGAGCCATTAAGCTAACTTGTACTAATTACCCGTGAGGCTTAACCATACAACGCCAAACGCGTTTTATGTGATAGTGAAACAAGCGAAGAAGTTAATAGACTAAAGTAGATTACTGAAAACTTTTATTATCAGAATTCCAAATTTTAGTTAGTGCGTAGTAATACGGACTGACAACCAAATTTGCTTGGTGACAATAGCGTTTTGGACCCACCTGACCCCATGCCGAACTCAGTAGTGAAACGAAACAGCGCCGATGATAGTGTAGCATTTGTTATGTGAAAGTAGGTCATTACCAGGCTCCAAATTTAGTCGAAAGACTTTAAATTTAAAAATTAATAATAAGAAAATTGAAAAGAATTTTCTTGGTGACAATAGCGTTTTGGACCCACCTGAACCCATGCCGAACTCAGTAGTGAAACGAAACAGCGCCGATGATAGTGTAGCATTTGTTATGTGAAAGTAGGACATTACCAGGATCTAAATAAAAGAAACCCGTTACAGTAATGTGACTGGTTTTTTGCTGTCTGGGGTTTAGTAAATAGCCAAGAGCCCATGCCAAACTCAGTAGTCAAACAAAACAGCTCGAAGGCGAGCCCCGCGGAAGGCCGCCCCGACACAATGATAGTGTAGCATTTGTTATGTGAAAGTAGGTCATTACCAGGATTTAAATAAAGGAAACCCGTTACAGTAATGTGACGGGTTTTTTGCTGTTTACAGGAAAGCAAATAGCGCACACTCACCCAGCACTATCGCGTAGGTTGGGCAGCGAAGCGACTCCCGACACATAGAGAGTATCTCATTTGCTATGTGACGCTTTACCGATGTGTGCACTACTACATTCTACTGCGTTGTCGCTACGAAGTATCGCACCGACTCTAAATAAAGGAAACCCGTACAGCAATGTGTCGGGTTTTTTGTTGTCTGTAAAAAAGTGAAAAACAGAGATGCGGGATTAAAAGTATCATATTAAAGTGAAAAAGTAGGAACTTAAAGTCCTTACTATGGTTTACTTATGCTGTAATAGTTTCGACGTTTGTATTGAAATGTTTTTATTGATATCTGTAAATCCCCTATTTGCTCAACATTACCATGCGGTTATGGATCTGACGTGTTAAAATTTGATTTTAGATTTCGTATTATTGAGGTGTCGATTGCCAACGAGTGATTACCAACGAGTGTTAAATGAGATAACTCAAGAGGTTAAGCCTTTACTAACGCAGGGTAAAGTTGCCGATTATATACCGGCATTGGCAGAGGTTTCTCCTGAGCAGTTCTCTATTGCTATTTACACTACGGACGGAGAGATTTTCTGCGCCGGTAATTGTGAGCAACGCTTCACAATTCAATCTGTCTCTAAGGTTATGACTCTGACATTAGCGTTGCAACGCTATGGCGATGAATTATGGAATAGAGTTGGCAAAGAGCCTTCAGGTACGGCGTTTAACTCTCTGACACAGCTTGAGTTTGAAAAAGGGATTCCACGGAACCCATTTATTAATGCGGGAGCGATTGTTACCTGTGATGCATTGTATAGTCGTTTATCAGCTCCAATGCACTCTATGCTTGAAACATTTCGCGATTTATCAGGTAATCGAAGTATTGTAATTGATAAGCAAGTGGCTAACTCAGAGTATGAGTTTCGGCATCGAAATGCGGCAATGGCACATTTAATGAAATCATTCGGTAACTTTGAAAATGAAGTAGATGATGTCCTTTGGTCGTATTTTAATTTTTGTGCCATAGAACTTAATTGTATCGAGCTTGCTAAGGCGTACAATTTTTTAGCCAATAAAGGGATCGATTACAGCTCAAAAAAACGAATACTTTCTAGTCGTCAAAACAAGCAACTAAATTCGTTGTTGTTTACCAGTGGGTTATATGACGCAGCAGGTGACTTTGGTTATCGTGTAGGTATGCCTGGTAAATCGGGTGTTTCTGGAACAATATTAGCGGTGTTACCGAATAGGTTTACAGTTGCAGTCTATTCACCGGGATTAAACTCTTTTGGTAACTCAGTGGCGGGAATAGCAGCATTAGAGCTGCTATCTAAAAAGCTTGATATATCGATATTTTAGCTTCGTTTAGCGTAATGGGATCTTATTGATCCCAATACACTTGTTCTAAACAATCTTCGCGCTCAGGCAAACCACGTGATAAGCGAGGCGAATGCTGTACAAGCACTTCAAAGCTAGCACGGTTAGCGTATTTACTAATTTGTGCGAGCGATGAGTAGGTAATAGCCTGTTGCTGATGCTTTGCTGAGTTCGCAACATTCAACTTATGATAAACATTCGCTGATAAGTCATGTAAAACAGCAGCTAAAGCGCAATCACCGGCACCATTGGTATTTTTAATCGAGTCGGGCCCGCCCATAAACGGCGCTGTATGGCTATATGCCTTTATAGGGTTTTCACAGTCAACCCTGCGCATTGCACGTGAAAATTCATAACGATTAAAATCTGGTATGGCACCCGGTAATAATGGATACTCTGTTTCACGTTTGCAGCTGTCGTCAACAAAACCAGCCATAAATAAGCCTTTTTCACCGGCTGTACAAATAACTAAGTCAACCCAATCTAATGCTTTGTCAGCAGCAAGGAGTGGATCTTCATATCCAGTAATTGCTTGGCCTTCTTCTTCGTTCATAGCAAGTATATCAACATGCTTTTCTACAAAGTTAGCCCACCATGTCGGATCCTGCTCGATAAGAAACTTAGTCCCCAGTGTTAATACCACGGGTACATTTGCATCGTTAGCATACTTGATTGCTTGCATAGTCGCTTCGGTCATGGTTTCATCACCTTGAGTACGCATTAAATAAGCACTGATGACTAATGCTGATGAGCCTTCTATTAGCTCTTTATCAATTGACTCTGGCTTTAGGTAATTCATCAGGCCAGCACTAATAGCAAACGTGCGCTCACCTGTTTCATCAATCAAGGTAAAGCAACGGCCAATAGGACCATCGACTGGTTGTAAGTAGTCTAAATCTACACGACTTGAGTTATTACATAAAAATCGATAAGCATAACTGCCTATTTTTATATTTTCGCTCATTACGCCTAATAGTACCGAACGATCATCAGCAAGTACGGAATAGTTGTGCATCGTGTTGCCAACGGTCCCTCCTGCGAATTCGTAATCGACCATATCGTTTAGTTTTAAGCGATCGTATAAAGCATTAGTGATGTCATTATCTATAACTTGCGACATCCCTCGGCGCAATTGAAATTCATCGAGAAAAGCTTGGTCAACCTTAGCTTCTATATCAACAACGATTTGATCGATCCCCGTAATATAGCTGCGGTGTAATCGTTCTGTGGCGTTAAGTTGATTGGTCAGTGGATCTTTGGCTTCCACTGGAAAATAATGTTTATGCCTGCGGCGTCCAGGAAATTTCATTTGCTACCCGTGTTGTGAGCTAAATAAAAAAAGCGAGAGATTATAGCGTAAATCCCGCCTTATGGGCCATGGTAAACCACTTAAATTTGTTTTATTTTTGCAATAAAGTGATCAATAGCGCATTTTATTACGCTAAGTTGGTATAATTACGGCATAAAAAATAGTTAAGTAATAATCATGACAGAGCCATTTGACGACCAATATTGGATGGAACAAGCCCTTGTGTATGCAAAACAAGCAGAGCAACTCGATGAGATACCTGTAGGCGCTATTATTGTCAAAAATAATCAGCTTATAAGCGCGGGTTATAATCGCTCAATTACTGATAATGATCCATCTGCTCATGCTGAGATGATAGCGGTAAGAGAAGCCGGCAAAGTGCTTAATAACTATCGCTTAATTGATTGCACTTTATATGTCACGCTAGAGCCGTGCTCTATGTGTGCAGGTTTATTGGTGCACAGCCGAATTAAACGCTTGGTATTTGGTGCTGCCGATGCTAAAACCGGTTCTGCTGGTTCAATTATGAACTTATTGCAAGAACCTCGTCTGAACCATCAGGTAGAAATAACGGGTGGGGTTTTAGAGACACAATGTGCAGAGACTATTTCGAGTTTTTTAAGCGTCGCCGGGCGCAGATAAAAGCAGCAAAGCTAGCCGCTCGTATTGCTAACAGCGATTAGTCAGCTGCTGCTATTAGAGCATCTAACTCAGCCATTTGTTGCATAGCGAACATGCGGCGACGCCAAATAACCTTTTTATGCAAGTTTCTTAACATCACTCGACGGCGAGTAGCAGTTGAGTGCTTTATACAACGTTTAAGTTGATGTGTACGTCTACGTTTAAGCATGACTTATCCTTATGTGCTTGGTGATGACACAAATTTTAATACAATTGAGCCAGATTATTGAATAATTGATTGCAAGTAAACAACTATTTGCTTTTCTGGCATGTCGCTAATTCAGCGCGAAATTTCATAGCATATTTATTTCTCTTTTTCGACTTCATCACTAGTACGTTGATTTGCCTCATCTGGTTTAATAGTCTGCTCTTTTGTTTCGCTTGCTGGCGGTATAGTTGCCATTGCGTCATTTTCATCCAGCCAAACTAGCGCATCGTAATAGCGACGAATATTGTCAACGTAAGTCACTGCAACATCACCGCGAGCATAGCCATAGCGGGTATTACGGTAGTGACGTTTTTTTACTAGTAATGGTAAGCGCTTTTTAACATCAGCCCATTTATCAGGGCTAGCTCCTTGCTGTTCGGTAATTATGCGGGCATCGTTGACGTGCCCCCAACCAACATTATAAGCCGCAAGCGCAAGCCAAGTACGATCAGGCTGAGGGATTCTATCTGGTATACGCTTGATCAATTTAGCTAAGTATTTCGCACCGCCACGTATGTTTTGTTCTGGTTCTAAGCGATTAGTAACACCGACTTGTTTTGCTGTGCGCCTTGTTAGCATCATAATACCGCGTACACCCGTTGGTGATTTAGCTCGTGGGTTCCACATCGACTCTTGATAACTCAATGCAGCAAGTAAGCGCCAATCAAGGCTACCCGCATATTGCACAAACCAAGGTTGATATTTAGGCAGTGTTTCTTTTATTGCATCTATGTAGGCTAAGGTATTAACGTAATTAAACTGACGGACATGGCCAAAATACTTCTCTTCAAGTACATAAAGTTGATTGTTTTGTTTTGCTTCACCGAAAAAAGGAACTAGCAATGCGTACAAAGAGTCATCATTCGACTTTTTGAGTATCCATGCAATTGAATCATTACGGGTAACTGAAAAGCCAATACTCAAGTTAGGATGATAACGCCTAAACAACGCTAATGTATGAGAATCCGCTAAGGTGTAATCTATCTCCCCATCAATAACGGCTTGTAATAACTCTTCCTCATCAAACTCTTCGGTTTCATTCCAAGTTAAATCAGGGTTGTTTTGTTGCATTTCCTCTAATGTGAGCGAGTGACTACTTTTGGCAATAACAGTGAAGTTACCAGTTAAATCATCAAAATCTCTTGGGCGTTCTCGGCCTTGTTTAAATACTAATTTTTGACTAATTGTTCTGTATGTTGGGCCATAGCGGTAACGTTTGGCGCGCGCCTTGTTAAAAGTAAGTCCAGAGGCAATTAAATCTAGGTCGCCACTATCTAAGCGCGCAAACATATCGGATAAATTAAAAAAGGGCACAATTTCAAGCTCTACCCCAAGGTAATCGGCGAATGCTTGAGAGAGCTCAAATTCAAACCCTTGTTCACCTTGAACAGCTTGATAGTAATTACTTGCGCTGGCGAGTGTACCCACACGAATTTTATTTTCTGATTTAATTTGGGCAAGCTGTGTTGACTGCTCTTGTGTATTACAGGCACACAAAAGGATGACTAACGTAATAATTGTTATTAGCTTTATCTTCAACATATTCGCCTCTTTAGCATCGTATCTCCTGTTATAACAAAACTTACTGATTACGTCACTTACCGTTTAATCGCAGTAAGTAAAAAATAGGTGTAAACAAAAAGAAAAAGTTAATTTAATGAAAAGCGCATTTTTGAGTTAAATCTGAGAGTAATTTGGACTATAATACGCGCCTAAAATATCGTTCAATCCCTAACCCCGGGTGAAATTACTTATGTTGATCCTTCGTGGTGCACCAGCACTTTCAGAGTTCAGAGTTAATAAAATTTTAGCGCGTTGCCAACAATCGCAACTTCCTGTCACTAATGTATATGCCGAATACGCTCACTTTGCCGATTTAACATCGCCATTAAACAATGATGAGCAAACCAAACTTGAAAAGTTATTAACCTATGGACCAACAATTGCTGAGCATACGCCAGCGGGTCAGTTGGTATTAGTAACGCCTCGACCTGGTACTATTTCGCCATGGGCTTCAAAAGCGACTGATATCGCTCATAACTGTGGGCTTAAGCAAGTTCATCGCGTAGAGCGAGGAATTGCATATTATGTTGAGGGTGATTTAAGCGCCGAGCAGCTTGCACAGGTTACAGCGCTTCTTCATGATCGCATGACTGAAGCTACTCATAGCAAATTAGAAGATGCAGCGCAGTTATTTCGCAGCGATGCGCCACGCCCAATGTCATCAGTTGATATCTTAGGTGGCGGCCGCGAAGCATTAGCTGTAGCCAATATAGAGCAAGGGTTTGCACTTGCTGATGATGAAATTGACTACTTAGTTGAAAACTTCATCAAGTTAGGGCGCAACCCTAACGACATCGAATTATTCATGTTTGCACAAGCAAACTCAGAGCATTGTCGTCATAAAATATTTAATGCTGATTGGACTATCGATGGTATTGAGCAGCCAAAGTCGTTGTTTAAAATGATTAAAAATACCTTTGAGCATAATCCTGAAAATGTACTGTCTGCCTATAAAGATAACGCAGCCGTAATGAAAGGTTCAAAGGCGGGTCGCTTCTTCCCGAATGTGCAAGGTGAATATGCGTATCATCAAGAAGACATTGAAATTTTAATGAAAGTTGAAACCCATAACCACCCAACAGCAATTGCTCCTTTCTCTGGTGCGGCGACTGGGTCGGGTGGTGAGATTCGAGATGAGGGCGCAACCGGTCGAGGCTCTAAGCCAAAAGCGGGTTTGGTAGGTTTTACTGTATCTAATTTACGCATTCCAGGTTTTGAACAACCTTGGGAAAGTGATTTTGGTAAGCCGGGTCGTATTGTTAACGCCTTAGATATTATGACTGAAGGCCCATTAGGTGGTGCTGCGTTTAATAATGAGTTTGGCCGCCCTAATCTTTTAGGTTATTTCCGTACTTATGAAGAAAAAGTAACGAGTCACAATGGTGAAGAGGTACGTGGTTACCACAAGCCAATTATGCTTGCCGGTGGTTTAGGAAATATTCGTGCTGATCATGTTCAAAAAGGCGATATTCCAGTAGGCGCAAAATTGATTGCGCTTGGCGGCCCTGCAATGAACATTGGTTTAGGCGGTGGTGCTGCATCTAGCATGGCATCGGGTCAATCAAACGAAGATTTAGATTTTGCTTCTGTTCAACGTGAAAACCCAGAAATGGAACGTCGTTGTCAAGAAGTGATCGACAAATGTTGGCAGCTAGGTGATGCAAACCCTATTGCGTTTATACACGATGTGGGCGCCGGCGGTTTATCAAATGCATTCCCTGAGCTTGTTAATGATGGTGGACGTGGTGGTAAATTCCAACTACGCGATATCCCTAATGATGAGCCGGGCATGGCACCACACGAAATTTGGTGTAATGAATCGCAAGAGCGATATGTGCTTGCTGTGGGCGTTGAAGACTTTGCACGCTTTGAAGCAATTTGTAAGCGTGAGCGCGCACAATATGCAGTTATTGGTGAAGCAACAGAAGAGCGCCATTTAACAGTTGCCGATAGTCATTTTGATAACAGCCCTGTAGATTTACCATTGGATGTATTACTAGGTAAAGCACCTAAAATGCATCGTGATGTTACGTCGCAACAAGTAGTCGGTACTGCATTAAATGTAGAGGCAATTAATCCTGCGGATGCAGCGCAGCGTTTATTACGTTTACCAACCATTGCAGAAAAAACCTTCCTGATTACTATTGGCGATCGCTCTGTAACTGGTTTAGTAGCGCGCGATCAAATGGTAGGCCCATGGCAAGTGCCTGTGGCTAACTGTGCAGTTACCGCAGCAACTTACGATACCTACCACGGTGAAGCTATGTCACTAGGTGAACGTACTCCAGCGGCATTACTTAATTATGGCGCCTCAGCACGTTTGGCTGTGGCCGAGTCTCTTACAAATATTGCTGGTACTAATATTGGTAGCCTTGAGAACATTAAGCTATCTGCTAACTGGATGGCGGCTGCAGGTCACCCTGGTGAAGACGCAGGTTTATATGAAGCGGTAAAAGCTGTTGGTGAAGAGTTATGTCCAGCACTTGGGTTAACAATCCCAGTAGGTAAAGACTCGATGTCGATGAAAACGACATGGAAAAATGAAGATGATACAACTGAGCAATCAGTAACATCGCCTTTATCACTGATTATTACAGCCTTTGGCCGTGTTGACGATGTACGTAAAACGGTGACTCCACAGCTGCGCACTGATAAGGGCGACACTTCGCTTATTTTAGTTGATTTAGGTGCGGGTAAAAACCGACTGGGCGCATCAAGCCTTGCACAAGTTTATAAGCAGCTTGGTGATGTTACTCCAGATGTAGATAGCCCTGAGTTACTAAAAGGCTTTTATAATGCTATGCAGGCGCTAGTGGCTGATAGCAAGTTACTTGCGTATCATGACCGTTCAGACGGTGGCTTGTTTACTACTATCGCTGAAATGGCGTTTACCGGACATACCGGTGTAACCGTAGATTTAGCGACTTTGACAGGCTCTGATATTGAAGCGCTTTATAACGAAGAGTTAGGTGCTGTAATTCAAGTAGCAAACAGTGATTTAGATGCTGTAAAAGCTGTATTTGAGCAGCATGGTGTTGCCGCAATTAGCCATGTGATTGGCTCGCTTAATAATGACGATAACATTGTATTTAATCGTGGTGAGCAAACAGTACTTAATCATACGCGTACTGAGCTTCGTACAATTTGGGCCGAAACAACCTATCAGATGCAAGCGCGTCGTGATAACCCTGAGTGTGCAAAGCAAGAGTTTGACGCTAAATTTGATGCAAAAGACCCAGGCTTAAACGTTAAACTTAACTTTGACTTAAACGAAGATATTGCTGCACCGTACATTGCGACAGGTGCTAAGCCACAAATGGCTATTTTACGTGAGCAGGGCGTTAACTCGCACCTAGAAATGGCTGCTGCGTTTAACCGTGCTGGTTTTGCTGCGGTAGATGTTCACATGAGTGATATTTTAGAAGGTCGTTTAACGCTTGAACAGTTCAAAGGTTTGGTGGCATGTGGTGGCTTCTCTTACGGTGACGTATTAGGCGCCGGTGAAGGCTGGGCTAAGTCAATATTGTTTAACGATATGGCACGCGATCAGTTCCAAAGCTTCTTCCATCGTGAAGATACCTTTAGCTTAGGTGTATGTAACGGTTGTCAGATGCTATCAACATTAAAAGAGTTGATTCCAGGTACTGAACATTGGCCGCGCTTTGTAACTAATAAGTCAGAGCGTTTTGAAGCACGCTTTAGTCTGGTTGAAATTCAAGAAAACCCATCGGTGTTCTTTAATGGTATGGCAGGTTCACGTATGCCAATTGCAGTTTCACATGGTGAAGGTCATGCAGAATTTGCAAACGATGCGGCAACTAAGGCTGCACTTGCAAGCGGCACCGTAGCGGTTAAGTTTGTTGATAACTACGGTAATCCAACAACACAGTACCCAGCAAACCCGAATGGTTCACCTGAAGGGATCACTGGTATTACATCAACAGATGGTCGTGCAACTGTAATGATGCCACACCCTGAACGTGTATTCCGTGCGGTTGCTAACTCTTGGCACCCAGATGAGTGGGGCGAGGATAGCCCATGGATGCGTATGTTTAGAAATGCGCGTAAAAATGTAGGTTAATATACACGCTGGATTCATGCTCTAAATGTAAGATAAAAAGGCTGCCTTGTGCAGCCTTTTTTGTTTAGACTGTTCAAGGTTCAAGGTTCAAGGTTCAAGGTTCAAGGTTCAAATTAAGGATAGAATGATCAAACGTATCGCATGGGGAATCGTGTTTTTATTTCTGAGTGTTTTAACACTGGGTTATGTATTTCGTATGCCTATAACTCAATGGGCTATAGCGCCATCTTTGAGCCAATCTGGCGTTGAACTACATTGTTTAGATTGGTCACTAAATGCAAATATTAGCTTAGACGTAAACCGATTATGTTTGACTTACCAAGGCCATCAAATTGAGCTTGGTGGCATTGTGGCGAATACAAAAAAAATAACTGTTGGCCGCGCTAATCTTCGTTTAAATGATAGTGAGAATGTCTCAGCAAGCAATAATTCCTTCAAAAAGCTGGCACTTAGTTTACCCAAAGAGCGGCCGAAAATTGATATCAAAAGATTGTTAATTACCCACCCACAACTTCATGATGAACTGGTAGTTGGCATTGTTGAAGAGAAGCTAAATACATTTGTGATTTCAGGTGATGCAGTCGCAGAGGTAACAGTCAGCAATCATAAAATTACTGGTCATTTTAAGTTAGCTGATGGATTACTAACAAAGATAAAGCCGATACCCGCGCTTTCATTAAACAGTGGGCATGAGTTCATCTTCGATGGTTTATCAGTTGATATAAAATCAAACATAGATGCTGAGTTTACACAGCAATTTAGTAAATGCCCAGTAACGCTAAAGGCTTTTGGTGATATGAATATTTACTATCACTTTAACGATAAAAAAGCCTTGTTAAATACACAGCAATTAACCAGCTTGGTAACGTTTGATAGTGACTGTTTGGCGCTTATAAATAATCAATCACAGCGTGAATTTGTAGCCAAGCAGCTGCCGTTAAAATGGCAATTGATGCTCAGTGATACGGTAAAGTTTGAAAACGGACAACTTGTTATACCGTCAATGCTATTAAACACTAAAAATAGTGAAACGAAGCTGAGCCTGAAAAACCTAGCAATTAATATTCAGCAGCCGTTAGAGTATGCCAAAGGCAATATTAAGTTATTGTTTATCAGTGAAAACGTTGAGCATATAGAAATAGATGCAGCTTTAAATAACTTGGCTGTGAATGGCAACTACCAATTAAATGTCGATGAGCTGCCTGATTTTTTACCTGTATCAGCTAAAAAGGTAGCAAGCACAGGTCAATTTAAAATAGCGGATGTTTTACATCATAAAAAAAATGCGAAAATAACCAGCGAGATTGCTTTTGCTGAGCTTAGTTTTGATAAATTAACAGCAAAGGGCTACAAGGCACAGTTTACGACTGAGCTTGACGATAAACAAAATATCAACGCAAGCTTGGATAGCCAATTACACTCAGTGGCTTATGAGCAATACCAAGTGCGTGGTGTAAATAATCAATTATCAGCATCTTCTAGTTTGGCTGTTGGCGAATTATTTGTCGATTTAAACAGTGAAACTAAACTTACCCAACTTAACAGTGACTTTTTAAACCTAAGTAATATTCGCATTAGCTCTAAAGGCCTGCAAAGTCGGGCGCTTCAAGCCTCACATCATGTATTTATTGATGGTATTGAATTGGTAGCCAGTCACCACATATCTGCTGTGGAGCATCCATTTGAGATAACAGTTGCAGATCAAGCCGTGACTAAACTTAACCCTGTTTTACAGCAGTTTGAACCATTAGCCACGCTGACCGACGGTAGCTTTAATGGGGTTGTTCGCGGAGATGTTAATTTACAGCAGGCTGAGTTTACATTTCAAGTAGAACAGGTAAGTGGCTTATACAACGATTATTTAGCTACGCATTTTAGCAGTCGCTTAACGGGTTCTTATGATTCAGGGCAGCTTAATGTGGCTCCTACTACATTTGAATTAAATGAGTTACGAGCAGGTGCTGTTGTGAGTAACATTGTCGGTAATTTTAGTGTTGAGAACTCTATTGCTCGCGCTGAAAAAATAACTGCTGATGTACTGGGTGGTCGTTTTGCTTTGGATAGCTACAAAGTGACGGAAAGCGCGCAGCAGTCTTTGGTCACATTTGAAAATGTTGATGCGAGTAAACTTATTACCTTAGATGACAAATCAGGCATTACACTAACTGGTCGAGTGAATGGCCGCTTACCCGTTTACTTTGATCAACAAGGTATTTCGGTAAAATCTGGTGAATTATCTAACCAAGGAACAGGTAAACTAGTTATTACTGACAATGCAGCTTTTGATGCAGTTAAAGCTCAGCAACAAGAACTGGACCCGATTTTAAGCTTGTTGGAAGATTTAGACATTCAGAGCTTAAACAGTAGTGTTGACTTAAAGCCTGACGGTTGGCTTTATTTAGGTGTAAACTTAAAGGGATACAATAAGGAACAGGCGCAGCAAGTTAACTTTAATTACAACCATGAAGAAAATGTTTTTACACTCTTAAGAGCATTGCGCTTAAGTGATGAAATTACTCAAAAAGTTGAACAAGAGTATTCAACAAAAGGAACTAAAAATGACTAAATGGCTGATAATACTTACAGCACTGGGGTTGCTTAGTGCATGTACGCACCGCGTTGAAGTGGCAGCGAAAGAGCCTATCACCATTAATTTAAATGTGAAGGTTGATCATGAAATTCGCGTAAAAGTTGATAAAGAGCTAGATGACTTATTTAGCGATGACAGTGAGTTATTCTAAGGAGCAATTATGAGTTTATTAAAAAATAAAAAGTTAAACGTGATCACACTTTTGAGTGCCGCTTTATTGTCATTTTCTGCTTGGGCAATCAGTTTAGATGATGCTAAAAACCAAGGGCTTGTGGGTGAAGATAGCTCAGGTTATTTAGGTTTGGTTGTACAAAATGCAGAGGCTAAAGCGGTTGTTGATGAAATTAACGCAAAGCGCAAAGCACAATATTTAAAACTTGCGAAAAAGAACAACTTGTCACTTGCTCAAGTAGAAGCACTAGCGGCGGCAAAAACCATTGAAAAAACCCAAGCAGGGCATTTCGTTGAAGTTAATGGTGAGTGGGTTAAAAAATAACTCTGCGCATTATTAAAAACCAAAAACCGAGCTTATGCGCTCGGTTTTTTGCAATTTTCAAGTAGCTGCTGCCAAAAGTGAATTCCCTTACGGCGAGCTAAGTTGATATTGTGTTCAGGAATTGATTCTGGCTCGTTGTATTCATCTAGTGCCGCGCTCATACTTGCTTCACGTATTAAGTGTAAAGTAGGAAAAGGCGAGCGATTAGTATAATTTGCAGCGTCATCTTCATCACTATCAGCAAAAACATAGTCAGGATGAAAGTTTGCAATTTGGTACTTCCCCTCAAACCCTTGTACAACTAGTAGCGCATTTGCTAAATCAACAAGGTCTAAGAAATCTTCAAAATCAGTAAAGCCATTATCAAATATTAACAAAGTGGTTTCACGCTGAAGGTCACGGTCAAGCTGGGCACATTGTTCAAGCATATCCATAACAGCATCATCAATTTTTGAGGCGCTACTCATGGTGTAATGAATGCAGTTATTTTCAACCTCTTTACGGGCAAATGGACAAAAATTGTATTTTACAATCACAGCACTTACCCATTCACGGGTTTGAGATATAGCTAAATGAGTCACGGTTTTGGCTCTAAATAAGGAGTTATGATGGCAAGCGTTTTGGCAATAGCCCCTTGGTTTTTAGCAACGCACTGAGCGGCTTTACTGCCAAGAATATCACACGCTTTGGTGTTTTTAATTAAGCGAAGCAATGCAAGCACCAGTTCGTCAGTATTTTCAACTACATGGGCACCTTTTAGTTTAATAAGTTCAGGGTAAACATGGTCAAAGTTGTAGGTATGTGGGCCGGTAAGTACACCCACTGCAAAAGCTGCCGACTCTAATGGGTTATGGCCACCACGACGAATTAAACTGCCACCGATAAAACTAATATTAGCGGCACCATATAGATATTGTAATTCACCTAATGTGTCGGCTAATACAACTTGTTCATTGTTATAATTTTTTTGACTGCGGCGACTAAAGCTAAGGTTTGAGTGAGTCAGTAGCTCTGCAACTTTATCAAATTGTTCAGGGTGACGTGGCGCAATGATCAGTAAAGCGTCAGGATGTGTTTTTAATAGTTGCTGGTGGGCTGCTAAAATAAACTCATGCTCTATAGGGTGTGTAGAACCTGCAACCCATATAAAGCGTTCTGCTTTTTTATAATCTTGCTTTAAAGAGGCGACTTTATCGAGTTGTGCAGTGGTCGGGGTAATATCAAATTTTATTGATCCCGTTACATGGCTTTTTTCAGCAGGTAGTCCTAATTCAATAAAGCGACTTGCATCGGTTTTGTCGTGACTTGCGAGTGCCGTAATTGATTGCATGATACTGCGAGTTAGCTGGGCCACTTTTTCGTAGCCTTGCTGTGACTTTTCAGATAGCCGTGCGTTAACAACCAATACAGGTATATTTTGTTTGTGCGCATTAGCCATTAAGTTCGGCCAGAGTTCAGTTTCTAAAATACAGAGTAATTGCGGCTTTACTCGTTTTAAAAAGCGAGTGGTGGCCATAGGAAAATCAATGGGTAAATAGCTAACAGCAGCGCTTTGTTTAAACTGTGCGGTAACTTGCTCTCGTCCTGTTGGAGTATTGCAGGTAATTAAAATATTTAACTGCGGTTGCTCATGTTGTAGGGCTTTGATTAAAGGGGTGGCAGCTAACACCTCGCCCACAGAAGCACAATGAAATACAACCGGTTTATTGTTGTTTGAAAATAAAGCGCGGTTTATGAAGCCAAAACGTTCCTTAAAGTGAGCGCGATATCCTGCGTTTTTTTACCTCTTAGTACATATAAATAAAATACAATCAGCGGGCTAATAATAATTAATGCGAGTGAATAAAAAATGCGTGCCATACTGTGCTTTATGTAAATGAAAGTGGCGCTAGTTTAGCGTGAAATCGTTTTTTTCTAAATACACAAATATAAAATAGCCACTTGAAAAGGTAACAACGATAAAAACCTTCTTTATCTGAATAATAACTTTCTGCCCGTGCTTTAATTTAGTTATATAGAGGTGATTTGGCTATAAAATTATGGAATAATGAAATTAATTTTTCCTGCCATTTCAGTTCCAAGAGGAATATCTCATGTCAATTATAGATTCAGTGGCAACTAGCTACCTAGAAAGTTTAAATCGTCACCAAGTATTGTTCGAAACCATGGAGGCGTATCATCAAGAGGTAATGCAGTTGTTAGAAGCATGTCATAGTGCTTTACAGGCTGGTGGTAAGGTTGTTTGGTTTGGTAATGGCGGCAGTGCGGCTGATGCTCAGCATTTGGCTGCAGAGTTTGTAGTACGTTATAAGTTAGAGCGAGGACCGTTAGCGTCTATTGCTTTAACCACAGACACCTCTATTTTAACAGCGCACAGTAATGACTATCATTTTGATACGGTATTTGAACGCCAAGTACAGGCGCTATGTAAACCTGAAGATATTGTAATTGGCTTAACTACATCGGGCACCAGTAATAATATTAATTTAGCGTTAGAAGCCGCTAATGAAGTAGGGGCGTTCACTGTTGCATTTACAGGTCGCGATGGGGGGAAAGTAAAAGACATCGCCAAGTTACCTATTATTATTAAAAATGATGAAACAGCCCGTATTCAAGAAGCTCACATGTTTATCGGCCATTGGTTGTGTGAAGCCATGGATATGGTTGTTGCGGAGCAGCAATAATGGATTTATCGCTATTAAAAAACTTATCAGCAGCACGTATTCTAGTGGTTGGCGATGTTATGCTCGATCGCTACTGGTATGGTGATTCTGGCCGTATTTCGCCAGAGGCACCAGTACCCGTTGTAAAAGTCAGTAAATTTGAAGACAAAGCTGGTGGTGCTGCCAATGTGGCTAAAAATATAGCCCGTCTAGATGGCAAAGTAGGTTTACTCGGCCTAATTGGCGAGGATGAAAGCGGACAAATTTTAGAAAACATTCTAGAAGGTGAAAAAATAAATTCACAGCTTGTGAGTGTATGTGATTTGCCCACCATTTCTAAAATGCGGGTGATCAGTCGTCATCAGCAAGTTGTGCGTTTAGATTTAGAAGAGGCTTTTAATGAGTCTCATAGCCAGTTGTTATTAAATCGATTAGAGCTGGTGCTGAGTGATTACGACTTTATTGTGTTTTCTGATTACAACAAAGGCTCACTCGCGTTAATCAAAAAAATGATTTCGGTTGCTAAAAAAGCAGGTAAAACCGTGCTTGTTGACCCTAAATCATCTGATTTAGAGTTGTACCGAGGGGCTGATTACATAACCCCTAATTTAAATGAGTTTAAATTAGCGGGTGGTCAGGTTGGTTTAGAAGAGTTGCTTGCTAGCAGCGCGCGTACCCTGATCAGTGATGCGGGTATTAACGCCATGCTACTAACACGCTCAGAACAAGGTATGTCATTAATTGATGCAACGCAAAAGCATGACTTTGCAGCGCAGCAGCTCGAAGTAAGTGATGTAACCGGTGCGGGCGATACTGTTATTGCCACCCTTGCTGTTATGCTAGGTGCGGGTATGACCGCCAAAGATGCAGTCGAAATTGCAAACTTAGCAGCCGGTATTGCAGTAAGTAAATTGGGAGCGGCTACCGTTTCTCCTGAAGAGTTGAGCCGCAAGTTAGGCCAATACTTACAAGCCACTGGCGAGCATTATCAAACCCCATTTGATGATGTATTACAGCATATTGAATTTGCAAAGCAAAATGGTGAAACCATTGTATTTACTAATGGTTGTTTTGATATTTTGCATGCAGGCCATGTGCGCTATTTAGCGCAAGCTAAAGCGCGTGGTGATAGATTAGTGGTTGGTTTAAATAACGATGAATCTATTGCCCGTTTAAAAGGTCCTGAGCGCCCAATTAACCCATTAGATGAGCGTGCTATGGTACTAAGTGCATTAGCCTCTGTTGATTGGGTTATTCCGTTTGGCAGTGAGGATGAAAATGACACACCTGCAAAGCTAATTGAGCAAATTAGCCCAGATATTCTTGTTAAAGGTGGTGATTACACCGTTGAGCAAATTGCTGGTGCCGAGCATGTGTTGCGTCATGGCGGAAAAGTCGAAGTGCTTGAGTTTTTAGATGGTTGTTCTACATCAAAAGTGATTAGCAAAATTAAAAGCTAGCTAGTTAGCTAGTTAGTGAAATAAAAAAGGGGATAAACTTTGGTTTATCCCCTTTTTTAATGCTTGCAAAACTAAAAGTTATATTCGAACTTTACAAATGCAGACGTATCGTTTTCTGCTCCATCGTTATTAGAGGCAAGTCCGCCAAGGGTCAAGCGTCCCCCCATGGTAAGCATTCTGTAACGTACTTCAAGCTGTTTAGAGCTAAATGCTGTTTTGGTAATCGAGTTACCTAAATCAGGGTTATTTGGGTAACGGTCACGGTTGTCGCTGTTGTAGTCAATATCACGTAATTTTACTTGCCAGTCAGTTCCGCTTGAGAGTTGCCCAAGTACGGTTAACACTAGCGATTGTGAATCATTATCATAGGTAGAGCCGATAGGGCGACCATGGTAACGATACCCTGAATTATAAATACTGTGCTCATAGAAGCAGTTTTCAGTTGCTAATGTGGCAGAACACGCTACGCCGGTATCAGTGTATTCTAGGTTAAATAAAATATTCTGATTATAAATGCGAGTCGTGGTTTGTATTCCACCAAGATAGCCTCTGTCTACTGGCTTAATACCGCCACTGGTATCTTCACCAATCGTGCTTGCATATACCGCATAAGGTTGATCAAACAAAGTGTCAGACCAACGAATATCAAAGCCCGCGAGTTGATTACCCAAGCGAGTTATAAGCTCACCATCACAATCATTGGTACCATCAACACATTCACCTCCGCCGGTTATTAAATCAAAAAAGTCGCCTGCTGAACTGGGTTGTCCCTTGCCAGCCCATTGTGCTGACCAACTAAAGCCAATTTCTAATTGTTGAATTGGACGAAGATTTAAACGAGTACTCCATAATAATGCATCAGGTACAACTCGGGTTGATTCAAGCTTAGCCATTTGTGCTGTAAAGCTCCACTGACCAATCCAGCTAAGCCAAGGTGTTTCGAACGCGCTACTTTGTTCTCTACTGAGGCTTATTGCGGGAAGTGGCTTTGAATTACCAGACATAATTAAGCTGTTATCAACACCTGGGCCCCAAAATTGCTCAACGGCACCCGCTCTTACAATCCAATTACCCATACGATAAGCTAAATAGCTGTCATCTAAAGAGGTATCATTACAGTCTGTTAGTGCTTGCTCATTTTTGGCTATATCGTCAGTTGTTTTGCCATTGACTAAACAGTTTTTGCCATCACTGCGATGATTAAGCGCAACTTTAGCCGCAAAGTTATGTCCTAGATAAGCATAAGCTGCTGTTAATTCAGACTCTTGAGTATTTGTTGCCCCAAAGCTAGTAACGGCTAATGGATCTGAGTTGGCGGAAGCTGAAAGTTGTACACTATGAGAACCACTATTTTCTGACTTATAACGATGTTTTACACGCAATAACGCATCCTGCAGGCGAGGAGATAATTGTTCTAACGTAGTATTATTTACATCATTAATAAAGCTTTTCCACATTAACGGATACGTTGTTACTGGCGCTAAAATAATGCCAGCATCGGCAAGCTGTTGTATATCTGCTCTAAGACCATAGTCATCAGGCTTTACCCAGGGGTCAGCATTCACGGTTGTGGTTACGGCACAAAAAAGCGAAGAGAGTATAAAAATTTTGTTTCGCAAAGCTCAGATCCTTGTGATTTAAATTGCGGCTAAGTCTAGCAATCTACGCCCTTTATTGCAGTAATTAAATCAACTCATTAAACAAAGATTAGCTAAAAAATATTACTCTGGAACAGATTAAAACACCGCAGCTCTATCGTAAAAAAGATGGCGTTGATATACTCGCTGCAAAGGAAAAGCAGAGATAGTAATGAGCAACAAACGACTTTTATTTATTCCCGTGTCATCGCCAGAAGGTATTGGTGAATATATGCGCTCATTACAGCTAGCTCATACCCTTACCTCAGAGTACGACAAGCAGTTAGATATTCATTTCATTTTAAATAAGCACACGGCTTACGCTAAAAGTTGCCCGTTTCCTACTTTATTGTTAAATCAATCGGCAACAAAAGAAAACACACGTGTATGTCAGTTTATTGAGCAATACAAACCAGATGTGGTGCTATTTGATTGCGCAGGGCGAGCAGAACAAATGAAGGCCGCGAGAAATGTGGGTGCTAAAGTGGTTTTTATTTCGCAGCACGCGAAAAAACGGGCAAAGGGCTTAAAGCTTAATAGAGCGGGTCTTATTGATACTCATTGGGTGGTTCAGCCTGATTACTGTATCGACCCTCTTTCATGGTATGAAAAACTAAAGCTTAATATGCTGCCATTGGCATACCCTGAGAATGTAGGGCCATTTACTGTTTTTGCTTCAGAGCAGCAAAAAAGTGATGTACTGACACGTTATAACTTACAAGAAAAAGAATTTTTTATCGTGAATGCAGGATCCGGTGGGCATACGATTAATGGGCAAAGCTGTGCTGATATCTACTATAAAGCAGCACTGATTATTGCGAAAAAAACGGGTATAAAAGGGGTTGTGGTGTTTGGTCCTAACTATACGAGCCCATTACCAGACACCGATGAACTTACTTGTTTAGCAAGTCTTCAGGGTGAAGAGTTTTTAGCCTTACTAAGTCAGGCAAAGGTGGCATTATTAAGCGCGGGTGATACTTTACTTCAAGCTATTGCTTTGCAAACCCCCGCAATTGCGTGTGCTATTTCAAAAGATCAAGGTGAGCGCCTCACTCGTTGTACTCGCACAGAAGTGGTTTATCAGGCACAGCTTAATATTGTTGATATAAGTGAAAAAGTGCAAACGTTACTTACAGAGTCTCGTTATAAATATATTATTGATAAGTATTCTACTTTAGAAACAATCCATAGTTTTGATATTATTACACAAGGTTTGAAAAACATGTTGTTTGATAATACTCATTAGTTATCAAAAGTGTGTTTTTCAGGTTATTGATTTAGCAAGTTTTTTATAATTCGAGCTCTTGGTTGTATTGGTTGCCTAATGTTTGCCAATCGTTTTGCTGCCAATGAAAGTTACTATTGCGGCTTTGCTCTTTTGAAAATGAGCGCTGTAGGCGAGACATGTTGCTTTGTTGCCATTTTTTATTGGGCACTTTTATTTCGCCACGATCAAAGTCGATAATGTAAACGTCACCAGAGTCATCAAATAAAATATTATTAATATTTAAATCAGCGTGATACACCCCTTTATTATGAAATTGGGCAATGGTTTGCGCTATTTTTTTTATCTCAATATCACTTAAGGGGCGCTCAATCAGTACATCTAGTACGCTTTTAGCGCCTTTTACCGCTTCAGTAATAATATCACCTCGGTAAATAAAACCATGTCGGCTCACTTTAGCTGCAATGGGCTTTGGTACATTTAAACCTAACTCTATTAATTGCGTCATTAAACTAAATTCTTGATAAACACGGGTATGCTCAAGTCCGTAGTATAAATATTGATCGCTGAGTAGTTTTCCTATTAGGCCGCCACGCCAATAATGACGCAACACAGCCGTTAAATCTGCGTGTTTAAAAAACCAAGCAGTCGCACGCCCCTTTTTAGCGCCGACAATTTTTTGCTGCTGTTGCCAGAAATTGGGCTCAAACCAATCTAACTCTATTTCGGTGCTATATTGAGGATGGCTTAAAATGACATGGTTATTTTTGACGTGTTGATTAAACATAGCTCATAGGATTCGCTTTAATATGTGCATATATTAACGTGTTTTAAGTCTAAGGATAAGTACTTGCAATGACGCGATTATAATTTAAGATCGGGTTTTATTATTTTACCTCCAAGGAAACGTGTGACTTCAGCGCCTACTTACACATCTATTTGTATTTTACGTCTTTCTGCCATTGGTGATGTATGCCATGCAGTGAGTGCAGTACAAGCAATTCAAAAAGCGCATCCAAATGCTAAAATTACATGGGTGATAGGGAAAGTCGAGGCGATGCTGTTAGCAGATTTGCCTGGCGTTGAGCTTGTTGTATTTGATAAAAAACAAGGTAAAGCGGCACTGAAACAGTTAAAGCAAACCTTCCAAGGGCAGTGTTTTGACGTACTGCTTAATATGCAAGTGGCTTTAAGAGCTGGTTTTGTCGCTCGCTGTATCCCTGCCAAAGTTAAAATTGGTTTTGACTGGGCTCGTTCAAAAGAGCTGCATAGTTTATTTATTAATAAACGTATTAAAGCCCAATCTCAGGCGCATGTTTTAGAGGGATTTAAAGGCTTTGCTCAAACAATTGGTGTTGATGATTATGTCCCTGTTTGGAATATGCCCTATACCGACAAAGATCAAGCTAAAGCTGATGAGCTGTTAGGTGACGATTATTTATCAAATAAGTTATTTGTTATTTCGCCAGCGGCAAGTAAAGCACAGCGTAACTGGTTAGCCGAACGCTATGCCGTGCTTGCTGATTATGCCAATGCGCAAGGTTTTAAAGTAGTGCTAACCGGTGGGCCTACTGAACTTGAAAATAATTTAGCAAATAGCATCATTGAATACAGTGATTCACCCATTCTGAACTTGGTGGGTAAAACAAAACTCAAAGAATTATTGTGCGTACTTAAGCGTGCAGGTTTAGTACTTGCGCCCGATACAGGCCCAGCCCATATGGCGGTGACTGTTGGCACGCCTGTTATTGGTCTATATGCGCATTCAAACCCTGCGCGAACGGGGCCTTATTTATACCAAGATTACGTGGTTGAGGTTTATCACCAAAACTTATTAAAGCAAACAGGTAAAACCGCCGAGCAATTACCTTGGGGTACTCGGGTTAAAGGCGATGATTTAATGAGTCAAATAACCACGGATGCAGTAAAAAAAATGTTTGACCATGTTGTTAATGAAGAGTCGTTATTATGAATGGTAAACACATAAATAAGGCGCTTTTTTTAGACCGTGATGGTGTAGTAAATGTTGACCATGGCTATGTATTTAAAAGCGAAGAGTTTGAATTTATAGATGGTGTGTTTTCAACGTGTAAAGCATTTTATGACGCGGGCTACAAAATAATTGTTGTAACTAATCAATCAGGGATTGGTCGAGGTTATTACTCAGAAGCCGATTTTTTTGCCCTTAACACATGGATGAAAGCGCAGTTTAGTCATCATCAAATTGAAATTACTGATGTTTATTTTTGTCCTCATCATCCTGAAAATGCATTACCAGCGTATTTAACAGATTGCGATTGCAGAAAGCCAGCGCCTGGTATGTTACTTCAAGGAATGAAAGATCATCATATCGACCCTGCACTGAGTGTGATGGTGGGGGACAAACGAGGTGATATGCAAGCTGCTATAAGCGCCAATATACGCACTAAAGTATTGGTACGTTCGGGGCAAACAGTTGATGAGCAAGCCGTAAAGTCCGCTGACTATGTTTGTGACTCAATCAAGGAACTTCCTGTTTTGCTTGCTGATCTCATTTAATATATATCTCATGCCTGTAAACTGGCAGCTTTTCCTGCCAATTAGCTAATTTGCGACGAATGACAAACAGTGCAATTTGGCGCTTAAACTTTTACAATACCCGCATTATAAATAGCAGCAACGCGTCTGCTGTTTAACCCGTTCAACCAAATGGAGATCACAGATGAGAGCATCTGCTTTTTTTAGCCAATTACAACAGCAAATCGAAGACGTTAAAGCTGAAGGTTTGTACAAAAATGAACGTGTTATCACTTCACAGCAGCAAGCTCAAATTGAAGTGGCATCAGGTGATAAAGTTATTAATTTTTGTGCTAACAACTACTTAGGTTTAGCTAACAGCCCAGAGCTAATTGCAGCTGCACAAAAAGGTTTAGATGACCATGGTTTCGGTGTGGCATCTGTGCGTTTCATTTGTGGCACACAAGATATTCATAAGACGCTTGAGAAAAAAATCAGTCAATTTTTAGAGACTGAAGACACCATTTTGTATTCATCATGTTTTGATGCGAATACGGGCTTGTTTGAAACTATTTTAGGTGCAGACGATGCGATTATTTCTGATTCATTAAACCATGCTTCTATTATTGATGGTGTTCGTTTATGTAAAGCAAAGCGTTTCCGTTATGCAAATAACGATATGGCAGATTTAGAAAAGCAATTAATTGCAGCCGATGAAGCTGGTGCTAAAACTAAACTAATTGCTACTGATGGCGTGTTCTCAATGGATGGCGTTATTTGTAATTTAGAAGCAGTGTGTGATTTAGCCGACAAATACGACGCACTCGTTATGGTTGATGATTCACATGCCGTTGGTTTTGTTGGCGAAAACGGTAAGGGTACACCTGAGTACTGTAATGTACTCGACCGTGTTGATATTATTACTGGTACCTTAGGTAAAGCGCTTGGTGGAGCATCTGGTGGTTACACCTCAGGTAAAAAAGAAATTGTTGAGTGGCTTCGTCAGCGTTCACGTCCATACTTATTTTCAAATTCATTAGCGCCTTCAATTGTAACAGCGTCAATCAAAGTGCTAGAAATGCTTGAAAATGGCGGTGAGCTTCGCGCTAAGCTATGGTCAAATGCTAAATACTTTCGCGAGCAAATGGAAACGGCAGGTTTTACCTGTGCAGGTAAAGATCATGCGATTATTCCAGTGATGCTAGGGGATGCAAAAGTAGCGTCACTTATGGCTGATAAGCTTTTGGCCGAAGGGATTTATGTAACTGGGTTCTCATTCCCTGTTGTACCAAAAGGTCAGGCGCGTATTCGTACCCAGATATCTGCAGCGCACAGCAAGGAACAACTTGATACAGCCATTGCAGCCTTTACCCGTATTGGTAAAGAGATTGGTGTTATTTAATTTTCTTGTTAAATCGCGGTTATAGTCGCGATTTTTTAATTGAGTGTGGATTATGAAAGCATTATCAAAGTTAAAAGCAGAACCGGGCATTTGGATGACAGATGCGCCAAAGCCTGAAGTGGGTCATAACGATCTGTTAATTAAGATACGTAAAACGGCTATTTGTGGCACCGATGTTCACATTTATAAGTGGGATGAGTGGGCACAGAACACCATTCCTACGCCTATGGTGGTTGGCCACGAATACGTGGGTGAAGTAATTGACATGGGACAAGAAGTTCGCGGTTTTGAAGTTGGTGACCGTGTATCGGGTGAAGGTCACATAACCTGTGGTCATTGTCGTAACTGTCGTGCTGGACGCGTTCATTTATGCCGAAATACAACCGGTGTGGGTGTTAACCGCGAAGGTGCATTTGCTGAGTACTTAGTGATCCCAGCATTTAATGCATTTAAAATTCCAGATAACATTAGCGATGAACTTGCCTCTATTTTTGACCCGTTTGGTAATGCAGTACATACCGCATTATCGTTTGATTTAGTGGGTGAAGATGTATTAATCACCGGTGCAGGCCCTATTGGTATTATGGCTGCAGCTGTAGCTAAACATGTAGGTGCACGTCATGTGGTTATTACCGACGTAAATGAATACCGCCTAGACTTAGCGCGTAAAATGGGCGCAACGCGTGCTGTAAACGTTGCAAATGAAAAGCTTGAAGATGTAGCTAAAGATCTAGGTATGACCGAAGGCTTTGATATTGGCTTAGAGATGTCAGGTGTTCCTAGTGCATTTAATGCCATGTTAAATAACATGAATCATGGCGGCAAAATTGCCATGTTAGGTATTCCACCTTCAGATATGGCGGTCGATTGGAATCAAGTAATTTTTAAAGGCTTAGTGATCAAAGGTATTTACGGTCGTGAGATGTTTGAAACTTGGTACAAAATGGCCAGCTTGATTCAATCAGGACTTGATTTAAAACCAATTATTACTCATCAGTATTCAATTGATGACTTCCAAGCTGGCTTTGATATGATGATTTCAGGCCAATCGGGTAAAGTAATTCTTAACTGGGATTAATTATCCCCTTGTTAAGAGAATTAAAGGCGGCATTTGTCGCCTTTTTTGTAATTATAAGAGAGTACTATGGCATTTAAACATATATCAATCGCACAAACCCTCGAACTACTAGATCAAGAGGATGTGGTGATTGCCGATATTCGCGATCCTAATTCGTATCAGACAGGGCACATTCCTGGCTCTGAAGCGCTTTCAAATGCAAATATCGCCCAATTTATGATGGAAAAAGAGTTTGACCAGCCGATTATTATTGTTTGTTATCACGGCATGAGTTCACAAGGTGCTGCCAGCTACTTAGTAGAGCAAGGCTTTGAAGATGTTTACAGCATGGATGGCGGTTTTACTGCGTGGGAAGCCGCTTACAAGGATAAAGTAGCACGATGATAGAGCTAGGCAGTCTAACTAACCCCCGTGCTGCACAGGGCTTTATAGATTACCTAAAAAGCCAAGGGCTTACAGGGCAAATTCGTACTGAGGATGGCCATACGCTTGTTATTAGTGTGGCACCTGAAGACTTCCATGCAGTGCAGCCTTTATGGAACGAATTTGCCAAAAACCCTAATCATGAGCGTTACCAACAAGCATCATGGCAAGTAGGTACTACGCAGTCACCGTTAAAGTATCAAGGGCAGTCACTTAATTTAGTCGCTCGTTTTAAAGCCTTAAGCTGGCTTAATCAAGGTATTAGTATTCTCAGCATAGTTGTTTATGTTGCTTTGTTATTTGGTGCGTTTGAGCCTATTTATATGGCGTTGCAGTTCAATCCTGCGTCACCACTTACCTGGTTAACACCTGCTATTATGCATTTTAGCGCTATGCATATTGTGTTTAACTTAATCTGGTGGGTATCGCTGGGTGACAACATTGAAAAGCAATGCGGTAAGTCGAGTTTAATCGGGCTGTTTTTAGTTACCGCTTTAATAAGTAATTGGGCACAGTACTTAATGGTCGGTCCTAACTTTGGTGGGCTTAGCGGTGTTGTATATGGGTTGTTAGGCTTTTGTTGGATTTACAGCGCGCTTAACCCTAAACAGCCTGCACTGGTTACAACCGCAATTGTTGGTTTTATGCTGGTATGGTTAGTACTTGGTTTTGCAGATGTATTATTTGTTGGAATGGCTAATTGGGCACACTTAGGTGGGCTTGTTAGCGGTATGGCTTTTGCCTATACCGCTCAGCTTTTTAAAACAAAAAGCGCCTAATGATATAAATATTTAGTAAATAACAGGTCTCGGATTATTTCTTGGCCTGTTTCTTCCTTAAGTAAGCTTTTTAGTTTTTCTGCGCTTTTAAGGCGAATTTGCTCACGCCCTGTTAAAGACTTTATTTTGTTTTCAGGCTCTTTTGATAATATCTCTACTAGCGCATCACGTAACAGCGGGGTGTGGTGTTCTACAATGGCAATATCGGATGTTTTGTTTAGCATTAAATCTACCGTGACGCGAACGTAACCCATTTTTTTACTCGATGGACCAATGTAATTGGTAATAATGTCTGGCTCAAACCCAAAATAACCCACAGTAGACTCAGCGCGTGCTGATAAGCTAGTTAGGCTGACTAAAAGAATAAAAAGGCCTGTAAATACTGTTTTTTTCATTTCAAAAGCGTTTCCGTAAACTAATTACAAATAGTTTATACTTATTAGTAAATAAGATACAGCAAGATGCTGTTATTTGTTGTGTTTGTAAAAGTACTCCGGATTCAAGTTTGGGATAGGCAATAGCGGGAGTCAAATGCTGAATAGCTTTTTATGACACAAGATGTGCTTGGTATTGAGTAAATCGCGCTTTTTCAAATTCGTTGGCAATGTTATGATCTCATCGATTTTTTTCAAGTAGAATTATTGTGATTACTTTTCCTCTTTCTTTATCTGCTGATTGGCAGAGTACCGCTCAAGTCACTGGCTTATCTAACGCTGAGAAAGAGTGGTTATTTGAACCGCATTCTTTAACGGCTAAATTAAAAAGTCAGTCTCAGCGTTTTGCTGTAAAAGTGTTGAGTGAGCAAAAAGTAGACCTTTCGCAATCACAGCAAACGCTATTAAGTGGGCAGGTAAGTACAGTACTTAACCGTGAAGTGTTACTGTTGTGTGATGAACAACCGATTGTTTATGCTCAAAGTTGGTTGCCAATAACAAGTAACAATACAAACAATCAGCTGCACAATATGGGAGAACGCCCGTTAGGTGATGTAATCTTTCAAGATCCTGCGTTAAGGCGCACTGATATTGAAATTGCTCGCTTTGATGATAACCACTCATTGCAATCACTGGTGAGCGAACTTAATTTACCGAATCGCTCTTTACTGGGCAGACGCAGCGTATTTTCTTTACATAACTATCAATTTTTAGTCTGTGAGGTTTTTTTACCAGGAGCTTACTTATACTCATGAAACTAGCCGCTTTGTCTGTTAATCATATACCCTATTACATCCAGTTAATGCGAATTGATAAGCCCATAGGCACCTTATTGTTACTTTGGCCAACTTATTGGGCACTATGGATAGCGAATGATGGTCTGCCTAACTTAACGAATTTCATTGTGTTTACCCTTGGGGTAATAGTTATGCGAAGCGCCGGATGCGTTATCAATGACTTTGCAGATAGAAAAATTGATGGCTCAGTAAAGCGCACTTGTCAGCGGCCGCTAGCAACCGGAGCGGTAAGTAGTGGTGAAGCAATTAGTTTGTTTTTATTACTCGTTGTCATCGCTTTTATATTAGTATTATTGCTTAATACCAATACTATTTTATTATCGTTTGGTGCGCTTGGGTTAGCGTTTTGTTATCCCTTTATGAAACGTTACACGCAACTTCCTCAAGTTGTATTAGGTGCGGCTTTTGGCTGGGCAATCCCTATGGCTTTTATGGCATCAACAAACTCTCTACCCGTGCAGGCATGGTTGCTATTTATTGCCAACATTTGCTGGACGGTGGCTTACGACACTATGTACGCCATGGTTGATAGAGACGATGATTTAAAAATAGGAGTAAAATCAACCGCTATTTTATTCGCCAGTTATGACCGCCACATTATAGCGCTACTTAACTTTAGCTTTTTTGCGCTGATGGTTTTAATTGGATTGATGAATCAAATAGGATTTGGTTTTTGGTTGGGATTAGCTGTTGCAGCAATGTTACTTGTGTATCAACAGCGTTTGATTCATTTACGCCAGCGAGATAATTGTTTTAAAGCATTTTTAAATAACCATTATGTAGGACTGGCTATCTTTATTGGTCTATTATTTTCTTACCCCGTTTTTGCTTAACGGGGTGGGTCGATAATGCCACTAATTGACGCGTTTTTTCTGAACCAACCAGCAATCGAATAGCGGTTATTAACAGCAGGAAGTACTTCATGTACAAAGCGTTCGCTTTCAAATAATACCAAAGTGCCTGCCGTGGGTTTTATTACTATTTCTATATCTTTACTTTTAGGTTTGTAAATAACTAGCTCTCCACCTTTCTCTGGAGAGTTCAAATATAATACGGTAGTAAAAACACGGTTTGAACGACCTTTAAATGCATCTACATGTTTTTTATAAAAATCACCTTGCGTATATTTTGCATAATGACACTCATAATCAAACAAACCCATAAAGAAACTTCGATTAAGCGTATTACGAACTGCTTCCATTACTTGCTGGTAGCCAAGTTGTGCATTTGAACTGCCATCAAACCAATAGGTTTTGTCTTTACGAACTGTCTTATCAATTTGCAAGTTATTTAATCGACCAATACCAGCAAGGCTAAAGTGGGGATTTATTCTGTAGCAATCTGCCATTAAATCAAAGATTAGGTCACTATCAATGGCGTTTTCAATAATGGCATAACCATGCGTTTCAATCTGCTCTAGATAAATTCCAGAAGCTGTAAAGTTGTTCATTAACGCTAGTCAAAATAGTAGGGAGCGTTAGTTTAATGTAAAAAAACTTTAAAGCTACAAATTTATAGTTGTTATCATACCAATTGCATTAAATGAGTGCTCCATTATAGCGACAAGTAAATAAGTCGATAGCAAGGCAAAAATGATGACATATAGTTGTTCTATATAAATAATTTTTAACGCAGTTAGCGATTCATTTAATACGCTAAAATGATCATGTTTTTAATAAAATTGGTATAGAGCGCATGGTGTAATGTTATGCTTTTGAGACTTTATTTATTAGCGAGAGTAAATGGTCAACATGCTCACCCGCTTCTATTTGCTGGCTGGTTTGCACAATAAGTTGCTCATGGCTAATATCGTTATTAGTTTTAAGTTGAATCAAATTTTGGTTTTCTGCCACAGAGCTGGTGTGTTCAATACCGGCAATGGCAAAATGGTCTGACTTTTCAAGTCCGGCCATTACCTGATCAATACTGCCCACTTTAATAGTTGATACTTTATTTAATGAGTCTACTACTTCATTAAGCATTGATTGCACTTGTTTTGACTGTGAAAAACAACTGAACATTGGATAACTTTCGAGTTCTTTTTTACTAATATCGCTTTTATTTGCTAAAGGATGTTGTTTTGAACAAAATAAAATAAGCTGATCAGGTAATTGTATGTCGCTACCAATGCTATTGACTATTTGCGAGCATACACTAATGTCAATTTCACCTTGAAGTAACTTTCTATGAAGCTCAGTTTTGTTTTGTAGCTGCATTTCGATTTTAACATGCGGGTATTGGCTTAAAAATTCACCGCAGGTAATTGGTACTATGCTGCTAGTTGTTGTGGTGTAACCAATAACCAGTTTTTTCTCTTCAGTGCCATTAATAGACTGAAAAGCACGATGTTTTATTTGTTCTAGCTCATTGAGGGTATTTTTGGCAAAGTCGAGGAAAAGTTCGCCTGCTTGAGTTAATTTAACCGAGCGAGTAGAGCGAGTAACAAGCTCATAGCCAAGCTCTGTTTCAAGAGTTTGAATACTTCGAGTTAACGCAGATGTGCTAATTTGGGTTTGTTCTGCAGCTTGCCTAAAATGACGAAGTAGGCCAAGCGCTACAAATTGTTCTAATTGTTCAAATCTCACTATATAGTCCTTTTTTATAGGTAAGCTAGGGGGAATCACAGATTAAATACTGACTTTATATCCCTATAGTTCAGTTGAAGTAATGTTTTTAACCACCTCATTAGATTAACTTTCTTTTTGCCTTATTTAAAGAGAATAGTTGCTAAAAGTTGTTATACCTTTGGGTAATGTTAAGTAACTGTTGGGTTTTATCATTAGCCTAATTTGTGCAATTTTATAACCGTTTTCTTAGAATTTCGGTTTGCTAATTGCTGTTTTTGCTTTTAGAGTTAGGCTCAATAAAATTTTTACTCACCCTGTTGCTTAAAGGCTTATTTTCAATGTTTTGTAATTCAATTTCTATGGCATCACACGAGATATGAATTTCAAATAAGGAGGTGAGTAAAGACAAGCTTAAGCAACTTAAACTGACACCAAATAAAATAATGCCCGTGGTATTAAATTCTATAAATAATGCGAACATGGATAGCGTACATAATAAAAAAGCAGCGACTCCGTATACTTGCATGGTTCTTATTAATTTTATTCGCTTTCTAAGGTTGGTTATTTGCGCCACCACAACAGGACGAATAGATTCTCCTTCACGCGCATTCAGTTCTCGTATTAGTTGCGCTAGCACTAAAAATCGGTTTGTATAGGCGAGTAATAACAACGAGATTGCTGGAAAAAGTAAACCTGGAGTAGTTAGCGTCATAATGTGTCCTTAAATCATATTATTTGCTTTAGGTTACGCAGGCAAATTGTACACATAAAGTAAATGAGGTGGATATTGCAAAATATTAATAATAGCGATTCAAATATAACATCATTTGATTGGGTTACGCTTTATAACGCAGAAAATAGTTTAGAGGCCAATATTATAAAAGGATTGATTCTTAATGCGGGAATTGAGTGTCAAATTAAAGGTGAAATGCTGCAGGGTGCTATGGGCGAGATCCCGTTTGAGCAAACACAAGTAAGTGTGCAGGTTTATGCGATAAAAGAGCGCCATGCACGCGAAATATTGGTAAACTATCAGCAAGTAAAACAATCCGCTCCAGATTGGGTGTGCCCTAACTGTAATGAGCATAATGGATCAACATTTGATTTTTGTTGGTCATGTGGGACTTTAAAGAATGACAAAAGCGAATAATTTTCAGCGTATTAGAGAATTAAATTACCTACAAAAAGCGGTATTGGCCAGTGCGTTAATAGAGCGTATGTTGCCTAATTATGGACTATTTAGTGAGGCTACCGGTTTTGGCGATGAGGTTATTTTACGTAATGCTTTAAATGTATGTTGGGAAAAGATACTGCTTCCTAAAAGTAAAATTGACTTAGAAAAGCAAGTCGAAAAAATTGAGCCGAATGTACCTGAACTTGCTGATTTTGATATGTTTGGAACTTATCCTGCCATTGACGCTGCCACTTCATTATTGAGCTTAATGCATGGCCTTTTAGCGCAAGACGAGCAAGAGTTTGTCAACGTGAGTAAAATATCGCAGGCAACTGTGGCTCGCTTTATTGAGTATCAAATGACGGTTGACGGGGATGTTGCTGATAATAAAGCAGTGCGTGAACACCCACTAATGCAATACGAAATTGAGGTATTAGGTGAGTTAATAGATTTTGTAGAGGCAATGGGGCGCATCACTGCTGAAAATGTAAAAGCATTGAAAAAGCATGTCCTTGCTGATGGCCAAACTAACATTGGTTTAGCACTTTAAGTTATTTTGTTTTAAACACCTTGTTAGGTGGCAGGAGAATTAACAATGCGAATTTTAGGCATTGAATCATCATGCGATGAAACTGGTATTGCTATTTATGATGACGAAAAAGGGCTACTGGCTCATCAATTATATAGCCAAGTAAAAGTACATGCTGATTACGGTGGTGTGGTACCTGAACTTGCATCTCGCGATCATGTACGTAAAACATTGCCGCTTATCGATGCGGCATTTGCACAAGCTGGCTGTGGACCTGAAGATTTAGACGGCATTGCCTACACGGCAGGACCTGGTTTAGTGGGGGCATTGTTGGTGGGCACCTCAATTGGTCGCTCTTTAGCGTATGGTTGGGACATTCCAGCTGTAGCAGTGCACCATATGGAAGGGCATTTATTAGCGCCAATGCTTGAGGAAAACGTTCCCGAATTTCCATTTATTGCTTTACTCGTATCTGGCGGTCATACCATGATGGTAAAGGTCGCGGGCATTGGCCAATATGAAGTATTGGGTGAGTCGGTAGATGACGCTGCAGGTGAAGCATTTGATAAAACAGCTAAATTACTAGGACTCGATTACCCTGGCGGTCCTCGTTTAGCTAAAATGGCTGAGCAAGGCGTTGCCAAACGATTTGTTTTTCCACGCCCGATGACAGATAAGCCTGGTCTTGATTTTAGCTTTAGTGGTCTAAAAACCGCTGCTTCGATTGCTATTCGTGAGAACGACAGTGATGAGCAAACTAAAGCAGATATTGCCCATGCATTTCAAACAGCCGTTATAGATACTTTAGTGATTAAGTGTAAGCGAGCACTAAAGCAAACAGGTATTAAACGTTTAGTAATAGCCGGTGGTGTAAGTGCTAATACACAACTACGTTTGCAATTAGAACGTGTGATGCAAGGTATGAAGGGCGAAGTGTATTACCCTCGCACTGAGTTTTGTACCGACAATGGTGCAATGATTGCTTATGCTGGTATGCAGCGTTTAAAAGCGGGGCAGTTTGCTACGCTTGATATGAAAACTAAGCCGCGCTGGCCAATCGATAGCTTAGAAGCAATATAGTTAACCAGAACTTAAGTTAGTTATTACTTCTTATCATCTGTAGGGGCTTGTTTAGTCCCTACTTTTGGTTCTTCACCCTTAAATAAACGTACAATATTAGTACGATGCCTAATAATGATCAGTAGCGTAATAAAGGTCACCGGTAAGGTATATAACGGCTTTATCCACCATGTATATAAAGGTGCTAGCGTTACAGCAACTAACGCTGCAAGCGATGAGTAGCGGGTAATCGCGACAATAATCAGCCAAGTACCAATCAATAATCCACCTAAAGACAGCCCTATCGGTAGTAATGAGCCAAATGCTGTTGCGACCGCTTTCCCCCTTTAAAACTAAAAAATAATGGGTACATGTGCCCTAAGCATGCTGCAACCGCAATTAAACCGAGCTCTAGCGGCTCTAGTTTTAAAAAGTAAGCGCCCCAAACAGGTATAGTGCCCTTTAAAATATCAAATATTAACACTAAGCATGCTGGGAGAGCGCCACCTAAACGGTAGACATTGGTTGCTCCTGGGTTGTTGGAGCCATTTGTGCGTGGATCGGGAAGTTTGAATAGCCGCGACACTAAAATGGCCGATGAAATCGAGCCGAGCAAATAGGCTAATACAAACATTAAAATGACTAACACGCGCTTCCTTATTTTTTAATCATTACTTTTAAGCTATTATTGGCGTCAAAATTTACGGGTTTCTTAAATTACTCGCAATTTTGTAATTATTCTATTGTAGAAGTAATTTTAGTATATTTAAACACTGATTAAAGTATATACAGTATTAATTTGATTGATACAATATGTAATTAACTCAGTGACTTGTTACAGTCATTTGGAGTATCAATGGACAAGGTATTTATATCACAATTGCATGTCGAAACGATTATCGGGGTGTATGATTTTGAAAAGAAAAGTAAACAAAGCCTATACTTTGATATTGAAATGCTAAGCGACATTAAGCCCGCAGCACAAAACGACGATATTAACTTAGCATTAGATTACGCTAAGGTGAGTGAGCGTGTTATCGAGCACAGTACGGCTAAACCAGTCGAGCTTTTAGAAACGCTGGTGGAGCAATTAGCACAAATAATCTTAACCGAATTTAATACTCCACAAGTAACGATAAGAGTTAGCAAGCCTGCTGCAGTTTCACAAGCGCAAACAGTGGGTGTAGAGATAACGCGCATTAAGGCTAAGGCTTAAATGGCGCAGATATTTATTAGCCTTGGTTCAAACATTAACAAGGCAGAGCATATTCGTCGTGCTCTAGTGGCGTTAGAACAGCACTTTGAAAACACACATCATTCATCAGTATTTGAAAGTGAAGCTGTAGGTTTTGCCGGTAATAACTTTTATAACTCAGTACTTGCCGCCACCACTGACATGGCGCTGGTTGATGTGTGCGCGTTATTGAAACAAATTGAACGCGATAATGGTCGCAAAGCAAATGATAAAAAATTTAGCCCACGTACTCTGGATCTCGACTTACTCTTTTATGATGATGTGATTTGCGAGAGCCCAGCACAATTACCGCGTGACGAAATTACTAAAAATGCCTTTGTTTTGCAGCCTTTAGCTGAGGTGGCCCCTGATTTTTATCATCCGGTAGCAAAACAAACGATTGCCCAAATATGGAATGCATATAACAATCCTCAACAAAAACTATGGAAGGTGGAGTTTTCTAACCCATGAGTATTATAGAAATAATTGTTTTAGCCCTAATTCAGGGATTTACTGAGTTTTTACCTATATCGAGTTCGGCACATTTAATTCTACCGTCACAAATTTTAGGCTGGGAAGATCAAGGGTTAGCGTTCGATGTTGCTGTTCACGTAGGCACTTTAATTGCGGTTGTTATTTATTTTCGTAAAGAAGTAGCCGATATACTCGGTGCTTGGTTTAAATCGTTTGGTGTGCTGGGCGCAACAGATGATAGCAAGCTAGGTTGGTGGATCATCTTAGGCACTGTGCCTGCAGCTATTTTAGGCTTGTTGTTAAAAGATTTTGTTGAACTGTACTTACGCAGTGCATGGGTGATTGCAACCACAACAATCGTATTTGGCCTATTACTTTGGTACGCCGATGCCAAAGGTAAGCAAATAAAAACAATTTATCAGCTAAACTGGAAAACGGCCCTCATTATTGGCTTTGCACAGGCCGTTGCAATGATCCCTGGCACTTCACGTTCAGGTATTACCATGACAGCGGGTTTAATGTTAGGTATGAACAAACAAAGTGCAGCGCGCTTTTCGTTTTTATTAGCTATTCCAATCATTTCTATGATGGGTCTTTATTACACCGCAGAACTTGCTCTAGGCGATCATATCGTAGATTGGACGGCATTATTGTTAGGTGTAGTGCTGTCGTTTTTATCAGCTTATGCTTGTATTTTTATGTTTTTAAAAGTGATTGAGCGAATGGGGATGCTGCCATTTGTTATTTATCGTTTATTATTAGGTATAGGTTTAATATTCTTTTTAATGCTATAAGCTATTAATCTTCAGGAAAGCCTCCCACTTTGGGAGGCTTCTTTATTTGCGCCAAGGGTTAATGGTAACTTAAGCTAAATTTTGGCATTATAGCGCCATTAAACTTTGCCCTAGAGCAAACTCCGCGCAGGATGAAAGGATAGTAAATGCATATACATATTTTGGGTATTTGTGGCACATTTATGGGTGGTATTGCCGCTATAGCTAAATCATTGGGTCATCATGTTACTGGGTCGGATCAAAACGTTTATCCACCAATGAGTACTCAGTTACAAGAACTGGGTATTGAACTAACACAGGGCTATGATGTATCTCAACTAGAGCCAGCTCCAGACATGGTTGTTATTGGTAATGCTATGAGCCGTGGTAACCCGTGTGTTGAATATGTACTCGATAAGAGCCTGCCTTATACTTCAGGACCTGAGTGGCTAAAACATAACTTATTACAAGATTCATGGGTGCTGGCTGTGGCAGGAACTCATGGTAAAACAACCACCGCCAGTATGTTGGCGTGGATACTTGAATATGCGGGTTTAAAGCCAGGCTTTTTAATTGGCGGAATTGTACAAAATTTTGGTCTTTCTGCGCGAGTTGGGCAAACGCCATTTTTTGTTATAGAAGCCGATGAGTACGACACGGCCTTTTTTGATAAACGTAGTAAATTTGTTCATTATCTACCTCGAACACTCATTTTAAATAATCTTGAATTTGATCATGCTGATATTTTTGAAGATTTAAACGCAATTAAAAAACAATTTCACCATTTGATACGTACACTACCGCAAAGCGGCAAAGTGCTGTGGCCAAAAAATGATGAAGCACTGAGCGATGTGATTGCAAAAGGATTGTGGAGCGAGAGCGAAACTCTAGGTGATGACTGGAGTTATGAATTACTCAAAGCCGATGGTTCTCAATTTAATGTTTTACTAAATAAGCAGTTAAAAGGCGTTGTTAGTTGGCAAGCGATTGGTGAGCATAACGTTAAAAATGCCATGATGGCTATTGCTGCAGCACGCCACGTAGGAATTGCCATTGAGCACAGTATTGAAGCTTTGAGTGAATTTATCAGCCCAAAAAGGCGAATGGAGCTTAAAGCAGATATTAATCATATCAAAGTGTATGACGATTTCGCCCATCACCCTACCGCGATTCAAACAACACTTGCGGGGCTGCGTGCCAAAGTGGGCAATGAAAAAATTATTGCGATTTTAGAACCTCGTTCTAACACTATGAAAATGGGAGTGCATCAATTTACACTTCTCGATTCACTTCGCAATGCAGATGATGTGCTGTTATTTGAACCAGAAAATTTAAACTGGTCACTTAAAGAGCAAGCTGACAAAGCGGGTATGCAGTGCTTTGATTCTACAACCGCTATTATTGATACAGTGCTTGAGAATATTGAGCCAAATCAACATGTTTTAATTATGAGTAATGGTGGTTTTAATGGTCTGCATCAGCAACTTGTTGATGGTTTGGCCGATAAATACAGCGGAGAATAATGTGCAATTTAAAGATACAATTACCTTAGCATTTACTGGTGCATCAGGCGCACCATATGGGTTAAGGCTGTTGGAAGTGTTACTTGAACAACAATTTCAAGTGTATGTGCTTATCTCAAGTGCCGCGCGTGTAGTTTTTGATACCGAGTCCAATATAAAGTTATCAGGGAATGAAGATAAAGCTACCGAGCAGTTAAGTGCATTATTTAACGCCAAGAGCGAACAATTAAAGGTATTTGGCAAAGATAACTGGTTCAGTCCTGTAGCTTCGGGCTCTGCAGCGCCGAAAAAAATGATAGTATGTCCATGTAGCGCAGGATCTGTGTCTGCGATTGCAGTCGGCGCATCAGATAATTTATTAGAGCGCGCTGCCGATGTGGTGATAAAAGAGCGAGGTCAACTTATTTTAGTGCCACGCGAAACCCCGTTTAGCGAAATTCACTTAGAAAATATGCTCAAATTATCGCGTTTAGGGGTCACTATCATGCCCGCTGCTCCTGGGTTTTATCATCAACCACAAAGCATAGAAGACTTAGTTGATTTTATGGTGGCGCGAATTTTAGATCATTTAAATATTGAACATAATCTCACAAAGCGCTGGGGTTATGGTGAGGGTAAGAAATGAATAAGCAAAATATTGCTTTAAATATTGAAGGCCTTACCAAGGTTTACAAAAATGGGGTTGAGGCAGTAAAAGGCGTTGATTTACAAGTGTATGAAGGTGACTTTTTTGCACTGTTAGGTCCAAATGGGGCGGGTAAATCAACCACTATTGGGGTGATATCTTCTTTGGTAAATAAGACCAAAGGTAAAATTGAAGTATTTGGTCATGATATTGATACCGACCTTGAAGCGGCAAAAGCCAACTTGGGCTTAGTGCCACAAGAGTTTAACTTCAGTCAGTTTGAAACCCTAACCCAAATACTCGTTAATCAAGCAGGTTACTACGGTGTACCGCGCGGCGAAGCGCACAAACGTGCTGACAAGTACTTAGCACAACTTGGGCTACTTGAGAAAAAAGATAAACAAGCGCGTACCCTTTCTGGTGGTATGAAGCGTCGCTTGATGATTGCACGCGCCTTAATGCATGAACCAAAGCTACTTATTTTAGACGAACCAACAGCGGGCGTTGATATAGAGCTGCGCCGCTCAATGTGGGACTTTTTAAGGCAAATTAACGAACAAGGCGTGACCATTATTTTAACCACTCACTACCTTGAAGAAGCCGAATTACTCTGTAAAAACATCGCTATAATTGATACCGGCCGTATAGTTGAAAACACCACCATAAAAGCCTTGTTGGCTAAATTAGACAAAGAAACCTTTGTATTGGATTTAAAACAGCCTACCAATCCGGTGACGCTTGAAGGGTATAATTTTATCATGACTGATGATCACACCATTGAAGTTGAGGTGGCTAAATCACAAGGGCTTAATGCTGTATTTAGCGCGTTAACCGAACAAGGCAATACTGTGCTAAGCATGCGTAATAAAGCGAATCGATTAGAAGAATTATTTGTAGGTTTATTAGAGCAAGGGCGGGGCGAATAAATGTTTAAATATGGCGTAGCCTTGAAGAGTATTTGGATTAAAGAGTGTATTCGCTTTTTGCGTATTTGGGTGCAAACCTTAGTGCCGCCAGCGATTACTATGAGTTTATATTTTGTTATTTTTGGGAATTTAATAGGCTCGCGTATTGGCGATATGGGCGGCTTTAGTTACATGGAGTTTATTGTTCCTGGCCTTATTATGATGTCAGTTATAACAAACTCTTACTCGAATGTGGCTTCGAGCTTTTACTCAACTAAGTTTCAAAAAAGTATTGAAGAGTTATTGGTTGCACCTGTGCCTAATTACATCATTGTGTTGGGTTATATGGGCGGAGGCATGACCCGTGGCATTATGGTGGGCTTTATTGTAACGTGCGTTTCTTTATTTTTTGTAGATATACAAATACATAATATTTTTGTGATTATAGCCACTGTTATTCTTACCTCGGCGGTGTTTGCCTTGGGCGGGTTAATCAACGCTATTTATGCAAACAGCTTTGATGACATAAGTATTATTCCGACCTTTATTTTAACGCCTCTAACTTATTTAGGCGGGGTGTTTTACTCAATCACTTTACTGCCTGATTTTTGGCAGATGGTATCGCAAATAAACCCGATCATTTATATGGTTAACGCATTCAGATACGGATTTTTAGGTGTTTCTGATGTTGATTTAACAGTTGCGATTGCGGTGTTGTTGGTGTTTATCAGCGTATTATTTACTTTAGCACTTACGCTAATTAAAAAAGGTGTGGGGCTAAGACACTAATGAGCGATGCAAATTCACGTAGTATTGTATCTAATCAAGCGGGACTTCATGAAAAGCTTGATGAAATAGTTAATAAACACTTACAAGCCGAGTTTAAAAAGCCAATTGCAGCGCATACTCAAACCGCATTTGATGAAGTTAATGCTAAGGTGCAAGCCTTTGATGGACCGCTTATTCTAGACTCCTGTTGTGGCGTTGGCGAAAGCACTGCTAATTTAGCGAAACGTCATCCTGATGCGTTAGTTGTGGGCATTGATAAGTCATCTCACCGACTTGATAAGCATGATGTTGAGTATAAACAAACTGAGAGTGGTCAATACATTTTGGTGCAAGCTGACTTAAATGATTTTTGGCGTTTAGCTGTCGCTGCTAATTGGCAGCCTACTCATCATTATTTGTTATACCCAAATCCGTGGCCTAAGTCTAAGCACATTCAACGGCGCTGGCATGGGGCGGCTATCTTCCCCTTTATTGTAAAACTAGGTGGTTTGCTTGAAGTGCGCAGTAACTGGGATATCTATGTTAAAGAGTTTGCCAGAGCGCTAGAATTAACAGGGCATCCATGTGAAACTGCATTGTTTGAATCAGACGAAGCAATTACCCCTTTTGAGCGTAAGTACTGGGCCAGTGGTCAGCAAAGCCACCGACTAGCCATTAATCTTAACAACTAACTCATTGCTTTTTTAAAGTCAGTAACATGTGGCGTTGATTTGCCAAGGTAGCTACCTTGCATCAGCGTCACATTTAGCTGGCTGAGCAACTCTGCAACTGTATTACTTTCTACCGCTTCAACAACCAATTCAAGTTCAAGCTGCTGAGCTATATCAGCGATATAGGTTATAAATAGCGACGTATTTGCATCATTTAACAGCTGCTTTGTGATTGCACCATCGAGTTTAATACCATCAACCTCCACTTTTAAAGTATTAAGGGTATTAATAAACTCATTACCCCAGCAGTGCATCACCACCTTTGCACCCTTACTTTTTACCATTGCGATAAATGACTTTATTTCGTAGTAATGTGAAATAACCTGCGACTCTAAAATTGAAATAGTGATGTTTTCAGGATTAGGATAGCGATGAAGTTCATAGGCAATATGATCATAAATAGTGGGATCAGCAATGTTTTCAGCGCACACAGTTAGCTCCCAACAAATTGCCGATTTACGAAAACGTGAAACACATTGAGTAAATAGGGTATGGGTTAACATGCCATTCAATCGCAGTCTATCTAGTGCATTTGCAAAGGTGTCAGGGGTTAAAATTTCTCCTTGTGAGGTGACTATTCTCGGTGAGCAATCATACCTAATAACTTCATCGGTATGAGTATTTATAACCGGCTGAAAGTAAGGAACAACACGATGAGCATCAAATGCTTCACGAATTTCTTTTGCTATTTCAACATTATATAAATATAGAGATTTAGCGTCGTTAATTGCCTCACAGTAGTTAACTATGCTCTGATCGCCCTGTTTTGATTGCAGTAACGCAATATGAGCATTCTTAAGCAGTAATGACTTGTTGCCTCTAGCTACACCAGCGTTAAGGGTAATATAAATAAACGGCTGATTTAAAAACGGTATATTTTTATTATGCGACTGGATGATGCTATATAGCTCATCAAAGGGGGTTTCTTTATCTGTCAAAATAGCGAGTTTATTTGTTGCAATACGATAAATACGTGCATGCAAACGGACTTGCTGCTTAAAGTGAGTGAGCAGCTTTTTCATCACTGTATCGGCTGTTTTTGTGCCAAAAAAGCGACTGATATTATCAATTTCGTTTACTAAAATAATCGCAATTTGAAGATGGTGCTCATTACTTTTTTTCAGTCTTTTTTCTAGAGCGAAATGATTTGCAAATCCGCTTGCATGGTCGTTCATTAGTGAACGACGTACTCCATAGTAATAAAGAATATAAACTATCAATAAAATAATGATCACGCAGCTAAAATGAAACACAGACTGATATAAGTCAGCTTTTAACGCATTGCTAATTTTATCAACGCTAATATCTGCAGCCGTAATATAGGTTCTGCCATTTTTTGCTAAATGAGGAATATACACTGTTTTAGAATGGCCGCGATGCGCTGTTGAGGTTTCAAAAATAGGGGATGTCGATAAAAATGCAGCTATGTTGATGGGCGTGGCTTCGGGATAAAGATCTAAAAACTGAGTAACTTTACCGTTATTTTGATCATCTTGGGTGTAACTAGAGGCAGTAAAATAAACATTCTCATCAATCAGTACCATTGAATATAAATAATCTATATTTAAATCATTGGCCAACGCCGAAAGCTGGTCAGCTTTATTTTGATAGCTTGAAAAGCTAATTTCTTGCGCTACTTTATCGTGATAATCACTACCTAAAATGTACTTTACGCTGGTGGCAGCATTTAATAAACGATTATCAATGCTGCGCATCACATTATTGTTGATTGCGGTGTAGGTGTAGTAACTGTAAATTATTAAGCTGACTAAAAAAAGACGGTACCGAGCGCCAACCGAGTTAATTTTAGATTTCCTTTTAGCATGTAACATCCTTATTTTTTGTTAGATTTATTATACTTAAAAATTATAAATGCCCAATATTTTAATTACCCTTTGTACTAAATATAAAAAATAGTTAAATGTTATCTACTTTGTATTGTCTTTTATGGCTTAAAACGAGACATTTTTGTCATATTGCAGTAAAGTTAGCGCAATTTTTCAGAAATGCCGTTGCTTAAAAACACCTCAAATTAGCGTGTTTTACAAACTAACAGGTGTTTTAGTCACACACTAGGTATGAAGATGGATCAAAAGCGTTGTGCCGTCGCCTCTAAAGAAAGCCTCAAACGGATATTTACCGTTCCTGAGGCTCCAGACTCAACTTTGAGCAAGATAGAGCTTGAAATTTCGAGTAACTTAGCAGGTTTCTTAAACGAAAATATCGCGGCAATTGAAAAACCGTTACATGAAATAGAAAAAGATTTTCAATCGGCGGCCATCCCTGAAGAGCCAACGTTTGTGTCTTGTTATGCTCAAGATATAATGGAACAGCTGGTTGCTCATTCTGTACATACCGCAGCGCCAAGCTTTATTGGTCATATGACGTCTGCTCTGCCACATTTTTTACTGCCGCTATCTAAATTAATGGTTGGGCTTAATCAAAACCTGGTAAAAATAGAAACCTCAAAAGCGTTTACCCCATTAGAACGTCAAGTTTTAGGAATGATGCATCATTTAGCTTATGGACAAAATGATGGCTTTTATTCTAAATGGATGCACAGTGCAAAAACCTCTTTAGGGGCATTTTGCTCTGGTGGCACTGTAGCTAACATTACTGCACTTTGGATTGCCCGCAACCGCTTGTTAAAAGCAGATGGCAATTTTAAAGGCATTGCTGCACAAGGTTTAGTGGCGGGAATGATCCACTATGGTTACAAAGGACTGGCGGTTTTAATCTCTGAGCGAGGTCATTACTCGTTAGGCAAATCGGTAGATTTACTAGGTATTGGCCGTGAGAATTTAATTGGTATTAAAACATCGGCTGATAATAAAGTAGATGTAGATGCTATGCGAGAAAAAGCGCTAGAGCTTGAAGCGCAAGGCATTAAAGTGATGGCAATTATTGGTGTAGCCGGGACGACAGAAACCGGTAATATTGACCCACTTGAAGACATGGCTAATTTAGCACAAGAAATTAATTGTCACTTTCATGTTGATGCGGCATGGGGCGGAGCCACCTTACTGTCTAATACCCATAGGCATCTTTTAAAAGGGATTGAGCAAGCAGATTCAATTACCATTGATGCGCATAAGCAAATGTATGTGCCGATGGGGGCCGGTTTAGTCTTATTTAAAGACCCTGCTGCTACCGATGCCATAGAGCATCATGCTGAATATATTTTACGTAAAGGCTCTAAAGACTTAGGTAGCCATACGCTTGAGGGGAGTCGCCCTGGTATGGCGATGTTAGTGCATGCTTGCTTACGTGTTATTGGTCGTAAAGGCTATGAAATGCTTATCGATCGCAGCATTAAAAAAGCCCGTTACTTTGCTGATTTGATAAAAGCAGATGATGACTTTGAATTAATATCTGAACCTGAGCTGTGTTTATTAACTTATCGTTATGTCCCTAAGCAAATTAAAAATGCGATAGCACATGCAGATGCACAAACCCGTTTAGATATCTTTGCCGCGCTTAATCGCTTTACTGCTAGCATGCAAAAACGACAACGTGAATCGGGTCGCTCGTTTGTATCGCGAACGCGCTTAACGCCAGTTCAATATGATAATCAACCAACTGTGGTTTTTAGAGTGGTGCTTGCGAATCCGCTTACATCAGGTGCAATATTAAAAGAGATATTAGAAGAGCAGAAAGAACTAGCTCAAACCGACCCTGTATTTAAAAAGTATTTACGAAAATATATGTAACTAACCTGAACTCTGGTTAAGAGATTTACTAACATATTGAATCAAAATGATATTTATGTTTATTTTCTCTAGCCAGAGATTTTCAGTGAAAACAAGGCGAACTTACGCGTCAATAGCTGGCCTATTGCAAGTAAGTTCAACGCAGTTAGCGCAGAAAATAGCTGCTTGAGATGGATTTATTATTCAGAGCTCAGGTTAGTCATAAATGCTACAACAAAAAAGACGCTCAATAGCGTCTTTTTTGTTACTGATTAAAAGCAACTCGCCTTTATGAGGTTGCTGATAATTTGTTGTGAAGGCTTGATTTTTTCCATCGCTAAATATTCATCGGGCTGATGCGCTTGATTAATTGAACCTGGCCCCATGACGATGGTTTCACAACCTAGTTGTTGTATAAATGGTGCCTCAGTACAGTAATTAACAGCCACCGCTTTTTGCCCTGCTATATTTTCGGCTAGTTTAACTAACGCGCTGTCGGTGCTTCCTGTAAAGGCTGGAATTGGCTCATGTAAATCAATCACACTAACCGAATTAGGGTATTGCTGGTTTATATCGAAGGTTGCATCAAGCAGCAATGCTTGCAGCTCTTGTACACTTAAGCCAGGTAGAGGGCGCATATCAATATGCATTTCACAGCAACCGCAAATCCGATTCGCGTTATCGCCCCCATGAATATTGCCTAAATTGAGCGTTGGGTAAGGAATTTTAAAGTAATTTATTGAATATTTATTCTTAAGTTGTTCTTTTAAGATTAGCAATTTTGTAATCACTTTGTGCATCACTTCGATGGCGTTAAGACCCCGTTCGGGATCTGAGCTATGTCCTGAACGGCCAACGACTCTGATTGCTGTACTCATATGACCTTTATGGGTAAATACTGGCGTCATATCAGTAGGCTCACCAATAATACAGCGACTTGGTTTTAAATTTGGGTGCTTACAAATTTGTTGTGCGCCAGCCATAGTGGTTTCTTCGTCTGCGGTGGCTAATATTAAAATTGGTTGTGTTTGTTGTTTTTCATCCAGCTCACTAATAGCCTGCAGTACAAAAGCAAAAAAGCCTTTCATATCAATACTACCTAAGCCATATAGTTTATTATTTTGCTCGGTTAATTTAAATGGATTGTGGTTCCAGCGGCTATCATCAAATGGCACTGTATCAGTGTGCCCAGCCAGCATTAAACCGCCGTCGCCTTGACCGCGTTTTGCTAATAAGTTGTAGCGACCTTTGTTGCCTTCTAACTCTATTATTTCACAGGTAAAACCTAGGCTTTCACACCATTGCGCTAGCAATTCAATGACACTTTTATTACTCATACATAAATGCTCTTCAATGGCACTAATAGAAGGGGCAGCAATCAATTGCTGGTACATCGAAATAAATGACGGCAGAGACATAAAAAATTCCAAAATAATTATTCATTTTAATTGCATAACAATATAAAAGTATTTATGATGAATATCAATTCACTTTTTAAGCATAAATATATTAAAGTTACGCCATGAAAATAATACGACGATAGTTATCACTCATAAATTTAATCTGCTTGGCTGGGTTACACCCAAGTGTAAACAAAAAGCATTGAATGTGGTCACTAATTTTAGATAAAGAGTAAGTAATGAACGTAGTAATTATAGGTGCCAGCGGTTACAGCGGCGCAGAACTGGCTAGCTTGGTAGCAAAACATCCCACCCTTTCGTTAACTGGCTGTTATGTATCAACGCAAAGTTTAGATAAACATAAGTTGCTTAGTGAGTTGTATCCTGAGCATTTAGGCTTACTTGATTTACCTCTGCAGCCACTAAATGAACATGCACTTGCTGATATCACTCATTCAGCAGATTACGTTTGTCTGTGTACCGATCATAAAGTAAGTGTGGATTTAGCGCCTCAGTTTTTAGCGATGGGCAAAAAGGTATTTGACCTTTCCGGTGGCTATCGTCTTGCAAGTAATGATGATTACCTTACTTATTATGGTTTTGAACACCAACACCCAGAACTACTTAATCAAGCGGCATATGGTCTTGCTGAATGGAATAGTAAAGCCATTACTGATGCTCAGCTAGTTGCTGTTGCTGGCTGCTATCCAACGGCTGCATTAAATGCATTAAAGCCTCTTCAACAAGCGTGCTTGTTGAGTGATGAAAAAATTATTATTAATGCGGTTTCTGGTGTAACGGGCGCAGGGCGTAAAGCCAGCCTAGGGACTCATTTTTGCGAAGTTTCGCTGGCACCCTATGGTTTGTTTAATCACCGTCACGGGCCTGAAATACAACAGCATCTTGATCATGAGGTGTTATTTACTCCTCATTTAGGTAATTTTCCGCGCGGTATTTTAGAAACTATTTATGTGCAATTAAAGCCGGGTGTGACCAGTGAGCAAGTAGCTAAAGCTTATCAAGTATTAGCGGATGAGCCATTAATTCGTTTGCTTGGCAGCAAAATCCCCTCAATTAAAGGGGTGGCCAAACAACCTTATGTAGATATTGCGTGGCAGCAGCAAGGCTCACAGTTAATAGTAATGGCAGCAATTGACAACTTATTAAAAGGGGCAGCTGGTCAGGCTTTGCAATGTATTAATTTATCAATGGGCTTGCCTCACACTACAGGTCTAATAGGAGCGTTTAGATGAGGAGTAAAACGTGGGTTATTAAACTCGGTGGTGCAGTACTCAATACTGAAAATGCAGCTAAAGCATTATTTGAAATACTCAACGAGCAAGATGATGCTCAGTTTGTGATTGTGCATGGTGGTGGCTCATTAGTTGATAGCTGGTTAAAAGAGGCTGGTTTTGCCAGTGCTAAACACCAAGGTTTACGTATTAGCCCTAAAGAACAGATGCCTTATATTGTTGGAGCCCTTGCGGGTGCGGCAAATAAACAACTCATGGCGCAAGCAATTAGTGTTGGCCATAAGCCGGTGGGGTTAAGTTTATATGAAGCAGGGATCACCGCCTCGCAAAAATTAAAAGCATTGGGTCAAGTAGGTCAATGTCACAACAATTCAGATTCTATTATTAATGATTTACTCAGTGCTGGCCGGTTACCAATCATCAGCTCTATCGGCTTTGATGAGCAGGGCTTGTTATACAACATTAATGCCGATGAAGCAGCAGCCGCAATAGCTAATAATTTAAATGCAGAACTTATTTTTATGACAGATGTAGAGGCGGTACTTGATGCTAATAAGCAGCCTTTACATCAACTTGACACAAAACACATTGATACTTTAATTGCAGAGGGAGTAATTTTGGGCGGGATGGAGGTCAAAGTTAAGACCAGTCTTCACGCTGCCCAACATTTACGACGCGGTGTGTACATTTCCAGCTGGCAAAAGCCAGAAAACTTAACTGCTTTGCTGCAAGGCGAGCATGTCGGAACTAAAGTAACACCATAGGTTGAACATGTTTAAAGATTTTTTAACGGGTCTAGAATTAGACCAACAAGGCGCACTAAATTTATTAAAGTTAGCGCAAGATATTAAAGAAAGCCCAAGTAAATATAGCCAAGTGCTAGCTGGTAAGTCAGTGGTTACTTTGTTTGAAAAGCAAAGTTTACGTACTCGCCTTTCATTTGATATTGGTATAAACCGTTTAGGGGGCCATGCGGTTTACCTTGACCAACAAAATGGTGCAATGGGCGCCCGCGAATCAATAAAAGATTTTGCCTTAAATATTTCGACTTGGGCCGATGGGATTGTTGCTCGGGTTAATCAGCACAGTACGTTAACGACACTCGGTGAGTATTCATCCGTTCCTGTGATTAACAGTTTGTGTGATTTATATCACCCATGCCAAGCATTAGCTGATTTTTTAACGCTACAAGAAGTACATGGTGATGTTAGCCAGTTAAAGCTTGCCTACTTAGGTGAGGGCAATAATGTCACGCATTCATTGATGCTGTTAGCCGCTACTTTAGGAACCGACTTTGTCGCTGTAACACCAAAAGGGTGTTCACCTGATTCGCAAGTGCTTAAAAAAGCAGAGCAAATAGCAGCGATGAATGGCGCTTCTGTAATGGTAAGTGACAGGGTTGAGGCTGCAGTCGGTGCTAATATTGTTTATGCCGATACCTGGGTATCTATGGGGGATACAACTCCTCTTGAGCAAGTAAAAGAAAAATACATGCCTTATCAATTAAATCAGGCATTGTTAGAAAAAACAGGTGCAACTACGGTATTACATTGCCAACCGGCACACCGTGAGTTTGAAATTACTTCTGAGGTAATGGATGGCCCTGCATCAAAAATTATACAGCAAGCAGAAAACCGCATGCATGCGCAAAATGCGCTATTAGTTACATTGTTAAATCCAAATTTTGTTAAGGAACACCTATGAGTTCAATTAAAAAAGTCGTTTTAGCCTATTCAGGTGGTCTTGATACATCGGCTATCGTGCCATGGTTAAAAGAGAACTACGGCTGTGAAGTTATTGCCTTTGTTGCCGATGTTGGCCAAGGAGCTGAAGAACTTGAAGGCGTAGAAGCTAAAGCTATAGCGTCTGGTGCATCTGAGTGTTACGTGGTTGATTTAAAAGATGAGATGGTAAGCGATTATATTTACCCAACGCTTAAAACGGGTTCTATATATGAAGGGACTTATTTACTTGGTACTTCTATGGCGCGTCCAATCATTGCTAAAGCGCAAGTTGAAATTGCACGTAAAGTAGGTGCCGATGCACTTTCTCATGGCTGTACGGGTAAAGGTAATGACCAAGTACGTTTTGAGTCATGTTTTGCGGCACTCGCACCTGATTTAAAAGTGATTGCGCCTTGGCGTGAGTGGGATTTATCAAGCCGTGAATCACTATTAGATTATTTAGCTGAGCGTGATATTCCATGTTCTGCGTCAGCAACTAAAATTTACAGTCGTGATGCCAACGCATGGCATATTTCTCACGAAGGCGGTGAACTTGAAGACCCTTGGTGTGAACCAAGTGAGCAAGTATGGACCTGGACTAACTCACCAGAGCAAGCACCTGATAAAGCCGAACACGTCACTTTATCGGTTGTTGAAGGTGAAGTGGTTGCTGTAAATGGCGAAGAGCTTAAACCTTATGATTGTTTAGTTAAATTAAACGACATTGCATCACCTCATGGTGTGGGGCGTGTTGATATAGTAGAAAACCGTTTAGTGGGTATGAAATCGCGTGGTTGTTATGAAACGCCAGGCGGTACTGTGATCATGGCAGCGCTTCAAGCAATTGATGAGTTAGTACTTGATAAAGCGAGCCGTAAATGGAAAGAAATACTCGGTGGTGAATTTTCACACTTAGTTTACGACGGTCGTTGGTTTACGCCGCTAAAAGATTCTATTTTAGCCGGTGCAGAAGCGCTGTCTACACTAGCAACGGGCGAAGTGGTACTTAAGCTTTATAAAGGCCAAGTCACTGCGGTTCAGAAAAAATCACCTAACAGTTTATATAGCGAAGATTTTGCTACCTTTGGTGAAGACGATGTTTATGACCAATCGCATGCAGAAGGCTTTATTCGTTTATTCTCGCTATCAAGCAGAATTTCAGCATTAGCTAAAAAGTAATTTTTTACGCCCATTGGAATTAAGGGGCTATTATCGGGTTTGGAGAGATTTCATGGCATTATGGGGCGGACGTTTTTCTACGGGTCCAGATGAAGCGTTTAAACAGTTTAACGATTCACTTCCGTTCGATTACCAGTTAGCAGAGCAAGATATTATTGGCTCTGTGGCATGGGCAGGCGCACTTGAGCAAGTGAATGTGCTATCTAACGACGAGCACAAAAAGTTGGTATCGGCACTTTATGAGTTACTTGAAGAAGTAAAAGCAGATCCACAAGCTGTAGCAACCTCAGGTGCTGAGGATATTCATTCTCATGTTGAAGCTGCGCTAATTGAAAAAGTGGGTGATTTAGCTAAAAAATTACACACAGGTCGAAGCCGTAACGATCAAGTTGCTACCGACTTTAGGTTATGGTGTCGCGATACTGCCGATCATATTTTAAAAGCAATTGCACAATTAAAAGCTGAATTTATTAGTTTGGCTGAACGTGAGCTTGGCACAATACTGCCTGGTTATACGCACTTACAGCGGGCACAGCCCGTACTGTTTAGCCATTGGTGTATGGCTTATGTAGAAATGCTTGAGCGTGATGAAAGCCGACTAAAAGATGCCCAAGCACGAATGAATTATTGCCCACTCGGCAGTGGTGCACTTGCGGGCACTGCATACCCGATTGACCGCCATGCACTTGCACAAGGGCTAGGCTTTACCGGTGCGACTAAAAATAGTTTAGATGGCGTATCTGATCGTGACTTTGTTGTTGAACTATTAAGCTGTGCGTCTATTTCTATGATTCACTTATCGCGGATGTCTGAGGACCTGATTTTTTATAACTCGGGAGAAGCTGGTTTTATTGAACTGGCCGATAATGTGACCTCGGGTTCATCTTTAATGCCACAGAAAAAAACCCAGATGCATTAGAGCTAATTCGTGGCAAAACAGGGCGGGTGTTTGGTGCGTTTAGCGCAATGATGATGACTCTAAAAGCACTGCCACTTGCTTACAATAAAGATATGCAAGAAGACAAAGAAGGCATTTTTGATGCCATGCCAACGTGGCTTGCGTGTATTCATATGGCACAAGCGTGTATTAAAGGCATAAAAGTTAAAGCAGATAAAACGCTTTCAGCGGCAAAAGGTGGCCACGCAAATGCAACCGAACTGGCTGATTATCTAGTGGCTAAAGGTGTTCCGTTTAGAGAAGGGCATCATATTGTTGGGGTATTGGTGCAACTAGCCATTAGTGAAGGTAAAACGCTTGAGCAACTTTCACTAGAGCAGTATAAATCAGTAAACCCAGTGTTTGAAGATGACGTGTATCCGGTACTTGAAATTGATGCCTGTATTAAAGCTCGTCAAGCGCTTGGCGGTACATCACTAGAGCAAGTAAGCAAAGCGGTGAAGGACGCGAAAAAAACAGCAAATAACGGTTCGTGATGCAAATTTAGATGATGTGGAAGCGATAGCTAAACTCGTACAGCACTGGGCAACAGTCGGCGAAAATTTACCGCGAGCTAAAAGTGATATGGTGCACTCAATTAATGAGTTTGCCGTAACCGAGATAGACGGTCAGGTATCGGGTTGTGCTTCACTTTATATTTACGACACAGGATTAGCTGAAATACGTTCATTAGGCATTGATCCTAAAAGCGCAGTAACGGGGCAGGGAAGAAAACTGGTCGAACACTTATTAGTAAAAGCCAAAAAGTTGGCACTTAATCGTGTCATTGTTCTGACTCGTGTACCTGACTTTTTCGAAAATCAGCGGTTTAGTTTCTGTAATAAAGAGAGCCTACCTGAAAAAGTAATGAAAGATTGCGAGCTATGTTTACGCAAAGAAAACTGTGATGAAGTCGCAATGGAATATATGTTAAAGCCAAGTAATAGCATGGAGATCCCCTGCAAAAACGTGGCTTGAGCAATCCCTAGGATAAAAAACGCACGGTGACCCCGATGCGTTTTTTTTACTAAAAAAAGTAACTTTAAATTAATATACTAGTAATTTAAAGTTGGCATATCGTTTGCACTTTACTTGTGTGCGTGTTGTTGAGTCAATTAACCAACATAGATTAAACGCGACTGCAGTTATTTACTAACTGCTGCAGGTGGTGTGATTTAAATTTGCGCCAATAATAAAATTTAATACTCAAGAGGATTAATCACATGCAAATTTCAGCGAACAGCCAAGTACAAATGCAAGCATACAATAAAACGCAACAATTAAAGCCTGCAATGGAACAAACTGCTAGCCCTAAAACCCTACAATCTGATACAGTAAGTATCTCTCAAGAGGCAATGGCTGCAGCTGGTGCAGAACTTCAGCGTGGTGGCGTTATACTTGATACTAGTAAGCCTAAGTAACATTAAAGGTCATGAATGTTTTTAACTGAGTTTTTTGGTTTTTTTCGCTGTCAGCTTTTTCAAGCTGGGGTTTTTTGATGGCGTTTTTCTTTAATGCTTTTGTATTTTCATTAGGCATTAAAAGGGATACTACCTTATTACTCAGTTCATTTATTATGATGACTTCTTACACTTTATCTGATTATTTCTTTACTTGGTTATCAATAGAAAATTCACTATATTTAGACTGGGCTCTATACGATTATGCGACTATAGCAGCTTTGATACTAGCCTTTGTTTTGTTTAAAAAGACAACATACTCTTTTCTGTACATTATTTTAGGTCTCTTTATAAACTCTATACTTAGTCTATTTATGTATTTTGATATGTACCTTAGTAATAATCGTGAGCCTTGGTTTCTATGGGATATATATACTTTTGGCGTTAATATTATCGATTTAATAATGATTGTGGTTTTAATTGTAGATCGAGACTTTTTAGGTCTTCATAAATTAAAAAATAAACTTTTCAAAGGCTCAAATATCCAACCAGAAAACAATTTTTCGTAAACATGTATATCAGTTATACCCTTGGCGAATATGTAAGCGCATTCATTCAGTGGGGCTTCTTGATGGCTTTCCTGTATTGTTTTGTTAAAAGTATCAATACCCCACATAAATCTTCTCTATATTTAGCTGCAATAATGCTTTGCTCATATGTATTAAGTGACTATCTATATATTGAGCCATGTTTATCTTAATTGGATAGCTTATGACTTTTTAACCATTGCTTTTATTGTTTTTGCGATTAAAAGAGCAAAGGTTACTCCATCTTTATCTGCATATTTCATCATTATTGGCTTAATCATAAATAGTGTATTAGTTGGTTTTATTTATTATGACTTATACATTCTTGGGAATACTCAAGAATGGTGGTTTTGGAGTTTTTACTCTATTTCTATAAACTTGATTGATATATTAATGATAGCCTCTTTGGTAATAAACTTAGATTATGTGAATATCAATCGAGGTGTAAAAGCATTAAAACCTTCAGTTAAAAATGGTATTTTAAATGGATGACTTCTTGCTCAGTCCATATGTATCTCTTTACCTCGGCGCATTTGTTCAGTGGGGCTTTTTAATGGCTTTTTTATACTCATTAGTCACGAGTATAAATGAACCCAAAAAAGAGGCTTTATGGCTATCGCTAATCATGTCAATTTCATACTCTTCAAGCTTGTTCATTGATATTCAAAATATTTCTTACACGCAACTATTACTTTTTGATTTAGTGACGATCTTGGCTATTTTAGTTGTAAGTAACTTCATAAATAAAAATGCTATAACTTCTTATCTATTATTAGGACTGAGCATAAACTCACTGCTATTTTTTGGTATGCATTTAGATGTGCTAGTCTTTAATAACAGCACACCATGGTGGTTCTGGTCATTTTATTCTTTGGGAATTAATCTGATGGATTTTGTGATGATAGCTATTTTCTTTATTAATAAAGACTTTTTGGGTTTAGTGAGGCTTAAGAACGCTCTGTTTCCAGTAAGAGCGAAGCTACCTAGCGCAATGTAATGATACGCTAGGTGTTGTGTTTAATGCTTGGTTTTCCCCAGCCTAGATTGCAGGGCTTTCATTACTATGGTGTCAACAAACTCACTCACATCCCCGTTATGGCGCGCAACTTCTTTTACCAAGGTTGATGATATAAAAGTATTACGCTCAGCAGGTGTTAAAAATACACTTTCTAAATCAGGGTTTAAACGGCGGTTCATATTTGCGAGCTGAAATTCATAATCAAAATCAGAAACCGCTCTTATGCCTCTGATCAGTACATTTGCATTATGGTCGCGAGCTAAATCTGCTAGCAGCCCTGAAAAGCCAATGACCTTTACATTATCTAAATGGCTTAAAATTTCATTCGCTAAATCAACGCGTTCTTCTAAAGTAAAACACGGTTTTTTACTTGGGTTATGAGCAATAGCAACAATAACGGTATCGAACATTTTAGCCGCACGCTGAATTAAATCAGTGTGGCCGTTGGTAAGGGGGTCAAATGTGCCTGGGTAGATTGCGGTCACTTTCATAATATTTACTGTGTTATTATTTTTAGCCGTAGTGTAGCAGTGTTTAGTGTGCAAAGCAGCCTTGTGAGTAAATTGTGAAGAACTTCATGCCTTGATTGTTTTAACGCTGACTATTTGTTTATACTAGGGCCTGTTTACCTTTCAGGATTAAAATTTGTTCTAACTAGGGACGATTTAATCGTGGCGCGAGGTTTGTAACCTAGTGGGCTAAGTAAAAGCCGAGCAACAAAGAGTTAATCGTCCCTAGGACGAACCTTCAGGCAGCGCGTGTTTGGTATTTATGCTGCGTTATCGCCTATTTATGGGGAATAACCACACTACATAGGCTCTGCCTTGCCAAAATACCAAACACACTGCTGCAAATTCAACCTCGAAAGATAAACAGGCCCTAGCGGATTGTTTTAATGCAGCATCGTATTTTCGAAAATTGAGTAATGAGTATATGAATACCAAGGATAAAATAATTCAAACCAGTATTTCATTGTTTAATGAACATGGTGAAAGAGCAATATCAACTAATCATATTGCATCGAGTTTAGGTATGAGTCCGGGTAATCTTTACTACCACTTTAAAAATAAAGAAGACATTATTCGCCATATATTTGCACTTTATCGCGATCATTTAAGTACTCATTTTAAGCCAGTTGATAAAGACGACGATGCATTTAGTCATCTTGGTCCTTATTTAGATTCGCTATTTGAATTAATGTGGCGCTATCATTTTTTTTACGACAACCTTGGCGATATTCTCGCTCGCGATAGCCATTTAAAACAGGGTTACATTGATTTTCAGCAGGAGTTACTTGAGCAGGTGCGTAACATCATTTTGGCCTTGCGGGATAGCGAAATTATTGCCATTGATGAACAAGATGCTATTGAGCTTGCTCATACGCTAAAATTAACGGTCAGCTTTTGGACACCCTACATGAAAGCAAGAAGACTAAGTGGTGTGCTGGTTGAGCAAGACATTTACCCTGGTATTGTAAAAGTACTGACTTTATTTAAAGCCTACAGTACCGAGAAAAGCGCAAATAAAATTAATCAGTTAAGAGAAAAGTACACCCTTTTAGCAAATTCAGCTCCCCAGAACCCTTAAGCCCGTTAAGTTGGTTAGTTCCTAGGCGTTAATTTTTTTGCTATAATCCGCCGCGCCCAATACCTGGGTGCGCGAATTCCCGCAGTCTAAGAGTTAAACTATGCTTAAATTTATCGTCAAACTTCACCCTGAAATAGCCATTAAAAGCCGTTCAGTCCGTAAACGCTTTACTAAAGTGTTAGAAAATAACATTAAAATTGTATTGCGTCGTGTTGACGAAAAAGTACAAGTACGTAATAACTGGGATAACATTTCAGTTGTTACAAAACTAGATGATGCCCAAACTCGCCTTGATTTTATTGATAGCTTGCAGCGTATTCCAGGCATCGTACAGTTTATTGAAGTGACCGAAACAGACTTTAAAACCCTTGATGACATTTATCAAAAAACCATTGCGTTAGTTGGCCACACTATTATTGGTAAAACCTTTTGTGTACGTGCTAAGCGCATAGGTCAACATGATTTTACTTCAACTGAACTAGAGCGCTATGTTGGTGGCGGGCTAAATCAACATGTTGAAGGAGCTCGAGTAAAACTAAGCCGCCCTGAGGTAACGATTCGTTTAGAAATTAAAGACGAAAAAGCCTACATAGTAACGCAAACGCATTTAGGAATGGCGGGCTTTCCACTGCCAACACAAGACGATGTATTATCGCTTATGTCTGGTGGATTTGATTCTGGCGTTGCCAGTTACCAGATGATCCGTAAAGGCGCTCGTACACACTTTTTATTCTTTAACTTAGGTGGTGCTGCCCATGAAATTGGGGTTAAGCAAGCGAGTTACTATCTATGGAAACAATACAGCTCTACGCATAAAGTTAAGTTTATTACCGTTGATTTTGAACCGGTTGTTGCTGAAATTTTAGAAAACGTTGAGAACAGCCAAATGGGTGTTGTGCTTAAACGTATGATGATGCGAGCGGGTAGTGCCGTTGCTGAAAAACTAAATATTCAAGCTTTGGTAACGGGTGAAAGTATAGGTCAGGTGTCTAGTCAAACCTTAGCTAATTTAAGCGTGATTGACCGTGTAACCGAAACGCTGATTTTACGCCCACTTATCCAACATGATAAGCAAGAGATCATTAATATAGCGCGCCAAATAGGCACTGCAGAAATGGCAGAGACGATGCCTGAATACTGTGGTGTGATCTCTAAAAAGCCGACGGTTAAAGCTAAAATTGAAGTCATTAAAGCAGAAGAAGAGAAGTTTGATTTTGATGTATTAGATACTGTTATTGATAACGCCCGTGTTATGGATGTGCGCGATATTGATGTTGAAGCTAAGCAAGAGCTTAAAGAGGCTGAGTCAGTTACAGAGTTACCAGAAGGAGCGGTTGTTGTTGATATTCGCTCACCTGAAGAAGAAGATGCCGCACCGCTTGAAATTGATGGTATTGAAGTTATCCACTTACCGTTTTTCCGTTTAGCAACTAAGTTTGGTGATTTACCTAAAGGCAAAGACTATTACTTATATTGCCAAAAAGGGGTAATGAGCCAGTTACAAGCGCTTATTCTTCACGAAGAAGGCTTTACTACTGTAAAAGTCTATCGTCGTTAATGGCTAAATATATTAGGGCCTGTTGACCCTTTAAGGTTAAATTTGCAGCAGTCTGTTTGGTATTTAGGCAAGGCAGAGCCTATGTGGTGTGGTTATTCCCCATAAATAGGCGATAACGCAGCATCAATGCCAAACAGGCGCTGCCCTTCGGGTTCTGCCTAGGGGCGATTTACTCTTTGTTGCTCGGTTTTTACTTAGCCCACTAGGTTACAAACCTCGCGCCGCGATTAAACCACCCCTAGTTTGAACAAATTGTAATCCGCAAAAGTCAACAGACCCTAGATGCGCGGATTTATTCCGCGCTTTTTTTGCCAGAATTTCAGCAAGTAAAGCGTCGTTATACGGGGTCGCAATATTATGTCGTTTGCCTTGCTCACTAATATAACCACAAATTGCCATGATCTCAGTTTGCCTATTATGCATAACGTCTTGATGCATAGATGAGTAATTCTCTGCGGTTAAACTCATTACCATATAGGCACGCTCTAGGGCATCAATAAGCTTAATATTAAGTTTAAGCGCGGTTGCAATATGGCACGCTTCAGTTAATAAATTAATAATTGCGCTACTGTACTGTGGCGCACGTAGCTGGCCATTTTTTATATTGTACAGAGCGGTTAATGGATTTATAGCAATATTAACCAGTAGCTTTTCAAACCGCAGTTGCTCAATATTGTTGTTAACAATTAATTGCGGAATAGTGTGTAATTGCGCACTAAGCTGTTGAATATTTTGCATAGCTAGTTGATTACAGCCCCCTAATACACTTTGCCCGTTTCCGGTATGCTGCACAATATTAGGGTTTGACTTAAATCCAGCCATGCTGGTGGTTAAAAAGTACAACGATTGCTGCTTTGTTAACTGTGGATTTAATTGTTCAACATTACCCATGCCATTATGACTCATTACAATATGGGTATTATTGCCAAGATAAGGTTTTACTTGAGCATAGGCTTGTTGCACTGCAAACGCTTTAACAGTGAATAAAACAATGTCAAACTCGGGAGCTTGAGTTAATTGCTGTTGTGAGATGAAAGTAGCGTTAATTTTTTCACAAGGGGCATCACCACGGCTATAAAAGCGAGTGTTAAGGGTGCCTTTTTTAGTAAGAATATTAACAGTGTGATGTTTCGCTAAAAAATGGCTAAATAACAAGCCAATAGCACCATCACCAACAACAAGTATGTTAGCCATAACGCTTCTTTTTACGCAGTGTTAATAGCGCTTTAGCTAAAAAGTAGCTCGCCGCACCAATAAAATCGGCAACAAAATCGGCCAGTGATGCTTGTCTATAAGGGAGGCTATCTTGCATAATCTCTATTGCGGCACCATAGCCGGCTAACAGCAATATTTGTGCATATAAAGGCAGTTTAAAGGCTTTATCCATAATAATGGCAAGTAAAAAGAAAATACCAAAATGCGCCACTTTATCTACATGCGGAAATAAGTTTGCAGCCCCTTTTACCTCTTTAGCAAATAAGAAGGTAAATGCGACAATACTAATTAAAAAAATAGCTTGGTAAACACGCCTCGTCACAAAAAATCCTAAAATCGTATAAAAAAGAAGCCTCAGTATATCAAACTAAATTAGTATCGCACCTGAACAAGATGCAGAAAAGTGTAAAGATTTATCATTTTAACGTTATAATTGCCGCATAAAATTAAGATTAGCTAGTTAGGAGAACATCATGCCTTCATTTGATATTGTATCTGAAGTAGAAATGAACGAAGCACAAAACGCGGTTGATAACGCCAACCGTGAATTAGAGACACGATTTGATTTTAGAGGGGTCGATGCCTCAATTGAATTAAACGATAAAACAATTAAATTAAAAGCTGAAGCAGATGCTCAAGTTATGCAGTTGTTTGATATTTTAGCTGGGAAAGTTTCTAAGCGTGGGATGGATGTTGCGAGCCTAGAACTTCAAGGGATTTCTCGTGCAGGTAAAAATGTTTTTCGTAACGTTGCGCTAAAGCAGGGCATCGAAAAAGACATGGCTAAAAAAGTCGTAAAAGCGATTAAAGATTCTAAAGTAAAAGTGCAAGCGGCTATTCAAGGCGAAGAAGTACGCGTAACGGGTAAAAAGCGTGATGATTTACAAGCTGCTATGCAAGTTGTACGCACTGCCGATTTAGGTCAGCCATTTCAGTTTAAAAACTTCCGCGATTAATTTATTGTTTCGAGCTAGGCACTATAGGCGCTTAGTTCAAAGCAACATGTATTTAGCCAAACACGTTATATTGTTTGGCTTTTTTATTTTTGAATCTATGATAATTACCGAACCCCGAACCCCGAACCCCGAACCCCGAACCCCGAACCCCGAACCCCGAACCCCGAACCCCGAACCCCGAACCCCGAACCCCGAACCCCGAACCCCGAACCTCGAACCTCGAACCTCGAACCCCGAACCCCAAAAATCAAATTGTAGATGTTTAGACGTCCGTTGACATTTTTAAGTAAACAGATAACAATAGCAGCCTATTTTCAAGGTGCTTGCTAAACACTTCAAAGGTGTGATTTTTTTAGTAGGATAATCGGGAAGTTGGTGCGTTTTCATTGATGAAGTCAATCCCAACACTGCCCCCGCAACGGTAAAGTTATGCTGTATTTAACTATGGCAACTGAGTCCGGAGACCGGCCTTGATGTAATCTTACTTACTAACATCTTTGCGGTGGGCAGAGATAGGGAACATCATGATAAATAAAACTGCATTGGGTGTGGCTATTTCGGCTGCGCTGTCTTTTTCTGCATCTGCAGAACAAACCATTGAAAAAATAACCGTTACTGCGAATAAATTTGAACAACCTATAAATGATGTATTAGCAAGTGTGGCAGTTATCGACCGCGCTGATATTGAAAAAGCGAATTATCGAGACTTACCTGCAATATTAAATACCATAGCTGGGATTGATATTGTTCGTAACGGCGGTTTAGGTCAAAAGGCAGATATATTTGTTCGCGGCGCCAGCGCTAAATATACCTTAGTACTAGTTGATGGCGTAAGAGTGAGCGATGCAAGCTCAGGTAGTGTATCGCTGACGAATATTCCAGTTAATAGTATCGAGCATGTTGAAATTATAAAAGGTGCCAGAGCGACTATTTATGGCTCAGACGCGGTAGCCGGAGTGATTAATATTATTACCCGTAAAGCCTCAAATAACTCGCTTTCGGCTACTTTAGGCAGCCATAGCTACAGTAATTATCAGCTTGCTGGTGGGCTTGTAAAAGAGGCGGTGAGCTTTAATTATAATCTAGGCTACGAAGAGACAGATGGTTTTGATATTACTGGCAAAGACCCTGTGGCTGAATATACCAAAGATCACGATGATGATGGCTACAAAAATAAAAACATTGGCTTTAATTTAGCGTATGAACTGGCTGAACTAGGTGAGTTGAGCTTACAGTCTCAGTACAGTGAAGGTGAAGCGCAGTATGATAACGCATGGGGTAACGATGCCTACGATTTTGAAAACTATACCGCTAAGCTAGGCTGGAAAAAAGCCTCAGAAATATATACCCAAAGTATTTCATTGAGTGTATCGCAAGAAGAAAATACCCAAACAGGCACTGATGTACAGCAAGTGTATAGCACAGAGCGTGTTGAGTTTGAATACCGCGGGCTTTATAGTCTAACGCAAGAACTTGATTTATCAGGTGGTTTTAATTATCTATCTGAGGATTTATCAAACTCGTCAGCAACGTCATCAGAAGAAAAACGCGATAACAACGCATTGTTTATAGGCGCGTTTTATAGTCATGAACAATGGTTAGCAAATGCGGTTATCAGAACCGATGATTATGATTTTCACGGCCGTGCAAATACTTACAGTACTGGGCTTGGATATAAAGCCAATCACTACGTAACGGTACGTTTAAATCATGGTACTGCATTTAGGGCGCCGTCTTTAATTAATGCGTTTGTAACTAACAGCCCATACTACCTACCAAATAATAATATTAAGCCTGAGGAAGCCTTAAATAATGAGTTTGGTGTTACCCTAGAAACTCAATGGGGGCGTTATGATATTGCTATTTTCGATAACCGTATCAATAATTTAATTAGTAATAATTATGATGCAGACTCAGGTAAATATATTGCAACTAACATAGATAAAGTATCTATGCAGGGGCTAGAATTGTCGGCTGAGTTTTCAGCGTTAGGCTTTGAACACTCTGTTAATGTTAGTTTTTTAGATGCTACAGATGAAAAGACGAATACAGATTTACCACGCAGACCCTCTGAATCGTTTAATTATCAACTCGCCAAATCATGGGGCGATTTTGATGCCAGTTTAGATATGCAATATCGCTCATCGCGTCCATCAATTGCGTATTATGATTCTGAACTCGCTAGCTATACGGTATTTAATTTAGCAGCCAATTACCAGTTGCTTGAGAATTTATCGTTAGCTGCTCGAATAGAAAATATTACTGATAAAGAATATTTTACTGCAGCAACAAGGTTTGCTGCCAGTGGTGAGCTATTAGGTTATAACAGCGCAGGAAGAACTTTCTTTGTGGGGGCAAATTACCAGTTTTAATTATCACTTTTAGTTGCCGAAAATCAAATAGCCCAGCAAATTGCTGGGCTATTTGGTTAGCGCTTTAAAGCATTTTACTCACTTAAAAACTCGCTAAATTCGGTTTCAAACTTGTGCAACTTAGGCGCAATTAAAATACTACAGTAGCCTTGTTCTGGGTTTTCATTGTAGTAGTCTTGGTGAAAATTTTCAGCAGGGTAAAAAGTGGTTGCTGGGCTTACCTCTGTTACTATAGGCTCACTAACATGAGTTTGCAGCTCTGCAATAACGGCCTGTGTTTGCAATTGTTGTTGCTGATCATGGTAATACACAACGCTGCGGTATTGAGTGCCTATATCGTTACCTTGGCGGTTTAACTGGGTAGCATCATGCAAAGTGAAAAACATCGCGAGTAGGGTTTCAAAGCTTATAATGCTGGCGTCAAACTCAACCTTAACCACTTCGGCATGCCCACTGTTGCCTGTGCAAATGGCTTTGTAGGTTGGGTTATCAGTATGTCCACCCGTGTAACCAGAACATACACTGAGTACCCCTCTAACACGCCTAAATGCCGCGTCAATACACCAAAAACAGCCGCCGCCTAGTGTTGCTATCTGTGTGGTCGAACTCATAAGTACTTCCTCAATTGTATGGTTATATGCACCAGAAAATAGCGCCGTAACAGCTAATTACGACGCTCAGAGTGACTTAGATCTCTTTAAGTGGTTTTTCAGCTGCTTGTTTATCCAGCTTTTGCTGTAAAAACTCTGGTGATTGCGTATTACGTGCTAAGGCATAATAAGCAGCAGGTACTACAAACAGAGTCAGTATGGTGGCAACCGTTACGCCGGTAAATACCACCACACCAATAACCATTCGGCTTTCTGAACCCGGGCCTGAGGCCAACACCAAAGGCACAGCACTCATAACTGTGGTTAGGGAGGTCATAATAATAGGACGTAAACGCTGTGTAGCGGCCTGTAAAATGGCTTCACTAAATTCTACGCCTTTATCACGTAACTGGTTGGTAAATTCAACGATCAGGATACCGTTTTTTGCACTTAACCCAATGAGCATTACAATACCGATTTGGCTGTATATGTTAAGTGTTAAACCCATACTCCACAGCCCAAACATGGCGCCCATTAAGCCCAGTGGCACAGTTAGCATAATAACAAGCGGGTGTATAAAGCTTTCAAACTGAGCAGCGAGCACTAAAAAGGTCACGGTCAATGCCAGCACAAACACGTAGGTCATAGCTGAGGCACCTTCATAAAACAATTGTGACTCACCTTTGTAATCAATGGCGCCATCAATGTCATTTTCTTCTGCGGCAACATTGTTTAAAAAGTTTAGTGCTTGTTCTAGCGTATAGCCATCAGCTAAGTTGGCACTTAGAGTAATTGCACGCATACGGTTATAGCGATTTAAACGCGAGGCGGTGGCTTCTTCTTTCAAGCTTATAAGGCTGTCGAGTGGCACCAATTCATTGCTGCGAGATTTAAGGTAAATATTTGAAATATCAGTAGGGTTTGCAAAGTCTTCTTTAGTTCCCTTTAAAATTACATCGTACTCTTCACCGCGGTCAATAAAAGTGGTTACACGGCGTTGGCCAAGCATGGTTTCAAGTGTACGTCCCACATCCGAGACTGATACGCCTAAATCAGCGGCTTTATTTTTATCAATACTGACTAAAAATTGTGGGAAGGTTTCTTTATAATCATGATCAATGCGCACTAACCCAGGGTTTTTCTCTGCACGTTTAATAATTCTATCGCGCCAATCAGCTAGCTGAGCATAATCATTACCTTGTAAAACAAACTCTATCGGTCGCGATGAACCACCACCGCCAATACCACGGCGCATAATTGCAAAAGCACGTACATCGGTGACTTCTTGCATTTTACCGCTTATTTCATCCATAACTTCCCAGGTTGAGCGTTTGCGTTTATCCCAATCCGCCATACCAACAATGGCTACACCACCACTGCCACCCCAACCTGGAACTCGCACTAAAACTCGGCTTAGTTCGCCAGATTCAGAGTAAGGCATTAAGCGTTCTTCTATCTTTGCCATATTAGCGGCATTATTCTCATAGCTAGCCCCTTCAGGGCCATTCATAAGTACAAAAAAGGTACCACGGTCTTCTTTAGGGGTAAGTTCAGACGGTATTTGTAAAAATAATGAATAACTAACGAACCCAGCCAAAACTAAGCTCAGCATTAAGCCCCATTTACGGGTCATGTTTGATGCTAAAGCGTTGCGGTATCCATTTTCTAATTTAGTAAAAAAGCGATCCATTACTTGGCTAAATTTACTTTCTTTTTCAGAGGCCTTTAAAACCTTTGAACACAATGCCGGAGAGAGCGTTAATGCTGTAATACTGGAGAAGAATACGGCTGCACTCACTGCCATTGCAAACTCTGTAAATAGCGCGCCTATTCGTCCTTCCATAAACACTAATGGTACAAACACAGAGATCAGCACTAGAGTGGTGGCTATAATTGCAAAGCCCACTTCGCGGGCGCCGCGATAAGCTGCTAATAAAGGCGGCTCCCCAAGTTCTATGCGGCGGTGAATATTCTCTAGCATTACAATGGCATCATCTACTACTAAGCCTATTGCTAATACTAGTGCCAGTAGAGTTAATAAGTTAATAGAGTAACCCATTGCTAATAAAAACATAAAACTACTGACTAGGGCGACCGGTACGGTGACCGCAGGAATGAGTGTGGCACGAATATTCCCTAAAAATATAAAGATAATGAGTACCACAAGCCCCATTGAAATACCCAAGGTTTTGTATACCTCGTTAATGGACTCTTTAATAAATACGGAAGAGTCGTAACTGTCTTCTATAGTGGTGCCTTCTGGTAAGTTACGCTTAATTTTTTCCAGTTCACTGCGGGCATTATCAACTACAGTAAGGGTATTCGCTTTGGCTTGTTTAACAATACCCATGCCAATCATATTACGGCCATTTCCGCGGAATAAACTTTCATCATCGGCGGCTTCAAGCTTTACGTCAGCCACTTCGCCTAGACGTACTAAATAACCATCTTCACCTCGTTTAATTACAAGATTTTGAAAATCGCGTTGGTTTTTGTAACTGCGTGCAGTGCGCACAGTAAAATCACGGTCTACCGATTCAATTTCACCCGCAGGAAGCTCTACATTTTCACTACGCAGCGTTTGCTCTATATCACTAGAGGTAATGCCTCGGGCTGCCATCGCTTGGCGGTTGAGCCATACTTTCATAGCATACTTTCGCTCACCCCCAATACGCACATTTGATACGCCATCAACAACAGCTAAACGGTCAACAATAAAACGTTGTGCATAATCAGAAAGTTGTAACGAGTCCATGGTTTCACTATTAAGTACAAACCATGCAATAGGGCTTTCATCACTGTTTGACTTTGATACCTCTGGAGGGCGCACTTGCTCTGGTAGGCTATCAAGTGCCCGTGCAACACGTTCACGCACATCATTAGACGCATCGTCTATGTCACGGCTAATATTAAACTCAATGGTAATGTTTGAGCGGCCATTACGACTCGATGAATTAATGCTTTTAATACCCTCAATACCTGAAATACGGTTTTCGATAACTTGGGTTATTTTTGTTTCAATAATTTCAGCAGATGCACCGGTATATTCAGTACTAATATTTACAATCGGTGTTTCAATATCTGGATACTCACGCAAAGGCAGCATACTAAAAGCAACTAAGCCAAAAGTGAGTAACAGTAAGTTAATAACAATCGCAAAAACGGGGCGTTTGACACTAGTATCGGTAATTTTCACGTGTTACCCCTTAACGCTTACTTTACTACCAGAGCGAATTTTGATTATTCCCTCGGTAATAATCTGCTGGCCGTTCTCTAACCCTTTGTCTATCGCAACCCAGCCATTGTTTCTACTTGCAACATGCACCTCTTTTCGTTTTGCGATGCCATCTTCAATTTGAAAAACATAATGTTTATCTTGCAAAGGAATAATTGCTTTTTCAGGCACCATTAGCGCTTGATTGCTGCTTAGCTCTAGTGCAGTTTTAAGAAGCATACCAGGGCGGAGTAACCCCGATTTATTAGTAAAACTGGCTGTTACTTCTACACTGCGAGTGATTGAATCAATGCGTGAGCTTATATGAGTTACTTTACCGCTAAAGGTTTGATCAGGATAAGCATCGTTTTGAGTGCGAACCGTCATTCCGTTTCTCAGTTGAGCTAAATACTTTTCAGGCACTTTAAAATCAACTTTTATGATACTGATATCATCTAAGGTTGTTATTATTGTACTGTTACTAATATAAGCGCCTACCGATATTTCACGTTTGCCCAATAACCCAGAAAAAGGCGCGATAATAGCCATTTCATCGAGTTTAGTTTTGGCACTTTCAAGTTGAGCTTCACTGGCGTCAACGCGGGCAAGCTGTTCTTCAAGTAACGACTTGGCAGTCGCTTGTGAGCGAGAAAGTTCAGTAAGTCTTGCTAGTTGGCGTTTTTCTTCTTGTAAATTAATGCTAAGTTCTTTTACTGCAAATTGTTCTTGTTGATTTTGCAGTTGCACTAACTTTTGTCCTTTGCTGACCAAGTCGCCATCTTCAAAGTAAATACTGGTGACATAATCGTTTTGTGCACTTTTAATGTAAATAGCCTGATTAGCACGAGCACTGCCAATGGCTTCAATCATAATGGCGTTTTCTTGCGACTCGACAGTGTGCGCTGAGACTTGCGTTGTCATTGCCGAGTAATCAGCTTGCTCGCCCTGTGATGCAGGCAAATATAAATAAACGCTAAAAATTATTAGTACCGAAATAATAAATGGAAATAGGGCTTTGCCTGATTGTTTAGAGTGCATGGTTTTCATACCTGAAAATAGATTGTAAGTATTGTACGAAATCAGGACAAAAAAAGGCGGTTATGTGTCTCATTAATTTGTGCGTTAGGCGTAAAAATAACTGATACTTAGTCATTGCGCATATTTAACAGTAATAATAGGAGTTAATTGATGAACTTCAAAACATCATGCAAACGCTGTTTAACACTGAGAAATTTAGTATTGTGGGCTATTATTATGTTTATCTTTTATATGGCGTTTTTTCAGTATGGCTAATATAAAAAAACAAATACTTAAATACCGAGCGCAAGGCGCTAAAAATGGGATTGAAATACTGGTCGTAGGTAGCATTGGCTTGATTTTTATCATGCTATTTAATTTATTGCGTCCAGGTGAAATCAGTATTATTGAAATTTTTTTAGTAAGTTTATGTATTGCAGCAATTTTAATTGGTTTTTTTAAAACACAGGAACCTTTTTATAGTATAATTTTAACTGAGCAGCAAGTAACATATCAGCATAAGTACGGGCAGTGGACTTTACACCAAGAAAATATACACCATTGCGGCATTCCTAAAGTTGATAACGGTATTGATCATCTTGAGCTTAACGCGATTGGTATTAAGTTAAATGATATAGATACATTTTTAGCTGCTTTAGCCCCAAGAATTGCGGGTAAATTACTAATAGAACAACGGCACTTGTTTATGCAAGTTGTTCAAAAAAATTGCAAAAATGGGCATTGCCCATCAGAATGGTTAGTTGAAGATAGTAAATTTAGGTCAAAAAAAGGAATTGACTACAATGGGCTTATAGCGATGTTTGCTAATAGGGCTAAGCATCTTCAGCTTTTAACAGGGTATGACTTACTGTTACCAGCCAGTGTAATAGAAAGTGATATTTGGGAATTTTGCGCAAATTTAAATAAATGGAAGCGTGATCCCTCTCAGTTTATAAAGTCGCAGTGCGAATAATAATATAAGCACTCACTGCGGGATTAGGAATAACTATGAGCCAAGACAGATCTTTTATTAAAAGTGGTCGAAACACCATAATTCACAAAGACAGAAAACTAGATTTAGTGATTGTTAATGGTGAGGAACATCCTCGAATTAAAGTAACAGCAAATGGCCTTGAACCATTTAAAGAAGAGCTGCCAAAAAACCGCCGTGATGCAAAAGAGCGCTACTTAGATATGGTTTATATTGCAAGTCCAGATGTATTTAGCGAGGAAAAACAGTTGTTGTTTATTCAATCCTTAGATGGCCGCGAATATAAAGTAGATTACAGTAAAGTTGGCACTAAGTTATTTGTTCGTATTCATCAAGATAGCTATTTATAATTTATAATTTATAATGGCACTTTTTTTGCTTCACAGTCTTATTAGATAATTTTAAGACACAAAGGTGCTTAGTATGAGAGCAATTTCGTTAATACCACTTATGTCATGCTTGCTTTTGGCTGCATGTGGAGGGGGAGACGGTGCTGATAACAGTGATATTAAAACGTCAGTATTTGCTGGTAACGATCTCCAAGTTGTAGAAAAATCAGAGTTTACTATTTCTGCAAAAGGCTCTCCTGCAGATGGTACATTTACTTGGCAGCGTGTAAGCGGTCCTATTCTAGATGTATTTCCGCTTGAAGGGGCTGAACAAACCATCACTGCACCGGATGTAAAATCTGACAGTGAATTGGTCTTAAGAGTAAGCTATCAAACATCAGGCGGTAGTTTGGTAAATGACGAATTAAGTGTTTTCATTGCCTCTAATAACCAGCTTCCTCTTGCTGTTGTTACTCAAGTTGCTCCTGCAAATTTGCCCTCAGTTTATAAAGATACTGTAACCCTTAGTGGTTTAACTTCCACAGACCCCGATGAAAATGGCGAAATTAGTAGTTACTTGTGGCAATTATTATCGGGACCTGATTTAACAATTGATAGCTATACCAATCCAACGCTTAGTTTTCCTCATCCATTATTAGAAAATAACACCAACTTAAAATGGCAACTCACCGTAACGGATGATGAGGGCGGCGTATCTGCATCACAATTTGATATGACTCTCAATAAAACAGCCCAAGTGATTATTGCCGATGCGGGGGCAGACCAAACTGTAGAAGAGTTTGATAGGGTTATTTTAGATGCCACTGCAAGCGAAGCGGCAACTCAGACTTACCAATGTAGGTGGCAACAACTTACCGGAAATACCGAAACTCTTCTTGAATCGCAGTCATGTACTGCTAGCTTTTTCGCCTCTGATATTGATTTAAATGCAACGCTTAGCTTTGAAGTACAAGTTATGGACTTAAAAGGGCGTACCGACACAGATACTGTATTTATTGATGTAACACCTAAAGCGCTTGGGTTAATAAACGATACTGGGCTGGGTGAGTGTTATAACAATACTCAACGTATTAATTGTAATAATGATGAGTTTCCAGCTCAAGATGCTGATCTTGGGCGCGATAGTTTTGCCAATCGTTTAGGTAAAGTGGGTAAAGGGAATCTTGCTTTTGATTACACCAAACTTAATGAGTTTGCCGATGAGCTTCTTGATGATGCGTCGAACTTTAGCTGTATTCGCGATAATACTACCGGCCTTGTCTGGGAAGTGAAAAGCCCTTACTCCGGTGTGTTACCAAATACCTCGCTGCGTGATGGACAAAACCGCTATATTTGGCAAGGGTCTGTTAACAGTGGCGATGTAACGGGTAGTGCTAATACTACGTGCCCAAACAACACTGATTGTGGATTGCAAACCTATATAGATGAAGTTAACGCGCTTGATTTTTGTGGTGGCAGTAATTGGCGTTTACCCACTTATACTGAGCTGTTAGGTTTAATCGACTACGGTAAACAAGGGCAAAATGTATTGATAGATACTGCATTTTTCCCTAATACACCATCGACTAACAGTGTAGGGCATTTACGCTACTGGACTTCACAAACCGCGGTTGATGGTGCCAGTTTATCTCAGGCTTACACTATCGATATGATGGATGGTAACGATTTAGCCTATCCAAAAGATAATACCGCTTACGTGCGCTTAGTTAGAAATCGTTAAGGTGATTATTATGAAATTAATTAAAGTCTCTATGTTATTAGCCTTAGGATTGAGCCAGTCACTTGCAGCGCAGCAGTGTTATGAAGAAGTTGCGACTAGCGATGATACCGATCGATTTGTGATTAATATTGATGGCACTGTGTCAGATACTAAAACAGGGCTGATGTGGCAGCGCTGTAATTATGGCCAAGTTTATAATAGCGAAACAACTAGCTGCGATGGTGATACTCAGCCACTAAATTGGCAAGCTTCACTTAAAGGCGCAGTTAATGACAGCACAGCAGATTATAACGACTGGCAAGTACCAAGTATTAAAGAGTTAGCTAGTATCGTTGATCACCGTTGTACCGACCCAAGTATTGATGCGGATATTTTTTTAGCAACGCAGTCGCAAAATTATTGGTCTAATACCTCGGGTATTAGTAATATAAATTCGGCATGGGTTTATCAATTTTCCAGTGGTTTAAATAGCTTACATGCTAAAACAAGTAACGTATATTTACGCCTAGTACGCTATGAGAAGTAGTTAATTAGGGTCTGTTGATCTTTCAAGGTTAAATTTGCAGCAGTCTGTTTGGTATTTAGGCAAGGCAGAGCCTATGTGGTGTGGTTATTCCCCATAAATAGGCGATAACGCAGCATCAATGCCAAACAGGCGCTGCCCGAAGGGTTCTGCCTAAGGGCGATTTACTCTTTGTTGCTCGGTTTTTACTTAGCCCACTAGGTTACAAACCTCGCGCCGCGATTAAACCGCCCCTAGTTTGAACAAATATTAATCCGCAAAGATCAACAGACCCTAATGTATTAGCGAATCTAAAAATGCGCTTTTATTTACTTTAGCCTTTTTATTTACACTATTTTAATAATAAAGCCTGGTTGTAGTTGTCACCCAGGCTATTTTTTTGCCATTATAGGCCGTGAATTAACGACCAAGGACTATAAAGGTGTATTTAAGCTATTTTGGTTTACAAGAAAAGCCATTCTCAATTTCGCCTAACCCCCATTACTTATTTTTAAGTGAACGCCACAAAGAAGCATTAGCACACCTTACTTATGGGTTAGGTGAAGACGGTGGTTTTGTGCTGTTAACAGGTGAAGTGGGTACGGGTAAAACCACCATAACGCGTAGTATGTTAGAGCGACTGCCTGAAAATACCCAAGTAGCAATGATCTATAATCCTGCGTTATCAGAACTTGAACTGTTAGCCAGTATTTGCGATGAATTACAAATAACTTACGACGCCAAAAATGCAACCCTGAAAAGTTTAACGGATGTCATTAAAAAGCACCTTGAGTTTAATAATAAAGCGGGGGGGCATACTATTTTGATTATTGATGAAGCACAATTGCTTGCCCCTGATGTGCTAGAACAACTGCGCTTATTAACCAATATTGAAACGGATCATAAAAAGTTATTACAAATAGTATTAGTAGGGCAGCCTGAGTTACAGGTACTTCTAAAGCGAAATGAGTTAAGGCAACTGGCACAGCGTATTACTGCCAGATATCACTTGTTAGCACTAACACCAGGGCAAACCATTGCTTATATTCAACATCGGCTGCATATTGCAGGTTGTGATAAGAAAATATTTTCAGTGGAAGCAATGCAAATGGTGCATCAGCTCACTGGCGGCGTGCCCCGATTAATGAATCTGGTGTGTGAACGCGCATTAGTAGGCGCATTTTCTAAACAACAAGAAACTGTTGGCAGTGATATTGTTAAACAAGCGGCGAGTGAATCTTTACCTATCGACTTTATTGCAACAAATAATAAAGTGAGTAAAACAACAGGTTCAATTTGGCCTTATAGCGCTGCTGCGTTAATGCTTTTTGGTACAGGAATTGGCCTGTCTTTTATTTTTTAGTTAGGTGATTCATGTCTTATTTATTAGATGCGTTAAAGCAGTCAAAGCACGATACCATGAGCGCTGAGCAATATGACTTGCAAGCGCAACAATTAAAACAACAACGCCAGTTGATGACCTATCGTCGAATTAGTTTTTTACTCGCAGGAAGTTTATTGGCAACGGGTATATTGGCTTGTGGCTTCTTTGTCGGCAAGTGGGCGCAACAAGAAAATGTAACCGTTAAAAATGAGCCTGTTCAAAATGACCTTAGTCAAAAAGAGTCAGGGGTTGTAGAAAAACCCACAAGCTCAGAGGAAGTACAAAGAACGGTTGCTCAAACAGTAACAACCCCTCAAGCGCCCATTGTAGCAGCTGCGCCTAACAACTCTGTGCCGCTAGCAGGGCAGTTGGTTTATGTACAAACCCCAACGGGTGTGCAGCAAATGTTGCTGACGCCACAAGGACAATATTTACCTATGAGCGTTAATCAAGCGTCTCAAGGGCAAACGCAAAATTTCTCGACGCAGAATAACGCTTCATCTAGCTTTCAATCACCGAGCAGCCAACCGCAAAGTGTACCAACTCAATCAGCAAAAAGAACACTCACTGCAGATGAGTTGAGTAAATACAAGGTGTTAGGTAAACCACTTAATCAAAATGTGCCTGCGCAGCCAGAGTCAAATAATGAACTTGATACGGTTCCCGACACGCTGAAAAATGCGTTTGCGCAAGCCGTTAATAGCACAGAAACAACAGCCGACTATGAAGTAACTCAAGGCTCTCGCCTTTCATCACGAGTACAGCCTGTTGAGCTACTTCCTGATGGCTTACAAAGTATGTTACCAAGCATTAAATATCAGGCACATATTTATTCTTCAGCGGCGGATAAACGCTGGATAAAGCTCAATGGCAGAGAGCTATATGAAGGGGAGTCTATTGGTGCGTTGAAGGTATTAGAAATAGCGCCTGATCAGAGCGTACTTGATTTTGATGGTTATGAATTTAGCTTAAAAGCCCTGCAAGATTGGCCACAATAGTGGCCAATTAACTAAAGATAGAGTGCTTATAAAAGCCTTCTAAATCTATATTATATTCTTTGGGTTTTACTGCTGATTCAAGCGTGTCTTGCGTTCTTTTGTTTGATAAATCAACGTCTTGAACTTCAGTGTAACGCCCATGTTTTGCATTGAAAAACGTTTTTACTACTGGCTTTAATGGTGTTGCAGGGTTGCTTTGAGTAACGAGTCCCACCTTTTGGCTAGAAAGTTTTACCAGTGTGCCCACAGGGTGAATACCAATGCACTGAATAAACTTATTAAGTAGCACCCCATCAAAGCTATCTGGGCAGCCTTGCTTTAAAATTTTAAATGCTCTAATGGGCTCCATGCCCGCTTTATAAACCCGTTCAGCGGTTAATGCATCATAAACATCAACAATAGAAGCCATACGAACGTACTGGCTTATTTCATCGCCTTTTTTACCAAAAGGATAGCCTTTGCCATCTAAGCGCTCATGGTGCATACCTGCGATATCAACGGCAATTCCCGTTAACCCTGCGTCTTCTAATATTTCTTTGCTAAAGCGAGCATGGTTTTGCATCACTTTAAATTCTTCGTCACTGTAGCGACCAGGCTTGTTAAGAATTGCGTCAGGTATTTTTATCTTTCCCATATCGTGTAATAGGGCACCTGTGGCAAGTTCTTCAATAACTGGTTTTTCAATATCGAGATGTTTTGCAAAAATACTCATCAAAATAGAGACATTTATCGAGTGCTCTAGTAAGTAGGCATCTTTTTGGCGCATTTGTGTAATGCACGCCAAGGCATCTTGATTTCTAAATACGGAGTCAATAAACCCATTAGCCAGTTCTTTAAAAGGAGCAACATCAACAGTGCGGCCAGACTCTATATCGCCAAAAGCTTTGGTTTGCAGGTTTTTTGCTTCATCATAAAGCTTTTTAGCTTTACTCATTTCTTGTTCGGCACTGTGGGTAATTAACCAAGGATCGCGCTTTTTGATTTCGTGCTGAGTAGGTAAGGTTGCTTGCGTTTCAGGCTCTTCAGATTCGAGCATTTTATCAGGGTCGATTTCAACCTCTAAAATTCCTGATTTTATTAATTTATCAATCCCACTTTGAGTTTTAACCCAGCCTTGGTTTTTTATTCTAATGCTACCAGTTTGTTTAACAACTTTTTGTACAAACATACCAGGCTTTAGCTGTGAAGTAGGAATGATTTTCAAAGTGAACTCTAATTAACAGTTATTATTTTTTAAATTAACAAATAAATGCGTAGATAGGAATAAAAAAGGCATCAAATAGATGCCTTTATTTAGATTAATGCATTAATTGCTATTCATCATCTTCAACAAGGGTCATCAACGAGGTGTTACCGCCTGATGCCGTCGTGTCTATACTGATTGTTTTTTCAGTAATTAAGCGCTTAATTAGCGTGTCGTAATACTCAGAGCTAATCACTGGCAGTATAGCGCCTTTACGTTGTGCAAGCTGTTGGCTGAAGTAGCCTAAGCGAGAAGAACGTGCAGCAACTACCGCACCGGCTAGGTGAGGATGCGCCAATATCGCTTGTAACTGATTTGGTTTAGCTACTTGAAAAACACCTTCAGCAACGCCAGTCGCAATAAACTTATCTCTAAAAGCAACCGCTTCATCATAAAATATTTCAGATGCTACCGTTATTACCGTGTTACCAGCAGCAAGCGCGGTAATAATCGATAGTGCCCAAAAGTTAAATGAGGTGCTCTTATCTGCGTAACATACTACACAGCCGCGTGCTTCAAGGTGAAGAGTGTTTGACTCACCCGTAGGCCCCGGTAAGGTTGTATATTTGCGCATGTGCTTTTCTAAGCGGTTTAACTGAGCTCGTGCATCGGCAAGCGTTAACGCTAAGTCGTCTGCAAGATCATCAATAATCTCAACGGTTGCTACTTTCGCTAATAACTGACGCACCGCAGAAACTCGGTCATTCAGTGGTGTTGCACGCCAAATTTTTTCATCGCGCATAGAGTTAACCATTAGCTTTTCTACTTGCTCATTTGCGCCACTGTAGTGGTGTAAATCAAGCTCGTCTGGCGTTAGGTTAGTCATTTGTACGTTATCTGGTGATGCTTTTTCTTTAATTAAGCGTTGTAGGTAGTTTGGTCCACCCGCTTTAGGGCCAGTACCTGATAGTCCACGGCCACCAAATGGTTGCACGCCAACAATCGCACCAATCATATTACGGTTTACGTAAACATTACCTGCGCGCGACATTTTAGCTAGGTGTTCACAGCGCTCTTCAATACGAGAATGAATACCCATTGTTAAGCCGTAACCGGTGTTGTTAATTTGGTCGACAACACTATCAAGCTCACTCGCTTTAAAGCGGATCACATGTACACACGGGCCAAATACTTCACGTTTTAACACCGATAAGTCTTTGATTTCGTATAAACGTGGTGCAAAGAAAAATGCGCCATTTTCGCTGTTATCAGGAATTTTACACTCGTAGTGAAGTGTTGCATTACCTTTTAGGTATTCAACATGATCATTAAGTGTTTTCAGCGCTTTTTCATCAATTACAGGGCCTACGTCTGTAGAGAGTAATGATGGGTCGCCAATATGTAACTCAGCAAGTGCGCCTTTGATCATATCGATAATGCCATCAGCAACATCTTCTTGAATAAAGAGCACGCGTAATGCCGAACAACGTTGACCGGCACTTTGGAAACCAGAACTGATAACATCATCAACAACTTGCTCAGGAAGCGCTGTTGAGTCAACAATCATACAGTTTTGACCGCCAGTTTCTGCAATTAAAGGTACTTGAATATCGTTACGTGCAGCTAATGTTTGCGAAATAAGCGTGCCCGTTTCAGTTGAACCTGTAAACATAACAGCTTGAATGCGCTCATCTGGCACAATGGTTTTACCTACTTCGCTACCGCGAGCAATCACAGGTTGTACAACGTGCTCAGGTAAACCAACAGAAAGCATTAATTCAATAGCGCGTAGGGCAATTAAGCTCGTCTGTTCTGCAGGTTTTGCAATTACTGTGTTACCCGTAACGATAGCAGCTGCAACTTGACCTAAGAAAATAGCGAGTGGGAAGTTCCATGGGCTAATACATAAAATCACACCTCGAGCTTCAAAGCGCTCATCTTGAGCAAGCTCTTCAGCACGGGCTGCGTAGTAACGACAAAAATCAACCGCTTCGCGTACTTCATCAATACCATCTTGTGCCACTTTACCTGCTTCTTTGATACAGATAGCAACAAGTTCATCATGATGACGCTCTAAAATATCAGCAACGCGACGCAATAAGTTAGCGCGCTCTTTTACTGGCGTTTGTGACCATGATTCAAAAGCGGTTTCAGCATTGGCTAGCAACACTTTCATTTCATCGCTATTTTGTAATTTCACATGGCCAATAATTTCTTTATGGTTTGCTGGGTTTTTAACTGCCAGCGCGCCCTCTGGTACTTGGCTTTCTTCAATTAAATGTTCTTCAAACCAAGTGTCTAAATTTTCTTTAAACGGGGTTATCACGTTAATATCAGTTAAATCCATACCCTTTGAGTTGGCACGTTCTTCACCGTATAAATCAATTGGCATTTTTATTTGCGTGTTGTACTTATTACGTAATCCTTGCAGCGTTTCAACAGGATCTGGTAATAATGCTTCAACCGGTTGAGTGGTATCTACAATGGCATTTACAAAAGATGAGTTAGCGCCATTTTCTAGTAAACGGCGAACAAGGTAAGCAAGTAGGTCTTCGTGTTGGCCGACCGGTGCGTATACACGACACTGGATTTTTTCTTCATTAACGATTTGGTCAAATAAAGATTCACCCATACCGTGCAAACGTTGGAATTCAAAACCTTGGTTATCACCTTTCGCTACTTCTAAAATAGTCGCTGCAGTATAGGCGTTGTGTGTTGCAAATTGCGGGTAAAGCACATCTCGTGCTTCAAGCATTTTAATCGCACATGCTTTGTATGACACATCTGTGGTTGCTTTACGGGTAAATACCGGGAAGAAGTCTAAACCATCTTGTTGCGTGGTTTTGATTTCGGTATCCCAGTATGCGCCTTTTACTAAACGCACCATCATTTTACGACCCACACGGGTTGCTAGGTCTGTTAGCCACTCAATAACAAAAATAGCGCGTTTTTGATACGCCTGAACCGCTAAGCCAAAACCTTGCCAATCGCCAAGGTCGTCATCGCTAAATACCGCTTCAATAACATCGAGTGAAATATCCAAACGGTCTGCTTCTTCAGCATCAACAGTAAAACCGATGTCGTATTTTTTAGCGGCAAGAGCAAGTTCTTTTAATTTTGGAACGATTTCTTCCATCACGCGTTCTTTATGAGTAAATTCATAACGCGGATGAATAGCCGATAACTTTACAGAAATACCTGGGCTTTTAATCGGGCCACGACCATTCGCCGCTTTACCGATAGCATGAATCGCATTCATGTAGCTGTCGAAATAACGCTTAGCGTCTTTCATTGTGCGAGCGCCTTCACCTAGCATATCGTATGAATATACATAGCCTTTTTGCTCTTTTTCAGCCGCGCGCTCAATTGCTTCGTTAATGGTACGACCCATTACGAATTGCTTACCCATTATCTTCATCGCGAAGTTCACAGACTTACGAATAACTGGCTCGCCTAAACGACCAATTGTTTTTTTAAGTATGCCAAACTGCTGCTCTTTCGTTTTGTCGTTATAGTTAACCATTTTACCGGTTACTAGTAATCCCCAAGACGAGGCATTAACGAATAAAGAATCACTACTACCTAAGTGAGAGCTCCAATCGCCATTTGCTAATTTATCACGTATTAATGTTTCTTGAGTTGCTTTATCAGGAACGCGAAGCAATGCTTCGGCTAAACACATTAATACCACACCTTCTTCACTCGATAGTGAAAATTCATTTAATAGCGCATCAACACCGCTTTGACCATCTTGGTCTTTACGAATGTTTAAAACTATTTGGCGAGCTCTTTCCCATGCACGGCTTCGTGCTTTAACACCGACTTCTGCAAGTGGTAAAATGTGATCAATAACCGCATTTTCATCAATACGGTAAAAGTCACGGATCTTTTGTCTGATCGGACAAGTCGTTGTTAAATCGCCATTGAATAACATAAGCAACCCTCAGGAGTGTTAAGACTTAGGATAATTGTTAATTACCGCTAAATGTTGTTGGTGTAAAGCGTGCATTCTAATTAAAATCCAACAGAATATGCTGGTTAATTTCGCCGTTTTACGATAATTTACAGGGCATATTATTAACTTATCCATATAAAATACTGATATGACAAATCCGAATAGATTACGCCTGCTTGATCGTATCGATATATCAATTTTAGACGTTTTGCAGCGCAATGGTAGAATTTCAAATGTTAACCTCGCAAAGCAGGTGAATTTAAGCCCCAGTCCCTGTTTAGATAGGGTTAAACGTTTAGAGCAAGAGGGCTATATTGAAGGGTATTACGCTAAATTAAGTGAGGAAAAACTTAATCAAAGCCTAGTGGCCCATGTGCAGGTATCATTAGTTACTTCAAATACAGCCGTATTTAAAGTATTTCGTGAACACATTCTTAAAATTAAGCAGGTTGTTGAGTGTGATATGGTAGCGGGTGGTTATGACTATTTATTAAAAATTCGCGTTTCCAACATGGACGAATACAGAGAAGTATTAGGTGATTTGGTTGATATTCCGGGAGTGGGCACACACCACACTTACATGGTAATAGAAAAAATCAAACAAGACCCTGGGCTTCGTTTAGATATTTAACGCAGGTATTTTTTAAAGATAAAATATAGCAGGCATAAAAAAAGCATCATATGATGCTTTTTTTATGCCTGCTATATTAAGTTAAGCTTATGCCCAACCTTCATAGCGTTTTCTTCGTGATAACACGATAGTTAAGATAATCCCTAAGAACAAACCTAAAAATGCAATGGCTCCACCGTAAGTAAGTAACTGGCGTTTTTCTTTAGCACTGGTTGCTTGTTTTAGGTGTTGTTCTTGAGAAAGCTCACCTTGTAACTGACTAATTTGTGCTAATAGTTGCGCGTTTTGTTCGGTTAACTGTGTGTTTTGCTCTTGCAGCTCAGGTAACTCAACTTGCGCTTGGCGAAGTCTATTTTGCATAGTGCTTATTTCATTATTGAGGGCTTGGTATTGTTGTTTTAAACCCGCTGATTCACTAATGAATTTAGCTTCTACCCAGCCTTCACGATCTTTATCATCTTTAACTTTTATAAAGCCATTTTGTTCATCAGATAATAAAGTGAGTTGTGTACCTGCATCTATTGAACCAAGTAAGCGATAGTCTTTACTGGCACCTGAGCGCATGAAAGTATACAAATTATCGATTATATAAGCTGTTTTAGCATTAGTCGGCGACGTTGATTGAGCTTCCTCTGCTTGGCTCATAAACGGGGCGGCTGTTAAAAGCAGCCATAGTAAACAGTGTTTTAGCATTTATCTACCTTGTTAATCTAGCAGTGTCCGTTGTGAACGTGATTTTTATTTCGCATAAGTATATAGATAGTATGGATTTAATAGTTTAATAGCAAGACAGATATTGTAACCAGAGCATTTTGCTTGCGTGTTTATGACTAAAAAATTTGCAATATAGGGCTGCTTTGTTTATTTTGAGCACTTATTAATTTTAAGGGTAATCCGCAAGCCTAATGGATACTGAGATAGAACTGAAATTTTTGGTATCAGATGACGTCATTCCACTGATCCCCTCACTAATTACTCAATTTGCAAAAACAGTCACAAACAAACCTTCTAAAAGTTTGCAAAATGCTTATTATGATACACCAAGCAGAGAGCTAAGAGCTCTCGATATTGGTTTTAGAACGCGTTGTACAGACGAGCACTGTGAGCAAACAATTAAGCTTGCTGGAGAAGTGGTCGGGGGCTTACATCAGCGCCCTGAATACAATCTTCCAATAGAAACAAACCGACCAAACTTAATGGCGTTTGATTCATCAATTTGGCCTCACGGTATGCAAATTGATGCCATATCACAAAATATATATCCTATATTTAGCACTAATTTCATCCGCCGTACGTGGTTAATAGAAACCCCAAATGGTGCAAAAATTGAAGTGGTATTAGATAAAGGTGAAGTCGCTGCGTCAGGTAAGGTAGAGATTATCAGCGAGCTTGAAATCGAGCTGGTTGAAGGTAGTCGTGAGGAGCTATTTGCTTTGGCGGATATATTAGTGAGCCAAAACAGCATTCGTTTAGGGCTCTATTCAAAAGCAGCAAGAGGCTATCGCCTTGCGGATGAAACACCGTTAAAACCAAGTAAATCAATCGGTTTTGTTAAACTTAATAAGCAAGCTACTCAAGAACAAGCCCTCATTGAAGCTATGGGCTTTGGTATTCGCTTTGTGCAAAAACACGAGCAATGCTACTTCGATAAGCCGAGCTTAAAAACATTAAAGCGGGTAACCGATGGCATTAGTTTAATTAGACACAACTTTTGGTTGTTTGACGATATTGTTAGTAAAGAAAGTACCGATCATCTCAGAACAGAGCTAAAGTGGTTATTAAGTGAGTTGGCATGGGTTGAAAATGCGATTCAGTTAAAAACTTATACCTCTAAGCGCCATGCTTTTTATAAAAAAATAAATAGTGCTCCTGCGTTAACGCAAGTTATTAACGATTTAAAAGAGTTACAGCCGAGCATTGACGATATTTTTTCGCTGTTTCATAGTGCCCGCTACAACCGTTTATTGCTGAGCTTAACAACGTGGCTGATAAATAAGCAATGGCGTAAAGATTGGAGCCAATCAGAGCTTCAAAATGCAGAGCAACCTATTGTGGATATTGCTCATCGCTTATTTGATAAGGATTGGAAAAACTTACACCGTTTACTCCCTAAAGAGCAAAGCTTAGCAGGCAATGATTACTTAAACTTTCGCACTCAATTAGAAAATAGCTTACTCAGTGGTAACTGTTTAGGTGCACTGTTTAATAAAGATGAGCGATTAGAATTTAGGCTCCCTTGGCTGGACATTTCTCATGGCATGTATGAGTTAAGCACGCTTGATTATTTAAAACAGCTGTGTGGCGGGCAAGAAGATGCTCAACTGGCAAAAATACAACTATGGTTAGAACAAAAATCTGACTTTTTAGTCAGTGCCATGGAGCAAAGTCGACACGCTTCATTTGATACAGAACCATATTGGCTTTAATGACTAAGCACTTTTGTGGCCGGACTTTGCTGCAAAAGTGCATGATTTTTTCACTTTTGTGTTTTGCTATAAAAGCTGATTCACAGCCTGCTTGGCAATTGTACGAAAGCAAACAAGGGGTGAGTGTTTATTTTCAGCGTTTAACTGACGATACTTTGAAAATGAAAGCTGAAACGGTGGTTAACAATGTCACTGCAGAGGATTTAGTTGCTTTACTTAGTGATACCGATACAGCCCCTAGCTGGATAGAAAATATTACTAAGGTCACGTTACTTAAAAGTTTAAGCCCTTCAGAAAACCTTGTTTATAGTTTTATTGACTCCCCTTGGCCTGTTAGTAACAGGGATGTGATTACTTATTCGTGCTATAAAAAGTGAATGACTTGCAAACGCAACTTAGTATTCACGCGCGCCCAGATTTTTTACCTCAAACTAAAGGGGTAATAAGAATAAGCACCTTAAATGCAACGTGGTTGCTAACTCAGCAGGCGAAAAATTTACATATTAGTTATCAAGTGTATGCGTTACCAGGCGGCAAGATTCCTACGTGGTTAAATAATCGGGTCGCTTTAAAAAGTACCCTTAAGACGCTAATCAATTTAGCTGAAATACTTGCTACTAAGCATTACACAGCAAAGCCAACCGTCATCCGCACCGGTAATTGCACACATGGCGAATTGCCGCGGTTATAAGCAAAAAAGTGACCTAATTGGTCACTTTTTTAAGTGGATATAAGCTAATTAGTATTTAGCGGATTCACCGTCTTTGGGTAAAGACTGCATTATAAACTCGCGCAAATCGTTATTAGAGCTTTCTAAATCTGCATGACGTAGATACATCATGTGGCCACTGCGGTAGCCTTTAAAGCTTAATCTATCTTGCATTTTACCACTTGGATCCAATTGCCACATGGTGTACTTGGCATCAAAGTAATTGGTTGCACCGTCAAAATAGCCCGCCTGAACCATTACATTTAAATAAGGGTTTTGAGCCATGGCTAAGCGTAAATTTTCACCGGTATTATTTCCGCTTCTGTCCCATGGGTGAACGTTACCAAATAAGTTATATTTGATATCGGTTTTATAATTAAGCTCTTCACGAAGATAGTAGTTAATTGCAGGGGTAAAAGAGTGCAGCCATGATGTAAGCTCTGCCCAGTAATCTGGAGACTCACCGGCATCGCGTTTATCTATGCCTAAATAGCGCGAATCCAGTCGACCAACCATTTGTCCGCGTTCACGTAATAACTCTTTCCAAAAAAACTGTGTTGGAATATCTAAATTGTTTTGACTAACAAATGTTTCAGATAAACCTGCATATTCAGCCATTTTTTTAATAATACGACGTTTTTCGTCTGGCGCAATAAAACCGCCTTTTGCAAGCGCAGGGATGAGCTCATTAACAGTAAACTGTTCAACTTCTGGTAATAGCTCGTCTAAATCTTTTGCTTGTAAATCGACGTTTAGTGCTTTGTGATACCATGCTGTTGCAGCAAAGTAGGGTAGGCGGTTAGCGGCTTTTACAGGGCCGTCGCGTTTAATGCCAATATCGGTAGGAGAAACGAGTACAACACCGTTAATGTACATCCACTGACTATTTTGCAGTTCATGCGCTAAACCCGATACACGAGTAGTACCATAGCTTTCACCAATTAAAAACTTTGGAGAGCGCCAGCGTTCATTTCGAGATACAAAAGTATTAAGCCATTCTGCGAGGTACTTTATATCGGCATTAACGCCAAAAAATAGCTTTTTTTGTTTATCTTTAGGTAGAAGGTTGCCGTCTTTATCTTCTACAACACGTGAATAACCTGTATTTACAGGGTTTACGTAAACGATATCCGCTACATCTAAAACTGAATAAGGGTTATCTTTTACACCATAAGGTTGAATTGGATAGCCTTCGTCATCAATCTTTAAAACACGAGGACCAGTGTAAGCTAAATGCATCCAAACCGATGCTGAGCCTGGGCCACCATTAAACGAAATTAGCAATGGACGCTTTGTTCTGTCATCTACTTTATCGCGGGTATAATAAGTATATTGAAGGGTTGCAATGGCATCCCCCTTGTCATCCCACACCGGTTGTGTACCAGTTGCTACCTTATACGAAAATCGTTCGTTATTTATTTTTGCTTTGTGCTGGGTAACCACTTTACTGTCGATATCAATACGGCGTTGATTATCGGCAAACGTTGCACTTGTAAATGTGAGTGCAATTGCGGCAATGGGTAAAAATAGACTTCGACTAAATTTCATAACTGACCCTTTTTATTTTGTATAATGCAGTTATAGCGATATTTCACTAAAAAACAAAAGTATTGAGACTAGCTGCCGATAATAATCGGTGAGTTAATTAACATAAGCTGATAAGTAAAATAATAAATTATTTATGGTGTAAATTTTTGTTTAATTATTTAGCTAAGAATTAAAATCGGGTATATTTGCCAGCAAGTTTGTTTTTATTATAGTTATTGATCTACAAGTTGGTTAATGGAATGTGCTTTAATATTTAAAGCGTTAAATAACAATGACTCTGGGATGTTTTTTATTTACTTATTTTTGCTGCTTAAAGTGTGGTACCAGTAAGTTTTATTATTTTGTATTTGCAGCAGATGTTGCAAAAATAATGAGAGCAAAGAGAAGGTCTATGCAAAGAGTATTAGTGGTTGAAGACAGTAAAGTAGTCCAGCAGGTTTTACGCCACTTAACTGCCCAGTATTTAGATGTTGCCGTTGATTTTGCCTGGTCATTAGCTGAATGCCAGGAGCACGTAGAAAAGTATGACTATTCATTAGCACTTGTTGATTTAACTCTCCCCGATGCCCCAAATGGCGAAGTTGCCAAATATACACTTTCTAAAGCAATTCCTACGGTTGTGCTTACATCAAAGATAGACGAGTACAAACGTCAGCAAATGCTAGAAGATGGTGTGGTAGATTACGTTATAAAAGATAACCGTGATTCTTATCATTATGCCGTTAAATTGATTTCTCAACTTTTAAGAAACCAAGGTTGTAAGGCATTAATTGCGGACGATTCTATGTTGAGTCGCTCGTTAATGAAGCAAATGCTCGAAAAGCAATTGTTTGATGTAAGCACTGCGAATGACGGCCAGCAAGCACTTGAAATATTAAAAGCTGATCCAGATATAAAGCTACTTATGACTGATTATGCCATGCCAACAATGGATGGCTTTGAGCTAGTTAAAGCAGTTCGTAATTTTAGAGGGCGAGACGATTTAGCTGTAATTGGTTTATCTGGAGCGGGCAAGCACGGTTTATCAGCACGCTTTATAAAATATGGCGCAAACGACTTTTTGACTAAACCCTTTATGAATGAAGAGTTTCATTGCAGGGTATTGCAAACAATGGAGCAGTTATCACTGATTGCAGATATCAAAGAAAGTGCTTTTAGAGATCACTTAACCGGTTTATACAATCGACGTTATTTTTATCAATATGCTGAAAAGTTATTAAAAAATCAAAATCAAAATAATACGCTAGCGCTACTCGACGTGGACTTTTTTAAAAATATAAACGATACATTTGGTCACGAAGGCGGCGATCAGGCGCTTAAGCAGGTTGGGTCTCTTGTTCGTTCAACCTTTGCAAAATTTACTGTAGCAAGGGTGGGCGGTGAAGAATTTGCCATTGTTCTACCAGATATCGATTTAGCTCGAGCACGCGAATACTTAGAAGCATTTAGAAAAAAATGGCGAGTTACGATTTTTCTATCAGTGACAAGTCATGCACGATAACGGCGAGTATTGGGCTTGCAGAGTTTCAAAATACCAATTTAAAAGATGCGATGCGTGTTGCCGACAAGGCGTTATACGAAGCAAAAAGCAAAGGCAGAAACTGTATTGGCTAACTGTTTATATTATAGCGCAATTTGGGGGGCATTTTTATATGCGCACTAATGTAGCTGAGTTGTTAAAAAACGCACCTAAATGGTGCGTTTTTTTTGTGGTAAGTTTAAATTTAAAGGCTAAGTTGTTGTTTTTAAATTAAATTAAATGTTGGCACAAAGGTTGGATTATGTTACCCAACAGGATAACAATAAAGAGTCCGAGGGGGCCGCTATGAAAATGATCAGTGCAATCATAAAACCATTTAAATTAGATGATGTGCGTGAAGCACTCGCTGATTTAGGCATCGAAGGAATGACCGTGGTTGACGTTAAGGGGTTTGGACGTCAAAGAGGTCATACAGAGTTATACCGTGGTGCAGAGTACCAAGTTGACTTTATACCTAAAATTAAACTTGAAATTGCCACTCGTAGTGAAAATTGCCAACGCGTTGTAGAAACCATTACCAAAGTTGCTGGAACGGGCAAAATTGGTGACGGCAAAATTTTTGTTTACGACCTAGATCAAATCGTCCGTATTCGTACAGGCGAACTTGATGATGACGCAATTTAAGGGGGCAACATGGAAAATACAATTATAGAGCTGAAGTTTTCGCTCGATACGTTTTACTTTTTAATCTCTGGCATCTTAGTTATGTGGATGGCAGCCGGTTTTGCAATGTTAGAAGCTGGTTTAGTGCGCTCAAAAAATACTACAGAAATCCTAACTAAAAATATCGCACTTTATTCTATCGCTTGTACTATGTTTTTGTTGGTCGGTTACAATATTATGTATGTAGACAACGTTGAAGGCGGAATTATTCCTTCATTTGGTGGCCTAATAGGTAGTCAAGCTGCAGATGCCGATCATTCACTAGAGTCTGATTTTTTCTTCCAAGTAGTGTTTGTTGCAACGGCTATGTCTATTGTATCTGGGGCCGTAGCGGAACGTATGAAATTATGGGCTTTCTTAGTATTTACAGTAGTACTAACAGGATTAATTTACCCAATTGAAGGTTACTGGACATGGGGTGGCGGCTTCTTATCTGAATTAGGCTTTGTTGATTTTGCAGGCTCTGCCATTGTCCATGCAACCGGAGCAGCTGCAGCGCTTGCGGGTGTAATTCTACTGGGTGCACGTAAAGGTAAATATGGTAAAAATGGTGAGATTTACCCAATTCCAGGTTCAAATTTGCCGCTTGCTACATTAGGCACATTCATCTTATGGATGGGTTGGTTTGGCTTTAACGGTGGATCACAGTTATTAATTTCAGATAAAGAAAATGCAACTGCGGTAGGTCAAATACTACTTAACACCAATGCTGCTGCAGCTATGGGTGCAATTTCAGCCTTGTTCTTATGTAAGTTATTATGGGGTAAGGCAGATTTAACCATGGTACTTAATGGCGCACTTGCAGGCTTAGTGGTTATTACTGCAGATCCATTATCACCATCACCATTAATGGCGTGTTTATATGGCCTACTAGGTGGTTCTCTAGTTGTACTGAGTATTGTGGCACTTGATAAAGTGAAAATTGATGACCCTGTAGGTGCCATCTCTGTGCATGGTGTATGTGGCATATTAGGTGTGGTGTTAGTGCCGGTTACTAATGCAGAGGCTAACATTGTGGCGCAGTTAATTGGTTTACTATGTATCATTGGCTTTGTGTTTATCGCTTCATTCATTGTTTGGGCAGTCTTAAAACAAACCATGGGTATTCGTGTTACCGAAGAGGAAGAGCTAAACGGTATGGATCAACATGATTGTGGTATTGATGCTTACCCAGAATTTGTTTCAGTAAGAAGTAATTAAAAGTATTGTGTGTTCAATCAAAGCCCTACTCAGTTAGGGCTTTTTTGATTTCAGGAAGGGTTAATTTTTCAGGTGTTAGAGTAATGTGATAAGCTCCTCGCGTTAAATCAACCTTTGGAATGTATTACACTTAAATGGCTGAAAAAAAGAAAACACCGACCAGTAAATCCTCGACTAAGCGCGCTACTAAGTCATCTAAAACATCAGCGCGAAAAAGTGCTGCAAAAAAACCGCAAGTTCGGCTAAACGGCCATTTTTAAAAACTTTGTTTTCTATTTTTTGGAAACTGAGTCTGGCGACTTTCATCGCTGTAGCATTTTACTTTATTTATCTTGATGCAAAAATCACCCGCCAATTTGAAGGCAATAAATGGCAACTTCCAGCCCAAGTGTATGCGCGTTCAATGACGTTTTTTCCTGGGCAGTTTTTATCTGAGCAAGAAGTTTTATGGGAGCTTAAACGTTTAAATTACACGGCAGTTAATCGCTTAAGCCGCACAGGGCAATATATTAAAACAGCTAATAGTATTAAGATTTTTCGTCGTGATTTTGAATTTTATGATGGTTTAGAAAATGCTCACGTAATTGAACTATGTTTCTCTGGGGAAAAGGTTGCCAGTATTAAAGATAAATTCGGTCGTCGCTTAAACACTGCCAGATTAGAGCCTGTACAAATAGCCCGTATAGGTAATGACTCAAAACAAGACCGTGAATTTGTGCCATTAGATAAATTTCCAGACATGCTTAAAAATGCTTTGTTAGTGGTCGAAGACCGCGATTTTTATGAGCATCACGGGGTATCGGTATTTTCTATTTTACGCGCTTTGTATACCAATATTCGCGCAGGAAGAACCGTACAAGGTGGCAGCACACTGACGCAACAGCTAGCTAAAAATATTTACCTTACTCGCGAACGTTCGTTAGTACGCAAAATCAATGAAGCCTTTATTGCGCTTATTCTTGATTATCGTTACTCAAAAGATCAGATTCTCGAGGCTTATTTAAACGAAGTCTATCTAGGTCAGTCATACAACCAAGGTGTGCATGGTATGGGATTAGCGGCTGAGTTTTACTTTGCAAAACCCGTTGATGAACTTGAGTACGACCAAATTGCCTTGCTGGTGGCCATGGTTAAAGGCCCTTCTTATTATAACCCTAGACGTTACAAAGAGCGCGCTATGGAGCGTCGTGACTTAGTGCTGCGTTTAATGGTCGATAATAAACTTATTTCTACTAAAGAGTATCGAGCCTCGTTAAAGCGCGCCATTGATATTGCGCCAATGAAAGCCAGCTTACAAAAGTCTTACCCAGGTTACTTAGAGTTGGTTAATCGCGAGCTGAAACAGCTGCTACCTGATAAAGAAGTGTTAGATGCAGGGGTGCGCGTATTTACCTACTTCGACTTGCAAAAACAAACCGCAATGGAAGAATCGATTAAGGTCAGTTTACCTTATTTGGAAAGGCGTCCAAATACCAAAGAATTAGAAGCGGCAATGATCTCCGTTAATGTTGAAAAAGCCGGTGTATCAGCGTTAGTCTCTGGACGCGATGTGCGTTACTCAGGGTTTAACCGCGTGCTAGATACCAAGCGCAATATTGGCTCATTAGTTAAACCGGCAGTGTATTTAAGTGCACTGCAGCTTCCTCATTATAACTTAGCGACATTGCTTGATGATTCACCCTTGCAAGTCACTAATGAAGAGGGAAATATTTGGCAGCCAGAAAACTTTGATCGTCAATACCGAGGCGCCGTGCCTCTTTATAAAGCATTCAGTCACAGCATTAATATTCCGGCAGTTAACTTAGGGCTTGATGTTGGGGTCGATAAAGTAGCTAACACCCTCAGGGGCTTAGGAGCTAAAGGCTATATTAATGAATACCCATCGTTGCTATTAGGGGCTATTGAAATGTCGAGCTTTGAAGTGGCGCAGCTTTATACCACGATTGCTGCAGATGGAAAGTACAGAGAGCTGACGTCTATCTCAGCATTAACCGACTCGGTTGGTAAAGTACTTTATAAGCATAAAGTGAGTAACGAACAACGTTTTACTAAAGATGCTATGTATATGACCAAATACGCTATGAAGCGAGTAACTAAAGATGGTACTGCTAAGCGCTTAAATTTACATTTTCCGTCGATTCAGCTCGCAGGTAAAACAGGTACCAGTAACGAATTACGCGACAGCTGGTTTGCTGGGTTTGACCAAAATACAGTGACGGTTGCTTGGCTAGGTCGTGACGATAATAAAAGCACTGGTTTGACTGGTAGTGTAGGGGCGCTTGAAACTTATATTCGTTATTTAAAACCGCTAAACCCCCAAGCCATTGCCGATACTCGTCCATCTTCAATTCGGTGGGCATTTGTAAACGAGCAAACCGGGAAGCAAGCACCACCAGGGTGTGGCAAAGTGATTCAATTACCACTTAGGGCCAGTGAGTTTAAACCAAGACCCCAGTGTATTCGCTAAGTAATAAAAACAAAAAAGCCCGAAAGGGCTTTTTTTATGGATTTCTCTAATAAAGGACTAGTGAAATGTTTTTATTTATTTTTATAGTATAAATATTGTTCACCTGTTGTTAGTTTAAAGGAATGGGTGTTTGTTTGTTTTTTGTTAATTTTATTGGTTTTTTTGTTTGCATTTTTGTTTCATAAGCATATTATAAATATGCCTTTAAGGCATATAATTATAATTTCAAACAGGGATAAATAATGAAATCAATATTTAGGAAAAGTATAACGGCAATTGCCGTATCAGCATCCTTAGGCCTAGCATTACCTGCTGTTGCATCTGATGTAATAGGAACTGTAAATAATATTAATGATAATAGTTCTTACACTGTAAAAGTTAAAAATCCTGCAACAGGTTTAGAGCGAACTCTAAGTATTTCTAGTGAAGGCACCTTTCGCTTTGCCTCTCTGCCTACAGGTAGTTACGAGATACAAATATTAAAAGGCGATGCTGTAGTTGCTGAAGACCGCGTTAGAGTCTCTTTAGGTGCCAATTCAAAAGCTAACTTTGACCTAAACAGTTTCGATTCTTCTGGCCCAGAGGTAATTCAAGTTGTTGGTGCTCGTATTTCATCAATAGATCTTTCAACAGCTGATTCGGGCCTAGTTATTACAGATGCTGAAATTGACAGAATGCCAATTAATCGTGATTTAACATCAGTTGCATTATTAGCACCTGGGGCTGTAAAAGGCGATAGCGCATTTGGAAATACAGCGTCATTTGGTGGTTCTTCTGTTGCTGAAAATGCATGTTATATTAACGGGTTAGAAGTTACTAATACTCGCCAAGGCTTAGGGTGTGGCGAAGTCCCGTTTGAATTCTATGACCAATTTCAAGTTAAAACCGGTGGTTATTCAGCCAAGTTTGGCCGAGCTACTGGTGGTACTATTAATACAACTACAAAAGGCGGTACTAACGAGTGGGAATTTTCTGCTGTAGTTCAGTACCAACCTGATTCTTTGCAAGAAGAGGGCAGCATTTCTCGTGGCAATAATGGAGCAGGTCAAATTTTCAGAGATGAAAGCTATGACTCTGATAACAAGACTGATGTTACACTTGCCGTTGGTGGCCCACTTATTGAAGACACACTTTTTTTCTATGGGTTAATAAACCCTCGTGATACTGAGTCGTCTTATACTTGGGGTGGAGATGAATTTTCACCGAACGATCAGTACCGAGAAGAATCTGCATCTGGCGGAGATAATTTATTTTGGGGTGGTAAACTCGATTGGGATATTAATGAGAACCATCGCTTAAGCTATTTTGCTTATTCAAATCGTCGTGATATTGAGCGTTCTGTTTATGATTACAACAACGGTGTTATAGGCGACCGCAAAGATGGTGCATTACTTAAGCGTGGTGGCGAAGCGCAAAGCTTGAGTTACACAGGTGTACTAACTGAAGATTTAGTTGTCACAGCAATGGCTGGTACAATTGAGACTGAGTATGAAACGCAATCGGAAAACTTAATTTGCCCAAGTATTACAGATTCTCGTGGTACTTCTAATCCAATCACTGGTTGTGGTGCTGGTGGTAGCTTTGGTGCAAATAATGATGAAAATACTCAGTACCGCCTTGATATTGAGTATGTTTGGCAAGACCATCAGATTAGCTTTGGTATCGATTATCAAGAGCGTGAATCTGAGCGTGTGAGTCGTCCTATCGGTGGCCACAGTTATGATTACCGTACACTAGCGGCTAACGGCAGTTTTCAAGCTGATAATGGCGCATTAACAAACAATACTGGTAATGTATTGCAATACGTTGAAGATCGAGTGTTTGATGGTGGCGGTAGCTTTAAGTCAGAGCTTACGGCTTATTACATAGAAGATAATTGGCAAGTAACAGATGATTTTGCGGTAACTGTTGGCTTACGTATAGATGAATTTGATAGTTGGGGCACAACAGACAAGCTACTTACAAGCTTCAAAACGGATGTTGCTCCTCGTTTAGGTTTCACGTGGGATCCAACGAGCACTGGCGACACTAAAGTATATGGTACTTATGGACGTTATTACTTACCTGTTGCAAATAACACTATTTTCCGTGCAGCTTCTGGGGTAAGTGATATTACTACTGCTTACACGTATACGGGTGTTGATGCAACGACAGGAGCCCCTACAGGTTTGGCTCCGTTGGCGGATACTCTTGGCTCAGGCGGTTTAGCTAACTCACAACAAGTAAGTGGTGTTCCGGTTATCCCAGAAAAAGATATTTTCCAAGCGCAAGAAGCCGAACCATTTTCAAAAGATGAATATATTTTAGGTGTACAGCAAGCACTAAATGATGAGTACACTGTTGGTATTAAAGGTGTTTATCGTGAAGTTGCTACTGCATTAGATGATTACTGTGGTCGTTATGCTTACCCATATTGTGTGATGATTAATCCTGGTTCATCTTCTAGCTGGTATAGTGATGGTTATTATTGGAATGGTACTGATTGGGGTGATTCAAGCTTTGATAACGACGGTGTTCCAGATGAAGGTTCACTAACGACTTACTCTGCCGACACTATTGGTTTACCTAAGGCTAATAATGAATATACCGCCGTAGAGTTTAACTTAAATTATCAGGCTGATACGATTCGTTACCAGTTTGGTTATACATGGGCACGAAGTGTTGGTAACTTTGAAGGTGCTGTTAAATCTGATATTGGCCAAGCTGATGCAGGTATTACACAAGACTTCGACTTCCCAGCTGTAATGGATGGCTCTCAGGGTTATCAACCTAATGATCGTCGTCATACATTTAAATTCTTTGGTAGTTGGGAGCCAGTTGAAAACTTGACTGTAGGTTGGAATGCAACATTACAAAGTGGTCGTCCTAAAAGTTTATTCGGCCAAGGTTACCCGTCAAAAGATCCAAATCTAAATGGTGGTTGGGGTGATACTTTCTACATTTACACAAATGAGTGTCCTGATACCAATGGTAATGGTGAATGTGAGCAAGAAGAAAAAATCTATGAAAAGCATGATCGTGGTACAAATGGTCGTACACCATGGACATTTAACTTAGATTTATCTGCTGCATATGATTTTACTGTTTCAGATATTGATATGAGAGCATCAATCAATGTGTTCAACATATTAAATAGTCAGTCAGAAGCGTCTGTAAATGAGCATTACGAGCAAAATGAAGGCGAAGTTAATGCTTACCATGATGCTGCTTACTCTTGGCAGACTCCACGTTATGTTCGTATAGGGTTTGAAGCTCGATTCTAATCAACTTCATAACGATTCAATAGCGTTAAAAAAACAAAAAAAGCCCGAAAGGGCTTTTTTTATGCGAAAGATTTTTTGTCCTGAAATACGTTTACACATTTAGGTTCTATTTATGAAGACCATTGAAATTAAAGGCACTAAGCGTACCCAACGAGATTGTACATTAGGGGCTTTAAACTATCCGTTGTTAAGTAAGTAGAAAAAGGTGACTTCACACACAAGTAAGCGAAAAGCATATATTAATGGTCATTAGTAACTGATAGTTATAGTCGGAGAATAATGGATTATGAGCTGAGTGATGAAATGAAAGCGCTATAGATGACGATTAAGCATAGCGTTTTTAAACGTGACGCGATTCATCATTCAGGTAGAGGTTTACAGTGTTGCTCTGAAGTATATCAAGATGAGTTATTTAAAAAGAGAATTAAGCCATCGATGACGGATATGACTGTTATCAAAACACCTGAGCAGAGCGTAGAAACGGGATATTAAAGTAATATTGCTACTGTATAAATGTTATACATGGTAGAGTTAAGCTGCTTGTTGAGGAGTTGATATTCATATAAAATGAAATGCGTTCGTACTTAAGTTTGGGTATGAAAATACCAAATCAAGTGTATAAAAAAACTTGGTACTGACACACCAAGCCCCTCATTAAAACCGTCAAATTATTTCAGGACGGGGCAATTATTAATTTTTTAAGATTTAAAAAATTGCATTGATTTAGTCAGATCATCCGATAGTTGCTGTAATCGCTGAGCATCCTGTAAGGAAGACTGTGCCGAACTAAGCGTATGATTAGCTAGGTTACTCACCTCCTCTGAGTCGCCTAGAGCTTGTGCCGTAGCTTGTGATTGCTCTTTTACTCGCAGGGCTATTTCTTCTCCTTGTTGTTTAATCATATTCATACTGTATTCTGCATCTTGTAACACTTGATTTGTTTGTGTTGCGGCATCAACAGATTGCTCCATTTTTTCTACACTAGAATGCATTTTTTGCTGTGTATCTTCAGATGATTGTTGCAACGAGCTAATAATTTGATGTATTTCTTGGGTTTGCGTTTGTGTGCGTTTAGCGAGTGTCCTTACTTCATCTGCAACAACTGCAAAACCACGGCCATGCTCTCCTGCACGAGCGGCTTCAATAGCGGCATTAAGTGCTAGCAAGTTGGTTTGCTCGGCTATTTCACTTATCCCTTTGCTTACTTTGCTTATTTCTTGGCTATCTTGGGCAAGCTTATTAAGCGATTGCTGGCTGTGTGCAAATTCAACTTTTAAGTCTTGCATGTATTTAGCCAGCTCCATCGTGTTAACTGCGCCTTGTTTAACATGTTTTGTTGCTTTTTGAGCTGTGAGCATTGCCTTATTAGCTGAGTCCTCAACGCTGTGTGCGCTGTGGCTCATATTACTAAGGGCTGAGTTGATAGCATTAACGCGGTTTTGCTGCTTTTCTACATCCTGACTCGTTTGGCTACTTACATGAGATAAGGAGTAGGTTGCATCAGATAGTGAATGTGTGCTGCTTTTAACCTTCTCTAATAGCTTTGTAAAAGCACGTAATAAAGCATTGTACCTTTGGGCAATGATGTCCATTTCATCGTGAGTACTTGAATTGATCTTCGAGTTTAAATCGCCATTGGCTGCTTGCTCTGCACAAAGAGCAAATTGGGTAATAGTATCAACTACAACAAAGTAAAAGCCGACCATAAGATATAAAGCAAATAGCAAACTTATCACAGAGGCCGCTAATACTAAGTTGCGTATCCACAATTGTGAGGCGTATTTTTTGTCAATAAGACTCTCAAGAGTTGGGATACTTTTTTCAACTAGCGTATTAATACTCGTGTTTACATTGTTAGTGAGCTTCGCAAATTCTGCTTTTGTTAAGGCTATGTTGTCAGGTTCAAGTAATTTTTTTTCTATGGCGTTTTTAAATGTATTGATTGCGCTGTGTAATTGTTTTAGTGGCGCAGATAAGGCTTCGCTCACGGTGCTATCAGCATCGGTTGCTACTTTAAGTGTTTTATATAATTGATTTTCATAAAGGGGTAACGATTTATTTAAGTTAGATAGCGCAATAAAGGTTTCAGGAGTAAATCGATTATTATCGATCACAGTGTTTGCACTTCGTGTTAGTAAGTTAATTTGGACAATTAGCGAGGGTAAAGGCAGTACTAATGAGCGGTTAAGGTAGGAGCTTGCAAGCTGGTTATCTAACGCTAAGTTAGATTCAATAGAAATAAACTCGAGTATATCCTGAGTTTTAGTACTATTGATTTGATAGCCTAACGCACGCGCAACTTGTGGATTTTTATCTGTGTTGCCATCTATTTGGTTACTTAAGATGCGATGGTAACCTTTTAAGCCCTGTTGCTGCATTTGCGAAACACTAATACTGTTACCTAGCAAAGACACTAAAAAAATAAACTCAGCGCTAACGGTAATAATAAAATTCCAAACACAACACTAATTTTTGTTTTATATTTTAAATTTGCCATGAGTGTGATGGCGGGGGCTGCTAAGTGTCTTAATCCTGACATAGTTTTCTCTTATAATTGATTTAGGCTACATAGACCGTATAAAGTCTAATTATTATTCAAATATAAGCGTTTACAAATAAAAAAAGCCCTTTCGGGCTCTTTTCAATTTTATATTATTAATTTGTGTTTTATACGTAATTAATAACGTTATAAAGTGTACTTATAGCTTAGCAAAAGCGCGCTCTGCCGCTTGTATTGTTGCTTGAACTTCTTGCTCTGTGTGCGCAGCACAAACAAAACCAGCTTCAAACGCTGAGGGCGCTAAATAAACCCCTTCTTCAAGCATTAAGTGGAAGAACTTTTTAAAGCGCTCTAAATCACATTCAGTGGCTTGTTGGTAAGTAGTTACTTTTTCTGCATCAGTAAAGAAAAAGCCATACATGCCGCCAGCGTAGTTAGTCGTTAAGGCAATACCTACTTTTTTAGCTGCGGCTTCAAAGCCTTCACAAATCGCTTTACTAATGGCTTCTAGTTTTTCGTGAACGCCAGGTGCGCTAAGTAACTCAAGTGATTTTAAACCTGCAGCCATCGCAATTGGATTTCCTGACAGTGTACCTGCTTGATAAACAGGGCCTACAGGGGCTATGTAATCCATAATTTCTGTTTTACCACCAAACGCGCCTACTGGCATGCCACCACCAATTACTTTACCTAAACAGGTTAAGTCTGGTTTGATGTTGTAGTAAGCCTGAGCGCCACCAAGGGCTACACGAAAACCTGTCATTACTTCGTCAAAAATAAGCACAGATTGGTACTGATCACAGACTTCACGCAGTCCTTCTAAAAAGCCAGGTACTGGTGGGATGCAGTTCATGTTACCTGCAACTGGCTCAACAATAATACACGCGATTTCATCGGCATATTTAGCAAAAATCGCTTTCACTTCTTCAATATTGTTAAACGATACCGTAAGGGTGTGTTTAGCTAAATCTTCAGGAATGCCCGGAGAGTTAGGTACACCCATAGTTAATGCACCAGAGCCGGCTTTTACTAGCAGCGAATCTGCATGGCCGTGGTAACACCCTTCAAACTTTAAAATTTTGTCACGACCAGTAAAGCCACGGGCTAAGCGAATTGCACTCATTGTTGCTTCGGTACCTGAGCTTACCATACGTACTTTTTCGATTGATGGTACTAGCTCTTTAACTTTTTCAGCCATTAAAATTTCAGCTTCGGTAGGTGCACCGTAGCTTAAACCATTTTCTACCGCATCATGCACTGCTTGTTTAATTTCAGGGTGATTGTGGCCCATAATCATTGGACCCCAAGAGCCCACATAATCGATGTAACGGTTGCCATCAGCATCAAATGTAAACGCGCCCTGTGCTTTAGTAATAAACAGCGGAGTACCACCTACACCATTAAAAGCACGCACTGGTGAATTTACGCCACCAGGAATAGAGTCTTGAGCTCGTTTAAATAAGTCTTGGCTAATTGTCATGAAAAATCCTATTATTTTATTACTTTAAAAATAAGAGTTTAGCTGTCGCGTTTGCGGCTAAACCAAGGTACGTCTACTTCATACTGCTCGACTTTGTTTTCTACGCCAAGGGTTAAAGCAAACAGTGCCATACGAATGAGTACGCCATTTTGTACTTGGCGGAATATTGCTAGATTGTCGTTAGCATTTAAGTCGTTATCAAGTTCGTTTGCCTCTAAACGGCTATCGCGAGGAAGCGGATGCATTAATACCGAATTAGGTTTGCAATGGCTATTGTAAATAGACTGGCTAATTCTAAATCCACCACGATACTTGTTGGCTTCCTCTTGAGACGGAAAACGCTCTTCTTGGATACGTGTTTGATAAACAATATCGGCCGCTAAGTTACCTTCCATTTTATCAACCAGTTCAATTTTATGTCCTGCATTTTCAACGGCAGATAAAATTGAGTCAGGCATTTGCAAGCCATTAGGGGCAACCATCGAAAACTTAATATCTTTATAATGGCATAATAACTTTGATAGCGAGTGAACGGTACGGCCATATTTTAAATCGCCAACTAGCGCAATATGCATACCATCAATATTTTGATCGAAGCGGTTAAGCTCACGCTCAATAGTTAATAAATCAAGCAGTGCTTGAGTAGGGTGCTCATTGGGGCCATCGCCACCGTTTATTACTGGTACGCTGCAGCCTGTTGCAAATTCAGCTACGGAGCCTGAGTCTGGGTGGCGCATTGCAACCGCATCAGCATAGGCTGAAATAACACGTGCGGTATCATATAAAGACTCGCCCTTAGCAAGCGCTGAGCTTTGCATACCGGTGGTTTCACGAACTAGTCCACCGAGTAAGTTAAACGCAGTGCCAAAACTAACACGAGTACGCGTACTAGGTTCAAAAAACAGGTTCGCTAAAATAGCGCCTTCAAGCACATTGGTACGCTTTTGTTTTTTAGCGTATGGCTCCATTTTTTTGCCACAGTAAATATACGTTCAATACAGTCTCGATCGAGTTGATTAACAGAGAGTATATTTTCACCTTGGAAACTGAACATGGGGTTATTCCTAGTTATTCAAAAAGGCGCGATAATCCATAAAGGAGCACGCAATCGCGCGTATTATACAAACTTAGTTTGCGACTTGGCAGTGTAATTTATAATCCTGTATTTAAAAGCTTGGCTTAATTATGGCTAAAGCAACTATAACTAGTAACGCTAAAACAGGTAGCTCGTTGAAAATTCGGTAAAACCGATCGCTTTTAGTATTTCTATCGTGTTTAAAATCAGCTAATAACTTGAAACAGTAGCCATGATAAATGTATAAAATGATCACCAGCACTAGTTTGTAATGCAACCACATGCTGTAACGAAACCATTCGCGGCCGTATTCAAAGATGGTTAACACGCCAAATACTGCGGTAAGCACAGCAAAGGGAGTAACAAAATAAAGTAGCCGACGTTCCATTACTTTTAGCATTGAGTTACACGATTTTTCTTCACTCATAGCGTGATAAACAAAAAGGCGAGGTAGGTAAAAAATACCGGCAAACCAAGCAATCATAAAAAATACGTGCAAGGTTTTGTAAATTAATAATGCGCTCATACTGTTCTCATTATTGTTAAAGTAAACTGTTGCGTATGGTTAGAATATGATGGATTTGATCCCACCGTAGTAATCCCATAATTTGTTGATTATCTAGCAAGTTATACACATAAAGCGCGCCACTGCGCTTATCATTTAAAATTTCAAAGGCATCTGCAAGGGTGGCTTGGCTGCTAATACCTTGTAAGCTAATGTATTTTATATTGACCGCCTGATCAGACATTAAACTTAAGTCATATTCGGCTAGGCGATAACCATTTTCTTCGTCAAACACAATTAACGGTGTTTGGCTGTCCATGGCATCTAGGCTGTTTTTTATTTGCTCTTTATCATCGGAGTAGAGCAGTTTAAAGTCTTCATCCATATCATCCATCACCCCTACTTTTTGTAGGGCTTCAGTGGCGGGAGACACATGGTAAGGTAATCCCTGAAAGTCTAATTGCTGTAAAAATATTGAGCGGTTACCAAATACCTGCAAAGCTGTAACGTAGGCGGTGGTAATGACGATCATCGCCGGTACAATAATTTCCGGTGAAGAGGTCAGCTCCATTACTGTGGTCAGTGCTGCTAAGGGAGAGTGCAACGTTGCTGCCAGTAAGCCTGCCATGCCGAGTACCCCATAAGTACCAGCTATGTCAGTCCCAGGGCTAATAAACTGAGCAAAAAATGCCATTAAAGTACCGGTTAAAACGCCCAGCCCAATAACCGGACCTATCAACCCACCAGGAATACCTAAGCCAATAGCAAATAAGGTGGCTAATAACTTAGCAATTAAAATAGTGGTGAGTAGTTGCATGTTTTCAGGTGACTCAACCGCAATGGTTATCGCACTCATACCCGAGCCCATTGCTTGTGGAACTGCATAGGCAATTAAGCTGGCAATACACCCTGCAATAATTAAACGTGGAAACATACTTAGTGGTTTAAAGGTTTTAATAATTAGCATTAAGTTTTGATTAAAAGCATAAGCCACCGCGCCCAGTCCCATGCCGCACAAAATTAAATAGGGATAATGCCAACCACTTAGAGGCGCAATGCTTATTAGCGCAAGTTCTGAGCCTTCACCAAATACAAATTGAGTGGCTAATGCACCGGTAACGGCTGCGAGCATTATCGGCACAAAAATATGTACTTTGTATTCTCTGAGCACCACTTCCATTACAAAAATAACCGCAGCAAGAGGGGTATTGAACGATGCAGCAATACCCGCAGCAACGCCACATCCACTGAGGGTACGCATAGCGTTGTGAGGTAAGTGTAATTTATTCGCTAATATGCTTGCCCCCGCTGCCCCCATGTGAACTGATGGGCCTTCGCGGCCAACAGAAAAACCGCTGATCAGCGCCAGTGCTCCACCAACAAACTGATTAACCGTGTTATACAGTGGCATTTGCCCGTAATGGCGCTTAATTCTGTGTATTACAAAAGGAATACCTAAGCGGTAATGTTTAAATCCAGTGAAAGCCGCAAATGTAGCTATTAATAACGCTGCAACTAAAGGCATTAATATCCGCTCTAAAGTGGGTAGGGTGGTAAAATCGTCAGGGGTTTCTAGAAATAAACTTTGAAAAAATAAAATGGTTAAACGAAACAGTATAATAAAAAATGCAGCAATTAATCCGGCACTTACGCCTAATAAGCATAATTGTACGGATGTTTTTGGTTTTGCTAATCGACGTCTCAGTCGCTCAAGCCACATGCTTTATTTCCCCGTAGCATTTTTAGGCGTCAAGTTTATCAAAATAGTCTAGGGAAGTCCTTGAGATTTTTAACAACAGATTCATTTAAATTTAATTTATACTGCTCCTATTCACAGAGTGAGCTAAACAAGCCATGTTAGCATTTGAGCGTGAAAGCATAGATTAACTATACTTGATTAAAATACTCAGGTATTAGATAATCTCGTGCATTAGTATTAAGGTATTGAGGGTTATAAGATGTCTGAAGAATTACCCATTAAGTTTAGCGACGCAGCCGCTGTGCGTGTTAAACAGTTAATCGACGAAGAAGAAAACCCAGATCTAAAACTGCGTGTTTATGTCACAGGCGGTGGGTGTTCAGGTTTTCAATACGGTTTTACTTTTGATGAAAAAGCGAATCCTGGCGATTTAGAAATTGTTAAAAACGGGGTTACCTTAGTCATTGACCCTATGAGTATCCAATATTTAGTTGATGGCGAAGTTGACTACACCGAAGGGTTAGAAGGGGCGCGCTTTTTTGTCTCTAATCCTAATGCGACCACCACATGTGGCTGTGGTGCTAGTTTTAGCGTATAAAAATATCGTTATCCAAAAAAACCGCTTAATGAAGTGACCCCATAAAGTTGGACTCATTTCTAAGCGGCTGCCAAGGCCTGATTTCGATACTGTATCGGACTCAGGCCTTTTAGTTTCAGTTTAATACGCTCATTGTTGTAATAGTGGATATATTCTTTAATGTTTTCAATAAGATCATTCACGTCTTTAAACGTTTCGTTGTGGTACATCTCGCTCTTCAATATGCCGAAGAAGTTCTCAGCAACCGCATTATCTAAACAATTTCCTTTTCTAGACATACTTTGTTGCAATCCTTTTTCCTTAAGGTGATTTTGATATTGTTTGTTTTGATATTGCCACCCTTGATCTGAGTGTACAACTGGCTTTTCATTTGGCTTCAACCTAGCAGTTGCTGTTTTAAGCATGTCAGTTACCAAAGGGAGTGCAACGGATTTTCTGACTTCGTAACTGATTACCTCTTGGTTGAATAGGTCAATCATAGGCGATAGATATACCTTCTCATTATCCACTTTAAACTCCGTCACATCCGTCACCCATTTTTGATTTGGCTTCTGCGCAGTAAACTCGCGGTTAAGCGTATTTTCTGCGATTTTACCCACTTCACCTTTATAGGATTTATAGCGCTTAGGCCTTACTTTTGACTTGAGTCCTAACTCATTCATCAACCGTTGAACGCGCTTATGATTAACAAATACTCCCATTGCTCTCAGGGCACTCGTAATTCTGCGATAGCCATATCGCCCTTTATGCGCGTGATAAATATCACGTATTTTTACCAGTAAATCATTGCTTGCACAGGGTTGCTTACAAGTAGTGCGATGATAATAGTAAACACTCTTTGGCAGCCCTGTAGCCTTTAAAAGGTGTCGTAAGCTATGCTTTGCCTTGAACTCTTCGACGACTATCGTTTTGTCTTTGCTTTTTTCTTTCTGGCTTGAGCCAAGGCTTCTAACTTTTTTAGCACATCATTCTCAGCTCGTAAGTATGCTAGTTCTTCTCGTAACTCCTCCTCAGTCATTTGCTCTACTAGTTTTGATGAAGAAGAATTATTTGTCATGAATGGCTTACCTTTTCTCTGTGGTTTAAGACGTGATATACCATCACGAGCATAAAGCTTTTGCCATTGAAAAAGAATGCCTGGGGACGATAAATCGAAGAAAGCACTGGTATAACCGAGTGACCAACTGTTTGCTGTCATCGCTTTTAACACTTCAGCCTTAAATGCTAGAGAATAAGGTTTGTGAACAGACCTGAAGCTTTCAGCGCCATGAATTCGATAAATAGCGGTCCAATATCGGACCTGCCTGTCTGTAACATTAAATCTGTTACTTACCGCCGAAGAGCTTTCAGACAAAGCGAGTTCAGCTATTTTGAGCTTGAAAGCTCGGTGATGTTTGGACATAAAAAGACCCCCAGTAATTGGAATGTCCAACTATTGGGGGTCACTTCATAATAAGCGGTTTTTTTATATGTTCAAAAAAATTATAACTCAGTTGGGCTGTACTCTGTTATTTGCATCATTAACACAAAAAAACCAAGTACAAACGCTGAGAAAACTAAAATATAGATAAATCCTTTTTTACCCTGTTTTATTGGAATTGCATAATGGCGTAAAAAAAAGTACCAACCTAAGCACAAAATAATAGGCAGTAAAAAGAGTAGTCTAAACATGATTTAACCTCTTTAAGTTAGGGTCAATAGACCCTAATAATAAACAGCTTATATTTAAATGAAACAAAAAAGTTATAAAATATTTAACCTTATTCAGACTTAGTAAATATTTGTTGTTAGACTTTAATCGCAGAATTACTAATTAATCATTCAGATCAATGGTGAATGGTATATAATGTATCCAAGAATGAGACGGGCAAGGTTTCATTTTTACAATAATAAAGAGTTAATACATATTTGAGAATCTTTTTTGTTTGAATTGTAAGCGTTTACACTGTGTCTTAGTTAGTCTCAGTGGGCTTACAATGTTGACGGCATTGAGCACTTTGCAATATGTATAGTTAAACAACGAGTAGGAGTTGTATATGATGGGTAAAACCGTATCTTCGGAAGAAAATGCAAAGCTAACAAAGTGGCTTAAAACTAAGCGCCATGAAAAAGGCTATACAATGCGCAGCTTAGCGCAAATATTGGGTACGCCACATTCTTTTATTGGCAAAATAGAAAACCAAGAACGTCGCTTAGATGTGATTGAGTTTGTTCGCTATTGCAATGCATTAGAAGTTGACCCGTATGAAGCATTAAGCTTAATTAAAGCTGATTAACGCTTTTAGGCTGTAATCGTAAAGTTAAACCTAACGTCTACAGCTAATACTAATGCAGGGATGCATTAGGTATTACCTATTATGATAATTTTGCTCTAATGCATATAGTTTGTGCCTAATTAGATATAAAAATATCAATGAAGGTAAAACCATAAGTGCTGTTAAAACAAAAAATAATGACCAATTTCCCATCAGCCAATCATCAATAACTACGCCACTATAACTCGATAATAACGTACGCCCTAAGTTACCCAATGATGCCAGTAGCGCATAATGAGTGGCGCTAAATGCTCTGTCACACAGCATAGATATAAAGGCAACCATCGCCACTAAAGACCAAGCTTGGGTAAAGCCATCAACTACAATTGCCATTGCATATAAGTGTTCCTGCGGTCCTGCTAAGGCAATCCAAGAAAACATTAAGTTAGATGCAGCCATGGCGATACCACTTATAAATAGGCCTTTTACTATGCCATATTTGTGGTTAAAAATACTGCCTAAAAAGGCAAATACGATAGTGATTAAACCCGTGCCTAGCTTGGAGTAATTTGCTATCTGAGTATTACTAAAGCCCACTTCCTTATAAAATACAATCGACATGCGTGCTAAAAATGCTTCACCAATTTTAAATAAGAAAATAAACGCCAGCAGTGCTAGTGCAGTTTTAACCCCATTTTTAGCAAAAAAGGTTTTAAATGGGTCAACCACGGTGACACCCAGCCATGCGAGTATTTTCGTTAGTGGTGTTTGTTTGCTTGCCGCAAGCTTTTCAAGATAAACACGCTCTAGCTCGGCATGAACAGCTTCACGGTTTGATTTTGGTTCTTTAGCCCAAAACACACAGCTAATTAATAAAAGCATAATCGCAGATAAAAAATAATAGATCTGTGGCCAGTCAATATTTGGCATATCAGCCATATAAAAGGGCACAGCCCCTAATAAAGCATAACCTGTCCACCAACCAGATGTAGCCATTGCGGCGGCTGCGGTAGCTTTGTGAGATTCATTTTCACTAAGGGTGTCAATTCGAAAGGCATCTATAGCAATATCTTGCGTCGCAGAGGCTATGGCGATCAGTAAGCAAAGTGCGGCGGCAATCGCTAGGTTTGCTTTTAAATCAAGTCCTGCAAGTAGTAACGTGCCAAGTAAAATAAAGCTTTGGCAAAACAAGATCCAACTGCGGCGCTGACCAAGCCAGTTGTACAGAAAGGGCAGTTTAGTGCGGTCTATTAAAGGCGACCATAAAAAATTGATACTGTAGGCACCAAACACAATGCCAAATAGGCCAATCATGCTGCGACTCAAACCTTCATCTTTAAGCCAAGCCGACATTACCGAACCAATTAACACCCACGGAAAGCCACTGCTCATTCCAAATATAAAAACATTAATTAAACGTTTATCTTTAAAATAAGAAAAGTATTCTCGAACGGAAAGTGTGCTATTCATAAGGGCTCATTGGCTCATTGAAAGAGCAGCCAAAGCTACTCTGATAAAAAGTTATAAAGGAACTTGTTCAAGCACCTTGATATTTAATATAACAACCGGTTTTTCAGGGACAAAGTTGTAGCCAATTTTGTCATTAAAACCCGTTTTTACAGCCATGATTTTATCGAGCGTCTCATAACCTTCCATAACACTGCCAAACACGGCAAATCCCCAATCTCGCCCTGGATTTAAATGGTCATTGTCATCCATGTTAAAAAAGAACTGACGCGTTCCTGAGTGTGGTTCTCGATCTTGATAGGCCATAGCAATGCTATACATATCGTTAGTTAAGCCGTTACCGCTTTCATTAAAAATAGGGTCGTTTTCATGCAGGCCATCGTAATCTTTATCATAACCACCGCCTTGAATTACAAAATCACGATCATTTTCTACATCGCGTTCTACACGATGAAACACACTGCCTTGATAGCTTTTATCAGACACGTAAGTCAAAAAGTTATTGACCGTAATAGGGGCTCTTGAGCGGTCTAGCTCAACCACAATACTGCCCAACGATGTCACAATTTCTACTCGAGGGAAAATATTATCTTTTTGCACAAAGCGGCCTTCTTGTGCCGCTAAACTATTTACGCTAAAAAGTAAGCTTACGCAGATTAAAAAAAGTTGCTTCATTATTAACCTTCTAAAAATGCAATTAATTCAGGGTCAGATACAATGCGGGTAATTAACTGCTCAGTCAACTTATTGAGCTGACCTTCAATTTTTGCCCTATCATGACCAAGTGGTCCAGATAAATTAGCATTACCGCTATAACGCTTACTGAAATTACTGGTTGGGCGAATCACCCGTACTTCAAATTCAATCTTGGCATCACTGGTATGGCTCATTAGCTTTTCTGTAACCACAGCTTGCAGTGCGTGAATATCTAACTCAAAACGTAATTGCGCTAAATTAGAAATGCTAGCGCCATTGCGACTAAGCGCACTGTCTAATGCACTTTTAACTGACTCAGTAATACCCGTGCTGGCAATGGTTTTTGTTTTGCTTGATTCAATAAGCTTTAAGGTTGCACTGTCACCACGTAAATCAATCACGCTGGTGTTTAAGCTGTTATTGATTGAGCTTATTTGTCCACTTTTATAGACGGGATTGAGAATAAGCTGATTAGGCTGATTGGCACATCCCGAAAAAACCACTAAAGTACAACAGCTCAATAATATCTTTATGAGTTTCATTTATAACGTTCCACTATTTTTAGTTGCGCTGAGTACCACAAACTTTTTATTAGAGCCTAATAAAGTACAGTTACCAAACATACGGTTTAGTTTGTCATGATAATCTAAATGACGATTGCCAATAATACGCAGCTCGCCACCTTCTTTTAATGTGTCTTTTGCTTGTTTAAACATTTGCCACGCGATGTGGTCGGTAACCGCTTGTGCTTGGTGAAATGGCGGATTACACAATACAATATCGGCACTTTCACGTTCAAAGTCGGTTAAACAATCATTCTCTATAAAGGTACATTGTTCAAACTTGTCTTCCATGTTTAATTCAATGTTGAGTCGAGCTGATTCAACCGCCATATACGACTCATCAACAAAGCTAATACGAGCATTAGGGCAGCGCGCTAATGTCATTAAGCCAACCACGCCATTACCACAGCCTAAATCTATAATATTTTTGGCTTTATTTGTTTGTGGCAAATAATTAAAAAAGAAGCGCGCACCTATATCAAGTGAATCACGCGAAAACACATTTGCATGATTACTTATTGTAAAATCAGTGCCTTCAAGTGGCCAGCTGACTGGGAAATCTGCGCCTTTATAACCGCCAGCGGCTTGGCTAATAATTAAACGTGATTTTTTTACTGCAAGACTTGTTTTCGTCTCACCAATAAAGTTTTCAAATGCTTTAATAGTAGAGTTATGCACGTCTTTAGTTTTTGCAGCACCAATAACTGGCGTATCTGGCGCGAGCACCTCGCTTAATTCAGATAGCTGATATTGTAAAAAAGCCAACGTGCGTGGTACTTTTACCAACACTAGGTCTACTTGCTCAGGTAGAGCCGATAAACTATCAAGCTGGCTAAACGCAGTCGTCGCGATTTTGTTTTCCGCTAAGTTATAAGCAGCTGCCTGATGGCTAATATATGAGTCGTTTACTGAACAAACTGTTAATTGTTGCTTGCTAAAGTAACAGCTAAGTGCACCAAAACTGTCGTTTAAGATCAGTAACGAGCGACAATCAAGGTAGTGTTCATTAACATAGTCAATAAGGTATTCGTCTGCTGAATCCCACGCTTGTAAGCTGCGGTTTTTTTGATCCAAAGGAAAGCGTTCAAGAGTAAAAGTGTTATCGCCGAGCGTAGCTTGCGTAGTCATAATAGTTTAATGATCGGTAATCAAATGATAGGTAAATTCTAACATGCAACCGCCAAACGCCAACCCCCAACTGTTACCAAATGGCTTTTCTTATCAAAGTAAGGTACTTAGCGCACAAAAAAGCCTCGATTTATTTTATTATTTGCAGCAAAACCTAAATTGGCAACAGCCAAACATTACAGTGTTTGGTAAAACGGGGCCAATACCTAGGCTACAATGTTTTATCAGCGAAGAAAATCTTGAGTACGGTTATTCTGGGCATAAACTCGACTTAGAGCCTTGGCCAGACGTATTACTTGCCATGCGAACACGTTTAGAAAATCACCTACAGCAACCATTTAACTCAATTTTGGTTAATTATTATCGGGATGGCCACGATTGTATGGGTTGGCATAGCGATGACGAGGCTGAGCTAGGGCCTGAGCCTACCATAGCGTGTGTGTCGCTTGGTGCAGAGCGGTTATTTAAACTTAAACACAAAGTAAGCAACAGCATTACTAACATCAAATTACAAAGTGGTAGTTGTTTAATAATGAACGGACAGAGCCAACAAAATTACCAACATGCGTTGCCTAAACAAACTACGCTTAAACACCCGCGGATAAGTTTAACGTTTCGCTATATTAATAATAGTTTCAGTTAAATAGCATTAGCCATGGTGTAGCCGCAGTTGTTATAGTAACCATATAACTGAATTTTGAGGGTGGTTTTTATGTCAATGCAACAACAAATACGTGACAAGCTAGCAAATGCTATTGCGTGTAAGCATTTAAATGTTATTAACGAAAGCCATATGCACAGTGCGGGGACTGAATCTCACTTTAAAGTGATTGTAGTCAGTGAAGAATTCGCTGGTAAGCGATTATTGCAGCGTCATCGTGAAATTAATGAAATTTTAAAAGATGAGCTGGCAAATCATATTCATGCGCTTGCTATGCACACTTACACTCCTGAGGAATTTACAGAGCACGACGGCGAAGCGCCGCAGTCACCTAATTGCATGGGCGGCTCAAAAGTTGGATAACAGGTAATAGTGGATTGGTTTGAGCAGTGAGTAACTGATCAGATCAGTTTTTTTGTTTTAGCCTTTAAACTAGCGCTAATTTTTATTGTAAAAGATATAGGATGATCAATGGTCATTAAGCCTAAAATTCGCGGATTTATCTGCACCAATGCACACCCAGTTGGCTGTGCAGAGCATGTTCAAGAACAAATTAATTATGTTAAGCAACAAGGGGCATTAAAAAATGCGCCTAAAAATGTATTAGTTATTGGTGCGTCTACAGGTTATGGCCTTGCATCTCGTATTACCGCTGCATTTGGTGGTGGCGCTAAAACATTGGGTGTGTTCTTTGAAAAAGAAGGCACTGAACGTAAAACAGGCTCTGCGGGTTGGTACAACACGGCGGCATTTCAAGCAGCCGCTGAAGCTGAAGGCTTATGGTCTAAAAATATTAATGGTGATGCGTTTTCTAACGAAATCAAACAAAAAACAATCGACACCATTAAAGCTGAATTAGGTAAGGTTGACTGTATTATTTACAGCTTAGCATCACCTCGTCGTACTGATCCAAATACAGGGGAAGTGTTTTCTTCAACACTTAAGCCTATTGGTAATGCAGTAACCACTAAAAACTTAAATACGTCAAAGCGTGAAATTGATGAAGTAACTGTTGAAGCAGCAAACCAAGACGATATCGACAACACCATTAAAGTAATGGGTGGCGAAGACTGGGAAATGTGGATTGACGCCCTTAAAGACGCTGATGTACTAGCAGATAACTTTAAAACAACGGCTTACACATACATTGGTAAAGAACTAACTTGGCCAATATATGGACATGCAACCATAGGTAAGGCAAAAGAAGACCTAGACCGTGCCACTGCAGCTATTAAAGCCGCTACCCAAGATTTAAATGGCGAAGCTTACGTTTCTTCACTTAATGCGGTTGTTACCCAAGCAAGCTCGGCAATCCCAATAATGCCGCTTTACATTTCGGCACTATTTAAAGTGATGAAGGCTGATGGCACTTACGAGGGCACAATTGAGCAAATTCATGCGTTATTTAATGAAAACCTATACGGTGATTCACCACGTTTTGATGAGGGCGGACATTTATTCCAAAACTACAAAGAGCTGGAAGATGACGTTCAAGCACGTGTTCAAACTATTTGGGATAGTGTAGACACAAGTTCAATTGATGAGCTTACCGATTACGTGGGCTACCATAATGAGTTTTTACGCCTGTTTGGTTTTGGCATTGATACGGTTGATTACGAGCAAGATGTTAACCCTGTTGCGCCAATTGCAAATATGATTGATTAATCTGTAGCTAGTAATGCAATTTTGAAAAAGTCGCCTAGTGCGACTTTTTTGTTTTTTAGCCTTGATTTGAAAAAAATTTGCTATTTGTTGGTTTATTTACCACTTTGGTCTAGCTTGTATTTTATTAATTATGAATTACAAAACTAAATAAACGTTTCTCTCGTATAATTTTCATAAATACACTCGCATAGTCAGTCACAATAATGTTAAAATCAAAGCAATATGTGAGGAGTTTTACTGCGCTGCTTGTTTGGTATCTATAGCGAGTCATTTTATAGCTTGCAATAATACAAATAGCGGCGTGGTTGGTACGATTTTTCAGTTTCTTTCCGTTAATGTAGTGCAAGTGCGTATGATCAATATAAAAAAAGGTCTGGATTTACCCTTAGAGGGCGCACCTCAGCAAGTTATTCATGATGGTTCTGCCGTCAAACGTGTAGCTGTGCTAGGTGAAGAGTTTATCGGTATGCGTCCAACCATGCATGTTCGTGTGGATGACCAAGTCAAAAAAGGCCAGGTACTTTTTGAAGATAAAAAGAACCCAGGCGTATTATTTACTGCACCAGCTTCTGGTACAGTAAAAGAAATTAATCGCGGTGCTAAACGTGTTCTGCAATCTGTTGTTATTGAAGTAAACGGCAGTGAGCAAATCACCTTTGGTTCTTTCTCGGAAACTGAGCTTAATAGCTTAGACCGTGAAAAAGCTAAAGAAGTACTAGTTCAATCGGGTCAATGGACAGCACTTCGTGCTCGCCCATTTAGTAAAATAGCGGCGTTGGATGCAAATCCTAGCTCTATTTTTGTGACAGCTATCGATACCAATCCACTTGCTGCAGATCCTGCAGTAGTTATTGCTGAAAATGCGAAAGCGTTTGAAGCAGGTTTGGCTGTTGTGTCACGTTTAACCGATGGCAAAGTATTTGTTTGTAAGCAAGCAGGCAGTCAAGTTCCTAGTTCACCTATTGCTCAAGTAGAAGTACATGAGTTTGGTGGCGTGCACCCAGCTGGCCTTGTTGGCACTCATATCCATCACCTTGACCCAGTATCTGCTAGTAAGCAAGTTTGGCACATTGGTTACCAAGACGTTATTGCGTATGGTCACCTTTTCCTTACTGGTGAAATTTACACAGACCGTGTGATTTCGCTTGCAGGTCCGCGTGTTAAGAATCCTCGTTTAGTGAAAACACAATTAGGTGCTTCATTAGATGACTTAGTAGCAGGTGAATTAGAAGACGGTGATAACCGTGTTATTTCTGGTTCTGTACTTGCAGGTGCTACGTCGTCTGGTGTTCATGCATTCTTAGGCCGTTACCACGTTCAAGTATCTGTATTACTTGAAGGTCGCGAAAAAGAGTTGTTTGGCTGGATTGCACCAGGTAGTGATAAATTCTCTGTAACGCGTACATTCTTGTCTCACCTTACACCGAGTCGTTTATTTAAAATGACAACGTCTACAGGCGGTTCAAAACGTGCCATGGTTCCACTTGGAAGCTATGAGCGTGTTATGCCACTTGATATTTTGCCAACGCTTTTATTACGTGACTTATTGTCTCGTGATTTAGACAGTGCAATTTCATTAGGTGCGCTTGAATTAGATGAAGAAGATTTAGCGTTATGCACCTTCGTTTGTCCTGGCAAATACGAGTACGGCGCAGCCCTACGCGATTGCTTAACTACGATCGAGAAGGAAGGCTAAAATGGGCTTAAAAACTTTCTTAGAAGATATCGAACCACATTTTGAACCAGGTGGTAAGCATGAAAAATGGTACGCGCTGTATGAAGCTGCTGCGACTATTTTTTACACGCCAGGTTATGTAAATAAAGGTTCAACTCACGTTCGTGATAACATCGACCTAAAACGCATGATGATTTTAGTGTGGATGGCGACGTTCCCTGCCATGTTCTTTGGTATGTTCAACATTGGTCATCAAGCGGCAATTGCACTTGGTAATGGCTTTGAGCTAGCGAATATTTGGCAAGTAGGTTTATTCCAGTTACTTGGCGGTGAATTAACCGTTGATGCAGGCTGGGGTGCGAAAATGTTCTACGGAGCCTGTTTCTTCCTACCTATTTATGCAACTACCTTTATTGTTGGTGGTTTCTGGGAAGTGTTATTTGCTTCTGTGCGTAAGCATGAAGTTAATGAAGGTTTCTTCGTAACTTCTGTATTGTTCGCATTAATTCTGCCAGCAACGATTCCTTTATGGCAAGTTGCGCTAGGTATTACTTTTGGTGTAGTTATCGCAAAAGAAATATTTGGTGGTACAGGCCGTAACTTCTTAAACCCTGCGCTTGCTGGTCGTGCGTTTTTATTCTTCGCATACCCTGCACAAATTTCAGGTGACACAGTATGGACTGCCGTAGATTCATTCTCTGGCGCGACTATGCTTGGTCAAGCGTTTGCTGGAACGTTAAATTACGCGACTGATATCGAGCTTTGGTGGAATGCGTTTTACGGATTCATTCAAGGTTCTATGGGTGAAACGTCTACACTAGCTGTACTTATTGGTGGTTTATTCCTAATTTACGTGCGCATCGCGTCTTGGCGTATCGTGCTAGGTGTATTCCTAGGTATGGTAGTAACCTCATCAATACTGAACACCATTGGTTCTGAAACTAATGCAATGTTTGCTATGCCTTGGTACTGGCACATGGTATTAGGTGGTTTTGCATTCGGTATGTTCTTTATGGCAACTGACCCTGTATCTGCTGCATTTACTGATAAAGGTAAATTAGCATACGGTGCGCTTATTGGCTTTATGGTTATCATGATCCGTGTTGTTAACCCTGCATACCCAGAGGGCATCATGCTAGCAATCTTATTTGCTAACTTGTTTGCACCTTTATTCGATCACTTTGTAGTGCAAGCTAATATCAAGCGGAGGTTGGCACGTAATGTCTAGTAATAACGAATCAATTGGCAAAACGCTAGCTGTTGTTGTCTCATTATGTTTAGTGTGTGCAGTTATTGTATCACTAACATCTGTACAACTTCGCCCTCTGCAAAAAGCAAATAAAGCAAAAGATATTCAAAGCAATATCTTAGCTGCTGCTGGTATTGGCAAAGTTGATAACGTTGCCGAAACGTTTGATGCTAAAATCGAAACTCGCTTTGTTGATATGCAAAGTGGTGAGTTTGCTGAGCCGGTAGAAGATTTTGACTTTGAAAAAAGCAAATACGATGCTGAGTTAAGTAAATCTTTAAAAGAGAATGGTATTAAGGACATCGCCGGTATTCAGCGTATTACCAAGCGTGCGCCTGTTTATATCTCTAAAAAAGACGATGGCTCTACTGATGCAATCATCCTTCCTATTCAGGGTTATGGTTTATGGGGTTTAATGTACGGTTTTATCTCGCTTGAAAGCGATGGCGAAACTATTAAAGACATCATTTTCTACAAACATAACGAAACACCTGGTTTAGGTGGTGAAATTCAAAACCCACAGTGGACTGCAACGTGGGAAGGTAAAGAGTTACCAATCCAAATCGTTAAAGGGACTGCAGCCGGTGATGAGCATAAGATCGACGGTCTTTCAGGTGCTACATTAACGTCTAATGGTGTTGACCATGCAGTTGATTTTTGGACTGGCGAAAATGGCTTTGGCCCTTTCCTTGCGAAAGTACGTAAAGGAGCATTGAACTAATGGCTGATACTAAAGAAATGAAGGCGGTCCTATTTGGTCCAGTTTTCGCTAACAACCCAATCGCATTACAAGTACTGGGTATTTGTTCTGCGCTAGCGGTAACGTCTAGCTTAAAAAATGCATTAATCATGTCAATTGCATTGACCTTGGTAACTGCATTCTCTAGCCTTTTTATCTCGACTATTCGTAACCATATCCCATCATCAGTACGTATCATCGTACAGATGACGATTATTGCATCATTAGTAATCGTGGTTGACCAAGTACTACAAGCTTTCTCTTACGCTACGGCAAAAGAGTTATCAGTATTCGTTGGTCTAATCATTACTAACTGTATCGTAATGGGTCGTGCTGAAGCTTATGCAATGAAGTCGCCGCCATTAATGTCTTTCCTTGATGGTATAGGTAATGGCTTAGGTTACTCTGTAGTGTTACTTACTGTTGGCTTTATTCGTGAGTTATTCGGTAAAGGTTCACTGTTCGGTGTTGATATTATTCCATTAGTACAAAATGGTGGTTGGTACCAACCTATGGGTCTATTGATCTTACCACCGAGTGCATTCTTCATCATTGGTTTATTCATTTGGGTACTTCGTACTTATAAGAAAGACCAAGTAGAAGCTAAAGCGTAAGGGGCGATAAGTGGAACATTATATTAGTTTATTTGTAAAAGCCGTTTTTATTGAAAACTTAGCGTTAGCATTCTTCCTAGGTATGTGTACTTTCTTAGCCGTGTCTAAAAAAGTAACTACATCAATTGGCCTAGGTGTAGCGGTTATTGTTGTATTAGGTATTTCAGTACCGGTTAACAACTTGGTTTACCATGCGGTATTAGCACCAGGTTCACTAGAGTGGCTTGGTTACCCAGAAGCAGATCTTAGCTTTTTACGTTTCTTAACTTTCATTGGTGTTATTGCAGCACTAGTGCAAATTCTTGAAATGGCATTAGATAAGTTCTTCCCACCGCTTTACAACGCATTAGGTATTTTCTTACCACTAATCACAGTTAACTGTGCAATTTTTGGTGCGGTAGCCTTCATGGTTGAGCGTAACTATAACTTCGGCGAGTCTGTTGTTTATGGTATTGGCGCTGGTGTGGGTTGGGCGCTTGCAATTACATTACTTGCAGGTATCCGTGAGAAAATGAAGTATTCAGACGTACCAGATGGTTTACGTGGTTTAGGTATTACCTTCATCACTGTTGGCTTGATGGGTCTTGGCTTTATGTCATTCTCTGGTATTTCACTGTAATAATAGCGAGGTCAATCATGGATATTTTCTTAGGCGTTGGTGTTTTTATCGCTATCGTTGTAATACTAGTTTTAATCATCATTGGTGCTAAATCTAAGCTAGTTGCAAGCGGTGATATCATCATCGGCATTAATGGCGATGCAGACAAAGCCATTAAAACATCAGCAGGTAGTAAGCTATTAGGTGCACTATCTGAGTCAGGTATTTTCGTATCTTCTGCATGTGGTGGCGGTGGCTCTTGTGGCCAGTGTCGCGTACACATTAAAGAAGGCGGCGGTGATATTCTGCCAACTGAACTTGACCACATCTCTAAAGGTGAAGCACGTGAAGGTTGTCGCCTAGCGTGTCAGGTTAATGTTAAAAACGACATGGAAATTGAACTTGAAGAGTCAATTTTCGGTGTTAAAAAATGGGATTGTGAAGTTATCTCTAACGATAACAAAGCGACGTTCATTAAAGAACTTAAGCTACAAATTCCTGATGGCGAGTCAGTGCCGTTCCGTGCGGGTGGTTACATCCAGATCGAAGCGCCAGCTCACCATGTTAAATATGCAGATTTCGATATTCCTGAAGAGTATCGTGGCGATTGGAACCATTTTGGTTTCTTCGATCTGGAGTCAAAAGTAGACGAAGAAACAATTCGTGCTTACTCAATGGCTAACTATCCAGAAGAAGAAGGCATCATCATGCTTAACGTGCGTATCGCTACGCCGCCGCCAAGAAACCTAAGCCTACCATGTGGTAAAATGTCTTCGTACATTTGGTCACTTAAAGAAGGCGATAAAGTAACTATTTCTGGTCCATTTGGTGAGTTCTTCGCTAAAGACACAGACGCTGAAATGGTATTCGTAGGTGGTGGTGCAGGTATGGCACCAATGCGTTCACATATCTTTGACCAACTTAAGCGTTTAAACTCTAAGCGTAAAATTAGTTTCTGGTATGGTGCGCGTTCTAAACGTGAAATGTTCTATGTTGAAGATTTTGACGGCCTAGCTGAACAGAACAAAAACTTTGTTTGGCATACTGCGCTTTCAGATCCGCAACCAGAAGATAACTGGGAAGGCTATACTGGCTTTATCCATAACGTGTTATTTGAGAACTATCTTAAAGATCACGAAGCGCCTGAAGATTGTGAGTTCTACATGTGTGGTCCTCCAATGATGAATGCGGCTGTTATCACTATGCTTAAAGACTTAGGTGTTGAAGAAGAAAACATCTTACTAGATGATTTCGGTGGCTAATACCCAAACTGATTAAATTTAGTTAAAATACCAGCCTCGTCGCATTTTATGTGACGAGGCTTTTTTATATTAATTTTTAACCTATTAAGTAGGGTTGTTATGAACAAAGTAAATACTCCCCAGGGCATAATCGCCTTATTTATAATCACGCTGACTTTACTGTTATCTGGATGTGGAAAATCAGTCCCAGAGGAAACCTACTTAGAAGGTAAAACGATGGGTACAACTTACCACATTAAGTTTTACGCTGAGCAAGTTGACCCTCAAGCAGTACAAGCAGAAATCGATGCGGTTTTAGTTGATATCAACCAGTCTATGTCGACCTATATCGAAGATTCAGAAATAAACACCTTTAACCGTTTAGATGCCAACGAAGTAATGCCAATCAGTGATGATTTTAGAGCCGTTATTAGTGAATCAATGCGTATTGGTAACTCAACAAAGACCCTAGATGTGACTATGGGGCCGTTGATAGATTTATGGGGGTTTGGCCCAGATAAAAAACCAACAAAGCGCCCAACCGATGAAGCCCTGGCAAATATGATCAATAACATTGGTATAGATAAGCTAGTCCTTAACGAGCAAGGCTTAGCAAAAACGATGGCTGATTTAGAGTTGTCGTTTTCAGCAACTGCAAAAGGCTATGGTATTGATAAAGTGGCTGAGCTATTACAAAGCAAAGACATTACAGATTACATGGTTGAGATTGGCGGTGAGCTTCGTATTGCTGGTACAAAACCAGACAATCAAGCATGGCGAATAGCAATTGAACAACCTGATGCAAACCCAGGCGAGAGAAAAGTACACCGTGTACTTGCACCAGGTAATAACGGTATTGCCACCTCAGGTGATTATCGAATCTTTTATACTATGGATGGAGAAACCTATACGCATCTAATTGATCCTATGACAGGGATGCCAATTAAGCATGACTTAGTTTCTGTCACAGTTTTACACCCAAGCGCTATGACGGCAGACGGTTTAGCGACTGCTTTAACGGTTATGGGTATGGAAAAAGCACAACAGTATGCGCAGCAGCATGATTTGCCAGTGTATTTAATTGCTAAATCGGCACAGGGCTTAGTCACTTATTCAAGTCCTGCGTTTAAGCCTTATTTATAGTCTTTAGGTTTATATCCTTAGCATGAGGGTATATAATATACGAAGCTCAAATACGCTATTTGAGCTCATTTTATTGCTGAACAATAGGGGCTAAGCAATGTCACTTTTTTTCTAACCTTTGGCTTACTTATTTTAATTGTCGCTGCGATGGCGATAGGCATGATAGTTCAAAGAAAATCGATGGCGAGTAGCTGCGGAGGCCTAGGCTCTGTAGGTATTGATAAAGCGTGTGATTGCGATGATCCATGTGATAAACGCAAAAAGCGTCTAGCCAAAGAGCAAGTATGGAAAGAAAACCAAATTCTTTAAATAGATTTATTTCTGTTTAAACAAAAACCTCTCGTAGCTCACTACGGGAGGTTTTTTTATTTATATCGCTATAAATAAATCACCAGCTGATAAAATAATCGTGTTTTTATCTTGAACAGAAAACTCTCTTTGTTATACTCATGCCCGAACTTTCAGTAAGTTTTGAAAGTTCTATTGATGCGGATCAAAACTAGCTTAGCCAAATAGTGCTAATGCGTTGAGACTGTATTTCATGTCACTGTATAAGGCTTTACGGCTGCAACCTGTTTTTGTTGCCACTGTGTATGCCAAATTTTGTTATTAGTCATTTTAATAGGTTAATGTTTTTGAACTCATTTTCTTTATTTCATACCAGCGCTTTGCTTACCTTAGGTAAGTCAGTGTTGCATGAGCGCTGTAAAAAAGCGAAAAGAGGCGTGAGTGTGGCTATAACATTATTAGTTTTTAACGCCGTTATGTTGCTTAGTGGCGCTATTGAGGATGCCTTTAGGCTTGAAGCATTGGTGAGTGATGGCTTTTTTATAGAGCCATTATTACTGACGATTGCCGAATTTTTAGCTCATCCTATCTTATCGTGTCAGTTACTTATTGGCCTTAGTTGGCTATTGTTCCACATGTTTCCAGCGCGTCGTGCTGGAATAATCCTCCGTAAAGCAGCCTTTGCTTTTAGCGAGGCTAAAGTTCAGCAACCCGTGCAAGCTGCACATGGTTGTCGTGCTCCACCTAGCTTTACAGGTTGTCTGTTTACCCATTAATTTTATGGGTATAGGTTACACCTGTGGTATCTAATTATTTATTCTTGCTGTAAATAACGATTACTTTCATTGTAGCTTAGTGTTTTTACACACTCTCAGCCAACCACACCTCACCCAAGTTAATTTTTATTGCGTTATATTAATGTGTTTAAAAAAGCTGGGTTGGTTCTGCTAGGTGTTTTTTATTAAGCCAGTGGTCAATACTTCATGCTTGCATTCGCTCTGCATTATTTGTAATTCAATCTTAATTAACTTGGGTTTTTATCAAATATCGTTGCTAAATATTTTTGGCAGCTAATAAAAACTCTTTAGGTTTTAGGATAGTCCCTTGTTAATTCGTAACCTTTTTAATATTGCTTTAGCTAGTATGGCGCTGATTTTATCAGGCTGTAATGGCGGGGTACTCGACCCAAAAGGGCAGATAGGTATTGATGAGAAAAATCTGATCATCATCGCCACTGTGCTTATGTTGTTAGTTGTGATCCCCGTTATTGTGATGACTTTATATTTTGCTTGGAAATACAGAGACACACAAAACCATGAAATTTACGCACCAAAATGGGCTCACTCTAATAAGATTGAGGCTGTTGTATGGGCGGTTCCTATTGTTATTGTTGTTATTTTAGGTGTGATCACCTGGCAGTCAACTCAAGAGCTTGACCCTTATAAACCGATAGAGGGTAAAGGTGAACACTTAACTGTTGAAGTGGTGTCACTTAATTGGAAGTGGTTATTTATTTACCCTGAGCAAGGTATTGCTACGGTAAACGAATTGGTATTTCCAGCTAATGTTCCGGTTGAATACAAAATCACGTCAGAAAGTACCATGAACTCGTTTTTCATTCCCCAGTTAGGTAGTCAAATTTACTCAATGGCGGGCATGGAAACTAAGCTGCATTTAATTGCTAATGAGCCAGGCACGTTTAAAGGCTTTTCGGCTAATTACAGTGGTGCGGGTTTTACTGGTATGAAATTTAATGCCATTGCAACGCCAACAAAAGCTGATTTTAACCAGTGGATTGAACAGGTTAAAACCAACGCTAATAGCCTTACTCATGCCAATTATGTTGAGCTTGCCAAAGCGAGTGAAAACAATCCCGTCGCTTATTATGGCAAGGTTGATGACGGTTTATTTCATACCATAGTGATGAAATACATGCAGGCGCATGGCGATATGAACAAAAAACACCACTCGATGGGTAAACATCAGCAGATGAGTAATGAGCATCAGGCAATGGGTAATCATTCAATGCCATCATCACACAGCCAGGGCGAGGAATAATCATGTCGTTTTTAGGTAAATTATCTATAGATGCAATTCCGTTTCATGAACCTATTATCATGGTTACCATGGCGGTGATTGCTGTTGTCGGGCTTATTATAGCTGGGCTAATAACAAAATATAAAAAATGGGGTGTGCTTTGGCGTGACTGGATCACCTCGGTTGATCATAAACGCTTAGGCGTCATGTACATTTTATTAGCGCTAATCATGCTGTTTCGTGGTTTTTCCGATGCCATTATGATGCGTGCGCAGTTAGCGCTTGCTACCAGTGGTGCACCAGGTTACCTGCCGCCAGAACATTACGACCAAATATTCACCGCCCATGGCGTTATTATGATCATCTTTATGGCAATGCCATTTATGATTGGTTTAATGAATATTGTTGTACCACTGCAAATTGGTGCTCGCGATGTGGCTTTTCCATTTTTAAATAATTTAAGTTTTTGGTTTACTGCCAGTGGCGCCATTTTAATAAATCTATCGCTGATATTTGGTGAATTTGCTAAAACAGGCTGGGTTGCTTACCCACCGTTGTCGGAGTTGACCTTTAGCCCTGGGGTAGGGGTCGATTATTATATTTGGGCCTTGCAAATATCGGGGCTCGGTACGCTATTAACCGCTGTTAACTTCCTAGTGACAGTATTTAAAATGCGTGCCCCTGGTATGACACTGATGAAAATGCCAATTTTCACATGGGCATGTACATGGGCAAATATCTTAATTGCGGCATCATTTCCAATTTTAACCGCCGTGCTTGCCATGCTAACGCTAGACCGTTATTTAGATTTTCACTTCTTCACTAATGAAGCAGGCGGAAACGCCATGATGTATATCAACCTGTTTTGGGCATGGGGTCACCCAGAGGTATACATTTTAGTATTACCAGCTTTTGGTATCTTCTCTGAAATAGTATCTACCTTCACTGGTAAACGCTTATTTGGTTATAAATCGATGGTATATGCCAGCGGTGCCATTTCTATTCTTGGCTTTATTGTATGGTTACACCACTTCTTTACTATGGGGTCAAGCGCCAATGTAAATGCCTTCTTTGGGGTGATGACCATGGTCATAGCTGTGCCTACTGGGGTTAAGTTATTTAGTTGGTTGTTTACTATTTACCGTGGCCGTTTGCGCATTACTGTACCGGTACTTTGGACGCTAGGTTTTATGGTTACCTTCAGTATTGGTGGTATGACGGGGGTATTACTGGCAATCCCTGGTGCCGATTATGTATTGCATAACAGCTTATTCTTAATCGCTCACTTCCATAACACCATTATTGGTGGCGCAGTATTTGGCTACTTAGCCGGGTTTGTTTTTTGGTTTCCAAAAGCAATGGGCTTTAAGCTTGATGAGCGTTGGGGTAAAGCGTCATTTTGGTGTTGGTTAATCGGTTTCTTCGTAGCCTTTATGCCATTGTACGTACTTGGCTTTTTGGGCATGACGCGTCGCTTAAACCACTCTAATAATCCTGATTGGAATATCTGGCTTTATATTGCTGCAGTGGGGGCCGTGATTATTATGTTCGGTATTATTTGCCAAATTATTCAGCTATATGTGAGCTTTAAAAACCGCGAAGCGCTTGATGATACCACTGGCGATCCTTGGAACGGTCACACCCTTGAATGGTCAACGTCATCACCACCGCAATACTATAACTTTGCTGAAATCCCGCATGTTGATGATATTGATACATGGACTGATATGAAAGAAAAAGGCCTAGCTTATCAAGCTAAATCTAGCTATAGCCCAATTCATATGCCAAAAAATACCGCATCGGGTGTGCTTATTGCTGCGAGTTTAACGGCGTTTTGTTTTGCCATGATCTGGCATATTTGGTGGCTAGCAGGGCTTGGTTTTATTGGCGCGATTGCGCTGTTTATTAACCGTGCTTACACCAGTGGTGTAGATTACTACGTGCAAAACGATGAAATATTACAAATTGAAGGCGCGCATATTGCCAGTAATACGAAGGAGGTAAGCGCATGAGTACGTTATCTGCAACTCAAGGCCATGTAAATTTAGAGCCTCATAGCTTAAGTCATACGCATGAACATCACGATACCTCTGGCGATACAATCTTTGGTTTTTGGCTTTATTTAATGACCGATTGCCTTTTATTTGCCTCATTTTTTGCAACCTACGCAGTGCTTTATATGAACACCGCAGGTGGTGTATCGGGCAAAGATATTTTTGAGCTTGATTTTGTTGCCGTAGAAACTGCGGCGCTACTTATAAGTAGTATTACTTTTGGTTTTGCCATGATTGCCGCTCAAGGGCAAAAAAAGGCGCTGACGCTTGGTTGGCTCGCGGTCACTTTTTGTTTAGGCGCGGTGTTTATTGGTATGGAAATTTATGAGTTTCATCATTTAATTGTTCATGGCAATGGCCCACAGCAAAGTGCTTTTTTAACATCGTTTTTCTCATTAGTGGGCTTGCATGGTTTACATGTAACTGCAGGCCTTATCTGGATGAGCATAATGATGATTGAGGTGATTAAGCGCGGTTTAGGTAAACAAACCGTCACGCGCTTAAGTTGCTTAAGCTTATTTTGGCACTTTTTAGATATTGTGTGGATTTGTGTATTTACCGTTGTTTATTTAATGGGGGCAATATAATGAGCCATAGCGAAACACATGCTTTAGAGAAAATGCAAAGCCAACATTATGATCAGTCACACGGTAGTGTTAAAACCTATCTTATTGGCTTTGTATTGTCAGTGATTTTAACGGCCATTCCATTTTGGATGGTGATGGAGGGCGACTTTTCAAAGGTCACCACGCTTTGGAGTATTGTTACTTTAGCAATCGTGCAAATTTGGGTGCATTTAAAATACTTTTTACACCTTAATTTCACCACTGATGAAGGTAAAGCGAATACCTTTACCTTCTTGTTTAGCGCGTTGATCATCGTCATGGTGGTTGGACTGTCTGTTTGGATCATTTATGAATCAAACGCAATGATGATGTACTAGGGTCTGTTGACCTTTCAAGGTTGAATCTGCAGCAGCCTGTTTGGTATTTAGGTAAGGCAGAGCCTATGTAGTGTGGTTATTTCCCATAAATAGGCGATAACGCAGCATCAATGCCAAACAGGCGCTGCCCGAAGGGTTCTGCCTAGGGGCGATTTACTCTTTGTTGCTCGGTTTTGACTTAGCCCACTAGGTTACAAACCTCGCGCCGCGATTAAACCGCCCCTAGTTTGAACAAATTTTAATCCGCAAAGGTCAACAGACCCAGAGGTTTCAGATGTTTCGTCGTTATTTAGCTGTTACTAAGCCAGGTATTATTATGGGGAATTTGATCAGCGTTGCCGGTGGTTTTTTACTCGCCGCCCGCGGTGATATAGACCCATGGTTAATGTTGGTTACCTTGGTTGGTTTATCGCTTGTTGTTGCATCGGGATGTGCCATAAACAATGTTATTGATAGAGACATTGATGTTGCCATGGCGCGTACTCGCTCACGTGTGACTGTAACGGGCGAAATGTCTGCAAAAGCCGCTTTAAGCCATGGCGTGTTATTAGGGCTAATTGGCTTTGGCTTATTAATCGCCTTTACCACTCAAGCGGCGGTATTTTTTGCCGCCTTTGGCTATGTCATCTATGTAGGGGTTTACAGCCTCTACATGAAACGCAACTCTGTTTACGGCACCTTTATTGGTAGTCTGTCGGGCGCAGTTCCACCTGTTGTTGGCTATTGCGCCGTTACGGGTGTGTTCGATATGGGCGCATTAATACTGCTGGTGATGTTTAGTTTGTGGCAAATGCCGCACTCATATGCAATTGCTATTTTTCGCTTTAAGGATTACCAAGCCGCTAATATTCCAGTATTGCCCGTGGCACAAGGTGTTAATAAAGCTAAGCGCCATATTGTGCTTTATATTGCCGTATATGCTTTAGTGGTGATGCTATTGCCAATTAGTGGTTATACCGGTGCTGCCTTTATGGCCGTTGCCTGTATCACCAGTTTTTGGTGGTTACTCATGGCACTTAGAGGGTATCGCTACAACATTGACACCACCCGTTGGGCACGCCAAGTGTTTGCGTTTTCAATTATTAATATTACCGCTTTGAGTATTGCCATGGCGGTAGATTATCAAACAATTGCGCCACAGTTAGTGGCGCTAAACTGATCATCATCTGATCAATGAACCGAGTTAATTCCCAAAGTTAACCAAAGGCTCTGAGCATTGCGAGGAGCCTTTTTTCATTCCTAAAACAAGGCCGCTATTGAGTGCTTATTGGCATCTACCAGACTTTGTTTTATTTTATTTCTTATAGCGGCTGATTTATTTTGACTGAGTTTGAAGTTACCTTGCCAGTGAATTGGCGTAAGCTCTATAAAACTCAGGTGTTGATACATTGTATTGCGATGCTGCTCAGGCACTTCATTAATTTTCCACTCAGGCTCAAATGTTTTCTCAAAATGACTAGTAAGGGTTCGCATTACGAGATCTTTTTTTAGCTCATCTTTAATAATATGTACTTTTGCAGTCACTAACACCGATGCGTAAAGCCAGCTAGGCAATGTTTGATTATCCGCATAGGAGGGTGATAAATAGCAATTGTCACTATTAAAGAGTAAATTCACCTGTTTATTATCAAGCTTTGATAGTGGATTATGCTTTGCTACATGTGCAATAAACATATTTTCTAAAGAGTTGAATAACATAGGTACATGACAAATGTTATTTAATTGACTATTTGAGCAGGGCATAAAAATTGTTGCTAATGGAAAATTATTAATAAGCGCATGCAATTGCTCGGTATTTTTTTGCATAAAGTGCTCGGGTGGGTACATTATAATAGCTCCTCAAGTCGTAACTTTATAGCTGGCCATTGCTCGTCAATAATGCTGAATTTTGCGGTGTTGCGATATGAACCATCTTCTAGACGTCGGTCTTTTTGGGCTATTCCTTCAAACTTAGCGCCTAAACGGGCAATGGCATTGCGTGATTGTTGATTGTGCTCATGGGTATTAAAACTAATCCGTACTAAATTAAGTTGATTAAATGCATATCTCAGAAGTAAATATTTTGCATGCGTATTTACGTATGTTCGCTGTGCAGTGAAGCTAATAAAAGTATGGCCAATTTCAGCGCTTAAGTTGTTACTGTCTAACCTAAATAAACGGGTTGTGCCAACAACTTGCTGTGAATGTTTATCAATAATGGCAAAAACCACTTGCTCGTTTTGATTAAACTGCGCGCTATGTGTAAACCATTGCTCCAACTTAACTTGGGTTTGTGTGTAATTACTTAATACCCACTGCCAAACTTGTGGGTGTTTACCTGCTTGATATAGACCCTCGAGATGTTTGAGTTTAAGTGGCTCTAAGGCAACCTTGTTGGTTTGATGAATTTGCGTTGTGAACATTATAAGCCCCATATTTTGCTATTTATTCATAACAAATGTACGCTTTATTGGTTTGTTAAAAACAACCAAAATTTAATTTTTACCTATACCAGTTTGGAAAGTGTTTATGCAGCCACTTAATATAAAGCTCACTAGCCAGAGTAAAGCTAAATACCTGCAAATAGCAGATGCACTTAGGGAGTCGATTATAAAAGGGGACATTCTCGCTGGCAGCAAACTCTGCTCTGCACGCGATATGGCACAAGCGTACGGATTAAACCGCCATACAATAATGAATGCCCTACAACTTCTTGTCGCAGAAGGATGGTTGGAATCCTATGAACGATCAGGCTACAGCGTTACCAATACATTGCCTATTCAAAACAGTATAAACACTGCCCAGTCTCAAGCATTGGATCCTAAGCCGTATCGATTTGCTACCACGCTTACGGTGTCAGAACCTATAATGGACTTAAATCACTATGCTTATAACTTTGCTGGAGGCTTACCCGATTTAACACGCTTTCCCTATAAAGAATTTAAACGCTCTGTAAGTCATGTGTTTAATCATTTAGATACCAGCCAATTTCATTATGGTAGTGTGGCTGGGGAGCCTAATTTAAAATCGCAAATTAGTCATTATTTATACAAAGCACGAAACCTAAAAACAGCCGATATTCTTATGTGTAATGGCTCTCAAGAAGCGCTTTTTTTAGTATCAAAAGCCTTTATTAATAAAGGCGATTATGTTGCAACCGAAACCTTAGGTTACCCGCCTGCTCGTAAAGCATTTGCAGCATGTGGCGCGCAGCTTATAGATATAAAACAAGATGATGAAGAGTTGTGTGTTGATGATTTTAAAACTCAGCTTGAACGCTATCCCATTAAACTTCTGTATTTAACGCCACTGCATCAATACCCAACGACTGTGACCTTATCACCCACCCGGCGCTTACAAATTTATCAGCTGTGTTATGCCCATAATGTGATGATTATTGAAGATGACTACGACCATGAATTTCACTACCGTTGCCAGCCTTTGCAACCCATGGCTGCCGATGACCCCGCAGGCATTGTGATATATCTATCAACGTTTTCAAAAATTATGTTTTCAGCAGCAAGGATTGGCTATATCTGTGCAGCGCCTGGGGTAATCGCACAATTAACCGCATGGAAGCAGCTAATGAACCATAAAAATGATGTGATTATGCAATTAGCTGTCGCACACTGGATGAAAGAAGGTGGTTTTGAACGCCATTTAAAGCGTATGACAAAGCTCTATAAGCAGCGCTATGAAGCGATGGGTGATTATCTAACGCAGCTGCAATTATCAGGCTATCCAATTGAATATATAAAACCCGACGGTGGCATGGCGATGTGGGTTAATTTAAATAAACCGGTGGACCAATTAAAGCAAGTACTGCAAAGTAAAGGTGTGTATGTACAGGTTGAGCCTGAATTTTACTTTAAAGACTCAGAACGTAGCTTAATACCTAAGCAACATAGTTATGTACGTTTAGGATTTGCTGGGCAATCAACTTTGGCGATGCAAGCTGGGCTTAAATTGATTGCTGAACACGTTTTCAAATAAAGCTTATTTACTTAAGCTTTCAGCATCATAAAACATCGGTTTCAATGTGCCACAATTTATAAACTTATAATTTAGCTCACCAGCAGAGGGCACTTCAGTTGAGGTGCGAAACTTTTGTAAACAGGCACCACTTAAATCAACAAACATAATATGATGATAGCTTGGTGGTTGAGTTATTTGGTGAATGTAAATACGCTCGTTATTTTTTAGCGTAACCATGTCGTACTGTTGCCATTTTGAGGCTGGGCTTAAATCAGTTAGCTCACGAGTAAATAACTGCTCGCTAAGCTCTATTAATTTATCGCTGTAAACTAAGCTACCTCCTTGTCTATAATCTCCAAGATACACATCTGCGGTAATTGCGACTTCTTCGCCTCGCATTAAGCGTTGAATATTAAACGGCTTTGATTTTACGGTAACTAACTCAGCATCACGTACTAAATCTAAAAATGGAATATCAGATACATCTACCTTGTACATAACATGCATATCATAAGGAAGCTCAAAGCTTGGAATGTTAATGGCGTATACACTTGAACCTTTATTAACCAATACCAAGGCATGCTCTGCTTCATACTTGGGGTTTAATGGCGGAAGTTCTGGTGGTTCTTCGGCATTAGCAAGCGAGCTGGTACAAAATACAATGCTGATAAATAAAGATACGAAATAAGGTAGCCGCATAATAACCTCAATTAATTTATAGATATAAAGTGTAGTATACATTTATAAAAAATTATCTTTAGTTAAATTTTAGTAAGGCTTAAACGTGATACACACTTAAGTTTTAGTGTGTATCAGTATATTTAGAGTTAGCTATTATCTAATTGCTTTTTTCACTTCGCGCCAGTCAATAACTTTAAAGTTTTGCGGTTGCAGTGGCATACGGTTATAGCCGTCTTGTACTATAAGCATGCCCTCAGGATAACCTGGTAAAGCTTTTGCTGTAACGGTTAAACCGTCCGTTTCACCTACGCCATCAATGCCTTTATCTAGGTTAGCAACTACATTAAACTTACCTGCAAAGCTGAGACTAGGCTGTGTATCATCTGAGATTTTGTAAAGCACATAGCTATTATCGCCTTGGCTTGATACCACTAAATAGCGCGCATCATTGGCGTGATAAATCTCCATGCCTTCAACATCTGCCACCAGCTGCTCATTAACACTTTGTAGCTTTACTGCTTTGTTTCCAGATGTAGGCTCTGCACCTATATACCAAATTCCTGCATCTTCTTCGCCTGCAAATAATTGGCCTAGTTTATCATCAGCACTACAGCCTTCAGGTTGGCTTGGTAGGGTAAACTCTCTAACCAGTTCACCGCTTAGATTATCTTGCTCACCGATGAGCTTATATTGCTGGAATAAACCTGATTTATCATTAACAAACACGTAATGGCCAGAATCAGACGAATACATACACATGCCGTAAATCTCAGGTAAGTTAGTCGCGACTTCTGTTACATGGTTTACTTTGTTTTCTCCATCAACAGTAAATACGCTAATGCTATTAAGTGTACGGTTGCTGGCAGTGATCCACGTATGGGTTTCGTTGTTTATACCTTGATGTTGGCGCACATCAACGTTATTTAAACGTCCTATATTGAGCGACTGTACTTTGTTGCCAGCAAGATCATAAACCATTAAGCCACGGCGTTTATCTGTGCCTAAAATTAAGCTGTTTTTAGCGTCTTGCTCATTTATCCAAATTGCTGGGTCATCTGCTGCATCACCAAACGCTGCAACCGGTGTGGTTTGTGCGCTGGCATGAAGGTGAGTCATAGCAACTTTGCTATTTGAGACAGAAGTTTGCGCTGCGTAGTTAACGTTTGCTTGAATGTAAGCGCCGGTTTCATCATCAATCAAAACTAGCTGCGCTTGATTGTCATTAATAAAGCTTGCTGCAACAGACTCAGTAGTGTACTCACCTGACAGTGACCATTGGCTAAGCGTGTCTGTTTGAGCTTGGTAAGCATAGATCATATTGCCATCAGTGGCGCTAAGCCATACAGTACCGTCTTGTGATACCGATAAAGCTCCGATTTCAGTTTTTAATTCGCCGTATGGCTGTACTAAAGCCACAGGTTGCTTATTGGCATCTGATTCTGCATCAGCATTGATAGCCCACACTCCGAGCTCTGCTTCACCCACATACAGAGTTTTTGTGTCGTCATTTACTGCACAACCTGAAGCCTCAGTGACCGCAGAGAACTCACGTACTGCGATATTTTTAGCTTGGTTAGTGGCTAAATCATAAATAACAGTTTCGCTGATCAGGCCTCGAACATCCGGCACAAACGCTGATACAGTCTCGGTATTGTTGTTTTTAAATAAACACACTGTATCAGGCTGAGCTTGAGGTGGACTAATACGAGTGAGTTCATTTAGCTGCCAAGTTTGGCCATTTTTCATAAGCTTAAAAATAGCAACGTTATCTTGGCTCTTATCCAGACTGGCGAGTAAAAATTGCTGCGCTGATAATTGTTTTAGTGAAATTGACTCAAAGTTACCGGCTAACAGCACACTGCTTTTCTCGTTATCGGCAAGTAATAAGCCTTGGCTTTCGCTCGCCATTAGCCATTGATTATTACCAAGTGCAGCTGCTTGTGAGCCTTGCATGTTTTGTTGTGGGCCAAATAACTTAGCCTCAACAGCCGGCTTTGCTATTTCTGTCGGGTTTTGTGTATCGTCATTACGTGTACAACCGCCAAGCGCAGTTACAAGCACAGCACTTGATAGCACCGCTGAAATTGTATTTAGTTTAAAGTTCATTATTTTATCCTTTACTTATCTAGGTGCTTTTCAGTGTTAAAACGTACTTCACCAAGGTGATTAATCGCGCTTACACTGAGAGTTTCGCCATTGATAGAGATACTTAAAAAGCCCGGTGTTGCTTCTGCGTAGCGGGTAAATTCACGTTGTTTTACAAACCGCGCTTCGCTGCCACCACCAGAGACAAAGTGAGCCACCTTGCTATTTTTTGGTTGGTTGTATTGCAAGTCGTGCTCGTGCCCTGCGATATAAGCGTGCACGTTATGACGCTCCAAAATAGGTTCTAAAATGTCGCGAAGCCCTTGGTTGCGGCCAAAGCGTTTACCACTTGAATAAAGCGGGTGATGGCCTACCACAATTTTCCATTTTGCGTTACTGCCAGCAAGTTGGGTTTCAAGCCAATCCAATTGTGTTTGATAACTTTGCCCTTGAGTTGAGCGGTATTTTTCACGGGTTTTATATTCAGGTTGAATCGGGTTGGTATCTAAAAACACCATTAACACTTGCTCGTTGTTTTCAAGCGCAAATGTTTTACTGTAGTACCTTGCAGGTAACTGCCAGCGCTGACTTTTTGCGGTGTAGTCAATTTGTGCTTGGGCATTACCTAAGTAATCGTGATTACCTAAAACAACATACCAATCTTCAAATGTGTGCGGGCCATGGTATATGTTCTCAAAGGCTGATTGCCAAAGAGGATCGTTCACACTTGCCACGCCATTTGGGTAAAAGTTATCGCCGGTCGAGACAATAAAATCGGCATCGGTTTGATACATAGCAATTTCTAGCTGATGAGCCACTTCTTTTTGGTAAAAGTGGCCGTTGTGTCCCCAGTCACCAATTACCATAAAGTTAAGGCTATTAGGCAACGTAGTTAACTTGGCAATTTTTTGTTGTTGGTATAGTGCATCTTTATAAATAACAGGCTCGTTTGCACTTAGCGCTGATGAGCACAGTAGCGCAGCCATTATGAAAGACAATTTAAACATGTTCTAACTCCAAAAAAGCACGCGATGGGTTGCCATTACGTGCTTAAAGTGACAATACGTGTGATTAAAATGCGTAACGTAGCATTACTTGAATCACAGGACCTGCTTCTTCAGATTCAAGCTCGTACTCATCAAAGTCACGATTATTTTGATCATCAAGCGAGTCAAACTTGTTGAACACTTCATCTTTACTGGCATCAAGTAAGTTTGAACCAACAAGGCGAAGGGTGATGTCATCCCAGCGTTTTTCAACGAAAAGCTCTAAATCAGCACCGTAAGAGGTTGTCACTTCTTCACCGACAAAGCGTCCGTATGCATCACCTTGATTACGGTACGTTGCCCCAAATGATGCTCGAAGGGTTGGTAAATCTTGGATAAAGCCTACGTTATAAACATAATCTGATTGGTCGTTAAATTTGCGCTTGCCAAAACTGTCTTCAACTTCACTGTCGAGCCAAGAGTAATTTAAGAAGATTCCAGTATTAGGCATGTTCAATGCGCTCAGTGGGGTTGATAAATCAAACTCAATACCTTGAACTGTGCCATCACCAGTATTTTGTGGTTGCAGTACAAATGTGCCTTCACCTTCAGAGCCTTCAACACCGGTACTGGCAATTTCAATAAGGTCGCTAACGTCACGGTAAAATACGTTTACACCAACAACACCACTTTTACCTAAACGGTATTCGTAACCTAAATCGATACCCCAAGATGATTCTGGTTTAAGGCTTGGGTTGCCTAAAAAGTCATTATCAGCGAGCTTTTCTTCAAGTAGGGCGGGTGTCATGTAGTCAAAGTCAGGGCGACGTAAGCTGCGAGCAACAGAGGCGCTGACTCGTCCGTTATCACTGACGCTGTAACGAAAGTGAGCCGACGGTAAGAAAAAGTCATAATCATTTTCGGCAGTAACGCCTTCGTTGGTATCGGTAATGCTTGAGTCAGTTGACTCCCACCGCACCCCCATCTCCCACGAGAACACATCCGCTTCGTGCTTGATTAGCGCAAATAAATCAAAACGATCTTCTTCAAGTTTATTAACACCGCCGTCTACTGGTTCAAATTCGTTGTTAAATTGTGCTAATGACATTGGCGTCTCGCTAAATTGAGCCCATCCAGTCAGTGTTTGCTCACTTTCATCTTCAGCGACAAAAATGGCGGTATCGCGCTCTTTGCCTTGTACAAAAGCACCAAATTGAACTTCTTTCGAGTCACCTACCAGTAAGCTGTGCTGCCATTGTAATGACCACTCTTTATCATCGATATCAACGGTTTCTTCAGCTTCTTCAAACACCATTGGGAGCTCTGACGTATCAAGTTCAACCTCTTGCTCATACACTGATTCTTCAAAGCTGGCATAACCTAACTTAAATTTGCTGGTACCGCCAAGTAGTGGTAATTCATAGCCAGAATTAATGTTGTAGTTGGTTTGATCAATAAACGAAACGTTTGCGTTATCTGAGATTAAATTACCACCCTCAACGACAGAGCCTGAGGTTGCAGTGGGGTCGTCGTATTCAAAAGAGCGCTCATCTTCGGTACGGTCGGTATCAACCCACATAGCGCTAATATCAAACTTGCCGCCGTTATCAAACACCTTTTCAAAGCTGGCATTTAAAGAGGTATCATCACCATCACGGATATCAGATTGATCTTCACGGTTATCAAAATCGTCTGTTGCGTAATTAGGGTTATTTTCAGGGCTATCGCCATAACGTCTGCTTGATTTTTGTTTTGGGTTATAACGACCTTGTAAATTGGCACCTACGAGTAAACGGCCACCTGCAAACTCAGTACCGTAAACACCCGCAAAGCTTTCTTTTAGTTCGCCGTCATCGTAACGTAAGCCACCAGCGCGAATATAACCGCCGTCTAAGCTGTAGCCATCGCGAAGTACAATATTAAGTGTGCCTGCTATGGCATCGGCAGAGCGGTTGGCACTAGATGAACGAATTATTTCTACGCGCTCGATTAATTCTGCTGGAATACGGTCCACAAAAAATGAACGGTCAGCACCGGCGCCCGGAACTTCTTCGCCATTAATAAGTACTTTTGTGTAAGCAGGGCTTAAGCCGCGCATACGAGCGCCGTCTGATTCAAGTACGTCAGATAAAAAAGTAACACTAGGAACACGCTTTAGTGCATCACCGGCGGTGAGTGGTTCAAAACGTTGAAAGTATTCTTGTGAATATTCAAGCGTTGGCGCTAGTTCTTGCGAGCGGTTGCGATAACCAATCTCGCCGTATACCACAAGCTCTTCAGAAACCTTTACTTCAGGTTCCCTTGGCGATGTTTGTTCCTCTGCATTCACGCTAACACTAAATTGGCTCAGTGCTAATGCCGCTATAACAGCATTTAACTTAAATTGTTTCATTGATTTGCTCCGGTTGTCCTTGGTTTGGTGAGCAAACTAAAAAAAGTTAATGACGCTAATGTGACAGTTTTACAGTTAATTCCTGAAAAAACGTTAACTTAGTGCTTTTTAAACAGACTGTTGAGCTGTTTAAACACGGCTCCAGAGCACTAAAAATGGTTATTACTAGGTTAAATACCTAAAAATTTTAATCTCAATGTCATATCAATGAGCCAAAATGACCCTGACGAATACAGTATGACTGCGCTAGCATGCAGACCAACATAGACTAAAGAAGCCACCGTAATGCGATATAACCCATTTACCAGCCATGCAAAATTAACCAACACCATCATTTTATTATTGGTTATTGCTGTAGCAATATGCGCTTACTTTGGCGAACTTAAGCAATTGCAAGACATTGCGTGGCTCGATATTGTTGGTGAGGGCGGTATTGTGTTGATGACCCTCAGCTGGATAGCTGCATTACTTATTTCACGTCCGCCAGGTAAAGTAACTACCTTATTAGTGTTAGGTTTAGGTTTGTTTATGTTCTCAGCCACGCTCGATTTACTCGATGAGTGGTTAAAGCAACCTTCACAATTATGGCTCACCTGGTTTGAATCACTGCCAGCGCCGTTTGGTATGTCGCTTACCAGCGCAGGGCTTTATTATTGGCATCAAGAACAGTTTGTTTTAAATCGCCAATTGCGTCGTCGTGAAGCGCATCTGCGAGAGCATGAAAAAGTCTGCCCTGTTACAGGGTTATATCGAATTAATTACTTACACTCGCTAATACAGCAACGTCAAAGTGAACAGCAAGCCGCCACCTTAGGCATTATTGATATTCGAGACTTTGCAAAGTTTAATGCGCAGTTTGGTTTCAGTGAAGGCGATAGGTTACTGCGAGAAGTCAGTGATTTATTAGTAATGAATTGCCGTTTGAATGATGTGCTTTGTCGCTATGCTGGTGATTGTTTCATTGTGCTTATGCCGGGTACCAGCCAAAGCCAAGCCAAAGAGTTATTAGCGCAAATGAAGGCGGCGCTTAATCATTGTGCGTTTAAAGTCGCAAAAAGCAAAGGTGCCCAGTTTCAGCATATTTTAACCGCCACCATGGCAATGGATTTAGCGCAAGATCCAGTGCAGCAAACCAGCCAGTTACATCAACAATTACAACAAGAAAAGGCCCTTTTAGGTGCAGCAGTATATTAGCCTAGATGATAAATACCTCAGCGCGGAGGGAGTGATCACTGCGCTGGTGGAGCTTGCTCAAGGACGAGGGATCCCGCTTCATAAATTGCTGCGTGGTACGGGTATTTTTGAGCCAGATTTATATGATCTATCACAGCGCTTTAGTTTATCGCAGTTGTTGGCTTTAATTAGCCAGTTTAAAGCCTTAATGAAGAGTAATGATAGTGGCTTTTTACTGGGTCATCAATTGGTTAATGACGTTAGCCCAGCAATGCAAAGTGTCCGTTTAAGCCCGACCCTTGGCGCTGCGCTAAAACAATTGCAACATATTCGCGCCACGTTAGCCCCTTTATTTTTTACTCGTAAGCATATTTTCCAAAATGATTTCTATCTGTACTTGCAACCGAATGTAGGTATGGACGAATCGTTAAAAAATTATTGTTTTGAAATATACAGCGCTGCGTTAATGAGCTTACTAAAAAGAGTGAGTGATCACTACCCGCACTGTTATTTTGACTTTACCTGTAAGCGCCCGCGGCATATTCAAGAGTATGAGCAGCACCTAGGTTTGCGGGTACGGTTTGAGCAGCCCTATACTCGTTGGCATTTTGATAAACAACTACTTAAGTGCCCAAACCCAGAGGCTAGTCAGCTTAGGTGGCAGCAGTGCATAGCGCAAAGTGAGTTAAATAAGAATGTATCACAGTCTTTTGTTGAGGCTGTGTGCCAGCGCATTTACCGTGATAAAAATAACAGTCTAGCTAACAGTGCTGAGCATTTTGCCATGAGTTCTGCTACGTTTAAACGTAAGTTAAAACAACACAGTGTTAGCTATTCGCAATTACAAGATGAGCAAAATAAACTTAAAGCACTGCATTTACTTGGTGTGTGCCAGCAAGGCAATGAACAAGTCGCGATGCGATTAGCATTTTATGATATTCCTAATTTTCGCCGAGCTTTTAAGCGTTGGACCGGCATTACGCCGAGTCAGTTAAAAATATAATTAAAAACTAGCCGCTTGCTCAATAACTATGCCGTGGCGCTGTGCTAAACGTTCATGGTTTCTGTCGTAACCACCACCAATCACAGTGGCAACAGGGGTATTATTTGCAAGGCAGCGTTTAAGTACTAAGTGGTCGCGCTTTTCTATCCCTTGCCAACTAATATCCAGTTTGCCTAAGCCATCCTCTTGCCAAATATCAACGCCAGCATCGTATAAAACAAGATCCGGGTTAAGCTCGTTTAATAAAAATTGCAGCGTATCGTCAACAATACCTAAATATTCAGCGTCTTGCATATTATTGGCTAAACCAATATCTAAATCGCTAGGGGACTTTCTAAACGGGAAGTTTTTTTCACAGTGTATTGAACAGGTAAACGCATAAGGTTGATGAGCCAGCATAGCTGCGGTGCCATCGCCTTGGTGAACATCTAAATCAAAAATCAGTACGTTGGTCACTTCACGATTTTGAATTAACGTTTGTGCGGTAAAAGCTAAATCGTTCACCATACAAAAACCTGAGCCAAAATCACTATGAGCATGGTGAGTGCCGCCCGCTAAATGGCACGCAAGCCCATTTTTAAGCGCTAAACGCGCAGTTTGAAGTGTTCCCAGCGGAGCGGTAAATGTGCGGTTCATTAGTGCTTGTGACCAAGGCAGGCCAATACGGCGCATGGCTTTTTCGTCTAGGCGGTTATGCCATAAATCGTGAATGTAATTTTCACAATGTACTATTTCTAGCTCTTCTACACTACCATGTGGTGGCTCTATGATATTACTGCCAGCAAGCCCAAGGGTTTTAACATGTTGGTGTAGCTGTGCAAATTTACTCATTACAAAGCGATGCTTGGGATCGAAACTAAACGAGTAGTTAGGATGATAAACTAAAGGTAGATTGGGATTTAAACTCATATCTGCGTCGTTTAATTATTTTTGATTATGGTAATCAACTTCACGCAGTGCGTCTATTTATGTTTGGTGAATAAGCGTTTCAAGCTCGCGGTGTAATAATGTTTCATCAGCAAGGTTTAGCTCAACTAAACGCTTTAAATGCGTGATACTGTCTATATCAATACTATGGCATTTAAGACCAATATGGTTTTCTTCTATGTGACGAATAACCACCGGCATTTTTATTTCAATATCGCTTTGTGGCAAAGTAAAACGTAGTACTGCTTCGTCATTTTTGTTCCCAGTAAATGTATCGCTTTTAGTAATAAGCGCACCATGTAAAGAGATATCTAATAGAGTGCATTCATACTGGCTGCTAGCCATAACTAATTGCGCTGCAGTAGAGAACATAATACGAGAAAATTGCCGACGGTTTTGCATAATAATCTTATAAAGCTGTTATTTATAATAAGCATAGCTGGTAATGCCCAACACGCCAATTTGCTTAAAGATAAAAATAGCTCGCATAAAAAAGCCCCGCATAAAATGCAGGGCTTTTAACTTATTAACTGTGGCTGTTAGCCAATTTTTTTATACTTAATACGCTTAGGCTGCGCAGCTTCTGCGCCAAGAGTCTTTTTAAGCCACTCTTCGTATTCAGTGTAGTTACCATCAAAGAAGTTAATTTGGCCTTCGTCGCGGTAATCTAAAATGTGTGTAGCAATACGGTCAAGGAACCAACGGTCATGCGAGATACACATTACACAACCTGGGAATTCTAAAATAGCATTCTCAAGAGCACGTAATGTTTCAACGTCCAAGTCATTGGTTGGCTCATCTAGAAGTACCACGTTGCCGCCTGCTTTTAACAGTTTAGCTAGATGTAAACGGTTGCGCTCACCGCCAGATAAGTCTTTAACAAACTTTTGCTGATCGTTGCCTTTAAAGTTAAAACGGCTAACGTAAGCACGGCTTGGGAACTCAAAGTTACCAATTTTTAGTACATCTTGGCCGTCAGAGATTTCTTGGAATACCGTTTTGCTTTCGTCCATGTTGCCACGGAACTGATCAACAGTTGCCAGTTCTACTGTTTCACCAATGCTGATATTACCGCTATCTGGCTGTTCTTCACCGCTTAACATTTTGAATAGCGTTGATTTACCTGCACCATTGGCACCAATAATACCCACAATAGCGCCCTTAGGCATGCTAAAGCTTAAGTCATCAATTAAAACACGGTCGCCAAAGCTTTTACGTAAGTTGTTTACTTCTAATACTTGGTCACCTAAACGTGGGCCAGGTGGAATAAACAATTCGTTAGTTTCGTTACGTTTTTGGTAATCAGATTGTTGTAGTTCGCTAAACTGTGCCATACGTGCTTTTGACTTAGCTTGACGACCTTTAGGGTTTGAACGAACCCATTCAAGTTCTTGTGCAATCGACTTTTGACGTGCTTTTTCAGATTTTTGCTCTTGTTGTAAGCGGGCATCTTTTTGCTCAAGCCAAGACGAGTAGTTACCTTCCCACGGAATACCTTCACCACGGTCAAGCTCTAAAATCCAACCTGCTACATTATCAAGGAAGTAACGGTCATGCGTTACTGCCACAACAGTGCCTTCGTAGTCATGTAAGAAGCGCTCTAACCAAGCAACCGACTCAGCATCTAAGTGGTTAGTTGGTTCATCGAGAATCAGCATGTCTGGTTTTTCAAGTAACAAACGACAAATAGCAACACGACGGCGCTCACCACCCGATAGGTGCTCAATTTTAGCATCCCACTCAGGTAAACGAAGTGCATCGGCAGCACGCTCTAATACGTTATCGATATTATGACCATCGTGCGCTTGAATAACCGCTTCTAATTCACCTTGCTCTTTAGCCAGTGCGTCAAAATCAGCGCCTTCCATTGCGTATTCGTTATACACTTCGTCAAGGCGGTTAAGGGCATGTTTTACTTCACCTACAGCTTCTTCAACAATTTCACGAACTGTTTTGCTTTCGTCTAAAACAGGCTCTTGCGGTAAGTAACCAATTTTAGTGCCTGGTTGAGGGCGAGCTTCACCTTCAAACTCTTCATCAACACCCGCCATAATGCGAAGTAGTGATGATTTACCAGAACCATTTAAACCTAGCACACCAATTTTTGCGCCTGGGAAAAAATGCAACGAAATATCTTTTAAGATAGTGCGTTTTGGTGGCACAACCTTAGATACTCGACTCATCGAGAATATAAACTTATCAGGTAAAACCATGGAAGAAGCCTTCAATAATAATAAAAATTTCAATGCTGTATTGTAGTGGCTCACAGGTGAAACAGTCAACGAATGGCACTGTTTTAAAGTACATATTCAATTTATATAAGCTGCGTGAATAAATTTCATTTAGACATCTATACATCTAGAGGTTGATATTTTTGGCATTCTGTTCATAATGAGAGCGTATCAACTCTCGGTTTTTATGAGCAGGAGCTTTAAGAATGCCAATTACAGTAGAAGACGAATTGCCAGCTATTGCACGTTTACGTCATGAAAACGTGTTTGTAATGCCAAAAACGCGTGCAAAAACCCAAGAAATACGCCCTATGCGTTTGGCTATTCTTAATCTTATGCCTAATAAAGTAGAAACCGAAGTACAGTTTATTCGCTTGTTGGCTAACTCTCCGCTGCAAGTAAATGTTGAGCTATTGCGCCTAGACACGCACCGCAGCAGTAGCAACTCAGAGCAACACTTAGATACTTTTTATCGTTATTTCTCAGAAGTAAAAAACAACAACTACGATGCACTGTTAATTACCGGTGCACCGCTCGCGCATTTAGAGTATGAAGAGGTGGCTTACTGGGAAGAGCTCAAAGTGATTATTGATTGGGCCGAGCAGCATGTAACTTCTACCTTGTTTTCGTGTTGGGCTGCCCATGCGGCTTTATACCACCGTTATAATTTAAAGCGCGATTTAAAAGATAATAAACTTTGCGGAGTGTTTACCCACCAATGCTATTTTGCTCATGGCGCACTTACTCGCGGCTTTGACGATACCTTTTTAGTACCGCACTCACGTTATGGCCACATAGATATTAATAAAATAAACGCCTGTGAAGAGCTGGTGGTATTAGCGGGCTCTGAACGAGTAGGGGCGTATTTACTTAAAAATAAATCCGGCAGCCAAGTATTTATTACTGGCCACCCCGAATACGATGCCGACAGTTTAAAAGCCGAATATGAACGCGATTTACAAAAAAGTTCCGATGCACCAAAGCCCGAAAACTATTTTCCTGATGACGATGCCAGCAAACAACCGTCTAAAACATGGCAAAGCCACGCGTTTTTACTGTTTTCAAACTGGTTAAATTATTACGTTTACCAAACCACACCCTATGATATTAACTTAGTTAGCCAAGACGTAAGGACTAACAACTATGCCGAATAATCCTCAAAACAATAAGCATCAAGAGCTGAGTGCTGCGCTCAAACAGCGCATTTTAATTTTAGATGGTGCAATGGGAACCATGATCCAAGCGCATAAGCTTGAAGAGCAAGACTACCGTGGTGAACGTTTTAAAGACTGGCATGTGCTTATTAAAGGTAACAACGATTTATTAAGCCTAACCAAGCCTGAAATTATTACTGAAATACACCGCAGCTTTTTAGCCGCCGGTGCCGATATTATTGAGACCAACACCTTTAACTCGACCACCATTTCGATGGAAGATTACGACATGGCGAGCATAAGCCGTGAAGTTAATTTAGAGTCGGCTAAGTTAGCTCGCGCAGTATGTGATGAATTTAGCGCTAAAACCCCAGAAAAACCGCGCTATGTAGCGGGTGTTTTAGGGCCAACGTCTAAAACCTGTTCGTTATCGCCGGATGTAAACGACCCCGGCTATCGTAATATTACCTTTGATAAGTTAGTGACTGCGTATGTTGAGTCGACTCTTGCGCTGATGGAAGGTGGTGTAGATATAATTTTAATCGAAACCATATTCGACACGCTTAATGCAAAAGCCGCCTCATTCGCGGTAGAAGAAGCGTTTGAACAAGCTGGGCGTACATTGCCAGTGATGATATCAGGCACAATTACCGATGCCTCAGGCCGCACGCTTTCAGGGCAAACCACTGAAGCATTTTATAACTCTATTCGCCACATTAAGCCGCTTTCAATTGGTTTAAACTGTGCCCTTGGGCCTGATTTACTGCGCCAATACGTTGAAGAGCTATCGCGCGTGTGCGAAACCTTTGTCTCTGTTCACCCTAATGCGGGCTTACCCAATGAGTTTGGTGAATATGACTTAGAAGCAGACGACATGGCAAAAGAGATTATAGATTGGGGAAAATCGGGCTTTATTAATATTGTTGGCGGTTGCTGTGGCACTACGCCTGCGCATATTCGTGCCTTTGCCAAAGGGCTTGAAGGCACAGCACCACGAAAATTACCTGAGCTTGAAGTGCGTATGCGTTTATCAGGCCTAGAAGCCTGTAACTTAAATTAGGAGCCGCCAATGACCCAACAAATTGCAGTATTTACCAATGTCGGCGAGCGTACAAACGTAACTGGCTCGGCCATGTTTAAACGTTTGATCATGGAAGAGGACTACGAGACCGCCCTTAATGTAGCCCGCGAACAAGTAGAAAATGGTGCACAGGTTATTGATATCAACATGGACGAAGCCATGCTGGACTCAAAAGCGGCCATGGTGAAGTTTTTAAACTTAATTGCCTCAGAGCCTGATATTTCTAAAGTACCTATAATGGTCGACTCCTCAAAGTGGGAAGTTATAGAAGCAGGCTTAAAGTGTATTCAAGGCAAGGCCATTGTTAACTCCATTTCACTTAAAGAGGGTGAAGAGCCGTTTATTCGCCAAGCTAAAATTATAAAACGCTTTGGCGCCGCCGCTGTTGTGATGGCATTTGATACCGAAGGTCAAGCCGATACCGCCGATCGTAAGTTTGAAATTTGTGAGCGCAGCTACCGTATTTTGGTCGACGAAATTGGCTTTCCGCCAGAAGACATTATATTCGACCCCAACATATTTGCCGTTGCCACCGGCATAGAAGAGCACGACAACTACGCCGTAGAATTTATTGAAGGCACCCGCCGTATTAAGGAAAACTTACCCCATTGCAAAGTGTCGGGTGGGGTGTCAAACGTATCGTTCTCGTTTAGAGGTAATAACCCAGTACGTGAAGCGATTCACTCGGTGTTTTTATACCATGCGATAAAAGCGGGTATGGATATGGGCATAGTAAACGCAGGGCAGCTTGCGGTTTACGACGACATCCCCGAAGAACTTCGCAAAGCCGTAGAAGATGTAATTCTTAACACCGACCCCAGTGCGGGCGAGCGCCTTGTTGAACTTGCGCCTAAATATTCAGGCATGGCACAAGCTGAGCGGGTAGAAGATTTGGAATGGCGCACTTGGCCGGTTGAAAAACGCCTAGAGCATGCCCTTGTAAAAGGTATAACCACCTTTATAGATGATGATACAGAAGAGTGCCGTGCTGGCGCCGATAAACCTATTCACGTGATTGAAGGGCCACTCATGGATGGCATGAACGTGGTTGGGGATTTATTTGGTGCCGGTAAAATGTTTTTACCCCAAGTGGTTAAATCAGCTCGGGTAATGAAGCGCGCGGTTGCCTACCTTGACCCATTCATTGAAGCCGAAAAAGAAGAGGGCGCCACCAACGGTAAAATTGTTATGGCTACCGTAAAAGGTGACGTGCACGACATAGGTAAAAACATTGTTGGCGTAGTACTGCAATGTAATAACTACGAAGTAATCGACTTAGGCGTAATGGTACCAGCAGATAAAATACTGCAAACAGCAATTGACGAAAAAGCCGATATTATAGGCCTTTCGGGCTTAATTACCCCATCGCTTGATGAAATGGTACACGTTGCCAAAGAAATGAAACGTCGTGGCTTTGAGCTACCGTTAATGATTGGTGGGGCAACCACCTCAAAAGCGCATACCGCAGTTAAAATAGAGCCGCAGTACGACAAAGGCGTGGTGTATGTAAATAACGCCAGCCGCGCCGTGGGTGTGGTGTCTAATTTATTATCAAAAGAGCATAAAGCAGAGTTTTTAGCTAAAACCACCGCCGAGTACGACAAAGTACGCGAACAACAAGCACGTAAAAAGCCGCGCTCAAAACCGGTTACCATACAGCGCGCCCGCGATAATGCTGCAAAGCTCGATTGGGATAATTACACACCACCCGTGCCTAAAAAGCTGGGCGTGACCGAATTTAAAAATGTATCAATCGCGACTTTACGCAAATACATAGACTGGACGCCGTACTTTATGACCTGGTCAATCGCCGGTAAATATCCGCGCATAATGGACGATGAAGTAGTGGGCGAACAGGCACAAAGCCTATTTAAAGACGCCAACGACATGCTCGATGAGCTTGAAAAGTCAGGCAGTTTACAGCCATTGGGTGTTATTGGTTTATTCCCAGCAAACCGTGTGGGCGATGATATAGAAATATACACCGACGAAACGCGAAAAGAGCTATTAACGACCTCATGTCATTTACGCCAGCAAACCGAAAAAACCGACTTTGCTAACTACTGCCTAGCCGATTACATTGCGCCAAAAGGCACACCCGATTACTTTGGTGCGTTTGCGGTAACAGGCGGTTTAGAAGAAGACGACCTCGCCAATGCGTTCGACACACAGCAAGATGACTATAATAAAATAATGGTAAAAGCGGTTGCCGATAGGCTTGCTGAAGCGTTTGCTGAATACTTGCACGAACAAGTGCGTAAAGAGTATTGGGGTTATGCACCGGATGAAAACCTCGCTAACGATGAGCTAATACGCGAAAACTACCAAGGTATTCGCCCAGCACCGGGTTACCCAGCATGCCCTGAGCACACCGAGAAAAAGAAAATTTGGCAGTTACTCGATACCGAAAAACGTATTGGTATGCAGCTCACCAGCTCATACGCCATGTGGCCAGGTGCCGCGGTATCAGGTTGGTACTTCTCACACCCACAAGCTAAATACTACGCGGTAGCAGCAGTACAAAAGGATCAGGTAGAAGACTACGCCAAGCGTACCAACATGACGCTAGAAGAAGCAGAACGTTGGTTGTCGCCTAATTTGGGGTATGAGCCTGATTAGAAGAGCAGTGGTCAGTTTTTAGCTGTCAGCTATCAGTAAAAGAAAAACGAGCCAAATTAGGCTCGTTTTTTATTTTTGTATCTTTTTATCGCAATAAATATCGATAACTCAATTGTTTACATAATAGGCATTAGATGTGACTATTGAATGAATTGAACGTGTAGTCTAGGTATTAATTTTTTGGACTAAGCATAAAGAATACTAAGTTTTAGTTACTCTAATTAAGGAATTATAATGCAGACAATTACGGAAGATCAGCTATCTCTTGAATATTACGGTGCAGCAGTTGAAAAAGGGCAGCTAAAAGCGAAAGATGTTGCTCGCTATATTTTAGCACTAGATGAATTTATGAACGTGATTACAACAGAAGCTTATGGTAAAGATGCATCGCTATGTATGGATGTCTCAGGTTTTAGAGGGCAATCATTTGATATTGATTTTTTACTACAGGTGGTAGGTTTATCCTCTGGAGCATTATTTTGTACTAGCTCCCCCAAAGACCTTATTACTCTGGCTACTGACTCAATTAAATTATGTATTCATTTAGCTGGCAATCAACCGAAGCAGTGCACACCAGATAGTAATGCGAATACAGTTAATATCGAAAACTCTAATGGTCATACTCAGGTATTTCATATTCAAACGCTAAACGTTCTTTCTGATCCAAAAGCTGCTAATTCGTTAGATACATTTATTAGGGAGCCTTTGGTTAAAGGATTAAGCGAAGTAAAGTTAAAATCTTCAAAGTTTGATATCCAAACTAAAGCTTCGGCTAATGATGCTGAATTTTTTAAACCTCTTGATTTCGATTTACCAATTTCAAAAAATACAATTACTACAGGTTTAACGATTGAATCTCCATCCTTTAAAGATGGAAATAAGTGGAAATTATTTGATGGACAGTCCAGTTTTTATGCAGAAATTACTGATAGAGAGTTTATTGATACTGTTGATAAGGGAGAGAGGTTTGGAAAAGGGGATCTATTAATAGTTGAAATGGAAATAATTCAGACTAAAACACCGCAAGGTTTGAAGATCGAAAAACTTATTACGAAAGTTACCGATCATAAAGAAGCGCCTCAACAGAAAGGTATGTTTTAAGATTTTAGGTCAAAGTATTAGCACATAACGAAAGTCAAAATTGAAGGTTTTTTAATGAAGTATCGAAATTATATATTACTTTGCCTATCTCTACTTTTTACGTCAAACATACATGCGCTTGAGCAGAAGTATCATGAGAGTATTTTACCTGTTATTGCTGCTTTTAAAACGCATGATAAAACTGCGATTGCTGCGCATATTCGCTACCCTCTAAAAAGACGATACCCATTGCCTGACATTAAAAATGAAGCTGAGTTTATTGCTCGCTTTGATGAAGTGTTTGACGACGAGCTTGTTGCCGTTATTGCCAGTTCAAATATCGATACTGATTGGGATAGCGTAGGTTGGCGCGGTATTATGCTCAATAACGGCTTAATGTGGGTAGACACAGACGGCAAAGTTATTGCTGTGAATACACAAAATACCACTGAGCAAGCACATGCAGAAAAGTTAATCGCTCAAGATAAACAATCACTCCATTCAAGTATTAAAACCTTTCAAAAACCAATACTCGATTGGGACACAGCAAAATACCGAGTTCGTGTTGATGATTTAGGCGATGGAAACTTCCGTTATGCGTCGTGGAGCATTGATAAAAGCCCAAGCGATAAGCCTGATATCGTTTTAATTAATGGTGATATTACCTTTGAAGGTAGTGGCGGCAATCATCACTATACGTTTAAAAACGGACGTTACAGTTACGTATTGCAAGTAACGGTAATTGGTTGTGATACCTCACCACCAGGTTGGCTTGAAGTATATAAAGACGATAAGTTGTTATTGTCTGACGCTGTGATCAGTGCAGTTAATAAGGCTAATTAAGTTTCTAGTGAAGAGCGGCTATTTTTAACTTACTGTGAAACGTAAACTGTAATCGAGAGTGGGAACTAGCTATGAAAACAATCGGTATGTTGGGTGGTATGAGTTGGGAGTCAACAGCCAGCTATTACAAAGTTTTAAACGAAGGCGTTAAAAACTCGTTGGGTGGACTGCATAGTGCTAAAATTTGTATGGTGAGCGTCGATTTTGCGGAAATTGAAGCACTACAGCATCAAGGCGATTGGCAACAAACAGCTAAGTTACTCACCAAGGCAGCTAAATCTGTAGAGGTTGGTGGTGCCGACTTTTTACTTATTTGTACCAACACTATGCATAAAGTGGCCGGTGAGATTGCCAGTAATATTACCATTCCTATTTTGCACATTGCCGATGCCACCGCTGAGCAATTAAAACACGATAACATTACGCGAGTAGGGTTGTTGGGAACGCAATTTACAATGGAGCAAAACTTTTACAAAGAGCGTTTAACCGTTAAGCATAACATTGAGGTATTACTACCTGAGCCTAATGAGCGAAAGCGAGTGCACGAGGTTATTTATTCGCAGTTATGCCAAGGGATTATTGATGACGATTCGCGAGCTGATTATATACGCATTATAGAGCGCTTATTTGCACAAGGCGCGCAAGCCATCATTTTAGGCTGTACTGAAATCGCCTTGTTGGTAAAGCCACAACATACACAGGTTCCGCTTTACGATACCACCAAGATACATGCCGAGGCGGCGGTGAAGTTAGCGCTGGCAAAATAAATAAGGTTGAGCTTAATTCTGTAAATAATTACTTCGTTATGCTTGCATACACTGATGCTGATAGTTAAGGAATCTGGGAGTAGAGGTGAAAAAGCTTACTATTTATTTGTTACTTTTATTATCTGTTGGATATTCTGCAGTTACTTTATATTCGCTCATTAATAGTGATATTGAAGATGTTATTATTTGCAGCACTGATGAGCATACTCATTGCATCCCAAGTGATGCTTGTGAATATTACTTACTTAATTATAGAGCAGATAAGAGTGATATTGAATCACTTGAATCAGGCGCTGGTTTAGCATTTTTATTTGAAATTAAAGATATAGATAAGCGCGATGTTTATATCAAATACTTTATTTCTAAAGGAATCAAAGTAAATACGTTAAGTGACATAGATGGTTTATCACCTCTACACTCGGCTATTTTGCTTAATGACTTTGGTTTAGTGCAACTTTTAATTGATAAAGGCGCGAGTATTACCATTAAAGAAAAATCACATGGGCTTACACCTTTAGAGTTTATTCATAAACTGAGTGAAAGAAATGCTCAGATAGATAGGCAGCTGATATCTGAACTTTTGACGCCGATTTCAAATAATAAACAGCTGGTTAATTCAAAGAATTACCGAATACGTTAAATCTAGTGATTCTATTATTTACCAACAAAAAAACCGCCAAATGAAGTGACCCCATAAAGTTGGACTCATTTCTAAGCGGCTGCCAAGGCCTGATTTCGATACTGTATTGGACTCAGGCCTTTTAGTTTCAGTTTAATACGCTCATTGTTGTAATAGTGGATATATTCTTTAATGTTTTCAATAAGATCATTCACGTCTTTAAACGTTTCGTTGTGGTACATCTCGCTCTTCAATATGCCGAAGAAGTTCTCAGCAACCGCATTATCTAAACAATTTCCTTTTCTAGACATACTTTGTTGCAATCCTTTTTCCTTAAGGTGATTTTGATATTGTTTGTTTTGATATTGCCACCCTTGATCTGAGTGTACAACTGGCTTTTCATTTGGCTTCAACCTAGCAGTTGCTGTTTTAAGCATGTCAGTTACCAAAGGGAGTGCAACGGATTTTCTGACTTCGTAACTGATTACCTCTTGGTTGAATAGGTCAATCATAGGCGATAGATATACCTTCTCATTATCCACTTTAAACTCCGTCACATCCGTCACCCATTTTTGATTTGGCTTCTGCGCAGTAAACTCGCGGTTAAGCGTATTTTCTGCGATTTTACCCACTTCACCTTTATAGGATTTATAGCGCTTAGGCCTTACTTTTGACTTGAGTCCTAACTCATTCATCAACCGTTGAACGCGCTTATGATTAACAAGTACTCCCATTGCTCTCAGGGCACTCGTAATTCTGCGATAGCCATATCGCCCTTTATGCGCGTGATAAATATCACGTATTTTTACCAGTAAATCATTGCTTGCACAGGGTTGCTTACAAGTAGTGCGATGATAATAGTAAACACTCTTTGGCAGCCCTGTAGCCTTTAAAAGGTGTCGTAAGCTATGCTTTGCCTTGAACTCTTCGACGACTATCGTTTTGTCTTTGCTTTTTTCTTTCTGGCTTGAGCCAAGGCTTCTAACTTTTTTAGCACATCATTCTCAGCTCGTAAGTATGCTAGTTCTTCTCGTAACTCCTCCTCAGTCATTTGCTCTACTAGTTTTGATGAAGAAGAATTATTTGTCATGAATGGCTTACCTTTTCTCTGTGGTTTAAGACGTGATATACCATCACGAGCATAAAGCTTTTGCCATTGAAAAAGAATGCCTGGGGACGATAAATCGAAGAAAGCACTGGTATAACCGAGTGACCAACTGTTTGCTGTCATCGTTTTTAACACTTCAGCCTTAAATGCTAGAGAATAAGGTTTGTGAACAGACCTGAAGCTTTCAGCGCCATGAATTCGATAAATAGCGGTCCAATATCGGACCTGCCTATCTGTAACATTAAATCTGTTACTTACCGCCGAAGAGCTTTCAGACAAAGCGAGTTCAGCTATTTTGAGCTTGAAAGCTCGGTGATGTTTGGACATAAAAAGACCCCCAGTAATTGGAATGTCCAACTATTGGGGGTCACTTCAAAATGGCGGTTTTTTTATTAGTAAGTAAAGCTGTTAACACGCTTTATATTAATGGCCTTTCTCAAAGTCATTTACTTCGCGCTCGGTTTAACTTCCTTTAACCTATACATCTGAAGCTTTAATTATTGTATTTTATATAGGCTTGTTTATCATATGAGGTCTATTTACAAAGGCATGTGAATATTTAAGCTTATAGGGAATCATGTAGCAACCCTCCACAAAATGTTCACGGCCTATTTTTAAGGCTTCTTGTTTATGTCATTTTTAACGACACTTAAAAAGTTTGGTAATCATATTGGTGCTTACAAAGTGCACTTGTGCCCTGAGGTGAAAGGCCAAGTTAGTGAAAAGGGCAAGCCTTTATCTAATGTGAGAATAGACCGAGTATTAAATTTTTCTGATGGCAAATGTGCTGAAGATTTCACTTACACGGATAAGAACGGAAGTTTCTTACTACCTGAAATTAATATCCGCTCTAATCAACCAGCAGTCCCACTTGCTGAGATTTTTACTTCTCAAGCTATTTATTTATCCTACAATCATGAAGAATATTGCCTTTGGGGTTCCAGATTGTCAGGCGCTAAATACCGAGAGGAATATGCAAAAAAATTAAGGCAATTAATAGCCGATACCACTGATGAAAAGGTTCTTTTTAAATTTGAGAATAAAAAAACTGAAGGCTATAAATTTGAAGCTTTAAGTATCTGTCGTTGGTCTGATGATTTTGAAGTAGTGGAAAAAAATGCTTATTTTGACCTTTCAGAAATTGAAACGGATGATAATTAATAAAACAAAACCTAAATTATAAGGAAATATTGATGAATGTTTTAAGCCCTGCAATAGCTGCTAACTTTGCTGCTATCTCATACGAAAGCCTTGATAAAAGAGGCTTAAGAGCTAACCCATATTTTGAAAGGATTAGCTCTTTATTTTCATTCGAATCAGAATCTATAAAAGGTGTAAGTGGTTCTATTCTTGAGCGAGTTTTTAATCACTCGACCAATTTTGGCTGTATTGCAAAAGGTAAGAAGGGCGCATATGAAGATGATTATGTTTTAGCTTTACGTGGCACGGCAAAAATACGTGATGTTGTTACTGACTTACATTGTGGTTTAAGTACTTGTAGTAATAATCAACCTGTACATGCAGGCTTCAACCATACATTTAACTCTTTCAAAAATCAGTTAGAGCTGTATTTTAAACAAAGCACTAAGAAAAAATTAAACATTCATGTTGTAGGTCATAGTTTAGGTGGTGCTTTAGCAAACTTAGCTGCTAACTGGTTAAAGCAACGTTTTGGAGCGAATGTAAAATTATATACTTTTGGTGCGCCGCGAGTTGGTTATAATAGTTTTGCAGTAAAAACTGAGTCCGCAACAGATAACAGCATTTATCGTTGTGTACATGCAGCCGACCCAGTTCCTTTAGTGCCTGTGTGGCCATTTATGCATACGGAGCAAGAATATATTTTACACGGTGCTGCCACCATTACTCCAAAAGCACATAGTATGACTAAGGAGACGCCAGGATATTTGCATACAGCTAGCAACTTCAAAAGTTATTCTGCTATTAACAAGGGAATGGAAAAACGAATTCAAGAAGAGGTAAGGCTTGATTATGAGAGACGACTCGAATGTAGCCGCACCTCTAAATGGGCTCGGAAAATTGGTGCAGCTTTAATTACTCATTTACGTGAGACTGGTAAATTATATGCGATACAAAATCATTTTTCGAACGCTCTCACAGTATACGATCAGATAGCTAAAGCATTAGCTGATAGCATTGATCTTTCTAAAAATTGTACTAAAGATGTAAAAGGGATTTTAGGGCATATGCTGACATTTTGTGGCTATCCATTTCAGGTGATTTCTTTTACTTACGCTTCTATTAGACATATTTTGCAATTAATGCTTAAAAATATTTTTGCACTTGCTGGCGAAGCGTTAGCATTAGCAAAACCTTCCTAGAATTAAGGTATACAAAAAACCGCCAATTGGCGGTTTTTTATTAGCAAGTAAAGCTGTTAACACGCTTTATATTAATGACCTTTCTCAAAGTCATTTACTTCGCGCTCGGCTTCCTCTTTCGATTTACCGTATTTTTGCTGAATTTTACCAACAAGCTCGGTACGGCTACCTTCAATTTTATCTAAATCATCGTTGGTAAGATCGCCCCATTTTTGTTGCGCTTTACCTTTAAGTTCTTTCCAGTTTCCTTCGATACGATCGCTATTCATAATTAGCTCCTTATTAAGAGTGATGATTTTTCATTTTAAAAGCGTTACTAATAAAATGATTTTTAACGTTCATTTATAAAGATGCAAAGCCTATACCAGAAAGTGAAATTTTTAATTTTTAATTATATATCAATTGGTTATACTTTTTCGATGCGTAAATCTTTTTAGCTGGTGGCGAGACTTATAAAAATTCTGCAGGGTGGCTTGTAATTATTTCAGGGACCGTCACTTCAGGGACTGTTACTTCAAGGGGGTTATTGCAAGTACACTGTGCTGGCTTTTTATAAGTACAATAAAAAAGCGAGCTATTAAAGCTCGCTTTGCTGTTTAATAAAGGAATTAATGTCTAAAGCTTGGCATTAGCGCAGGGATGCCTGGCAGCATACCTACCAGTGCCATTACACCGGTTAATAATACAAACATTATAAGTGGGATGACCCAGCGACTCATTCGCGATAAATCAGCACTTCTTTCTTTACAGCCAATAAGGCCTAAGTTATCAAGTAGCATAGTTAGTGACCAACCAAATGCTGGGTTTACTAGGCTTGATGCAAACACCACAATGGCGGCTGATTGGGTGGTTTTACCTTCTCGGGTCATTTCCATACCCGCTTCAAGTAGTGGAATAAACACCCCTACAATTAAGGCAACACACAATACTGGCTGCCAAATAGCTAAGTCCATTGGGTAACCCCAAACACCCGCGATAATACAAAATAACGCAGTTAAAATTGCGCCTGCAGGAATAGGTCGTTTTGCAATAGCAGCAGGAACAATGTAAGTGCCCCAAGATGACGCAAAGTTAGCACCGCCTAATAGCGAGCCAAAGGTTTGTCTTGTTGATGCGCTAAGCATGGTATCGTCAATATTCATTTGTACTTTTTCAGTACGCTCTGGGTAACTAATTTTTTGAAATACTTGATGGCCTAAAAAGTCAGGCGACCACATAGCAACAGCTAAAACTGCAAAAGGAAGTACAACCACAAAGCTTTCTGCTGTTGGTAAGCCAAGCATCCAACCAGTGTTTTCGCCCCACCAGTACATAGGGTTCATGTTTGGTAAGCCCGGTGCAGTATGAAACTCAAACGGTGCGCCCAATGCAAAAGCAGTAAAACCACCAATTAAACAGCTCAGTGGCACGGCTAACCAGCGTTTTTTGTAATGCTCCAATAAGGCATAAAGTAAAATTGTGGCTAAGATTACGATAAAGGCAATATGGGTCATTTGAATTTCTTCAGCCCATGCAAACAACTTTTTAACTTGTGAAATGGTACCCACAAAGCCCAAATAAAGAAGTAGGCCACCACACACCCCTTTACTGGTGAGCTTTGCCATGAGACTGCCGCCTTTACTAAATGCTAATATCAATCCAAAGGCTCCTATGAGCAAACCAAAGGCCATAGGGTGTCCGCCTGCGGCAACCACAATAGGAATTAATGGAATGAGTGGGCCATGAGTACCGGCTAAATTAGCAGTCGGTAAAATAAAGCCCGAAAATAGTAAAATAAATAGCGAAACAATTAAAAGTTCGTAGCGTACGTTTTCAAGTACAAAGCCATCACTTAAACCCAAAGGGCCTGCAAACGTGGCAGCAATGGCTGCTACCATTACTACTTTACCTATAGTAGCGGCCATTGCTGGAATGGTGTCTTCAAATTCAAAGCGATAATCTCTAAATGGTAAATTTGGACGCCAGCGTTTTGGCTGCATAATTTGCAGCTCGTGCTCTAGATAAGCGTCGCGGCTTTCAAACTCAGAGCTGGGTTTATGAAGATTTTCATAGCTATCGGACACGGTTTGAGTATCCGCTCCTGGTATAGCATCAGATGAATTATCATCTAGCGGCTTGGTGGTCATGACTTCTCCTGCAACTTAGTTGCTAACTCAAAATAAAAATACAGCTTTTACAAAGCAAATGAACGTTGAGTGCGCAGGGTAAAACAGCTTGCTACAGATTGTAATTAGGCAAAAGGTCGTGCATAGCCCAGTTTAACGCTTTGTAAGTGTTAACAAAAATAGCAAAGGGATGTGTTGTAACAGGCTTGTTAAATTTAAAAGATCTTTAAATTCAGTGGTTTATTGTTCTGTTTTTACAGTGTGATCTTGTCATGCAGAATAGCGAAAAGGTCATAAAATCAGCAGATTCAGCAGCAATCATTCTTTAGTCTAATAAAGGTGACGTTAGCCGCTATTTGCTTATTATAAATACAATTAGCCGCAAAGTTACACAAAAGCTAACAATACTAAGCTTTAACGGAACGACTATTTTTGGACTCAAGATAGGGTTTTAAAGGTAATAATAGGAGTAAAGTAAAAATATAGTGCAAAGTGACTAAACAAGAAAATGCCTTTATGTAACGTATTTATAAAGGCATTTCTGGGTAAGCTTGTTTGTTTTCACCGCCAGTTAAGCGCTGTAATAACCGACGTTGGCTTGAGAGTAATTGCCCTGAGCGTTCATTCATTATTTTGCAGGTTTTAGTTTTTAGCTCAAGCTGATGCAATAGCTTAGTAGTAAAGGTGTTTATATCAACAGGTAGAAGCGCGGTTAATTGTGCTAAACCTTCTTTGCCACCTTGCAAGCCTAAACTCACCAAAAAGCCATCGCGCTGGTTGTGCGATTCATTTAAGCTTTCTAAAAAGCCGAGCATTTTTTTATTATGTGTTTCTAGCTGCACATTACGTTGGCTTAGCAATTCGTATTGCGTTTCAAGTAATTCAATTAACGCGTCTAGCTTAGTAATGTCTTGTTGCAGACTTACAATATACTCTTTTACAGTTTTCATTTTTTATGAAGTTCAACCATAGCGTTAACGGTTTCATCAATATTAATTTTAAATTCACCACTGGCAATTGCCGCTTTCATTTGGGCTACTTTATCCATATCAACGTCTGGCTTTGCAGCTAAATCTTGAAATGTTGAGTCTATTGATTTACTTAATGCACTCACTGAGTTTACTTGCTCTTGTTTAGTCGCTACAGGTTGTTGCTCTGGTTTTGCATCCAGTGAAGAACGCTGGTTTGTTTTTTGACTTTGCTCAACCGCAGTGGTTGTTATTGCGCTTATATTCATTGTTTATTACCTAATTCGTTTATCGAATTTATATTGCTTAGTTTATATCAGCGACCAAGTACAAGCATTACTTAACTTTTATTTCGACATTTTTTAAAATGTCGCCTCTGCCACACCTTGCGCAATTACTCTACCTTGAACTACTTTTTTTGATGATAAATTTTTTACATTAATAACCTCACCAAGCTGGCCATCTTCAAGAGCAATGGCTTTAACATTGGCAGAGAAAGTTGCGGTATTTACTTGCAGTGAAATATGCTCATTTTTATTGATTAAATACTGCTTTTCTAGGTATCTATTTGAGATCACCGTGCCTTTATCAATTTCTCGTTTAACGATGAGTCCAACTAGCTGGTCAATACCGGTTTTACCTTGGTGGCGGTGCTTACCTAAATCTACGCTTTTGTATTCTAAGTCTTGCTTATTAAGCACTTTACCTCGGTTTAAGGTGTGCTTGGCAGCTACTAGGTTTATCCACACACTTACTTTGGCACTGGCTCTAAAACGCCAAGCAGGCGATGGGCAAGATACAGAAATACTCACTCTGCCAGCAGGTGGCGTGTGATTTTGTGAGCGAGTGATTTGCAATTCATCACAGCTTAAATTTTCGCTGCCTTTAGGAATAAATAATTCTATATCTTGTCGCTGACTTTGCGAATTCACCGAGCGCAAATAGCTCTTAATTTCACTGTGCAAAAACTGCTGAATTTCTTTATCAAAATTAATGGGGGTGGCCATAGCATGAGCTGGCAGTAGTCCAATAGTTAAAAGTAAGCGGAAAAACCAACGCTTCCCTTGGGGAAGTTTAGCTTCCGTGTGCTGGGCTGTTTTTTGCTCTTTTTTTATGTAAGTCATTGAAAAAATATACTTTTAAAAGTTGGCATAAAGGTTGTTATACACAAGGTAGAAAGTGTATGCGAAGCGCGAAAGCATACAAGAAACAAAAATTAGAGGCAACAATGGAACTATTTGATAAAGCGTTAGGTGTTCACCCTTTTTCAATGAAATTAAGGTTAGACAGAGCAGAAGTCATTGCCAGCAACTTGGCCAATGTTGACACGCCTGGGTTTAAATCTCGAGATGTAGATTACCGTCAAATCATGCAAAGTGTTTCATCCAGTTTTTCGCAAAACAGAGATGTTGATTTTGCTGGCGTACAAACGGATGAGCTCAAATATCGCGTTCCTTATCAACCATCAAGTGATGGTAATACTGTTGAGTTAAATATTGAGCAAGCAAAATTTGCCAGCAACAGTATGGATTTTCAAACCAGTTTGACCTTTTTAAATATGAAGATAAATGGCCTACATAAAGTTATTTCAGGGAAATCATAATGTCTTTTAATTCAATTTATGACGCCAGTGGCAGCGCCATGCGCGCTCAAGTTATTCGCCTCGATACCATTGCATCTAACTTAGCCAATGCCGATACCGCGGCCGGTTCAGAAGCCGACGCTTACAAGGCACTTAAACCAGTATTTTCTGCTTTGTACAAACAAACACAAGATAGCCAATCAATTTCAGCCTCGGTTGATGTATTGGGGATCACTGAGTCAAACCGTGCGGTAGAGCAGCGCTACGAGCCAAATAACCCAATTGCTAACAACGATGGTTATGTATTTTACTCCAACGTAAATGCACTTGAAGAAATGGCCGACATGATGTCTGCAAGTCGCAGCTACCAAACATCTGTTGAAGTTATGGGGCGTGTAAATAGCATGCAGCAAAGCATTCTTAAGTTAGGACAATAATTTTATGCAAGTTAATTCAGCCGTTCCAAGCGCAGCCGACGGGGCAAAAAACACCACGAATATTGCCGGTAATAGTTCAGCAGATGAAATGTCGACCATGTTTTTAGAGTTACTCGTTGCGCAAATCAGCAATCAAAATCCATTACAACCTATGGACGGCACCCAATATGTGAGCCAGCTTGCGGAGTTTTCTAATGTTGAGTCGTTACAAAGCATTCGCCAAAACACCGCCGATGGTTTGGATTATGTGAGCAGCTTAGCGGTGCTTGAAGCCACTAATATGGTTGGTCAAACGGTTGATGTGCAAGCAAGCAGTATTGCCCTTGAACAAGATGGCAGTGTCTCTGGCATGGTTAATTTAGGGGAAGCCGCAGATTCTGTCACTGTGCAACTTTATAACCAAGATGGTGAATTAGTTGAAGAAAAACAACTGCCTTATTCTGGAGTCGGTTCATTGCGTTTTGAATTTGAAAACCAAGAAGCCGGTGCGTATGCAGTGAGAGCGTATGCCACTACTGAAGAGGTACCAAAGCAGCTTGATACTTGGCTAAGTGGTGAGGTTGAGCGTGTTTCTGTAGGTAAATCGTTAGAAGATATTTTATTACAAGTCGATGGTTTGGGTAATTTTGGTATCACTGAAATTAATCAAGTGGCATAAATAAGAGGAATAAATAATATGTCTATGTTCAATATAGGATTAAGTGGTCTTAAAAGTACCCAAACAGGATTAGAAGTAACCAGTAATAATATTGCTAACTCGGGTACTGCTGGTTATAAAAATAACACCGCAGAATTTGCCGCAGTGTATAACGGCAGTCAACGCGGCGGCGTTAAAGTTGCCAATGTTAAAGAAGATTTTGTCACCGGTGGTGAAATTGTGCGCACCGGTAATGCGCTGGATATTGCTATTGATGGCCAAGGTTTTTTTGCCATATCAGAAAACGGCCGAACAGCTTACACCCAAGCAGGCCAGTTTCAGTTAGATAACGACTTAAATATTGTTAATGCCAACGGCGGCAAACTGCAAGGTTTTGGCGTGTCTCAGGTTGATGGTGGTGATCCGACAATTGTACCAGGTGTATTAACCGATTTAAAAATTGAAGCCTCAAACATAGAAGCACAAGCCAGTACCAATATTAACTTTAACGGTAACTTAAGTTCTTCTAGCGACGTGATTGCTTATCCAACAGCTCCTGCGGTATTTGATCCTAAAGATGGTAGTCAATATAACTTTTCTCAATCTACCGAAGTATTCGACTCCTTAGGTAACAGCCATGTAATGACTCAGTATTTTAACCATACGGGTAGCAACGAATGGCAAGCGATGTTTTTCTTAGATGGTAAACCCCTTACTCAAGCTCAGCTTTCAGCGCTTGGTGCGACTACCGACTCTAAACCTATTGATGATGGTGCGGGTGGTTCAATTAACGCCGGTACCATTACGCTTAATTTTGATACCGATGGCCAAATGGTGCCGTTTTCAGGCGACTTAACGGCGGTTGATTTAGAAGTGCCTATTACTTCAACGCCAGGTAATGCAGAAATAACCAGTGGTGCAGCAGCATTAAATATCGCGCTTAAATTCGATGGTACAACGCAGTTTGGTTCAAGTTTCAGTGTTAACGAAAACGATGCCAACGGCTATACCTCGGGGGCGTTTTCTGGTGTGAAAGTTGAAGACGACGGCCGTGTATTTGCAACATTTACTAACGGTGAATCTAAATTACAAGGTCAGGTTGTACTTGCCTCGTTTGCGAATGTTGATGGTCTAGAGCAAGGCAGTAATACCGTGTGGTATCAAACTGAAGAGTCAGGCTCTGCACTTTATGGCGAGCCAGAAAGTGGCTCACTGGGTAAATTACTGTCGGGTTCATTTATGGGCTCAAATGTTGATATTAGTGAACAGCTGGTTGGCTTAATGTCATTTCAACAAAATTACCAAGCCAATGCTAAAACCATCAGCAGTGCTGATGAAATGATGCAAATTTTATTTAGTAATACCTAAGGAAGCTAAGCGTGGAAAAGTTAATTTATACCGCCGTTTCGGGTGCTGAACTTAATAATACCGCCTTACGCGTTGCTGCAAATAACTTAGCAAATGTTAGCACCGTAGGTTTTAAGGCCGACTTAGAGCAAGCGCAATCAATGATGGTACAAGGCGAGGGCTTTCGTACTCGTTACCACGCGCAACTAACACCAGTAACTACTGACTTATCGTCAGGGCCAATCATGGATACTGGCCGTAATCTTGATTTAGCACTGAGCAACGGCGGTTATTTAGAGGTGATGGATGACAACGGTGAACCTGCTTATACCCGTGCGGGTAACTTAGTGGTTGATGCCGATGGCTTTGTTACTGTTAACGGTCGCCGCGTGCAAGGTGACGGTGGCGATATTCAACTCCCTGAATTTGGTGATATTGAAATTGGCTCAAACGGCATGATCAACCTAACCCCCATTGGCGGCGGTGTAATTGCAGAAAATGCGCAAATTAAATTAGCCAGTACCGATGAAAACTTAATCAAAGGTGCTGATGGCTTACTCAGAGCTAACGATTTGCAGCCGCTTGAAGCCGACGAAACAATTACAGTAAGAACCGGTGCTTTAGAAGGTTCTAATGTGAATGCCGTGGCTGAAATGATCAAAACAATGAATATTAGCCGCCAATTTGAAATGAACGTAAAAATGATGAAGTCTGCTGACGAATTAGCGACCAGCGGTAATAAGCTCATCAGTGGACGTGGGTAAATAGGAAGCCAAACATGAATTCAGCATTATGGGTGAGTAAAACTGGTCTTGCAGCGCAAGATTTAAGAATGACAACAATATCTAATAACCTAGCGAACGTAAGCACTGCCGGTTTTAAAAAAGACAGAGCGGTATTTGAAGATTTATTTTACCAAGTACAAAAACAGCCTGGCGCGCAGGTAGATGAGCTTAATCAGCTGCCATCTGGGATTCAGGTGGGAACCGGTGTTCGTATTAACGGTACGCAAAAGCAATTTACCGAAGGTAGTTTTGAAACAACCAGTAACCAGTTAGATGTGGCCATTGCAGGGCAAGGCTTCTTTCAAATTGAAAGTCCTGATGGCGAGTTATTATTTACCCGTAACGGTCAGTTTCAGCTTAACTCTGAGTCATTACTGGTAAACAGTAACGGCTTACCATTGGCACAAAATATTGCGCTACCAGAGGGCACCACTAAAGTGAGTATTGGCACCGATGGCACCGTTACTGCGGTAGTAGGTAAGGATGCGCAAGCGGTTGAGTTAGGCCAAATGTTAACGGTTAACTTTGCAAATCCAGCAGGGTTACAAAGCTTAGGTGGCAATTTGTACCGCGAAACAGCAGCATCTGGTGAACCTGTTGAGGGGATCCCCGGTGAAGATGCTTTTGGTGGCTTGCAACAATTTACTATTGAAGGCTCAAACGTGAGCGTTGTTGATGAAATGGTAAGCATGATTGCCGTACAGCGCGCTTACGAGATGAACGCTAAAGTGGTCTCTGCGGCAGATGAAATGCTGCGCTTTATAAACCAAAACGTATGATTATGATGAATAAGTTAACATTATTTTTGCTGCTTTTGGGTGTTGCTGGTTGTAGCAATACCCCGTCAAAAACCCAAATGGTGGAATGCGAAGTGGTGTATGGGGAAGTGAAATGTCCGCAAAACACCACTCAAAAATCAGTTCAAGACTATGAAATAAGCCAAGATGCCTATGCACAGGGTTTGAATCAGCAAGATGGTAGCTTATTTCAAGATAACTATATGTTTTCTTTGTATGCAGATAAACGTGCTTACCGAGTTGGCGATATTTTAACTGTGGTGCTTAACGAGCGCACGCAATCAAGTAAAAGTGCCGATTCAAGTTTAGATAAAAGTACCGACTTGGATGTTTCAGTGCCAGTTGCTGGTGCACTCAACGTAGCTGATTTTAATTTGGGTATAGGTTCGAGTACCAAGTTTGACGGGGAAAGCAGCGCTAGCCAACAAAACTTCCTTAGTGGTGCTATTACCGTGCGGGTTAATCATGTTTTATCTAATGGATCGCTGGTTATTAAAGGGCGCAAGCAAATTAAGCTCAACCAAGGCGATGAATACATTGAAATTGAAGGGCTAGTTCGCCCTGGCGATATTGATGTAAGTAACCGTGTTTCGTCGCTTCGTATTGCTGAAGCGCAAATAAGCTATACCGGCAAAGGCACATTGGCTGATGCGAATCGTCCAGGTTGGTTTACCACTTTATTTACCCGATTCTTAAACCCGTTCTAAGGGATTACTGAGGTTTTAATGAAATATTTACTATTAATGCTAGTGTGCTCTTTTAGCCTATTAGCGCCTGCAACTGTGACCGCCAAAGCACGTCCATTATTAGATATTGTTGATGTGCTAGGTGTGCGAGAAAACCAACTCGTGGGTTACGGTTTAGTAGTGGGTTTGCCGGGGTCGGGCGATAAAGCTCAAGTGAAATTTGCCGGTCAATCGCTAAGTAATATGCTAAAGCAATTTGGTGTCTCTGTAGATGAAGAACGATTACCAAAGTCAAAAAATATAGCGGCTGTTGCTGTACATGCCACGCTGCCGCCAATGGGAAGCCCAGGTCAAGCGATTGATGTAACTGTGAACTCATTGGGCGATGCAAAAAGCTTACATGGTGGCAGCTTAATGTTGACTCCGTTAAAGGGAGTTGATGGCAAAGTGTATGCGCTAGCACAAGGTAATTTAGTGGTGGGTGGTATTAATGCCAGTGGTAAAAGTGGCTCCTCGGTGACTGTTAATGTGCCTACTTCGGGGCTTATTCCTAATGGCGCTATTATTGAACGCAGTGTTACGGCTATGTATGAAAGTCAAAGCGATGTGATTCTTAATTTAAAAGATCCAAATTATCAAACTGCCCGCAATGTTGTGCGTGCTATTAATAAAGTATTTGGGCCTGATGTAGCTATTGCTGAAAATTGGGCGCGTTTAGTGGTTAGTGCGCCAAGCGATGCCAATAGTCGCAACACGTTTATGTCGATGCTACAAGATATTACCGTAGAGCAAGGTTCTGAGCGCCCAAAAATTGTATTTAATAGCCGCACAGGTACTGTTGTAATGAACAATACAGTGCGAGTTAATCAGGCTGCGGTTAACCATGGCAATTTAACCATTACCATCAGTGAACAAGAGCAAGTGTCGCAACCAGGGCCGTTTTCAAATGGTCAAACTACGACCACGCAATCAAGTGATATCACGGTAGATCAACAACAAAAAAATATGCTGTTGTGGCCTGAAGGCACCTCATTAGATGAAATTGTAAAAGCGGTAAATGCACTTGGCGCAACGCCAGCCGAGCTTATGTCGATATTAATTGCACTTGATAATGCTGGGGCTCTAGAAGCCGAGCTATTAGTTATTTAAAGGAAATAGCCATGAAAATAGAGTCATCAACCCAATTATCTCAGTCATTAGCGATAGACCCGACCCATCTTGAAAACATTACTGGCAACAGTGAGGCAGGTGTTAAACAGGCAGCAGAGCAGTTTGAAGCTATTTTTTTACAGCTGGTATTAAAAAGTATGGATAGCACCACCAAAACTATGGCCGGTGACAATGGTTTTTTTAATAGTAACGAGCAAGCGCAATTTAGAGATATGCATAATGCTCAAACCGCGCAGCATTTAGCGTCCACTCATCAACTGGGTTTAGCGGAAGCGATTATTAAGCAGTTTGATGAGAAAATTGCTCCCATAGAAAATACATTTAAGAATAGCCAAAACTTGGTCGCTAATGATCAACATAAAGGTGCTGAAAGCGTTGAGCCAACCCAAAGCTATGATATTTATGCGGGGTCGGCATTTGTTCAGCCATTGAATGCTAATACGATTAGGTAGTTAATTATGTCTATGTTAAATAACGCGTTAAGCGGCCTCAATGCGGCTAATATTGCGCTGACTGTGTCAGGGCAAAATGTGGCGAATGCAGCCGTTGAAGGTTACTCGCGTCAGCAAGCTCAATTTAAAACCTCTAATGTATATTTAGGTGGGGTTGAGGTGGCATCGGTTGACCGTGTTGTTGACGCCTTTTTAAATGACGATATTTGGCGTACTAATTCCGATACCAATTTTTATGAAAACAAACAGTCATACCTCGGCTTTATTGAGCAAATAATTGGTACCGACTCACTCAACTTAAATAACTCCCTTGCAAGCCTAACTGATGCGCTCAATGCTGCGACGACCAAGCCCGATTCACAAGCTTTTAGACAGCAGTTTTTATCCTCTGCTGAAGGCTTTATGCAAGATATTGCGCAAATTAATGGCGCCTTGGCAGGCCAAGCAATAAAGTTAAATACTCAAATGACTAATGTGGCGCTCAACGTCTCCTCTGTTACTAAGCAAATAGCTGAAATTAACAGCAGTATCGGGTTAGCAAAAGCGAATAATCAATCAACCGCAGAGCTGAAAGACAACCGAGAGCGGTTAGTAAACCAGTTATCTGGGCATATTGGCGTATCTATTGTTGAGCGAGATAATGGTTTTATTGATATTAGTACCTTAAGTGGTGCCCCGTTAGTAGTGGGCAGTAAAGCCGCATCAATATCAGTAAATGGTACAACAGTCACCAGTGAATTTATTGGCCAGAAATTTACCCTTGATAAAAATGTTGGTGGCCAATTCGGTGGCTTAATTAGCGTTGATAAGGATGTAATTAAACCAACCCTTGCAACCTTAAATAGCTTAGTTTCCGACCTTGCTGATGATATGAATGGTGCATTACAAAGTGGCTTTGATTTAAATAACGACCCCGGTGAAGCATTGTTTACTTACAACCCACTAAACCCATTAGGGACGATTGAGGTAAATCCTGCTATCACTTCCGATAAGCTTGGTTTTAAAAACAGTAGTACTTCAGGGCCAGGGGATAACTCAAACATTGCTAATATCGTTACCTCAATGGCAGGAAAAGGCGATAAATTTACGTTATTAGTGGGTGAACTGGCAATTACTAGCAAGCAAAATTTAAGTAGTATCTCTACCGCTACGAGTCTAAGCGAAAACGCCATTGCTGCACGCGATAGCTTTAGTGGTGTAAACCTTGATGAAGAGGCGGCAAGCTTAATGCATTTTCAGCAAATGTATAGTGCCAATGCCAAAGTGATCAGCACCGCCGATCAAATGTTTAAATCTTTACTGCAAATGTTTTAGGGAGCAACGTTATGCGAGTCAGCAGTCATCAGTTTCATTTAAATTCAATCAAAAACATTCAAAGTAATACTGAAAACTTTAACGAAAAGTCGATTCAGCTGGCAACCAATAAGCGAATTCTTAAGCCCTCAGATGATCCGCTTGGTACTGTGATGATTATGAATTTAGGTTCAGAAATTAAATCGCTAGAGCAATACAAAACTAATATGGATGCAGTTAACTTTTCATTAGGTCAACAAGAAGTACAGCTAACCGGTATTGTTAACCAAATATATTCATTACAAAGTTTAATTACCACTGCAGCTGATGGCTCAATGGGTGAGGCAGAAATTAAAGCGCTTGGCCAAGAAATGAGTGTGGCTTTTCCGGCAATTGTTGATTTACTAAATGCAACTGATAGCGACGGGAAGTATTATTTTTCAGGCAGTAAAACCGACGAACAGCCATTTCAAATCGATGCCACGGGTAATTATGTTTATACCGGTGATAATATTATTAGGGAAGTTGCTGTATCTGACGACTCAAGTGTAAAAAATAATATTGTTGGTGATGATTTAGACCCAAGTGCAGGTTTTTTAAATGCTATGCAAGACTATCTTGTTGATGTAAATAATCCGCCAGCAGGTGGTGTTGGCAATCAATCCCGGGTGATGATAGATAAATTAGCAGACTTTTTAGGTACTATTAGTAGTCAAGTGACTACAATTGGTTCTACTATGGCGTCGCTTGATTCTATTACTACCAGTAATCAAGATATCACTACGTTTACGGTGAATTTACAGGATGATTTAAGTGCTGTAGATTACCCTGAAGCATTTATCTCGATGAAAGAGTCAATGGCGGCGTATGAGTCATCGATGCAGGTTTACTCAACGGTAAGTAAACTTTCACTGTTTTCATACATTTAAAATTATAATACTTTCAGGAACTAACTATGCTGGTTAAAAGTAGCGAAAAAGCGCAAGCAATTGACTTGGTAAATACCAATAAATCGGATGCACTCGTTACATCAACAAAAGATTCTGCTAATAATTTGTGGAAAAACAAAATTGTTGGCAGAGAGGAGCAGGTTAAAGTACTGACTGGCTGGGCACAGCGTGGGGCGCTTAGTCAGGCGCTAGCTAGAGCTGAGCAAAGTGAAAGTACAATACGAAATTTGTATATGGGGCTTGAAAAGTTAGCACAACAGTTAAACACCCAGGCAGCTAACACTCAGCCACAACCCATGCAACAACAGCAAATTAAAGTGCAAATAGCGTCATTACAAAACACAGCAAATAAAAAAGGCTCAGGACTTGATACTCAACTAAAAATAACTGACCCAAATCGCGCTATTAGCAAACAGCTTAATGCAAATATAGACCTGCTTAGCGCGCGCCCACATGAAGAAAATATTCAGTTAGTAATGGGGCGTTCGGGTAAATCATTAAGTTTAAAACTACCTGCCTATCAAGATGAAAAAACCAATTTAGCTGCCATTCAAAATGCGTTTGCACCACATCATATAAATGTTGAACTTAATCGTGAAAACCGTCTGCTTTTTAGTGCGCAAAAAGATAATGCGGCTCCACTTTTAGAGCCTTGGGTAATGAGTGGTCAAGGTGTGCGAATTGCTGCAGGAAACCCGATTTCGTTGCAGCTTAATGATTTAGATAACCCTCTGAATGAACTTGCTAAAATAGCCGATAAAAATGCCACTATTGCTCAGCATCGTGAGCAAATTCAAACTGCGCAGCGCCATTTAAAAGCGAATTTAATAAAAATTCAGGCACAAAAACAACAATTACAAAGCCAACTAGAGCAGCTTGACTCTGCTAGTTCATTAGCTAACACTGATGAACTACTTGCTTTAAGTCTAGGGGTTAAACAGCACATGCAAAACCCAAGTGTAAATAGTGTGGCTGCGATTATGTCGCAAGCAAACATTACTCGTAATATGGTGCAATACTCACTCACCTAATTTTTTAATGCAGCAATCTAGTGTTGCTGCATCGTTTTTTATTTCTGCTATTCCTCTTATCTGCTTTTAGCCAACGAAAATGCCTATTTTACCCGCTTTGAACACATTGCTTAAAAAAATATAAAAATAATTAGAAAAAAGTTTAGATAATTAAAAATATGGTCGCTCTTAGTTATTAGAAGGTGATTTAGGTTCACTAATTACTTTAGCTATTCATTCAAAGAGGAAATAAAAATGGCTTTATCAATTCAATCAAACATGGCATCAATGTCAATCCAAAACCAATTAGGTCGTAGTAACAACGATTTATCGACCGCGCTTGAGCGTTTAGGTTCTGGTTTTAAAATTAACTCTGCAAAAGATGATGCGGCTGGTCTACAAATCGCATCACGCTTAAACGCACAAGTACGTGGTCAAGAGGCTGGTTTATATAACGGTAACAACGCCATGTCTATGATGCAAACGGCTGAAGGTGCGTTTGATGAAATGACTAACATTGCTTACCGCATGAAAGAACTTGCTACCCAAGGTTCAAGTGATACAAACGGTGCAAAAGAGTGGGCTGCACAAAGTGCAGAATACACAGCACTAGCTACTGAGCTTACAAACATCATGGACAACACATCGTTTGGTGATGGCACTAAACTTTTAGCAGCTGCTGGTAAGTTTGGTGCAGGTGCGGTTAACTTCCAAGTAGGTTCAAGTGCAGCAGAGACTCTTAATGTTGATATTTCTACAGAGCTAGGCAATGTGACAACCGCTATTGGTAATGCTGCTGCATTTACTACTGTTGCTACAGCACAAGCGCAAATTGCATTTGTTGATACTTTAGTTGGCGAAATTGGTACTGCACGTTCAACGCTTGGTGCATCAATGAACCGTCTTGACCACACTATGACTAACGTATCTAACATGAAGCAAAATACTCAAGCTGCTGTAGGTACGTTAATGGACGCTGATTTTGCTGCTGAAACGTCAAACATGACTAAGCAACAGTTGTTAATGAACTCAGGTATCTCGGTACTGAGCACAGCTAACAGCACAACACAAATGATTGGTTCACTACTTCGTTAATAATGATTAATCAATTAAGTATGCATAGCTACACCTAAGGTGTAGCTATTATTGTTTATAGTCATAAGTAAAAATATTTACTTTAGATTTTTTTGCTTATAACTAAAATGCTTGGAGATTAAAATGAGCTCTGCAATAGGAATCAATCCTGGGCAATTAGCCTCACAATATACACAAATTGAGCGTAGCGCTAAAGATCAGCAATTAAGTACTAAAAGTAGCCTTTTTAGCAATCAAATTAAGGCGTTTGATAGCCTGAAAAGTAATTTATCAAGCTTTTTTGATGACTTACAAACCAATCTTAAAGATACCAGTAGCTTGTTTGCTAACACCGCTACGGTGAGCAATTCATCCGCATTAGCAGTAACAGCAAGCGGCACAGCAGCCAGCGGTGAGTACGATATATTTGTCGAGCAATTAGCACAAGCACACCAAGTGGCATTGAGTTTTGATCCGGCTAAAGCTTTAACCACTGATGGTGAGTTAAGTATTGATTTGGCAGGCAGTGCGTTTAGTGTTGACTTTGCAAGCCTTGGCGCCGATGCATCATTAACTGATGTTGCTAATGCTATCAACTCACATGTCGATAATAGCGGTGTTAAAGCCTCGGTAGTCCGCTCTGGCACAGAAACCTTTTTAACTTTAACCAGTGCTGAGTCGGGTGCTGCTAATCAGGTGGGTGTGAGTTTTACTGAAGGTACGGATGCCAATGGCAGCGATATCACCAATGCTATAACAAACAAACAAGATTTAACCTTAGCGCAAGATGCGATTGTTAAGCTAGGGGCTAACTCGGCACTTACCATCACTTCAAGCAGTAATAAACTCGATACGGTTATTGATGGGGTAACGATTGATTTAACGCAGGCGCAGTCGCCGGGCGATCAGCCAATTCATATATCAATTAACCAAGATCAAGAAAGCTCTAAAGAAAACATTCAAAGTTTTGTAGATAAATTTAATTCGCTCACCAATGGTATTACCAGTAATCAGTACTTAAAAAGAGACAATATGGCTGCCGGCCTTGCTCGCTCTTTACGCAACGATTTTCAGGGTACGTTTGAAGGTAAAACCTTATTCTCTGTAGGTATTGAGTTTGATCGTAGCGGCAACTTAAAAATAGATAATAAAAAACTTGAAGAAGCCATGGCTACTAACCCTGAGCAGTTAACTAGCATGCTGACAGGTGAAAACGGTTTATTATCTAAGCTAGAAACTCGCGTTGAGCCTTTCACTAAAAGTTATGGTTTGATGACGGATAAAAAGCAGTCATTGCAAGCGAGCTTAAATATAGTCAATAGGCAACAAAAAGATCACGAAGTGTCAATGGAGCAAGTGTATCAACGTTACTTGTCGCAATTTACACAAATGCAACAGACTATTGCGCAATTAGAATCTACAATGGGTCAATTTGGGAGCTAAACATAGATGTTAGATTTAAATGATGGCTTTTCAGCCTATAAAAGTACATCAGTAGATGCAAAAGCGGCCAGTGCCGATATCCATAAATTAGTTTTGATGTTATTTGATGGTTTTTTAGATGAGCTTGAAAAAGTCACTGGCCACATAAAACAAAAAAGATACGATAAAAAAGCAGAAAGTATTGAAAAGCTGATGCGTATTTTAGGCGGGCTTGAAGCCTCATTGGATCTTGAAAAGGGCGGTGAGGTAGCGCAAAACATGCAAAACCTTTATCAGCATTGTGGGCAAGCATTATTACAAGCCAGTATGAAGAATGACTTGAGCTATATTGACTCCACCCGTGTAGTGATGACCAACTTGCAAGAAGGGTGGCAAGGCTTAGGCACACAGTAAACTTTTAAAAGCCAGCTACCCATAGCTGGCTTTTTTATTTTAAATTCAGCTGCTTTTTAAACTTCCTCTATTACCTAAGTGACCATCCTACTGCTAATTCATGACAGATTACTTCCTTCCTAGGGGGAAGTTCCGCTTCCGCTTTTTGCTGCCTTTATTTAATTTAACGTTAAAAAACAAAAGCTTAATGTTGGCTTGTTTTTTGCTAAATGAAATGTGAACTTATAATGAATTTAGTATTGCCAATGGAACACTCTCAAAAATACGCAGCGCAAAAAATGGAACAATTACTTAGTGCTATGGAAAATGCTATCCATGAGAGTAATTGGTATCAAGTTAAAGCAGCCGATAAGCAGTTACTTGCACTTTACACACAGTTACAAAGCATGCCTTGGTTTAGTTCAATGGTAGCTGAACAAAATAACTTAAAAGCACGTTATGTTGACTTAATTGACCTTGTGAGCCAAAAGCAAGCGGCCATTAAAGTACAAATGCAGCGCCATCAAGAGGATAAAGAGGGCTTAATGGCTTATAAAAAAGTACAACAAGGACAGTCGTTATGAGTATTCAAACAAGTACAATGGTGTCAAAGGCTGACTTTGGCAGTGCCACTAATAAACCAACCATATTAAAAAGCAGTACCCCTGCAGATGCGCAAGAACAACAGAGCGAGCTTGAGCCATTTTCGCTTTCTTCAAAGCAGCAGCAAGCAAAACAGCAAGATTTGCATGTTGAGCAACCTCGCGAGAGCTCAGAACAGCTAGCGCAAGAAGAGAACACTGAAAAAATGGATGAAATAATAAATCCATACTTTTTTAGCACCGCTAATTATAACCTCGATAACAATAAAAAAAACGCGCCTGTTATGACTGTACTTAACCAAAATAATAACCTTGTAGTTGATAGCGATACTGTAGTAGTGGAAACACTACCAGTACAGCTTGTAATTGATGAGCAGTTAAAGAGTAAGACTTTAGAGACTCAGCACGAAGTCAGCATTGTAGCTCAAGAGCCCGCTAAAACTGCGCTCGCACAAAATACGACTGTGCATAGTGATGCTTTAACTGTGCCTGCTGCAGCTATAAACGTAGCGCCAGCAGATACACTCGTTAATAAAGAATTAAACACACTCGATTTAGCCAAAACACCACAAACATTGTATTCACAAGCGCTTTTGAACCGATTAAATCAACCATCAGTAATGTCGAAAACTTATGGACAAGCGCAGTCAAGTAGCTTAACCAGTGAGCAAATATCCACACAACCGAGTATTGGGCTCAGTAAACTCGAGCTTGCTGCGCTGTCACAAAATCCGCAATCGAAAATATTTAATGCTGAAAGCCGTGAAGGTAGCAGTCAAAAATCAGCATTAGTGAGTGCTTTCTCATCTGCCGCCACCGCACCAGAAACCTTTGAGTGGCAAAAAGAGAAATTAAAAGAGGCACCCAGTGAATGGGGGCAGCGCTTATTACATGTACTTGGCGATAAGGTAAAATTGCAAATAGGGCAGCAGCTACAGCGGGCGCAAATTAGATTAGACCCTCCTAACCTCGGTAGTATTGAAATATCTATCAATATCGAAGGGGATAAAACTTCAGTCAGTTTAATTACGAGTAATACGCAGGTAAGAGATGCCATCGCGCAAACTTTAGAGCAGTTACGCCAGTCTTTGTCGCAAAATTCAAATACCACAGTTGATGTTAATTTGAGTGATAAACAGCAGCAATCTCATCACCAAAATGACAATGACGACATTGCAAGTAATCACACTGAGATGCCTGTACAGGATGATGACAGCAACACTCGCGCATCTAAGCTGCAATCAGACTCGTTAGATTTATTAGTATAACTACCTTGGATTAAGAGAGATAAAAGTGAAAAAAATAATAATAGCCCTAACCGTATTAGCACTTATTGCGGCTGCATTTTTTGCGGGACAGTTTTTTAATCGCAGTGAGTCATCACAAGTAGGCCCGCAAGCCGATATAACAAAGGTTGAATATCATCAAATGGAACGCTTCATTATAAGCGTATCAGAGGACTCAATTGCGCGTTATTTAGTGCTCGACTTAGTACTTGTTACTTCGCCGTCTATTTTTAATACAGGCACAGAGGCGATGGAGCCGCTAGTGAGAAATGTACTCGTAAAACAGTTTGCTAATATGAGTCACAGCCAAGTAAAAGAAGCTTTTAAAGATATTGATGCAGTTCAAAAAGATTTACTCGAGCAGTTTAATGTGGTTTTAGCAAATGCGGTTTCGGTTCGATTAGATAACGTACTCGTTACGAACGTCTTCATTCAATAGGTCATCGCTATGATGCTGCAAGAAGAGTGGGGTGAGTTAATCACAGAACCACCAGTCACCTTTACACCACAAAAAGAGACGCAACTATTATCGCAGTATGCTTACTTGGTTAATCGGGCGGCTGCACACATGCGCACTCAAGTGGGCATTATTGTCGATAATGATGATATTTACCAAATAGGCATTATTGCGCTGCTTTCGTCTATTCGTCGCTATGGTCGGGATTTAGATGAGAAATTTGCTGCATTTGCGTTTAAGCGTATTCGCGGTGCTATGTTAGATGAATTTAGGCGTGTCGATTGGCGCCCACGCCAGTTGCGGCAGCAGTCTCATCAGCTACGTGATATGAGCCGTTCATTGCAAAAAAAGCTTGGTCGTGATGCAACAGACACCGAAATGTGTGAGGCGTTAGGGATTAGCCATAAAGAGCTTATTCAGCTGCATTACAGTGAGCAAGCTGAGGCATTTGATAGCCTTGAAGCGCTATTGGAGGCTAATCCTAACTTAGCGCTTACCTGTGCACATGCACACGAAAAAGAAGAGACAGCAGCCACCCTCAAAATGGCGATGAGCAAACTAAATACCCGAGAAAAGCTGCTCTTGCAATTATATTACATGCACGAAATGAATATGAAAGAGATTGCATTAACGCTCGATTTAACCGAGGCACGTGTTTGCCAACTTCATAAACAAGCACTTGAAGCGCTGACACAAACGCTTCAAAAAATCTAATACCTAAGGAATAAAGAATGCAAAGAGTTATAGGTTTAATAGTAGTACTTGCAACAGTATTAGGTGGTTTTGCGTTTGCGGGCGGCAACATCGCCACTATGTGGCAGCCATACGAGTTTTTAATTATTTTTGGCGCAGGCTTTGGGGCGCTAATTGTGGGTAATTCGAAATATGTACTGACAGAAATGTTATCGCAATTAAAGTATCAGTTTATTAGTGGTAAAGGAACCGATACGTCTGAGCTTTACCATGACTTGTTACTGGTTATTTACTCTTTATTAGATCTAGCCAGAGTGAAAGGTATAAAGGGGTTGGATGAGCATGTTGAAAACCCAGAAACTAGCTCTATCTTTCTTGCCTACCCTAAAGTGTATGAGTTCCCTCAGCTAGTAACTTTTATTTGCGATAACTTACGTTTGTTTAGTATGGGAAAAATTAACTCGCATGATTTTGATGCCATGTTAGAGCAAGAGATTTACACCATTGAAGAGCAGCGCCTTAAGCCTTCTCATTCATTGGCTAATATTGCTGAAGCTATGCCTGGTTTTGGTATTTTAGCAGCGGTTGGCGGCATTATTATTACTATGCAGCACCTTGATGGACCTTTGAGTGAAATTGGCTACCATGTAGCCGCGGCGTTGGTGGGTACTTTTATTGGTATTTTTGCTTGTTACTGTTTAATTGCTCCGCTTGCCTCAGCGATGGAGCAGTATGTAAAAAAACAAGTGGCGATGTTTGAGTGTGTGCGTGCCATGTTAGTGGCGCATGCTAAAGGGCATGTGCCTATTGTGGCGACTGACTCAGGCAGAAAATTAATTAATGAAGAAATTAAACCGACCTTTACCACCATGGAAGAGTGGATCACTAACAAGGCGGCTTAATGATGGAAAACAAAAATCAAGAAATCGTTATCAAACGCTCACGTCGAAGAGCAACCGAAAAGCCTCATGGTGGTGCTTGGAAGGTTGCCTTTGCCGATTTTACTTTGGCGATGATGGCGTTTTTTATGGTGATGTGGATTATGGCGATCACCAATGAATCAGAGCGTGAAGAAATAGCACACTACATGCGAACTCACTCAATTTTTGATGGTGGCCCCGCTATTTTTGACCCTCAAAATAGCCCATTCCCCGTTGATTTAGGGGGTTCTCCTTCAGTAATTAAACACCTAGAGTCGGGAATTACGCCTCCAGACTCTCCAAAACCTGGAATGAGTGAAGTATTACAAGTGCCCGATGGCACCGTTGAGCCTAAAGCTGGGCAAGGCGAGAAGTTAAACTCAGCGATTGATAGCCAATTTGAAGCCTCATCTGAGCTGAGCTTATTACTGGAAAGTATTGATGAACTCAGTAAAGAAGAGTTACTAAAAAATAACTTACTAGTTGAAGAAGTGCCCCTGGGGCTAAGAGTGATCATTAGAGACGACAAGCATCATCAAATGTTTGAACGCTCAAAGTCGCAAATGACCCCATTTTTTGAAGATCTGTTTCTATACCTTGGCGGCTTAGTTAAAGACATTAACAACAAAATTATTATTTCTGGACACAGCGATGCCAGCTTATTTGTTGATGGCAGCTCTCGTAATTGGGACATTTCTGGCGATAGAGCGCAGCAAGCAAGAAAAGTAATGACTATGGGCGGAATGCCATCAAGTCAGGTGCTTCAAGTAAATGCGTTTTCATCAAATAGACCAATTAACAAAGAAAATAAAAAAGCCAGCGAAAACAGACGTGTTGAATTGCTGATCTTAACTAAAGATGCGCAAGATAAATTTAACCAATTATTCGATGATAGCAACATCAACAATCCGATAAAAAAAGCGGCTGGTGCGGCAACGGCTAACAAACCCGTGCTACGTCTTGAAGAGAATTATGAGTAACCAACCAGACACTAAACGAAGTTACAAAAGATGGAACTTAAACCTCAAAGATAATTACGAGCCTGAGTCAGTTCAGCTTGGCGGAGTAGGCGTGCAGTTATTACGCCGTTGTTTTATTGATATTTCACTATGCCATGGTGTGGCAAAAGATATTAGCGTGGGCGGTGTGGGTTTATTAGTGCCTGCTGAAAAGACGATCCCCAATAAAGTTATTGTGGTGTTTGATAAAACTAATCGATTGGCAGGCAAGGTGATGTATCGCCGTGCTGTGAGTGAAAAATTAATGTTTTTAGGGGTTGAGTGGATAAGCAAAAATGAGCGCTTACGCAGCGATATTGTTAATCGTTTACAGTTACAAGCCCAATTGAAAAAAGCCAAAAAGACGAGCATAAGCTGAATATAAATGAATCAGGAAAAACAGTGGTATGAGTAAAACGTTAAACGCTAAAACAAAGCTAATTAAAGCGAAAAATTCTGAGCATATTACTCCATTTGCACTCACGCTTGAGCAAAGAGCATATGAACAAGCACAACAAAAAGCAGCGCACATAAACGTTAATATTCGTAAAACTTTGGAGTTAGAGCTAGCCCAATTGTTTAACGACAGCCGTTTTGATGTCGATATTTCGCCTTGTTCGCATTCGGTTATTAACAGTTGGTTTAAAGAATCCCCAAGGATATTTCTTGCCTGTCCTTTATTTGCGCCTACTCAAGGTGAGGCCTATTTAGCGCTTGATTATCAAAGTGCATATAAAACAGCGGATTTATGCTTAGGTGGGCAATTTAATAATGTTAACAGCACAGAGCAAGTCTCTGACGAGGTGAATAACGAATTAAGCTTAACAGAAAGCCGTATTTGTGGTCGTTTACTACAGCGCCAAGTGCAGGGCATTCAAGGCTTATTATTTAGAGAACGCTCAGCGTTATTAGGTGAGATACAAAAATCTCATACCTTACCTGAAGCATTACAATACTTAGCCTTTAAAGTGCGGTTTATATTAGAAAACCAAGTAATAAGTTGGTTTTTATGGCTGCCAATTAGCTTTTTTTGCGCAGCTGATAGCGAGCAAGATTCTGCAAATAGTAACACACTCAATACTGATATGTGGGTACAGTTTGCGGTGCAAGGTCAGATTGAAATGGCAAAGAAAAAAGTCACTTTAAAGCAATTAAAAGCTTGTGTGGCCGGCGGTGTATTACCCATTGAACTTAACGAAGCAGCGCTATTTAACCTAGGCCATAAACAAATATTTAAAGGCCAAGTCGTTGAGCAAGAGACTGGCTTAGCATTTCAAATTACACAATTATCAAATAATACAACGAGTAACTAAATTATGAACGAGAACCTTGATAGCGCCTTAGCGGGCTTAGAGCTTGATGCTTTTGATGGATTTGATGACAAATCTGCTGATAAAACTAATGAAGGGAATATGTCATTTTTTCAAGATGTTCCTTTACTCGTCACTCTTGAAGTAGCAAGTACTGAAATTACCTTAGGCGAGCTTAGTCAAGCCAAAGAAGGCGATGTGCTTAAGCTAGACAAAGTAGCTGGTGAAGCGCTTGATGTAAAAGTGAATGGGGTATTTTTTGCTAAAGCAGAAGTGGTAATGGTTGAAGGGCAGTATGGTTTGAAATTTGCTCAAACAGATACCGCAAAGGATCAGTAAACAAATGAATAAACGCGTAATTTTTAAAGTTAGCCTACTGTTAATCATGTTGTTTTTACCAAGCTGGCTAAATGCAGAAGAACTTACGCTGTTTTCTCTAAAAGATACGGCCGACGGACAAGACTACAGCGTTAAACTGCAAATACTCTTATTAATGACGGTATTGAGTTTATTGCCTGCGCTACTGATGGTTTTAACGTCGTTTACCAGAATCATCATTGTATTGGCGATTTTGCGCCAAGCTATGGGGTTACAACAAAGCCCGCCGAATAAAATTTTAATTGGCATCTCACTGATGCTCACTATGTTGATTATGCGACCAGTTTGGCAAGACATTTATCAAAACGCGTATACGCCTTTTCAGCAGCAAACCATAGGATTAGAGGAAGCTTTACTCACCGCAGAAAAGCCTTTGCGTGCTTTTATGCTCAGACAAACTCGCGAAAGTGAATTACGCCAAGTGTTATTAATTGCCAATGAGCCAACCACACTCACCGCGCAAGAGATTCCGTTTGAAGTGTTAATGCCTGCGTTTGTATTAAGTGAGCTCACAACGGCCTTTCAAATTGGCTTTATGTTGTTTATTCCTTTTTTAATCATTGATTTAGTAGTCAGTAGTGTGCTGATGTCTATGGGTATGATGATGCTATCACCGCTGATCATTAGCTTACCGTTTAAGCTCATGGTGTTTGTACTTGCCGATGGCTGGTCAATGATAGCGGGCACGCTGGCAGCAACATTTGGAATGTCACCATGACCCCAGAAATGTCGGTAGAGCTTATTTCAAGCGCGGTTTACACCATCATAAAACTGATTTTAGTCTTAATTGTGCCTGGTTTAATACTTGGTATTGTGGTGGCTATTATTCAAGGTGCGACCTCTATTCAAGAGCAAACACTAACGTTCTTACCACGTATGTTATTAACCTTATTAATGGTGGTATTTGCGGGACATTGGATGCTACAAATTATGATTGATTGGTTTGATAAGCTCAAATTTATGTTACCTGGGGTATTTGGTTGAGCTCATTACTCGCTTTAACGTCTACTGATTTAGTCAGCTGGATGGGCACGCTTTGGTGGCCATTTGTGCGTTTTTCTGCACTTTTATGGTCTATGCCGGTATTCGATAATCCGGCGGTAACGCCGCGCTCTCGTATTTTAGTGTCTATGATGTTGGCTTTTTTAGTTGCTCCGCAGTTACCACTTGCACCTGCTATTGACTTGTTTTCTTTAGATGCCGCTATCTTAACCTTTGAGCAAATTATTTTTGGGGTAATGATGGGGTTATCGCTGCGTATTTTGTTTGAAGTAATGGCGATGATAGGGCTGATCTTATCCATGCAGATGGGCTTATCAATGGCGCTTGTTATGGACCCCGGTAGTGGTAATCAAGTGGCATTATTGGGACAGTTATTTTGGATTATGTGTGCATTATTGTTTTTTGCCGCAGATGGTCACTTAATAACTTTGCAGGTTATGGTAGAGAGCTTTCATAGCTTTCCGATTGGTCGCAGTATTTATGAGTTTGATATTCAGGCGATTATTATGTTGTTTGCGTGGATGTTTTCCTCTGCATTATTGCTGTCGCTACCAGGGATAGTCGCCATGTTATTGGTTAACTTAACTTTTGGTGTAGCAAGTAGGGCGGCGCCGTCATTAAATATTTTTGTATTGGGTTTTCCTATGTCGCTATTGATGGGGTTTTTCTGCGTATTTATGACTCTAGAGTACACAGGAAGTGCGTTTTCAAGGCTAACGTATCATGTGCTAACAACCTTTGCACAAGCGATGAGGTAGCGGTATGTCTGAAAATAGCTCGCAAGAAAAAACAGAACAACCCACAGAGAAACGATTAAAAAAAGCCAAAGAAGACGGCCAAGTCGCGCGCTCAAAAGAGCTCAATACCGCTATTTTATTAATGGTTAGTATTGCTGGGTTATTGTGGTTTGCCAATTTATTTTACAGCTTATTTGTAAACTTAATGAACAGTACTATGGTGCTGGATCACTCTATTATAAATAATAAAAAAATGATGCCCATCGCATTGGGTGATGCCATTATGAATATGCTATCGACTCTCACGCCGTTTTTATTATTAAGCTTTTGCACAATGTGGATCACTGGGTGTTTACCTGGTGGGTTTGTGTTTTCAAAAAAACTCGTGGCGCTAAAAATGAGTAAGCTAAACCCATTAACCGGGTTAGGCAAAATGTTTGGTAAGCAGTCGTTAGTCGAGCTGCTTAAATCAATACTAAAAATAACCTTACTGGCGATTTGCTTATACACCTTTTTAACTAAGCTGTGGATGCAGCTGATGGTATTACAAAACTTAGATATCAAAGTGGCGATAGGCCAAGGCATTGAGTTGTTATTTTTATCGTTAATGATCACCGTAACTTTACTACTTTTTATTGCGGTTATTGATGTGCCTTTTCAGCAAAAACAGATTGCTGATAAAATAAAAATGACCCACCAAGAAGTAAAAGAAGAGCGTAAATCTTCAGACGGTAGCCCTGAGATAAAAAATAAAATTCGGCAAATACAATATCAGCAATCGAATAGAAAAATTGAAGAGCGTGTTCCCACTGCCGATGTGATAGTGACCAACCCTACTCATTATGCTGTGGCAATAAAGTACAGTGAAGAAGCGGCTAAAGCCCCTTATGTTGTCGCTAAAGGCGTAGATGAAATGGCGCTGAGAATACGCGAAGTGGCCCGTATGAATAACAAAGAAATAATAGAAATCCCCGCATTAGCACGGGCTATTTATTTTTCGACCCGGGTCGACCAAGAAGTGCCCAACGGCTTATACAGTGCGGTTGCCTATGTACTGACCTATGTATTGCAACTAAAAGCATACAAGCAAGGGCGAGGACAAGCACCCGCCGCATTGCCTGAATTAACAATCCCTAAAAACTTACAGAAACCTTAGATGTTGGAGTTATAATTTGAACTGGCGCAGTTTTACTCAACCTTATACCGCTATTCCTATTTTGCTGTTAGCTGTTTTGTCGATGGTTATTTTGCCATTACCAGGATGGCTATTAGATGCATTATTCACTTTTAACATTGTATTGTCGGTGATTGTATTGTTAGTGGCGGTATCTACTAAAAAGCCGCTCGATTTTTCTGTATTTCCGACTATTTTGTTAGTCGCCACCTTGATGCGTTTAACCCTAAATATTGCTTCAACACGTGTGGTATTACTGCATGGCCATGAAGGCTCAGATGTGGCAGGTCGCGTTATTCAGGCCTTTGGTGAAGTGGTTATAGGCGGTAACTACGTCGTTGGTATTGTGGTGTTTGTTATTTTAATGGTGATTAACTTTGTGGTTATTACCAAAGGCGGTGAGCGTATTTCTGAGGTGGCTGCACGCTTTACTCTAGATGCCATGCCCGGTAAACAAATGGCAATTGACGCCGATTTAAATGCCGGATTAATTGGCCCTGAGCAAGCAAAAGAGCGACGCAGTACTATAGCCCAAGAGGCCGATTTTTATGGCTCTATGGATGGCGCCTCTAAGTTTGTGCGCGGTGATGCCATTGCCGGTTTAATTATATTAGTGATCAACCTGTTGGGCGGTGTATCAATAGGTGCTTTCCAACATGGTTTAAGTTTAGCCGAAGCGTTCCAACGTTTTGCGCTGTTAACTATAGGTGATGGCTTAGTTGCGCAAATTCCTTCGTTGTTACTCGCGGTTGCTGCGGCAATTATTGTTACGCGTATGAACGATGAAGGCGATGTAAGTGAAGCAGTAGGTAAGCAGTTACTTGCCTCTCCGCGTGTTATTTTTACTGCTGCATTAATTATGGTTACGCTTGGTATTGTGCCAGGTATGCCCACTGTCGCCTTTTTAGGGTTTGCCGCGCCATTATTTTATGTTGCTTGGCGATTACAACGCTCTCTCCCCGATAACTCTTTAATTGAAGCCGAACAAATGACCGACACCATTTTAAGTGAGCAACAGGCTAACTTAGAGTGGGGAGATATTTCTCATGTTGATAAGTTGTCGGTTGAGCTTGGCTTTCGTTTGGTTTATTTGGCCGATAAAGACAAAGGGGAAGAGCTGGTAAAAACCTTAAGAGGTGTGCGTAAAAATCTTTCTGAGCAACTTGGATTTTTATTACCGGAGATCAGAATAAAAGATAACCTAAAATTAAATCCACAAGAATACAAAGTAAACTTAGCCGGTGTGCCTGTTGCAAGTGCTAATGTAAACGCCAAAGAGTTACTCGCGTTAAATACCGGTGATGTATACGGCAGCTTAGATGGTGAATTAACCACTGATCCTGCTTATGGGCTTGAGGCCGTTTGGATAAAAGATGACAGCAAAACCCAAGCATTAAATATGGGTTACTCTGTGGTTGATTTAGGCACCATTATTGCTACTCATACCGGCAAAGTGATCAAAGAACATTTAGATGAGTTATTTAGTTATGAAGACGTACAAAAGCTTAATGAACGGCTAAAAGAAATCTCACCTAGCTTAGCCGAAACCTTCGAAAAAGCATTACCGACTAATTTACAGCTAAAAGTGATTCGTTTACTACTAAAAGAACACATAAGTATTAAAGACATAGTCACTATTGCCGGCACATTAATAGACAGCGTAGAGGTAACTAAAGATCCGATTTTGCTGGTTTCAGACGTACGCTGTGCACTGCAAAAAGTATTGGTAAAACAGGTGATGGGCAATCGTGATGAACTCAGTGCCTACAGCCTAGATGAAAAGCTAGAAAGCACTTTACAAAGCTCACTTGATCAAGCCATGCAGGCGGGCAAAGTAGTACTAGATAGTTTTGCGGTAGATCCTAATTTACTGGGGCAATTTCAACGCACCATGCCGATGATAGTCGAAGACATGAAATCAAGAGGTGTAACACCAACATTAATTGTGGTTCCACAGCTAAGACCGCTGCTGGCACGTTATGCTAAAACTTTTACAAAAGGCAGCTTAGTTGTTCTTTCTTATAATGAAATTCCAGATACTATCCGCGTAGATATACTCGGTTCATTAGGATAAATAGTTGTAAATGTAGTGTAAAATTAATTGACTATGAATTTTATAGAGTAATGTTTGCATTTAGTGATATTTAACTATAGTCTACTGTTTTTATTGTACATAATTACTAGTTTTTATATTGGTTTAAAATAATGCATAAGTAAATTAAACGGCAAACTATGCGAAAGCATAGGACGCAAAGCTCCCAGTCTAAGGCAATCGCTACGATCGTGGGGTTACATTAACTTAGTGATATTCATTAATACTGTGTTTGTATTTGTTGTATTTCGCTATTGATTTAAAAAACTTAATTGTTCTATTTAACTTTATACGGAATATACATGAATAGATTAACTCAGCTTATTAAATTTGCATTGCCCTGTGCTGTGTTTATGTTGCCGCAGGGGCACGCATCAGAGCAAAATCTGGTTCAAAGCTACGAAAACTCCACCTGGTCAGTCAGTAGCAACCCGTTTGCTTGCTCTCTCAAGCAGCGCTTTGATAATTATGCGCTACTTGAAGTGAAATCAGTACCAGCACAACAGCAACAACTTGTATTTACTTGGCTTTTACAAGATAAACCGATAAAAAGTTTGCATGTTCTTTCCCGTAAAGCCGATTGGCAGCCAGCAAATACAGTTCTCACGCCATTAAACTTTATGTCTAAAGATATTAAAGACAATGAAATACAATTTTCTGCAGATATGACCCCATTACTTCGCGTCATTAAGCAGGGCGGTTGGTTAGACAGCATTATAAACTTTGGTGATGAACAACTTCGCCTTACCTTTACTAATACCCATAGCGATAAAATAGTTGCAGATTATCAGCAGTGTTTAGCTAGTTTATCTCCGCTTTCTTGGGAGCAAGCACGCGACCATCAATTACAGTTTGCTAGTGGGCAGCGCACAGTAACAACGGCTAAAGATCTCAAATTTTTAAAAGATTTAGTGCGTTACATTTCTTTAGATAGTCGCGTAAGTAAAGTGCTGGTTGATGGCCACACGGATAATACGGGCTCGCCGCTATCAAATCGACTGCTTTCAAAAGAAAGAGCAGATGACGTTGCTGCCAGACTCATTGAATTTGGTTTACCCAAAGACATGTTAGAAGTAAGAGCGCATGGTCAACGTTATCCAATTATAAAAAATTCAGAGCAGGGCGCATCGTCTAATCGCCGTGTTTTAGTTCGTCTTTTCCGACACTCAAGTTAATTGCACCGCAAAGGAATAATATGAGTCAAAGATACCTTTTATGGATCAGTGAACAACAGCCAACGTCTGAAATTCAGCAGGTTGTATTTGCCGAAAACTTTAAGTTTCTGCATACAAACTCCATCAGCGATGCGGTGAGCCACTGCCTTATCAGTAAGCCAGAGCTTGTGTTTGTTGATGCAGATACTCAACAGCTCGAACTGGTTGAATTAGTAAAATTACTGCGTAAGACATGCCCCACTTCGCAAATTGTAACGTTAGTCGATTCTTCACAAAGTGAAATTGCATCAAAAACAATTAATGCCGGTGGCGCAGTTGATTACTTATTAAAACCTTTCTTTGCAGAACAGCTTAAAAAAACAATCAGAAACACTGATTCAATGAAGCATGGGTTTGAAGATTTAATCGCTGTTTCAACTAAGTCACAGCAAATACTTCGTTTGGCTCATCGCGCAGCTCAAACCGCCGCAGGGGTGTTGATCACTGGCGAATCGGGAACAGGTAAAGAGAAGTTAGCGCACTTTATTCATAAAGCTTCAGAGCGTAGAGATAAGCCATTTATTGCGGTTAACTGTGCCGCTATTCCTGAGAATATGCTTGAAGCCATGTTATTTGGTTTTAATAAAGGCGCGTTCACCGGCGCGGTGAATGCTCAGCCAGGTAAATTTGAGCTGGCCAATGGCGGCACTATTTTACTGGATGAAATTACTGAGCTGCCATTGGATTTACAAGCTAAATTACTGCGCGTATTACAAGAGCGAGAAGTTGAAAGACTCGGCAGTCATCAAAAAATAAATTTAGACATACGCATTATTGCCGCCTCTAACCGCGTATTGCGTGAACAAGTTGAGCAAGGCACATTTCGTGAAGATTTATTTTATCGACTAGATGTATTACCGCTTAGCTGGCCAGCACTTCGGGATCGTGTTGATGACATCATCCCATTGGCTCATCATTTTATAAAAAAATACGGCAACTCTGAATTTCATATTAGCAAGCAAGCCGAAGATGTGATGCTTTGTTACAACTGGCCGGGCAATGTACGAGAAATTGAAAACGTAATCCAACGAGCTTTAGTGATGGCCAGAGGCGTTGAAATTCAGGTTGAAGATTTAAATTTACCTGATTGCTCACCAACAGCGGCGGCTTTTTGTGCCACCCAGTTAAAAGAGAATAAAAAGCAGGCGGAGTTTGATTATATATACAGTTTATTGAGTCGATTTAAAGGGCATCGCACCCAAACTGCACAGGCGCTTGGCGTAACTACCCGAGCATTAAGATATAAAATTGCCGCTATGCGTGAATGCGGTATTGATATTGATGCAATTGCATAATTTGAAGGAAAAAAAGAATGTCGCCAATTGAAAGTCAACAAATGATGCTGGGCAAAATGATGGACATGCAAAAAATTGCAGGTCCAGAGAGCATAGAGCCGGCTGCTATCAGTAATCAAAATGTAAATATTAGTGAAGATTTTAAGCATGTTATTCGCTCTATCAACGCCCAACAAAATATCGCCGGTGAGATGGTTAAAGCCGTTGATACTGGTGAAAGTGAAGATGTGGTAGGCGCAATGATCGCTAGTCAAAAAGCGGGGCTTAGTTTTTCTATGCTGATGGAAATGCGCAATAAAGTGCTCAATGGCATTGATGATGTCATGCGCATGTCACTGTAGAGGCTGATATGAAAGGAGAATTAGCAAAAGTACCTGAGCAAAATGAGAGTAACCTAAAAGAAAGAGTGGTTAATCTCTCAAACAAATTAAACTTTGGCAACTCAGGTGACAGAAGTGTTGCAACCATTGCATTGTTAGCCACCTTAGTGGCGGCGACCATAGTCCTTATTTTATGGACCTCGGCTAAAAACTACGTACCGCTTTACGGTAATCAAGAAAGCTATGATAAAGCCAATATTTTAGAAATTTTAGATAAAGAACAAATTACCTTCCGCATTGATACCGACAGCGGTAATATTTTAGTGCCACAAGAAAAACTGGCTGATGCGCGAATTACACTTGCTGCTAGAGGCATTAAAGCCTCTATGCCTGAGGGAATTGAGAATATTAGCGACAAAGTGTCTATGGGCACCAGTCAATTTATCGAATCTATGCAATACCAGCATGCCTTAGAAGGTGAGCTGGCACGCACCATTATTAATATGCAAGGTATTCGCAATGCGCGCGTGCATCTAGCAGTTCCCAAGCGCAGCTTATTTGTAGGGCGTACTGAACAAAAAACTGCGGCTTCGGTAATGGTGGATTTAGCCCCAGGGCATGAGCTAAAACCAGAGCAAGTGGAAGCTATTATTGCACTGATTATTGGCAGTGTACCAGGGCTTGATTCTCGTTCTGTGTCGGTGGTGGATCAGCGCGGTAAATTACTCAGTGGCGATTTATTCGATACTACGCCAGTGGGTAAAGAAACCGATAAAAAACTCGCCTTTATTGAAAAAGTTGAACGCAATATAGAGCAACGCGCCTCTATAATGTTGTTGCCAATTTTGGGTGAAGGTAATTTTAGAATTCAGGTTTCTAGTGATGTTGATTTTAGCGTGGTAGAAGAAACCCGTGAAATGGTTGACCCACAAAATGTATTAACACAAGAGTTTATTAAATCTGATAGCACCCTAGATCAGCTGGCGGCTGGTATTCCGGGCTCTTTAGCTAACGAGCCTCCTGTGCCTAATGAACAAGCTGAAGATGAAAACAACGAGCGTACTTCACAACGAAGTGAGAGTAAGCGACAGTTTGAAAATGGTCGCTCAGTGACTCACACCCAATTTGAAGTAGGCCGTATTAAAAACATGAGCTTATCAGTACTTATTAATGAGCAAGTAGCTGGAACAGCTGATGGCTGGAGCGAAGCAAAGCTCGCTTCATTAGGTGAAATGGTAAAAAAAGCCACGGGGTTTAACGACGCACGCGGCGATCAATTTAACATCACTAGCTTTGCCTTTGTAGAGCAAAAGATTTTAGCACCGGGTGAAGGCCTTGAGTGGTGGCAAATGCCCGAACTTAAAGAGTATGCCCGTTATATTGTTGGTACTTTAATTAGTTTATTACTGATTTTATTTGGTGTGCGTCCTTTAGTTAATCACTTGATAAAAGGTAAAAGTAACGAAGCAAACAACGCCATGGCAACCGCTGATAATGAAGTTAAATCAGCCTCTGCAACAGAAAGACAAAGCAGTCCGCTTGATGACGCCATTAATGCTAAATCGCAAATAGAAAACTTAACCGCCAAAGAAGGCGCAGGCGAACATCAAAATATGTCGTTACCGCAAATAGGCAATGACTTTGAAGAACAAATAGCGCACATGCAGTTACTTGCTAATAAAGAAACCGAGCGTGTCACGTCGGTAATAAAATATTGGGTAGAACAAGGAGTTGAAATTGAATCAAGAAAAGCTTGATAAAGGCTCACAATTACCGGCGTTAGATCGCGCCGCTATTTTATTGCTAAGTATGGGCGAGGAAAATGCCGCCAGTGTTATTCGTAAATTAGGTCGCCGTGAAGTACAGGCTATTTCTGAGCGCATGGCTAAAATTTCAAACGTTACTCAACAGGATGTTGCAGGCACCTTGAGTGAATTTTTTGATTGCTACCGCAATGAAAGTGGTGTCAATGGCGCGTCGCGTGTGTATTTAGAGCGAGCACTTGATAAAGCCGTCGGCCGTAAGCTTGCCAAAACTATGCTTGATGATATTTATGGTGGTGCAATGAATGACGATTTACGTCGTTTAGAGTGGATCCCGCCAGAGCTTATAGTACGTTTTTTAGATCAGGAACATGTGCAAATGCAGGCGCTGTTTTTGGCCTTTTTACCCCCAGAGCAAGCCTCAGCCATTATTGTACTGTTTCCAGAATCGAAGCATGATGATTTACTGTATCGTATTGCCAGCCTTCGTGAAGTGAGCGAACACGTTATTGATGATGTGCGTTTAACGCTTGAATCGTGTATTGAATTTGTTGGCCGCCAAGTAGGTGCACAAGTAAATGGTGTCGATAAAGCGGTAGAAATTATGAATCGTTACAACGGTAATAAGAGCCAAATTATCGAACTAATGAAAAAACAGAACACTAACGTAGCTGATGAAATACAAGAGAAAATGTACGACTTTGATGGCTTAATTAAGCAAACAGACGAGACACTAACCTTGTTGCTTAATGACATTCCAGATGAGTTATGGACGATGTCGTTAAAGGGTGTAAACAGTGAGTTTTTAGCGCGTGTTTTAGGTGCATTACCTAAACGTTTAGCGCAGGTGTACCAACAACAAATTGATGGTTTAAGCGCGCAACCACTGAGCAAAGTGATTGCCGCCAGAAAAGAAATTATGTCGATAGTAAGAGACATGAGCAAACAAGGTGATATTGAATATCGCTTATTTGAAGAAGAGACCGCAGGCTAACTATGAGTCAAGCATTTAGGTTTCCCACTTTAAATAAAAATGAGCAACATCAAACGCTGCAAGAGCGTTTAGATGCTGCTCAGCGTGTTGGTTTACAGCAGGGCTTTGAAAAAGGTCTTGTGCAGGGGGCAGCCGATAAGCAAAGTGAGTTAGAGCAGCAAATGGAGCAACAAATAGAGCTACGGGTTGCTGAACGTCTTGAAGCGCAAAAAACACAGCTTATTGAACGTTTTAACACTTTATTTGATAAAGCTAATAATGAGCTACTTAACTTTAATGATGAGTTTAAACAAGACCTTGCCTTAATGATAAGTACCTTGGCTGAGCACGTTATTGACTGCGAGCTAAAAGTACGCCCCGAAATACGCGCGCAGCTTATTGAAAAAGCCATTAACTTGCTTAGCAATCGCGATGTAGTAACAAAAATTATGTTCTCAGGGGCTGATCGCCACTGCTTTGATGATGCACGTTTAGCTGAGTTTTCAGTGCCGGTTTATTTTGACGAAGCTCTAAGTAGTGGCGATGTTGAATTGGTGGCAGAGCAACAAACACATCGATTTTCTTTTTCAGAGCGATTACAAAGCTTACTTGATGAAGTAATACCTGAAATTTTAAAAGCGCAGCCGCATGACTAACCCCCTACATACCAGCTTAAAGTCTTCGCTGAAAGCGCTAACCCCGCCTGAATTAGTTAAAAGTTATGGCCGCTTAACGCGAGTAAATGGTTTAACGCTTACCGCTACCGGTGGGCAATTTGCTATGGGTGAAAAATACCAGGTAGAAAGTGTTGATGGTCACTGGTATGACGCTGAAGTAGTGGGCTTTAATCAAGATGAAGCCTATTTAATGCCCCTGAAAAAAATACAAAATTTATATTCAGGTGGACGCGTTAGGCCAGTTATAAAAAACAATCATGTAGCTATTTCAGAAAAGTTATTAGGGCGTGTGCTTGATGCGCAAATGCAGCCGATTGATAACTTAGGCCCACTTGAACAAGACAGCACAAAAAGCGCCAGTAAATTGGGTAACGATTATTCTTTAACGCCGCTGGAGCGCAAAGGCGTTATCGAGCCGTTAGATGTGGGTATTCGCGCCATTAATAGCTTATTTAGTGTGGGAAAAGGCCAGCGTTTAGGGCTATTTGCAGGTTCGGGAGTGGGTAAAAGTAAGTTGCTTGGCATGATGACCCGCTTTACCTCTGCCGATGTGGTTATCGTAAGCCTTGTCGGTGAGCGTGGTTGGGAGGTAAAAGATTTTATTGAGCAAAGCCTTGGTAAAGAAGGCTTAAAAAAAGCCATTGTAATAGCATCCCCAGCAGACGATTCTCCCTTATTGCGTATTAAAGCGGCCGAGCTTAGCCATAAATTGGCGGCCTATTTTAGAGATAAAAATTCAAATGTATTGCTGTTGATGGACTCATTAACCCGTTATGCGCAAGCACAGCGAGAAATTGGCTTATCGGTTGGTGAGCTGCCTGCATCCAAAGGATACCCGCCATCGGTATTTAGTAAATTAACCCAGCTGGTCGAGAGTTCGGGTAATAGTGAAAAAAGCAAAGGCAGTATGACTGCCATTTATACAGTATTAGCTGAGGGGGATGATCAGCAAGATCCAATAGCTGATAATGCCAGAGCAATCCTTGATGGTCATATCGTTTTAGATCGCACATTAGCCGAAAAGGGCCACTATCCGGCGATTAATATTGGTTCATCGATTAGTCGAGTAATGCCAAACATAGTAAGTGATGAGCAGCTAAGTTTTTGTTATAAATTGAAAAAGCTTTATAGCCGCTATATGCAAGTACATGAGCTTATACCTTTAGGGGCGTATCAGGCAGGTAAAGATCCGGAACTCGACAGTTCGGTAAATTTGTATCCACAAATCGAATCATTTCTATGCCAAGGGTTGAACGAACAAGTGGATTTTTCACAGTCAATAACTCAATTAAATGCAGTGATGGGTAAACTGAATGCTTAATAAATTTTTAGGATTACAACAACAAAAATTAGATAAAATGCTGGCCGAGCAAACTCAGTTACAACAAAGAAGTAACCTAGAGCAGCAACGCTTATCTCAGCTTCAGCAGCACATAAACAGTATGGATAAAAACCAGCAAATGAGCTCGGCGCTGAGCTTACAAAATTTGTCAGGGATGAAGCGTATTTTGTCTGGCTTATCGACGCAGCAACAAGCGCGTATTGATGATTCACAGCAAGATGAATTACGTCAGCAGCAAGCTTGTTTTAAGCAAATGAGCTTTACCAAAGGCATAGAAGGAATAGTGAGTAATAGGCATCGTGCTGATCAAAATAAAGCGCAGCAGCAAGAGGCTAAAACGTTAGATGAAATGATCAGTCAGGCACATAGCCGTGCCCTGCATAAATAACTGCTAATTTTTGCTACAATGGCGGCAAAGTAATTTAGGGTAAATAGCGTGCTGCCGGTTCAAGAAATATATACTTCACTCATTGATGCATTAAAAGCCAACCCAATCACCTTACTGCAAGCGCCGCCTGGTGCTGGTAAATCAACATGGTTGCCATTACAGCTTATGCGCGATGGGCATTATAAGCACATCGTCATGTTAGAGCCGCGGCGCTTGGCGGCGAGAAATATTGCCAATTATTTAGCGCACTGTCAAAACGAAATGCTGGGGCAAAGTGTCGGTTTACGGGTGCGAGGAGAAAGTAAAGTCAGCGCGCACACTCGCCTTGAAATAGTTACCGAAGGCATGCTTACGCGCATGTTACAAAACGATCCTGAGCTCAGTGATGTTGATTTACTTATTTTTGATGAGTTTCATGAGCGCTCAATCGCAGCAGATACCGCACTGGCTTTTGCTTTAGAATCGCAAGCGGCGCTGCGTGAAGATTTAACCATTATGCTGATGTCGGCTACCCTTGATAGCGAACGCTACACTGGGTTTTTTAATTGCCCAGTAATTCAATCAAACGGGCGAAGTTACCCCATTGACGAATTATATTGCCCAATAAAAGATGAAAGCCGCTGGCTTGACGCTATTCCATCAATAATAAAACAAGCACTCAATGAGCAAACAGGCAGTGCACTGGTATTTTTACCCGGCCAGCGTGAAATCCTGCAAGTGCAACAAGCGCTGAGCGACTTGCCTAGCAACTGCCTAGTTGCCACATTATTTGGCGAACAAGATAAAGCCAATCAACAAGCTGCAATTTCACCTGCGCCTCAAGGGATGAGAAAAGTAGTATTAACCACCAATGTTGCCGAAACCAGCTTAACCATTGAAGGTATTAGAATTGTTGTTGATAGCGGTAAGCGCCGTGCAGCCAGCTTTAATTTAAAAACCGGTGTAACTGAGCTTACCACGCAAAGTATATCGCGTTCATCGGCAGTACAGCGCGCAGGGCGTGCAGGACGAATAGAACCAGGGGTTGTGTATCGGTTAGGTTCAAAGCAAACTTTTGAGAGACGAAACAGCCACGATAACCCTGATATTCTTACCTCAGATATTAGCCAACTGATGCTTGAGGCGAAGCAATGGGGCGCAAGCATTAGTGAACTCACCTTACTTGACCCGCCGAGTGAGCAACAATGCAGCCAAGCTAGCAATTTATTATCTATGCTTGAAGCCATAGATAGTAACGGTAAGCTCACCACGCTGGGTAGTAAAATGTTGGGCTTTGGTGCCGATATTCGCTTAGCGCATATGTTATTAAAAGCGCAAATGTTAGAGGCACGGTTAAGTGGGATTTATCGCTTAGCTATTTATTTAGTGGCCTTACTAGAAAGCCGAGTTAACACTGCCAATGAGCTCAGCCTAGCACTGCATAGTCAACAACAACGACCACATCTGGTGTTTAAGCAACAATTAAATTATTGGTTAAAACGCTTAAAATTTACCGACAGCAAAACAGATTTAAACACTGAACATTTAAGCTTATTAGTATCGCTTGGCTATCCAGATCGGATTGCTAAAAAACGCGGCAATGGCTACTTATTAGCAAATGGCGCAGGGGCTGAGCTAAACCCTGACTACTGGCATAATGACGAATATATAGCTATTGCCAGTATGGGCGGACATAAAGGCGGGCGAGTCTTTGCAGCCACGGCGCTAAATCCATTAGCGCTTAAAGAGTATTTACCGCATTTATTCACTGAGTTGACTCGCTGCGAGTTTGATGAAAAAGCCGCTCGGTTTATTCATCAAGATGAAGTAAAACTTGGGGAAATTACCCTTAGTAGCCAACCAAGTAAACATAAGCTTGATAAAACAGAGCGGGCCAAGGCATGGCTTAGTTTGTTTGCCAAACAGGGCTTTTCACTGTTTAACGAGCAAAAAGAAAGTGAGCAACTACTTATTAGAATGTGCCTAGCCAGCAAATTGATGCCAGAACAGTTTCCTGTTATTAATCAGCAGCAGCTCATTGACACAGCAGGTGATTGGTTAGGGGTATACCTTGAAGATATTAAAACCCTTGAGCAACTTAAAAAGTTTAATTATTTTGAGGCACTACAAAACAGTTTTAATTGGCAACAGCAAAGCGAGCTAAAATCTTTACTCCCACTGCGACTAACAGTACCAAGTGGCTCTAACATAAAAATTGAATACCAACTTGATGGCCCCGCCAAGCTTAGTGTGCGCATGCAAGAAGTATATGGTTTAACCAGTACACCTATGTTAGCTAACGGTAAATTAGCATTGCTAATGGAGTTGTTATCTCCAGGCAAGCGTTCACTACAGTTAACCCAAGACTTAGCACATTTTTGGAATAGTAGTTACCGCGAGGTACAAAAAGAGATGAAAGGGCGCTACCCCAAACATTTTTGGCCAGACGACCCTGCCAATAGCGTTGCCACCAATAGAGTAAAAAGCCGAATGTGATCACGCTTTTTCAATTTAACTTAAGATTAATCTTAGAGCATGCAAATAACGAACATTTTTGGGCGTTTTACAAGCACTAAACTATTATTACTTTAATGCTGATATTTTACAGGGTAAGACTTATTACCCTAGTGTACATATAAGCAGTAAGGTAGCGAGCGTTTGTAACTAATTGAAGATGCAGCTAACAATCTAAAAGTGATAATAGAGGGCACATGCATGAAAGGCGTTATCTTTAGAGGACTTGAAGCTCTAGTTATTGAAAAATGTGGCATGGCTGCATGGGACGACTTACTTGAAAAAAATGCACCGGAGGGTCGTGTTTATATTTCGGCAGAAAGTTATCCAGATGAAGAAATAGTTTGTTTAGCACAAGATGTAGCAACTGCACTTTCTATGTCTATGCCTGAGGTATTAAAGGCCTTTGGAGAGTATTTATTTTCTCACTTAAAGGCACGTCATCCAAGCATTGTTGCTAACTTTAATTGCTTTGCTGATCTCATTATTGGTATTGATAAAGTAATTCATGTTGAAGTAGCTAAGCTTTATCATGAGCCTAATTTACCTGAAATTGACGCCCAAATTATTGAAGACGGGCTTATTTTAATGCGTTACAACTCTAAGCGGCAGCTTTGTATGTGCGCCGAAGGGCTTATTTTTGGTGCTGCGTCTCATTATGGAGTTGATGTTAAACTTAACCATGCTCAGTGTATGCATGATGGGTTTGATTCGTGTTTAATTGAAATAAAATATGAGACTCCCCATGGCTGAAGACGACTACAATTATAAAAAAGCGTATTTGCGCGAAAAATCAGCTAGAGACCAATTAGAAACCCTACTAGAAGACAAAACACGGGCATTGTTTATTGTTAATCAAGAGCTGGAAGAAAAGCTCGAAACGGTCAAAAACCAACAAATAACCTTAATGCAAAGTGAAAAAATGGCTACGCTAGGGACACTCTCTGCTGGCATGGCCCACGAAATAAATAACCCGCTGGCTTACATAACCAGTAATGTAGAAAGTATAAAATTTATAAAGCCCGTGTTGGTTTCGTTAATGACGGCGGCTCAACAATTTGTAGATAAATCGATTTCAGTATCGCAGTTAGAGTCTATTTTAGTTCAGCTCAATCAAGAGAACGATTTAAGCTTTATTGTGGACGATATTGATGACTTAGTTGATGATACCCAAGAGGGGTTAGAGCGCATAGCTCATATTGTTAGTAACCTTGTCGACTTTGCAAGCCTAAAAGACAACGTAACTGCAATGGCAGATATTACAGAATCATTAAATGGCACGCTAAAACTACTCGACAACCAGTTGGGAACATGTGCTATAGAGTTACACATTGAAAAGTTACCTCTAACACAGTGTAATATATCATCTATGAAACAAGTTTTTGTAAACTTATTAATTAATGCCAAACACGCCTGCGACGATTTGCGCGATCAGCAAGGAAAAATAATAGTTAAGCTGTTTGCCGATAAAAACAATATTTACATAGAGGTGGCAGATAACGGCTGTGGGATGGACGCTGATACACTTAAACAAATGTTCGATCCTTTCTTTACCACTAAACCCGTAGGCCAAGGTACTGGTATGGGAATGGCTATAGTTTACAATGTGCTTAAAGAGCACAATGGCACTATAGAGGTCGAAAGTGAAGTGGGTATGGGGTCTTTAATACGTTGTGTAATACCTATTGCTTCATAACCTTGTAAGCTTAAAGTTTACCATGTAGGCATGGCTACAAAGTGTGTTGTGGCTATTGAGCGTAGGTATAAGTATCTTAACTCGATACTTCTTGTCCGCCGTGTTGCTCGGCTAAATCATCAAGTTCTGCAACGGTATAATCAAATCCGCTTTCATCATATTCGTAACTTACTTTAACGCTGTCGCCGCCATTAAAAAGACGTGTTTTTACATCATTGACTGGCCAATCTTTTAATTCGTGTAAAAAGCGGTTAGCCACTTGTGATGACTCAAATCGGTAACTAATCTCTGTTTTCATAAATAATAATACCCTGATAATTTTACCCCCGTAGTTTGTTGATTTTTACCAAGGAGTCAAGTTATCTACTTTAAAAGGGTAATAAATTATCACTTTATAGATACTTATCGGTCATAGTAATCTAAATTGGAATGTTAACAGTATAAAGCTGTTTAAAAAACAATAACCATATAACAATAACGGAGTAGGCAATGAAACATTTAGTGACCTTAGTTGGGCTTATCGCTTTTTTAATGGTGGTGCTATCAGGACCCCTTTATAAATTTAATATTGTTGAACTGGGCACTGCTTTTGCCGGTTTTAGATTAGGTGTTTATGTTGGTGGGGCAGCATTAGCCTTATTATTAGTTCAAGTGCTATTCATGCGTAAAACAGTAAGCCTTGCCAGTGCAGTGATCACGGTTATTTTTGCAGCTGTTGCTATTGCAATGCCGCTTAACATGATGAATACAGCAAAAAGTGTTCCGCCAATTCATGATATTTCTACCGATTTAATTAACCCACCTGAGTTTGTTGCGGTTGTGCCTTTGCGTGCTGATGCACCCAACCCTGTTGCTTACGCGGGTGAAGAAACTGCAGCGCAACAACGAAAAGCATACCCAGAGCTAAAACCGCTCGAGTACAACCAAACGCAACTAGAGTTAGTGGCAGCCACAACAAAAGCCATGGAAAACCTTGGTTGGGAACTGGTTAATAGTGATGTTAATAATGGCATTGTTGAAGCCACAGACACCACAACCTGGTTTGGTTTTAAAGATGATGTTGTCGTGCGTATTAACGACAAAGGCAGTAAGCGTGTGGTAGACATACGCAGTAAATCTCGCATAGGTAAAAGTGATTTAGGCAAAAATGCCCAGCGTATTAAAGCTCTGATTGACGAGTTAAACGCCGTTGTGGTGCAGTAATTGATAAAAATAGCCCAGCATTATGCTGGGTTTTTTGCAGTTGCTACGTCAGTTCATGTTCAGAGCTGATAATGCATACTGTGTGAGTTATAAATTTTAATAAACTATGGAGTTATTATGAAAACAGTCGGATATGCAGCAAAAAGCCAAGGTTCTGAACTTACAGAGTTTTCTTTTGAGCGCCGCGATTTACGAAATAACGATGTAGCAATAGAGATTTTATATTGTGGTGTCTGTCATTCAGACTTACACGCAGTGCGAAACGATTGGGGTGGCAGTAAATACCCATTAGTACCAGGGCACGAAATTGTTGGTAAAGTAATTTCGGTTGGTAGCAATGTTACTAAATATCAGCAAGGCGATACCGTTGCTGTAGGCTGTATGGTTGACTCATGTCAAAGCTGCGACCAATGTCATAATCACGAAGAGCAATTTTGTCGTGAAGGCATGGTTGGTACTTACAGTGGCAAAGACAGAATAAACGGTGAAATGACTCAAGGTGGCTACTCTAAGCATGTTGTAGTTCGCGAAGAGTTTGTGCTTTCAGTGCCTAAAAATTTAGAGCTCTCGCGAGTGGCGCCTTTATTGTGCGCTGGCATTACTACTTACTCTCCGCTGCACAAATGGGGTGTTAAAAAAGGCAGCCGTGTTGCAGTTGTCGGCCTTGGTGGGCTTGGCCATATGGCGGTTAAAAATGCCGTGGCAATGGGTGCAACGGTTACTGTTCTTGGCCGTACTGAATCTAAAAAAGAGGATGCTATTGAGCTAGGTGCACAGCACTATTTAGTGTCGAACAACGATGATGAAATGAAAAATGCACAATCAGCGTTTGATGTGATCATTGATACTATACCAGTAAAGCATGACCTATCACTGTATACACCGCTACTTGATATTGATGGCACGTTAGTGATTGTTGGCCAAGTAGGCCCTGTAGATGAGCTAAACACAGTGCCATTGTTAATGGGTCGTCGTCGTGTGGCAGGATCCTTAATTGGTGGCATTGCAGAAACACAGCAAATGCTCGATTTTTGCGGTGAACACAATGTATTACCTGAGTGTGAAATGATCAATATAGATGAAATTAACACCGCCTATGAGCGCATGGAGCGCTCAGATGTGCGTTACCGTTTTGTTATTGATATGGCGTCGATTGACGTGTAACTAATTAAAATAATTGAGTATAACAAGAGCCGCGATACGCGGCTCTTTTTTTATACTTAATACGCTGCAGCCGTTTGTTTCGCGTTATTATTGTTTATTTGTATAAAGCTAAGCCACCACATAAATAACCCAGCTAAAAATAATGCTCCTGCAACATAGCCGGTCTGATTCGGTTGTGCACCTTGCGTAAACAAAAGGCTGCTTTATATAGCTTTGTAAGCCACTCGCTCATTAAAAAACAAGGAATATTAGGTTTAAATGTAATGTTAACTTGACTTTTTGTGTGGTCTGAATGATATTTGTAAAGTAAACATTACTTTTAAAAACAGGATAAAGGCAATGAAAACAGAATTAAATTTAAAACAACGCCAAATTAAAAATACTAGCTACTTAGCTAAATGTACCTTGATTTGGTTACTCACCTTAGCATTATGTAGCTTTGGCCCGACATTAATTTGGGATCGCGCAGAGATAATTAGCGGCTTTTTTATAGTTGTAAATGTGGTAGCCGGCATTGTAATGATTTTAGCTAACAAGCGTTACTTACAGGGGATGGATGAGCTGATGCAAAAAATACATCTCAGTGCCATGGGGTTTACTCTAGGTGCAATATTGGTAGGTGGGCTTGCGTACACTAACTTGCAATTGAGTGGCTTAATTGATTTTAAAGCACAAATACCCGATTTAATGTTTTTAATGGGGGCAGTGTATTTAATTAGCGTGTATGTACTTAACAAACACTATTGTGCAGGTGATGAATGAAAAACCGATTAAAGGTATTAAGAGCCGAGCATAACTACACCCAAGCAAGGTTGGCCGAGCTACTTGATGTTTCTCGCCAAACCATTAATGCGATTGAAAAAGGTAAGTTTGATCCCAGCTTGCCACTGGCCTTTAAAGCAGCAAGGTTGTTTGAGTTAAAAATAGAAGATATTTTTGACGACGAACATGGTTAAAAATTAACAAAGTGCGACAATATGTCGCGCTTTTTAGATTGCTACAGCACGTATAATTTACCCACAAAAATTTTGTGGTAAATCAATAATGACTGATAAAAAAATTCTTTAACCCCTTATTTATTATCCCCTTTAGCGCTTGTTATAAGTAGCGTATTATCGCCAGTTGCTTTTGCAGATGACACCTCAATTGAAGTGATTGAAGTGCACGGCCAAGCACAAAATAAACATCTATCATTAGGCTCATCTGAATCGTTATTAACCGATTTAGGAGTGGACTTTTCTGCCGCTGGTGGCATGGCCAATTTACCTGTTTTAAATGGTTTAATGGGCGATAGAGTGGCGGTACTGGTCGATGGGGCGCAAATTACCGCCGCCTGTGCTAACCAAATGAACCCGCCACTGTCTTATATTTCAGCTAATCAAATTAGCAGCTACAAAGTTGTTGTAGGTGTTTCTCCAGTAAGCGCGGGAGGCGATAATATTGCAGGTGTGATTGCTGTTAATTCTATTTCACCTCAGTACAGTGAAAACAGCGAACTTGCATGGCATTCAGGTTATGTGTCAGCCCAGTATAACACCCTTGATAACGCCAAAAAGGTCGGCGCAGGTATGCGCATTGCCAGCGATGTACTTAGTTTTAATTATCAAGGTGCTTTTAGCGATGCTAACAGTTATGAAGATGGTAACGGCGATTTAGTGCTCGATACCCTATACCGCGCGCAAAACCATAGTTTAAGTGCTGCCATGCGAGATGATAAGCAGCAATTAGTGGTTAAGCTAAGCCATCAAAAAATACCCTATCAAGGTTTTGCTAACCAATATATGGATATGACAGATAACACCAGCTATGGCGCTGTTGCCCAGTATCAGCGTGCTTTTACAAACAGTGAGCTTGAAGCGCAGTTAAATTGGCATAATGTAAAGCATGAAATGGGTTTTTTTAGCGCAGAAAAAACCGGAAAAATGCCAATGAAAACCGACGCCGAAGATATAAGCACTCAGTTAAAATGGCGACTAGCGCTTGATAACAACAGCCAGTTACTACTCGCGCAAGAGTATCACCACATGAAATTAGATGACTGGTGGCCTGCAGTTGAGGGCTCAATGATGATGGGACCAAATGACTATAAAAATATTAATAATGGCCGGCGTCAGCGTATTGCAGTGCTTGGAGAATATGAAAGCCAACTAAATACTCGCTGGTGGTTAAATGCAGGCATTCGATTTGAAAATGTAATGACCAACACTGATGATGTGCAAGCATACAACCCAGGCATGGCTGCAATGAATGCAATGGCTATGGCGATGCCAAGTGATGCAATGGCCGCTAAAAAGTTTAATAACCAAAGCAAAAAACAAACAGATAATTTAGTTGATGCAAACGTGCTGATTAATTATCAACTAAGCAATAACGACGAGCTACAAATCGGCCTAGCCCGTAAAAATCGTGCGCCTAATTTATACGAACGTTACAGCTGGGGCGTAGGTAATATGGCCACCACCATGATTGGATGGTACGGCGATGGCAATGGCTATATTGGTAATATAAACCTTAAACCAGAAACTGCGCACACGCTTAGCAGCACATACACCCGCATGGCAAAAGACGACAGCTGGCGTATAAGTGCTAACGCCTGGGTGAGCGACGTGAATGACTATATTGATGCCAACATAGTAAGAAGCTTTAACCGCACAGCGCTTGCTGCTAATACCCGTAATGTACTTATGTTTAATAACCTAGATGCTACGCTTTATGGCGTAAAGCTAGATGCGGTTTTAGCACTGCACGAGTCTAAGCAGTATGGTAGCTGGTCGTTAAAAGCTAATATTACCAACACCCGTGGTAAGCGCGATGATACCAATCAGCCACTTTATCAAATTAAGCCGCTGCAAACCAAATTTGCCATTAACCAGCAAGTGGGCCGCTTTGAAAACGCACTCATGTGGCAGTGGGTCGATAGTAAAACCCGCGTAGATAGCAACCGTCTAGAAAACCAAACTGAGCAGTATCATTTACTTAATTTAAGCTCAAAAGCCAGTTGGGATGCACTTACCGTAAGTGTTGATATTACCAATCTGCTGGATGAGTATTATGAATTACCACTAGGTGGCATAAGTATTGCGGAGTTTAAACAAGATATGTCGCAGGGCTTTAACCAATTAGCAGGGCAGGGGCGCTCTATAAATTTAGCCATGAGTTACGCGTTTTAAAGTGAGAGAGTAAGGTAGTATCAGCCGTCAGATTCGATTTTAGGTTAATCGAGTCTGACGGTTTATTGCTATTAATTTTTAAGTTTGCTTGTGACAAAACTCTATAAACTGCTTTAACAGTGGGTTTTTGTATTTGTCTTTATGCATCACTAACCAAAACTGCCTTTGCATGGGGTGGTTTAAATTAAGCTGTGTAACACGGCCATCTTTTAGGGCATATTGCGCAGCAAGTGATGATAAACATCCTAAACCCAAGCCATTTGCTACACAGTTTATAAGCGCTTCAGTGGTATTGAGCTCTACGCTTTGCGTCCAATTTTTAATTTGTGGCGCAAGGCTATGTAAAAAGAAAGAACGCGAGCCTGAACCAGTTTCTCTTAATACCCATTGGCTACTATTTAAGTCGTTAAAGCTAAGTTGCTTTTTTGCAGCCAATGGGTGGTTTATTGGCGCAATAATACACATGGTGTCATGGCTAAACACATTAGAGACTAAATCGCTTTGGTGGGCTTGGCCCTCAATAAGTGCTATATCGAGCTCGTAATCTATAAGTTTTTGACAAATAAGCGTCGAATTGGAAATCAGTATTTGTTGCGAGTAATGCTGTTGCTGCGCTCTAAAGTTGCTTAACAAAGCAGGCAATACATGATTACCAATCGTGTCGCTGGCACCAATTTTTAAAGTTCCGCTGGCAGGAGCGTTGTCTAAAAACAAGTTCTCGATAGTATTTGCCCGATTTAATAGTTCATCAGCAAGGGGCAGTAGTTTTTGCCCTTCTTGATTTAATAATAACCGATTATTTACACGATCAAATAATGGATGGCCTAACTGTTTTTCAAGTTCGCTAAGCGCCATACTCACCGCCGCTTTAGATAGAAACAATGATTCAGACGCTGCTGTAAGGGAGCTGTGCTGGGTTATGCCTACAAATACTTTAAGTTGCTTAAGTGAAATATTCATTATGTTTGGTTTTTATGAACGTGTGTTCTATATAATTAGATTTAACTTAACAAAATGCAAGCGTAAACTTCTCTGTAAGTTACAACCACAGGGTGGAATAGAGATGTTTAAACATATAAAAACAAAAGTATCTGGTGTACCAACACCAATGGGCGGTTTGGCATTGGGTATTGCCAGCCTAGGTTGGGCTTGGGAGAGTATGGCTAACCTAAATGGCGTAGCACAATATGCCGGTGCCGCTATTGCGAGCGTATTATTGCTATTGTTAACACTTAAGTTTTTATTACATCCTCAGCTGCTTAAAGCCGATTTAGCCCACCCAGTTGTGGGAAGTGTGGTGCCTACTTTTGCTATGGCTACTTTAGTGGTGTCTAATTCTTTAGGGCAGTTTTACTCCCTTGCGGGAGATGTGCTTTGGGTTGGTGCATTTTTATTGCATTTGGTGTTTTTAATAAGCTTTATTGCTCATCGCGTGATTGAATTTAAAATTGAGCATATGGTGCCAAGCTGGTTTGTACCGCCGGTTGGGATCATTGTTGCCGATGTCGCGTTTTCAGGGAATCCGGCTCTGCTATTTTTAGCACAAGGGGCGCTTTATTTTGGCATGCTGATGTATGCAGTTATGTTGCCTATGATGATTTACCGGATCATTTTTGCTGCGCACATTCCTGATGCTGCACAACCTACACTGGCTATTTTAGCGGCGCCAGCAAGTTTATCGTTAGCTGGTTACTTTACAGTTATTAGCGAGCCGTCACCGGTTATTATTGGCTTGTTATTTGGAATTGCGGTACTGATGACCTTTATAATTTACGTCGCATTTTTTAAATTACTGCGCCGTCCATTTTGCCCAGGTTACGCTGCCTTTACTTTCCCCATGGTTATTGGTGCTACTGCGTTATTTAAACTCGCCTCATGGATGCATACAGTGGGAATTGATTTGCAGTTTGTTAAGCAAATACAGTATTTAGCAACGTTTGAATTGATTGTGGCAAGTGGGGTAGTTTGCTATGTGGCGGTTCGTTATTTGGCTCACTTTAAGCTTTTTAACACTCAATTTAAGCCTCTCACCCTATCGCAATAACGATTAAGCGCTTGTTTGCACTACCTCGGTAGCACCGTGCTCAATTGCTTGTTCGGCATCTTGCTCAGCAAGCTTTGCGCGCTCTGCTTTTGAAACATAAGTCGGTTTATTGCTTTTATGCAGCTTGGCATTAGCGCGCTTATCTTTCTTTTGAAACTTAGTAACGATTTTTTTTCTGCGATTCATGATTAACCCCATAATTTTGAGCTGCGCATTATACAGGCATCTTGTTCAAAGCTGTTAGATAAATTATAAGCTTTGCTTGTGGGTCTGCCGCAAAGCGCTGTTTGTCACTTTACAAGGAGGTTATAATTAATGCTCTTTGTTGTTAATTAAATGGAATCTGTTTTGAACAAGCTAGCTTTAGCAAGTATTGCCTTATGTGCGTTTAGCGCTCATGCACAATTAAATAAACACAGTGAAAGCGTGGCCGATTACGCAGTTAATAACTATCAAAATGCACAAGTGCATACGCTTACTAATTTAGTATCGTTTCCTACGGTTAATAAAAGTGAGATCAGCGCGCCACAAAATCCTGATTTTATTGGCTTTAAAGCATTATTAAAAATGAAAGCCGCTGAACTGGGCTTTGACTACCAAGATTTAGGCTATACCGTACTCATAGGCATGGGTGAGCAAAAAGAAAAAGTAACCATAGTGACTCACGGCGATGTACAACCTGCAAACGCCAGTAAATGGAAACAAAGCCCATTTATTATTGATACCTCAGAGCCGGGTAAATTAGTTGGCCGAGGTACCGAAGACGATAAAGGCGCTATAGCTACCGCTTTATATGCGATGAAAGCCATAAAAGATAAAGGCATAACCCTTGATAACCGCATTGAGCTGATGGTTTATTTGGCCGAGGAATCTGATTGGGGGCCTTTAACCGAATTTATGAAAACCTATGAGCAACCAAAGTATGCAGTCACAATTGACGCCTCATATCCCGTGGTGGTTGCTGAAAAAGGCTGGAGCTTAATTGCGCCAACATTTGATGCAACATCACCACAAACCGATGTGTATGTAAGCAATGTAACGGGTGGTGCTTTTGCTAGCCAAATCCCTGAAGATGCCAGCTTAACTTTGCATAATGCGAGTACTGAATTAGTAGCTCAATTAAAACAAACAGCTAAGGCACTTAAGAGAGTAGAGTTTACCTTTGATGATCAAATAGATGGGACTTTAATTAGTGTTAAAGGCATGTCGGCTCACTCATCTGAGCCAGAGTCAGGTGTTAACGCCATTGCTTATTTGGCTGAACTATTTAAAACCGTTGAGATTGAAAACAACAGCGACGGTCAGCTCATTAAATTTGTAAATCAGCTAATTGGCCTAGATATTTACGGCAAACAATTTGGTGATATTGCGTATAAGCATGACTTTATGGGGCCAATGACGGTAGCGCCCACAGTTATTGAACGAGACGGTAATAACCTAACGTTAGCGGTTAATGCTCGTCGCCCTATGGGTAAAGAGGCTGACTTACTAGAGCAGCAAATTAATAGTGCGCTTACCCAATGGCAAGCTGATAATAAAGTAACATTAGCCAATGTTAAAACTACCATTGGTACACCTATGCTGCTTGATGGCGCACCTCATGCACAAAAGTTACTTGATATTTTTAAACATTTTACTGGCGATCAAAACGCAGATTTTGTCTCTATTGGTGGTGGTACTAACGCTAAATTATTTGATAATGCCGTATCGTTTGGCCCATCAATGCCTGGTAAACGCTACACAGGTCACTCAGAGCATGAATTTATTACGCTTGAGCAACTAGCACTTAATTTACGTATGTACACCGCAATGATGATAGAGCTGGGAAATATGTAATTAACCAATAGCAAATACGAAAAAACCGCCTTTGTGGCGGTTTTTTTATAACAACTAAATGTTATTGAAAATTAACGTCTGGTAAGCACTCAAAGCCTGGTTTGGCAAACAAGTAGCCTTGCATTAAATCAATACCGGCACTTTTTAACCAGTGATATTCTTCAACTGTTTCAATGCCCTCAGCCAGTGCCATTACGTTTAGCTCTTTAAACATATTTAAGCAGTTACGCACAATAGTTTGGCGTTTTGTGTCTTTGTCGATATCGCGTATGAGTGCCATATCGAGTTTAATAATATCTGTTTGAAAATCAGCTAGTAGGTTTAATCCAGAGTAGCCTGAGCCAAAGTCATCGGTGGCTGTTTTAAAACCTAGCTCTTGGTAGTAGCTTACAACTCGTTCAACGTGGCTGCTGTCTTCTATTTTTTCAACTTCAGTAAATTCAAACATAATATTAGTTGTAGGGAAGTTGTACTTTTTAGCCGCTTCTAGGGTGGTACGAATGCAGCGCTCAGGCTTATAAATAGCGTTGGGTAAAAAGTTAATACTTAGCATGGTGTTTATGCCTAGCTTAGAGGCAAGTGCAATAGCTTTAATTCTACATAGTTGGTCAAAGGTGTAGCGGTTGTCGTCGTTTACTTGGGAAATAATAGAGAAAGCCGACTCGTTGTTTAAACCACGAACCAATGCTTCATAGCCATAAATAGTGTTGCTCTGGCAATTTATAATAGGCTGAAACGCCATGGTAAAGTCAAAGTCTAGTTCGCTAGAATCAGCGCAGTTGCTACAAGATACTTTTTCGCAACTTTGTGATTTTTCGTTCATTCATCCACCTTTGTATTTAACCCACACTAAAAGGTGGTTAAGTTTTTTATAATCCTAACAAAGTATTGGGACATTACATAATTATATTAGCTAACATTAATGTAACCCAAAATTAAGTTCTTGTTCCACTTATATAAAGTTAGCAATAAGATTATGTTTATATAAACTTATTGCTATGCTAAGAGTATAGCTAGTTTAAAAAATTAGTTAAGTTTTGCAGTTAGTTTTATAGTGGTCTTGAGTAATTTTGAAATCGGGCAGCCTTTTTTGGTGTCTTCACACAGGGCTTGAAATTGCTCATTTGAAATGTCAGCTATTTTTGCATTAACTACCAATTCAATTTCACTCACCGCAAAGCCATCGTCTACTTCATCTAAGCTTACTGTCGCTTTGGTGTTTATATCGTCAGCAGTAAAGCCTGCTTCTCCTAATGCCAATGATAACGCCATACTAAAGCAAGCACTGTGGGCTGCACCAACTAGCTCCTCTGGGTTAGAGCCTGGCTTATCTTCAAAGCGAGTATTAAACCCATATGGCTGGTTGTCGAGTGCACCACTTTGAGTTGATATAGTGCCTTTACCACTTTTAATATCGCCAGACCAATTTGAGCTTGCCGTTTTTTTAATTGTCATCATGTTCTCCTTGTTTAATGTAAGTTTTTCAGCATTGATATCAGTTGTATGTAAAATAATCCGATAATTGCTGAAAAATGTATGCATTAACATGGAGATTGCAAGATAAACGCCAATCTCTATTTGCTACGTTTACATCGCTGTGAACAATAAATAACGTTATCCCAGTCTCGTTGCCATTTTTTTCTCCATGCAAAAGGTTTGTTACACACAGGGCAAATTTTTTCAGGTAGGGTTAGTTTTTTATGTGCCATGGTTATTTGCCTGATTGCTTTTTGGTTTTACGTACCGAGGGAGTGATGGCTACATGCTTTTTAAGTATGGCATGAATAGCACGTTTTACATCGCTACGCTCTCGGTATTGCCACAATCGCTCGCGTGCCTCTTTAGATGCTTGAGTTAAATCAAGCATCGGCTCTGGGTAATCTTCACCAAGTTTAAAGTCATTAAATAATGCTTCCATGGGCGTTTGTTCCCAAGGTTGATGTAAATATTCAATGGGGAGCTTTTCAAGTTCGGGGCACCATTTTTTTATAAATGCGCCGGTTGGGTCTTGATCTTCAGATTGCTTAATGGGGTTGTAATGGCGAATGGTATTAATGCCAGTAACCGATGCCTGCATTTGAATTTGCGGATAATGAATACCGGGCTCAAAGTCTAAAAAGTAGTTAGCGAGTGGGAAGCTTGCTTGCTGCCAACTTATGTTTAAATGATGGGTTACAAAGCTCACCAGCATAGCGCGCATTCTAAAGTTAATATATCCGGTGGCCTTTAAGCAGCGCATACAAGCATCAATTATTGGCACCCCAGTTTGTCCTTGCGCCCAGCGTTCAATGTCGCGATCTACATGCTCATCGTTGCGATATGGGAACGCATGATAGCCCGGATTTAAGGCTTTAAATTCCATGCTGCATTCGCTTTCAAATTTTTGCATAAAATGGCAATGCCAATGCAGGCGAGATACAAACGCAGCAAGTGGACGTTTCCAGCCTTTTTTATCGGGATGGGTTGAATGGTATGCGTCTATCGCCATTTGATACACCTGCCTAAGACTAATATTGCCCCAGGCTAAATAGGGGGAAAGCCTAGAGCAATGCGTGCGGCTCAAGCTTGGGCTGGATATTCCTTTTTGATAACCCTTACCGCGTTCAGCAAAAAAACTGTGCATTACTTCACGGGCAAGTCGCGGCCCTCCGAGTTGAAAATTGTCATCGTCAGTCGTGTAATTGTCTGGTAATTCTGGCGATTGGTAGTGTGTGAGTGTCACTGTTTTAATGTGTTTCCAATCTGGGATGGCAATTGGCGCTTGCATTGTTTGTTGCCAGCATTCATTCCAATTACTGCGATTTTTTTACCCCGAATGACAGCCCCCGTTGGTGACTCTAACCAGTTAATCTGATTATGTTGGCACCATGCTTTAATCGCTTTATCGCGCTCAAATGTATTATTTAAGCCGATTTCTTGGTGACTAAAGAGATTAATTATTTCAAACTGGGTGTGTAGCTCTTCAAGCAACGACTGCATATTTTGTTTAAATATGTACACGCAGCTATTAAAGCGATCAAGTTGTTGGTTTAAATCACATAGCGACTGATACACAAAGCGCCAATGTCGCTCGTTATAATGAGCATCTTCGAGTAACAGCGGCTCAAAGTTATACAGCAATAATGTTGGAAGCCCATTGCTAAACGCATGTTTAAGCGGTTGATGATCGCTTAAGCGTAAATCGCGTTTAAACCAGACAATGTTTATTTTTTGGCGCATGAAATTAAACTATTTGCTAACGGTGTAGTATTAATAAAGATCCAATCTATAACTACGTATTGTCTAGTACTAGGGTTTAGTTTTTAACTTAAAAGTGAGAAATAATGTTTTTAGATTTAATCCAAAACAGCAACCGCTCTGTTTATAGCTACTTAGTTGGCGGAATTAGTCCACGACCGATTGCATGGATAAGCACGCTAAGTAGTGAGGGGGTAACCAATATTGCACCTTACTCTTTTTTTACCGTAGCAAGTTGTCAGCCTGCAGTGTTAAGTGTTACTCAAGTTAACCCCAGCGATAAAGCCAATAAAGATACACTGACAAATTTACTAGCCACCAAAGAATGTGTGGTTAATATTGTTAGTCATGCCTTAGTAGAGCAAATGAACCAAAGCTGCGCTAATTACCCTAATAATGTCAGTGAGTTTGATAAGGTCGACATACAGGAAGTCCCAAGCCAGTTAGTTAATCCGCCGAGTGTTGCAGCTTCAAAAGTACGCTATGAATGTAAGCTTCGAGAAGTGGTCACTATTTCAGATGAACCAAGCGGTGGCAAAATGATGCTCTTAGATGTAGTGGGAATTTTTATAGATGACGCCACGTTGGTAAATGGCTACATAGATCCGACACGTTTAGATGCAGTAGGTAAAATGGGCGGCGATTACTTTAGCACCACCAAAGATAAGTTTGTTTTAAAACGCCCACAACTTTAAAGGTGAGCGTTTTAATTACATCATGTTAAACAGCGCGCTATTTACTCTGTTTTTGGTAAAAACAGTGCACTCATTGCCCCCAAAAAACCTAATCCACTGTAAAGTAAAATAAGCTCTGCGGTTGATAAAAACGATTCTAATAAGCCTATACTGCCTAACATCAGTAATAAAACCCCAATAACGGTATTACTGACCGACACATAATCGGTGCGTTTGTTACCCTCTGCCATATCGACGAGGTATGTTTTTCGCCCTAAGCGTACTCCCTGGTGCGCAACTGAGAGTAAAAAGTACAAAATAGGCATAGCCCACCAATTTAGTAGCAACTCGTTATACCAAGTTGCAATAACAAATACAGCCAGCCCATTAATGGTAACCAAAGTGGCACTGAGTACTAGCACTCGCTGGCTAGATAAGTCGCTTAAGCGTCCCCAAATCGGCGCTGAGACTAAGCTTGCAAAGCCGGAAACGGCAATAAAGGTGGCAAGTAAAGAAAATTCAAATGACTGTTTACTGGCTAAAATAATATAAAATGGAGCGCTCAATGCTGAACAAAGCAGTAGGGCACGTGTAATAACAAAATGGGCAAACTGTTTGTCTTGGTATAAGATTTTTAACTTTGAAAACGCATGCAATAGACCATTATTTGCCCCTTCGGTAGCGCCACTATATTCGTTAATTTGTGCATAAAAAAATGCGGCAATTAGCCACATCAAGGCACCCAGTAGTAAAGCGATGATCACAATATCTTGATCTTTTTGCTGTGAAAAAAACCACATCATGAGACCAAACGTTAATGTAGCAAAACCGGCAATACTTGCAGCAAGCCCGCTAATATTACCGCGTTGCTGTTTAGGAATAACTTTGCCCAGCACATCTTTTGCAGCGACAGAGTTAAATCCTCTAGCAAGGCTAAATAAAATTAATAAGCCAATAATGGCGTAGCCTGCTTGTGCGCCTTTGAGGGTAAACGCCACCGCAACCATGGCTAAAATGCATCCTGCTTGCATCACTGCACCTATTACCCATACCCATTTACGAACGGGGAGTTTGCGAATAACGTTAGCAATAGCAAGTTGGGGCAGCAATGACCCCGATTCTCTGATTGGTACTAACCAAGTAATAAAACTCGCTGGTACATTTAAGCTTTGCATTAACCATGGCAGCGTTATTTTGGGGTTGAGTAGCGCATCAGCAAACTTACTAAACAGCTGGCTAATGAGTAAAATAATAAAATTACCGGGTACTTCCTGACAGGCATTGTCGTCGATGGCTTTGCAAGCTCGGGCGTCTTCTTCATTGTTTAAACGTTTATAGATTTGTTCTTTTGTTAGTTTTTTCACAATTAATAACTACGCTATCAGTGTAAATATTTAGATATATTAAGATGGTATGCTTAACTTTTCTACTTTTAGGGTTAAAAAGTCATGTTACCCGCTAAGAATGAAGGAGCCCCTAATAAACACAAAAAAATCAGCTAAGCGCTGATTTTTTTATTTTTACTAAACTGGAGCCTTATTCAAAATCACGAGCGCTGTGGCGCTCTGCCATTTGTTCTTCTTCTGGGCCCCAAGTACGATTAACACGGCGGCCTCGTTTTACACCTGGGCGCACAGCTATTTGCTTAGCCCAACGAACCACATGGGTATAAGATGCAACATCTAAAAATTCAGCGGCATCATATAAGTCGCCTAATACCAGTGAGCCATACCATGGCCATATGGCAATGTCGGCAATTGAATATTCACTGCCTGCCATGTATTCGTTGTCACTTAAATGGCGGTTTAGTACATCTAGCTGACGCTTAGTTTCCATGGTGAAACGGTCAATCGGGTATTGCATTTTGGTTGGCGCATAGCTGTAAAAGTGACCAAAGCCGCCACCTAAATAAGGCGCCGATCCCATTTGCCAAAACAGCCAATTACGACATTGTGTTTTAGCTTGAAAATCATTAGGAATAAGCGCATCAAACTTTTCGCCAAGGTATTGTAAAATAGCGCCAGATTCAAACACAGGGGTTGCTGGTGTTGTAGAGTGATCCATCAACGCAGGTATTTTTGAGTTTGGGTTTATGTCGACAAAATCAGAGCCAAACTGGTCGCCTTCACCAATATTAATTAAATAAGCATCGTACTCAGCCTCAGTAATACCAAGCTCTAATAGCTCTTCAAACATAATACTGACTTTTTGCCCGTTAGGAGTAGCTAATGAGTAAAGCTGAAATGGATGTTTGCCAATAGGCAATGTTTTATCGTGGGTTGCCCCTGCAATTGGGCGGTTAATGTTTGCAAATTTACCGCCACTTTCATTGTCCCATGTCCATACTTTTGCTGGGGTGTAGTCGTTGTTATCACTCATAAATAACCTTTAATAGTTTAAACGTGCGTATTTGCTTTGCCCGTTGTTGCTTTTAATTTATCTGCTTTTGCTAATTTATACCCTAAAAAGAATCCACTTAGTGCGCCAAACAGATGGCTTTCAAACGAGATATGCAACCGCTGTGGAAACACACCCCAAATAAAGCCACTGTATAAAAAGGCTACCACCACGGCTATAAAAATAGATTTAAAAGAACGTCTTACAATGCCATAGCATAAAATAAAGCCCCATAATCCATAAATAACGCCACTTAAGCCGACATGAATATTACCACGGGCAAACATCCATACCAGTAATCCACCAACTAATGCGGTGAATAAAAATACGCTATAAAAACGCTTTACGCTGTATTGGCAAATTAACCAGCTTAAAACAATAAAGGGCAGCATATTACTAGCAAAATGCCACCAGCTACCGTGTAAAAAGGGAGCGCAAAGAATACCAATCAGCCCTTGAATGCTGCGTGGGTAAATACCTAAACCATTTAAACTAATGCCTGGCAGGCTATTAATTAGTTGCAACACAAAACAAATAGTTACAATGCTTATAATGGCAAAGCGGGTGCTGCTGAGTAACGATAAGGTGGATGGTTTATTTTGCATACGGTGCCCTTATTTATAGTAAGAGTGGCCAGTATAGGAATAGTGGTGAGTAATGAAAAGCAAATTAAAAAGCACAGCGATTAAACTGTGCTTTTTATGCTGATTAATCGTAATTAACCAAGCTTGGTAAGTAGTTTTTTAGCTGCTAGCTCAGAGCTTGCTGGGTTTTGACCGGTGATCACTAAACCGTCTTCAAGCGCAAGAACGCCCCAGTCGTCAGTTTTTTGATAGTCACCACCTTTTTTAATCAGCTCGTCTTCGACTAAAAATGGCACTACATCTGTTAATTGCACGGCTTCTTCTTCGGTGTTACTAAAGCCGGTAACTTTTTTACCCGCAACTAATGCGTTGCCATCAGCATCTTTAGTATTTAAAAATGCGGCGCTCGCATGACACACAGCAGCTACTGGCTTTTGTAATTTTACAAAATCTTCGATAAGCGAGATTGAATCTGTGTTATCTACTAAATCCCATAATGGGCCGTGACCGCCTGGGTAAAATACCGCATCAAAATCAGATGCATTCACTTCACTCAATACTTTTGTATTTGCCATTAATGCTTGCGCTGCACTGTCGTTGTCGTAACGCTTGGTGGCATCAGTCTGGAAGTCGGCTAATGTACTGGTTGGATCGATTGGTGGTTGGCCACCGTTTGGTGAAGCTAGAGTGATTTCTGCGCCAGCATCAACAAATGCATAATAAGGGGCGGCGAATTCTTCTACCCAAAAACCTGTTTTTTCACCGGTGTTGCCTAAATCAGCGTGTGAAGTAAGTACCATTAATATTTTCTTAGCCATTATTTTTTCCTTCTGATGATTTAAAATTGTAATCTTTGCTTAGCAGTTACTATATGCACTAACGTAACTTTAAACAACGATGATAAATTTAACTTTATTGATTTAATAATTGATACAATGGTTTAAGGCTACAAGTAGGATGCAGTGATGAAAGTTTCGTTTGAACAATTAAAAAGTATGGTGGTATTTGCACAAATAGTTGAGCAGGGCAGTTTAACTGCAGCGGCAAAGCAACTAGGGTTAACGCGGGCAGTAGCCAGTTACCATTTAAAAAAGCTAGAAACGCAACTTGAAGTAACCTTGCTTAACCGCTCAACACGCACCATGGCGCTCACTGAAGCCGGTATGGCTTACTATGAGCGCTGCCGCGTTATTACCGAGCAAGCCAATGCTGCTAATCAACAAATAGAAAATATAAAAAGTGAGCCCCAAGGACTATTAAAAATTAGTTGCCCAGTTAATGTGGGGATGCAATTAATAGTGCCTGCAATTAATACCTTTAAGCGCCAATACCCCAAAATTGATATAGATTTACAGTTAACCGATGATGTGGTGGATATTATTAAACACGGGTTTGATTTTGCAATTAGAGGGGTTGCACTGCGCGATTCGAACCTACAGGCAACTAAGTTAACCACAATGAGTACCTGTATTTGTGGTGCGCCTGATTATTTTTCGCATTATGGCAAGCCTACTACGCCCGATGAATTAGCAAAGCACCAGTGGGTGGTTTATCAGCTAGGGAGCAAAACCTTGACCTTGCAAAAAGACGGTAAAAAAGTCGACATTACCATGCAAGGATCCCTCAGTACCAATAACGCCGCTGCACGGACTGCATTTGTGGAAGCAGGACATGGCATAGGGCGTATACCGCTATACGATGCATGGCCAAAAGTACAAGCGGGTTTGCTGCAAATTATAATGGACGACTACAAAAGCAAAGACATTGAGTTGTATGGGGTTTTCCCGCCAGGGGCGACGGGATCTAAAAAGTTACGTTTGTTTATTGATTATTTAAAAGCGTACTTTGTAAAACAGCATACGGCATTAGGTATGCGTAAGGGCTAGCGCTCGGTTAAATAAGGCAACAGCCTGTTGATACATTGCTATGGCGAGAGCTGCATCGTATCGCTCGCCTTCATCACGCATAAAGGCATGTTGCGCGTTAACTTCTTGCCATTGGTAATTTATACCAGTACGAACAGCTTGCTGGTATATTTTGTCTCGGCCATCTTGTGGAACATGGGGATCTTGTTTACCCCAAATAAAATGAATTTCACCGAGTATATCGGCCATGCGTTCAAACGAGTTATTTCCGGGTTGTGCGGGCAGTGTATTACTGTGTATATCGGTGGCGTATAAACAAAATGCAGCTTTTATAAGTGGGTTTAATGCGGCTCTGTAAGCTAAATGCCCACCAATACATACACCCATAGCCCCAACATTTCCTGAACAATAACTCTGGCGTTTTACAAAGTCGATAAGGCTTTGTGTGTCGCTATCATGATGCTCTAAAGGTTTAGTCCATTTATCATTGTTACCTTTATCTTTACCCGCATCGTCATAGGTAAGCACTGTCCCAATAGGATTAAGCTCATGAAATACTTCTGGCACAAGTACCACAAACCCATGACTGGCTAAAATAGCTGCACTGCGGGCAATGGGGGCGGTTTGTTGGAAGATTTCAGAATAAAAAATAATGGTAGGATATTGCCCCGATGCTTGTGGGCGGTAAATGGTGGTTCGCATTAAGCCTGTAGGCGTTGGTAAGTCAGCGTTATGGTGTTGAATGATCATAAAAGCGCTCAGCAAAATCAACATAATAGCTGAGCGCGGTAAAATAAACACGCCCTAAGGTTTAAATACTTGCAGGCATTTTATTGCAACTGGCGTAATAGCTAACTGTAGCTGGCCAATCAGAAAATATACCGATTACACCAACCTCTTTTGCAAGTACATCAACCACGCTCATCATGTCACCATCGTTATCTATAACATCACTAATTGACTGGTAATAATAACCACCGCCGTTATTTAGCGGCCCAGATCGTTCAAGGCTCCATGTAATAATATTAAGCCCTGCGGCTTTAGCATCAATAGCGTATTGCGATGGTACAATATTATTTTCGTTATCTATGGTTAATAGTACCCAAATTGGTGGAGCAATAATTTTCACGCCGTCATTAAAAAGCGAAGCCATACTAGGTTGCCATGTGTCGGGGTTGTTAGGATCAAATCCTGCATCGCTGTCTCGGCCATCTAAATAAACACTTTGAGCTGCAAATTCAGGATTAGTATTAATCCAATATTGTACGTCAGCTAAATTAAATGATTGCGGAAAAACACGCTCAGCGGGTACCTCCATTTGCGTGTATTCATCTAGCATTTTTTGTGCGTATTGGGTTTGGGTCATACCGTTAAAGGGCATACTCACTTGAGGTGATTTAAGCTCTGGGGTCATTTTTACCCCTAGCTCTTTAAAAAGTGCAATACTTTGTTTGTGGGTCATGAGTGTACCTGAGGTGGCGTATAAGTCAGTGCGCCAACTTGGTGTACCTTTCATGTAATCGCTAACATTGGTGGCACTGGTGTTTGCGCCATCCATTTTACCCTCAAGGGTTAAAAACTCTGCCAAGCTAATATCACTGGTACAACATTTAGCTGAAGCAGGCGTGCCACTGCTCGAGTCTGCTGGTGTAAAGGACTCACTGCATTTAGCAGCAAGTTCAGGAATAGCTAAAATATTAGTGGTGGTGTGCAAGTCGCACTGAGAGTGGCGGCATACTAGCTCTTTATCATTGGTAAAGGTTACATCGCACTCGACAATACCGGCGCCCATACGAGCGGCCGCTATGTAAGACTCTTTTGTGTGCTCAGGGTATTGCATGGGGGCACCGCGGTGACCAATTGAAAAATCAGTACGATAAAAAGGGCCTTCTTTGCACGATTCTAATTGTGTTTTTAGTGCGCTGTCAGCCATATCTTCAATTAAGTAGTCGGGGCGAGTACCTAGTTGAATATTAGTGCCTTGAGCTACCTCAACAATAATCGGGGTAGGAACTTCAACAATTTCAACGTCAGTGTTAGTAACAACCACTTCTTTTTCGACTATTTTTACATCGTCATCGCAGCCAGTAAGTGCAGTTAGCAATAAACTGGCAGTGAATAGGGTAAGTCGCTTCATTATTTGTCCTTAAAAATAAAAGTAGCCCCTACCTTAACCCTAAACAGTGACAATTAAACGACAGTGGGATTAACTTTTCGCTTTGTTAATAGTTGATTGACCACTAATGCTAATAACATAATAGCAGCACCGATTGTTAATCGGGCTATGTCGGCATCTCTATTCCAAATAAGCACATTAACAATAATACCGGCAGGAATAAGCAGGTTATTCATCACCGCCAATGCACCAACATTAACCAGTGTTGCGCCTTTGTTCCACATAAAGTAGCCCAAACCTGAAGCCACAATACCTAAGTAAATAAGAATGCCCCACTGTGTTGAGCTGGTAGGTAATTTATCGGTATTGCCAAACAGTGCATAGCAAGCAACGGCTATGACAAGTGCGCCGATAAAAAACCAGCCAAATACGGTTTTGTCATCCAGTTTTTGATTAACCATTAAACGCTTGTAGCTTACTTGCCCCGTAGCAAAACTAATATTAGCCCCTTGAACTAATAATAAGCCAAGTAGAAAGTCGTTGGTTAGGTTTTCATAACGAATAGTAATAGCCCCTAACACGGCAATAAAGGCGACAATAAAAAATTGCCAGTTAAACTTTTTATTCAATGCATCGTTTAAAAGCGTAATGTAAAGCGGGGTCATTACAGTAAATAACAGCACTTCTGGCACGGTTAAAAATAAAAATGAGTGGTAATAAAAGCTGTACATAATACCCAGCTGCAGTGCGCCTATCAGCATAAGTTTAAACGCAAGGGGAGTAGGGGTTTTCTTTAAAAAAGGCAAAAACACTAACGCTGCTAAAGCCACGCGAATTAGTACACTGAACCACGCATCAACTTGGCCTGCTAAATACACACCAATTAAACTAAACGAAAAGGCCCAAAGAAGGGTAACTGCAAATAAATAGCCCATAACACTCATCTTGTTTTTAGTAATGGTGTCAGTTTATCTGTTATATATTGTTCTATAAACAATAAAAGCCCGCAAGCGGGCTTTTATATCAGTTGCTTAAAAATATTAATTAATCAACTAATCCACGGCGTTTAAGTAATGCATCAGTGGTTGGTTTTTGACCTCTAAACTCAATGTAGCTTTGCATTAAGTCACGGCTGTTACCTTTTGATAGGATCTCTTTACGGAACTTATCGCCATTTTCGCGCGTTAAGCCACCGTTGTTTTCCATATGAGCAAAGGCATCAGCGGCAAATACTTCAGTCCATAGGTAAGCGTAGTAACCTGCTGAGTAACCACCTGCAAAGGTATGGCTAAAGTAGTTTGATTTGTAACGAGGTGGTACAGGGTAGTAATCGATACCGTGTGCCTTTAGTGCTTCGCTTTCAAACTGTTGTACATCAGTTACTTTTTTATCAGAACCAAATGAGTGCCATTCCATATCTAGTAGTGCTGCAGCTAAATATTCAGTGGTACCAAAACCTTGGTTGAATTTTTGCGACTCAAGTACTTTATCAAGTAGTGCTTGAGGAATTGGCTCGCCTGTTTTGTAATGCTTAGCGTAGTTAGCTAATACACTTGGCTCAATCATCCAGTCTTCGTGTGCTTGTGATGGAAATTCAACAAAATCACGCGCTGTAGCAGTACCTGCTAGGCTTGGGTATTTAACGTCAGAGAATAAACCGTGCGCCGCATGACCAAACTCATGGAACATAGTCGACACTTCGTCAAACGTCATTAGTGTTGGTTCGCCTTCTGCTGGCTTAGGAATATTTTGCGCATTATAAATAACCGGTTTAGTGCCTTTTAAACCGCTTTGGCTTACGTATGCACTCATCCATGCACCGCCACGTTTACCTTCACGTGCATATGGGTCCATGTAAAATAAGCCAATTGCGCTGCTATCTGCATTAAATACTTCAAATACCGTTACATCTTCATGGTAAACTGGTAGGTCTTTACGCTCTTTGAATGTAATGCCGTAAAGCTTTTCCATTGCAAAGAATAAACCGTTGTGAATAACCGATTGCATTTCAAAGTAAGGCTTAACTAAGGCTGGATCCAGGTCGTATTTTTCAGCACGCACTTTTTCTGCGTAGAAAGACCAATCCCATGGTTTTAGTTCGAAACTTTCGCCCGAATCGTTAATTACTTTTTGAATCGCTTTTGCTTCTGCTTGCGCTTTTTCAACTGCTTTTGGCGCGAGGTCATCTAAAATACCGTACACGTTATCAGTTGTTTGCGCCATGCGTGAAGTCATTACATACGAAGCCCAATCTTTAAAGCCTAACAGTTCTGCTTTTTGTGCACGTAAGTTAGTTTCTTTAATAATAATAGGGCCGTTGGTTTTAGCTGCACGGTTGGTTGACGCTTTAAAAATTTGCTCACGCAGTTCACGATTTTCAAGGCTAGATAAAATAGGCTGCTGTGTGGTGTTCACTAAGGTGATCATGTAGCCGTCTTTGCCTGCTTTTTTAGCAGCAGCTGCAAGGCCTGCAATTTCACCTTCAGATAAACCAGCTAGTTTGCTTTTATCTGTTACTAAAATAACGTCTTCTTTAAACGATTTTAATACGTTTTGAGAAAACTCCGTTGATAGTTTTGCAAGCTCAGCGTTAATTTCACGCATTTTTGCTTTTTCAGCATCATTTAGTTTAGCACCCGCTTTAACAAACTGTTTGTAGTAAAAATCAACAAGACGTTGATCTTCAGCGCTTAGCTTATCTTTGTTGTCGTATACTGTTTGTACACGTTCGAACAATGCACCATTTAGATAAATGTCATCAGAGTGTGCTGAGAACACAGGCGCCATTTTTTTATCAATGCGCTGGTACTCATCGTTAGAAATAAGACCTGATAAGTTGTAGAAAGCAGCTGATGCGCGGTTTAATAGTTCACCAGCAAGTTCCATTTCTACCAAGGTATTTTCAAAAGTAGCTGGCTCTGGATTATTGGCAATTGCCATAATTTCTGCATTATGCTGAGCAATACCAGCATCAAATGCGGCTTCGTATTCAGTGGTACCAAACTTATCAAACTCAGGAGCCATGTATTGTAATGGGCTTGGTTTAAATAATACATTGCTTGCATTGATATCTTGCACTTGTGCTGTGCTTTGTTGTTTTGTTTCTTGGGTGCTTTCAGAAGAACAGGCAGATAATAAAAGTGCACTAGCAATCGTAGTGGCGATCAGTGTTTTACGCATAGTAACTCCATAAAAAATAGTAGCCGAAATAGGCTTTTCGAGTCGAAAACCCAGTTAACTTACCAAATTTTGAGGTATATACAACAAAGTTTATCGGTTTAAAGCGGGATTTAAACGCAAATTAGATTACAAAAGCTCGATATGTAGATAAAAACAGCAGTAAAAATCAACAATAACGGGTATACAACCTTAGTAAGCAGCGACTAAGTACTAAACACAGATAACCAAGTAGTGGGGCTGCGTATGCTTAATTGGGAGATAGTGTAAATATAGATTTAAGCTAACCGCATGCTAAACTTGGGTATTATTAGCACATAAAAATAATTATTTGCGTGCGGCCTTACACATGGAAAATAAATGAACTTAGAACAAATTAATCACATTCTCGCCTTTGTATTGTTTAGCTACAATGACATTCACATTACCGTAGCAAAAGTCATTCAAGTACCGCTAATTTTGTTTACTATGTGGGTTGTGGTGACACAAATTGGCAAGTTAATTAAAAAGTCATTACTAGCGCGAAAAATGAGCCCAGATGCAGTGCATTTATTTACGCGTTTTTATTTTATTTTAAGTATTGCGATTTTACTTTTTACCTCCCTTGAAGTACTTAATATTCCATTGACTGCATTTGCCTTTGTATCGGGTGCTATTGCTATTGGTGTCGGGTTTGGTGCGCAAAACATTATTAATAACTTTATTAGTGGCTGGATATTAATGTGGGAACGGCCAATTCGTATTGGCGACTTTTTAGAGGTTGGCACTGCCAAGGGGGTGGTTGAAACCATTAATACTCGCTCTACTCGTATTCGCAGGAACGACGGTGTTCATATGCTTATACCTAATAGCCAGTTATTAGAAAACACAGTAACAAACTGGACGCTTATTGACGGTAATGCACGCTCATCTGTGAGCGTAGGCGTAGCTTATGGCTCTGATGTGTTATTAGTTAAAAGGTTAATTCAGCAAGTATTAGATGAGCATGAGGCAATATTGGCAACGCCTCAATCAACCGTATTGTTTGATGATTTTGCAGATAGCTCGCTAGTTTTTAATGCTATTTTTTGGGTCTGCGCTGAATCAGAAACTCGATTAAGACAAGTCCGAAGTGATATTCGTTTTAGTATTTATGAAGTGTTTGACCAACACGATGTGGTGATTGCATTTCCACAGCGAGATCTTCATATTGATGGCGAAATTGCGCTCACACGTTCATTAGGGAAAAAGTAGTATCTAAAAAGGTGTTGCGGTATTTCGCTATATTTTTTACTAATTCATTGTAAGGACATATGTCCGCTTTTGGGTTGTTTGGTTGCTAAAAGTACACTAAATGTCGGGATAGTGTGGTTAAGTGTTAAAAATAAGTTTAATTTTTAGTGTTCAGTATGCAGTAAATAAATTACAGCATGATATAATCTTGCGCATTCAGTCAGCCTTATTTATGCCGTTTTTGTACTCTCGGTAATAAGGTCCGCGCCGCATAGAGCAAGTCGCGAAAAATTGACTGAATCCGTAATTTTATAATTGCGCAACACATCAACCGTTGAACAAGAGTGCACTAAAAAGGTTAACCCCGACATGAAAGCAATGAAAAGATCTACGTTAGCAACCCTTATCAATGCAACGTTGTTCTCTGCCGTAGCAGGTACGTCAATTTCAGCCGTAGCTGCTGAGCAAGAAACTACTGCTAAGAAGAACCAACTAGAAGTTATTCAAGTTACTGCTCGTAAACGAGTAGAGAACGCCCAAGAAGTACCTGTTGCTGTTTCAGCCCTGCAAGGCGATAGCTTAGATGCTTACAGCTCAGCTGGTATGGATATTCGTTTTATGAATGCGAAAATCCCAAGTTTATCTATTGAATCTTCATTTGGTCGTTCATTCCCACGCTTTTATGTACGTGGTCTTGGTAACACTGATTTCGATTTGAATGCTTCGCAGCCTGTGTCACTAGTGGTTGATGAAATTGTACAAGAAAACGCAATCTTAAAAGGCTTCCCTGTATTTGACGTAGCGCGTGTTGAAGTGCTTCGTGGTCCTCAAGGTACATTATTTGGTCGTAATACACCGGCTGGTCTAGTTAAATTTGATACCGTAAAACCAAGTCAAGAATTTGAAGGCTATGGCTCTGTATCTTACGGTAGTCGTGGTGCTGTTGACTTTGAAGGTGCTGTTGGTGGTTCATTAACAGATCGTTTATCAACACGTGTTTCAGTACTTTGGCAAGATAAAGACGATTACATTGATAATCGTGCACCAGGTTTTGAGCAAAAAGATGCTTTAGGTGGTTACACTGAACAAGCAGCCCGTATTCAATTTTTATATGAAGGTGACGATTTCACTGGATTATTTAACTACCATGTTCGTGATTTAGATGGCTCTCCAATTGCCTTTCGTGCTAACACTATCAAACCTGGTACTAACGATTTAGTTGATGGTTTTGAAAATGACGTGGTGTATCACGATGCCGCATCTCGTGCGACGCAGCAAGTTGAATCGCAAGGTGCAAGTCTCAAGCTTGAGTGGGACTTAGCTAACCACACAGTAACTTCAATCTCTGGTTGGGAAAGTGCAGAAATTTACTCGCGTGCTGATATTGATGGCGGTTACGGCGGATTTTCTATCAATGATGTTCCAGTTGCAATGGGCCCTGGCTTTATTCCTTTCTCTTCAGAAAGTGCTGATGGTATTCCAGACCAAGACCAATACACGCAAGAACTTCGCTTATCAAGCAACTTTGCCGGTGACGTAAATTATCAGGTGGGTGTTTTTTACTTCGACGAAGCATTAACGATTGAAAACTTTAGCTATGATACAGCCAACAATGGCGTATTAAATGGTTTTGTTAGTCAGCAGCAAGATACTAAAGCGTGGGCTGTATTCGGCTCAGTTGATTACACCATTACTGATGATTTAAAAGTAACCGCGGGTCTTCGTTATTCAGATGATGAGAAAGAATTCTCAGCTAACCGCACGCTTAGCCCAATTGGTGGTGCAGCGACTTATATCGAAAAAAATGTTAGCGATGATCACGTAAGCTGGGATTTATCGGCTAACTACAAAATCAATGATGACGTAAACTGGTATGGCCGTATTGCTAACAGTTTCCGTGCACCAAGCATTCAGGGTCGTATCTTATTTGGTGACGAAGTAACCGTTGCTGATTCAGAAACGGTTACTTCGTTTGAAACAGGTATTAAATCTGATGTACTAGATGGCCAAGGTCGTGTAAATGCAACAGTATTTTATTACACTATGGATGACCAGCAGCTAACGGCAGTGGGTGGTGGTGCTAACTTTAACCGTCTATTAAATGCTGATAAAACAACCGGCTATGGTTTCGAAATTGATTCTGAGTGGGTGTTAACGGATGAACTAAATGCAACGTTTAATTTAAGCTACAACAAAACTGAGCTTAAAGATAAAGATTTAGCCGTTGCAGTGTGTGCACAGTGTACTGTTACTGATCCTACGTTCCAAGTACCAGGTGCATTTGGTCCTGAAGATCGTGCTATTTTAGATGGCAACAGCTTACCGCATGCACCAGAGTGGATCTCTAACATCACACTTCGTTACACTAAAGAACTCGCTGAAGGTGATTTCTTTGCTTACGCTGATGTGTCGTACCGCAGTGAGATTGACTTTTTCTTATATGAATCAGTTGAGTTTGAGGGTAAGCCACTGACAGAAGTAGGTTTACGTGCTGGCTATGCATGGGCGCAAGGCGATTACGAATATGAAGTATCAGCATTTGTGCGTAACATGTTTGACGAGCAGCAGACGATTGGTGGTGTTGATTTCAACAACAATACAGCTATGGTTAATGAAGAGCGTTACATTGGCGCTGAGTTTAAAGTTAACTTTTTCTAATCGAAAAGTTTAACGTTAAATTGTAATTATTGATAAAAGCCTGCCTAGTGCAGGCTTTTTTATTTTGGTAGAGCTGCTACAGTAGCGCTCATATGTTTATTAAAGAGAAAAAGTAATGGCTGGATTTTGGAATTACCGTGTAATTTTTTGTGAAGCAACCAAAGATGAAGCTGCGCAATATCAAATACACGAAGTGGAATATAACCTAAATGGTAAAGTAACTAACTGGTCAGAAACTGGTGCAGCACCATTTGGAACCACATTAGATGCGTTAAAAGATGATGCTGAGCGCTTAAAAACCGCCTTTGAAAAGCCGATACTTAAAGTAATGCGCAAAGCGAGAGGTTATGAGTTAGTTGATGTAGATACCGGCGAAGACGCTTATGCTGAGCCGCCAGCAGGTTTGGCTGAGTAACACAAATTAATTAAAGGTGCCTAGGCACCTTTTTTATTACCCAAAGTTTAGGTTCAATAACCAGGAGAAAAGAATGTCAATTGAAGCGGTATTATTTGATATGGATGGCACTTTGGTTGACTCTGAAAGTGTGCACTATAACTGTTGGAGCCAATTACTTGCGCCTTTTGGTGTGTGTTATAAAGAAGATGATTTTTGTCGGCGCTTTTCGGGACGTCCCACTATTGACGCTGCAAAGGAAATAAAACAAGCTCATAACTTGTCTGTAAGTAGCCGCTATTTAGCGGATGAAAAATATCGCTTATTTAGTGAGTACGTTAAAACCAATTTACCGCCTTTAATGCCTTATGCTGAAAATGCTCTGTTAGCGGTTAAAGAGCAAGGTTTAAAAATGGCGTTAGTCACAGGCAGCGCAAGGCATGAAGCAGAGCCAATACTAAAAGGATTAGGGTTTTATGATTTATTCGATACCGTGGTAACTAAAGATGATGTAATTAATCCAAAGCCTGCCGGTGATCCCTACTTATTAGCACTTAAAAATATGCATGTTGCTGCACAAAATGCGATTGCCGTTGAAGATACTTTCACCGGTGTAACCGCAGCGAATAATGCTGCTTTAGCTGTGATAGCTATCGCTAATAAACATACACAGGAGCACGACTTTAGTAAAGCAACACAGCAAATGCAAAGCCTTGAAGAATTTTGGCACTGGCTTCAATCTCAACTATAGTTTAAGCCATATTTAAATTTGCAAGGATGCAGCAATGATTAAAGCAACGCTGTTTACTTTTTTAACCCTCATTAGTACGGGCTTATTGGCGCAATTGCCTCCAGTGCAACTTGCTAATGTTTACGATGAAACAAAGCATGAAGATATTCGCCAATATTTGGTGAGTGAAAAGTATGACGGAGTAAGAGCAATCTGGACGGGAAAGCAGTTTGTAACCCGTCAAGGCAACTCCATAAACCCGCCTAAGTGGTTTACCGCTCCTTTGCCAGACGTTTGGTTAGATGGTGAGTTATGGACTAAACGAGGTCAATTTTCTGTTGTCAGCGGTATTGTCAGAACAAAAATACCCAGCGATTTACAGTGGCAAAGGGTTACTTATCAGGTATTTGATATGCCAGATGCCGGTACGCCTTTTCACCGTCGTTATCAAAATTACCTGTCACTCATTACTAAGCTAAATAGCCCCCATATTAAAGCGGTTAAGCAATATCAATTTAGCGACAACCAGCAACTCAGTGATCATTTTAATCAGGTTACTAAACAAGGCGGCGAGGGCGTTATGCTTCATTTAGCAGAGGCTAAGCATACAACTGGTCGCTCTAGTGTATTGTTAAAACTCAAGCCATATTTAGATGCTGAAGCGTTAGTAATTGAACATTTACCGGGTAAAGGTAAATACGCAGGAATGCTTGGCGCATTGAAAGTACAGACAAAACAAGGGAAGACGTTTTCTATTGGCACGGGTTTTAGTGATAAAGAGCGAAAGTATCCGCCAGCTATCGGTGCAACAATTACTTATCGATACCACGGGTACACTAAAAATGGCTTGCCGCGTTTTGCCAGCTTCTTACGGGAAAGACCTGAAAAATAAAGAGTGTAGGCCAATTCAGTATATATTTTTTAGCAATTATGCTAAATTGCGCGGCCTTTTTAGTGATGTTTGGTGATCTATGTTCGTTGGTTTTGATTATGGTAGTTCTAATTGTGCTATGGGTGTTTTAAATAAAGAGCGTGTTCAGCTCATTCCTTTAGAGCAAGGCAAACATTATCTTCCATCAACTCTATACACCCATCATAGTGCTTTAGTCGTTGATTTTGTAGCTCAGCATTTAAACGGCTCAGAGCATGAACATGCTTACAAAACCGCGCGCCAACCATTACTTAATACGCTTGCGCGAATTAAATCAGACCTAGACCTACAAGCCGGCGACGAGACTCTATTCATCGGCCGTGAGGCGATTAGCGAGTATGTGCAATTTCCCGAAGAAGGTTATTTTGTAAAATCGCCAAAGTCTTTTTTTGGCGCTACTGGCTTAAAGCAAGGACAAATTAATTTTTTTGAAGATATTGCCACAGCAATGATTTTAAAAATAAAACAACGTGCCGAATCATCGTTAGGGTATACGCTAAGCCAAACAGTTATTGGTCGCCCAGTGAATTTTCAAGCGGTTGGTGGTGAGCAGTCAAACCAACAAGCCGTGAGCATTTTAACACGCGCAGCAAACCGAGCCGGCTTTAAAGATGTGGAATTTTTATATGAACCACTTGCCGCTGGGATTGACTATGAAAGTGATTTAACCCAAGACCAAAAAGTGCTGGTAATTGATATAGGCGGTGGTACAAGTGACTGTTCATTTGTACAAATGGGGCCAAGTTTTAGGAATAAACAACAACGAGATGCAGACTTTTTAGCACATAGCGGAAAGCGAGTAGGCGGCAATGATTTAGATATTGCTCTGAGCTACCATGGTTTGATGCCGTTACTCGGTTTAGGGAGTACTTTTAAATCGGGTTTACCTTTGCCGAATCAAGCATTTTGGCAGGCATGTAAAATTAACGATGTTAATTTACAAAGCCAGTTTTATAGTGCCCAGCACTATCGTGAACTAAGCGCCCAATTACGCGATGTGAGTGCGCCTGATTTATATAAACGGCTAATCCATTTACAGCAAAATAAGCAAGGCCATCAATTAGTTCAACAAGCTGAAGCGGCAAAAATTGCACTAAGCTCATCTGAAAACTTTAATTGTGATTTAACATTTTTAGATTCATCACTTGATAAAGATATCTCTATTAATGAATTAGCATTAGCCGTTGACGACAGTATTAGCCAAATAGTGACATTGGCAAAACAAGCTATTGCAGATGCAAACACCACTCCAGATGTAATTTATTTAACGGGTGGTAGTGCGCAATCACCACTGATCAAAGCGGCTTTAAAAACCCACTTAGGCGACATTAAAATGGTTAACGGTGATCACTTTGGCAGTGTCACCGCAGGCCTGACTAAATGGGCGAGTATGCTTTATAAATAAGCTGCTATAAAGAAATTTGTCGGGTTGCGAGGTACTTTTCGTAATCTGGCAAAGAACGCTCAAATTCGGTGTCCATAAGGGGAGAACTGAGTAACATATCAGCGCTTACTTCATTACAAGCAACAGGAATGTTCCACACCGCGGCTAAACGAAGCAATGCTTTTACATCGGGGTCGTGCGGTTGAGATGCCAGAGGATCCCAAAAAAGATTAACACATGAATTTCATGTTCCGCTATTTTAGCGCCAAGTTGCTGATCACCACCCATAGGTCCACTGAGTAATTGTACGACATTCAAACCGGTGGTTTTTTCTATTAAATGTCCGGTTGTTCCAGTGCCGTATAGCTTATGTTTACTTAACATTGGAGTGTGTTTTTCACACCACAATTTTAGCGCGGTTTTTTTCCATCATGTGCAACAAGGGCTATGTTTTTCTTAGCTGGAAGAGATTGTATTTTTTGGTCCATGCTGATTCTTATTAGTTAGAGTAATAAATTGATAGCCAAGGCAATAAATACAATGCCGGTGAACCTATCAATCCAGAGCTGGCTATTTGGGTGATTTCTAAAAAATTGAGCTATTTTATCACCGAAATAAATATACGTGCAGTCGATAGGAAAAGCAAAGATTGGATAAAGCAGGCCAAAAAAGGCCAACTGAAAGGTTGCAGATGACAAGCTAGGGTCTACAAATTGTGGGATAAAAGCAATAAAAAACAAAGCTACCTTAGGGTTAAATACTTCGGTCATCATCGCTTGAAACATCACATTTTTGTTTTTACTAGTTGTAACATGAGGCTTATCATTTTGTTCGCAAATGGGGGGCTTAAAGGTGCCTTTAAGCATCATAAAACCTAAGTAACATAAATAGGCTGCACCTGCATATTGTACGCTGGCATACGCTGTTTCAGAGGCTTTTAAAATAGCGCTTAAACCGACAACCGCAAAAAATGTATGTACTACGCCACCTAAGGCAAAGCCAAAAGCACTCTGCATGCCTGCTTTTCGCCCATTTGCAAAAGTTTGCGCCATTAAAAATGCGTTTGATGGTCCAGGCGCAACGGCCATGAGAAAACTGGCGAGTAAAAATGAGAGTAAAAAGTCAGGATTGATCATTGCACTTGATTCAAAATATGTTGGTAGTTAATGTTATCAAGCATATAGAGAAATAAAAAGCGGGCATATTGCACGCTTGGTAAAGAGTTTTAACTTCAGTGCTAATTGCCTGTGGTGATTATTATTCACAGGCTCAGCAAACGTGCATTTTATTAGGCATATTTAGTATAACGAAACAGTAAATAAGAAAAAGGAATTAATAATAAAAAGTGTGTACCAATGAGCTCAGGGGTTGATAAGTTTAAATATTGAGTAATAAACACTAATAAACTTGCCCCACTCATTTGCATCGCTCCCAAAAGAGCTGAGGCGGTGCCAGCTTGTTTAGGGAATAAACTCAAAGCACGCCCAGCAGCAGAGCCAAGTGTTAAAGCAAAGCCAAAGGCTGCAATAAACATAGGGATCATTAATGCTAATGGGGTTTTGTATTGGCTTAATAGAAGCATCAGTAAGCCTGCACTCACTAACAACACAAGACCTGCTTTTAGAGCTCTTTTTGGTTGGCGTTTAATGTAAATAGGCATGATAAAGCTAGCAAGAATACTAAGCACTGCATTGAGCGAGAACCAAAAGGTAAAGTCGGCTACGCTGCCACCTAACTCAGTAATAAGCCAACCAGGAGCCAGTGTTACAAATACTAATATAGCTGACATAGTGACCATACATAACAAGCTATTAAATAAAAATAACGGAGTTGAAATAATAGGGAGAAAGCGCCTTAAATCTAAGATATGCCCTTGGTAATAGCTGTCTGCTGGCCGTGTTTCTCTGAACAAGAATAAGGTGACAATAAATCCCAATAGTGCAAAACCAGTTAAAAATAGAAAGTTCATTTGCCAACCAAACTGCACGGTTAACCACGCACCTAAAATGGGTGCTAACGCTGGTATAAAGCACACTATGCCGTTTAGGTAGGTAATTATTTGGCCACTGCGTTCACTGCCAAACTTATCTCTTACTATTGCAAAGGCAACAACAAAGGTAGCGCATGCGCCTAACCCTTGAATTGCACGGGCAAACATTAGTATTAAAAAGCTAGGAGCATAGTATGCACCTAATGCCGCCAATCCATATAAAGTTACTCCCGTTAAGGCTATCGGCTTACGTCCAAAACGATCAGCGAGAGGGCCTGCAATTAATTGCCCCAGACCAACAGTAAGCATAAAAATAGCCACCGTTTGCTGTACTTGTTTTTCGCTCACTGAAAATTGCTCTGCAATAGTAGGAAAGGCAGGCAAATAAATATCAATGCCCATAGGACAAAAAATGACGAGTAACGCTAAGATCAGCAATAGAATTAAGTTTGGTTTAGCGGGCTGTGTTTGCATCAGGTCTCCTTTTGTCGGTATTTTAAGTGGCGACTGATGAAAAAGAAAGGGCTTATGACCGAAGTATCAGACATGTTACCTACTTTTAACTTTATTATGATTATTTTTGTGTAAGTATCACACTTCTTTAAACTGATCCGATGTGTTAATTTGCTTTTTAAGTTAAGACAATGGAAAAACAATAATGAGTAATGAGTCTGCATTAATAAAAACGTGGCATAAATTTAAAAAGCTGCCGTTTGGTAACTGGCTGTTTAGCAAAGCTGTGTGTTTTAAAGCGCCTTACTTTGGCTCTATGAAACCGACGATTTTAGATTTAAAAGCAGGGCACTGTAGCGCTGTGGTTAAAAATACTCGTCGTGTGCACAATCATATTGGTACTATTCACGCTATCGCTCAATGTAATTTAGCTGAGCTGTGTGCGGGGGTAATGGTTGATGCAACGGTACCTTATAAAACCCACCGTTGGATCCCTAAGGGAATGACAGTACAGTACTTGGCTAAGGTAGACACAGACGTTACTGCTATCGCTGAGATTGACCTGCCTCATCAATGGGTTGATAAAGAAGACCTAGTAGTACCGGTAAAGCTTTACAATACGCGCAAAGAACTGGTGTTTACTGCAGATATAACCATGTACATAACACAGAAAAAGTGAGCATATAAGACGCCAAAGGGACTTTAAAGAGGCAACTAATGGTTTAGCAGAATAGGTGAGCTAAACCATTTGAAACTAATGCAGTTAGCTTTTAGCAGCAGGCTGCTTATTTACAAACGAAAGCCCACTGTCTTCATTATCAACAATGGCCTTTACATCGTGAACCGGTTTTGGCTTATCTTTAGTATGTTCTATGACTTCTTTTTCAAAGCGTTGCTTTAAACTACCTTCAATAATAGCACCGGCCTCTATGCTTAGGGTGTCGTGAAAAATATCGCCAAGTACATGGGCATTATTTTCAATCTTCACTTCACTTGCATTTAAAGAGCCTATAATTTTACCTTTAACAACAACACTGCTTGCCTCAACAACGCCTTCAACAACACCTGAGGTGCCTATTACTAAATGTTCGGCTTTAATGTCACCGTCGATACGTCCATCGAGTTGTACTTCGCCTTGGCTTACTAAAGAGCCCGTTATACGCACATCGTTAGAAATGATTGAGGGAGTGTGACTCACTCGCTTAATGGATGAGTCTGTTTTTACTTGTTTATTTTTACCAAACACGAGAAAGCGCCTTTGTTATTTTTAGTGGATTGACATGCTTGTCGTCTATTAATACTTCATAGTGTAAATGAGTACTTGTACTTCTTCCGGTACTGCCCATTAAGCCAATGACATCGTGCTTTGTGATAGCTTGACCTTTTTTAACATTAATTTTGTTTAAGTGACCAAAGCGCGTTACAACACCGTTTTTATGCTCTAACTCTATAAAGTTACCATACCCGCCATTACGGCCTGCACGAAGAACAATGCCATCGGCAGGGGCAAAAATTTCTGTTTTATGCCACCCAGCTAAGTCGATACCTTTATGAAAAGCGCGCCTTTTATTCATTGGGTCTTTTCTAAGCCCAAAATTACTAGAAATGTAATACTTAGCAGCAGGCAAAGGCAAAGTATTTGGCAACGCCATTAAAAAACTCTCAAGCTGGTTTAACAGCAATAACTTATCGGCAATGGCAAGAAAAGTACGTGGTATTTTACTTTCATCGAGTATATCTAGCGGGCCACCTTGCGCCGTTGTTTGTGTGCTTAATGTTAGATGTTGCGCCAGTGCACTCTCAAGAACCGTGCCTTGAAGTATTTCTATAATCGCATCGTGCCGTTGATTAATTTGTGCGGCTAGTAACGTGAAATTAGTATCGTATTGCTGATTTAATATGATGTAGCGCTGCTCAAAGCTAGTTACACTGTTTTGTGCGTGTTTATTTTGTGTTTTATCTTCTTCGAGCGGCTCATGAAATTCGCTTTCGTTCTCATTGATAGGAGAAGATTCAAGCTCAGCCTCTAATTTTATTGCATCTTTACTTATAGAAGCTGGGAGTGATTCAATCATACCTTGTAATAAAGCTTGTTTTTGTTCTAGTTCAGCTAACTGCTCTTGTTGCAATGCGTAGCGTTGTTGCTGTTGCTTTACTTTTTGTTGCCATTGTACTTGCTTATCAAACTGAGTTTGCTCGATATGAGAAATTTGGTGTGTTTGCATATAAACACGGATACTCGAAATACTGATCCATGCAATAGCAATGAAAATAATAGCAAGCACAGAAACCTGTAACCAAGGCGCCAAAACAACATGCTTTACTTCACCATTTTGGCGAATAAGCAGCTGACGAGCTGGAAAATGCTTATGAAAGAAAGATTTTATAAATACAGGCATGTCACATATACACTGGCTATTAACGGATTTAAGATAGCAATTTGAACTAAAAAAGCCAGAAAAAAATTGTAACTTCGGCTTAATTAATAAAAAAGGGCGGCTTATTCAGCAACCCTTTTTTATTAGTTTATTGATTTTATGTATTATTTTGCTGGTAGTATGGTGCTCTCCACAGAGCCAAAGCCAATTCGTGCAAAGCCTTCTTTTTCACACCAGCCACGCATTATAACGTTGTCGCCGTCTTCCAAGAAGCTACGCTGTTCGCCATTGCTTAAAGTTATTTTTTCTTTGCCACCACGAGAAAGCTCAAGTAATGAACCCGCTTCTTCGTGAGTAGGTCCTGATTGCGTGCCAGAGCCCAGCATATCGCCTGGCATAAAGTTACAACCGTTTACGGTATGGTGAGTTACCATTTGCGCTACAGTCCAGTATGAGTGTTTAAAGCTAGACTTAGACACTTGAGTTGGGTTGTAGCCTTCATCACGCATTTTTTGCGTTTGAATTTTAACATCCATTTGAATATCAAATGCGCCTTGATCACGGTTAGCCGTTGATTCTAAGTACTCTAGTGGCTGCGGATCGTTTTCATCACGCGTCCAACTTGTTCTGTATGGTGCAAGTGCTTCGGTAGTTACAATCCATGGAGACACGGTTGATGCGAAGTTTTTAGCTAAGAATGGACCCAGCGGTTGGTATTCCCATGCTTGTAAGTCACGTGCTGACCAATCGTTGAAAACACAAAAGCCGAATACATGCTTTTCAGCATTTTCAATTGCAATAGCATCGCCAAGCTCATTACCTTTACCTAGATAAATACCTAGTTCCAACTCGTAGTCAAGGCGCTTACATGGACCAAATGAAGGAACTTCTGCATCTGGCGCTTTAGTTTGTCCTTTAGGGCGATGAAACTGCTGACCAGACACCCCAATAGACGATGAGCGACCATGGTAACCAATCGGCACCCATTTGTAATTTGGTAGTAATGGGTTATCAGGACGGAATAAACTTCCTACGGCAGTCGCATGATAAATCGATGTGTAAAAGTCAGTGTAATCGCCAATGCGACACGGTAGAGCAAATTCAATTTCGGTTTGAGGTATGAGCGCTTGTGCTAGTTGCTCTTGATGAGCAGAACCTTCACGTAATGCTTTAGACAGTGCTAAACGAAGCGCTGACCAATATTGCTCACCTAATCCCATAAATTCGTTCAAAGTCGGGTTACTTGCAGATGTAACGGCAGTTTGGGCGTTACCTGAAAAAATACCGAGTTCATTTACTTTTGCTAAATCTATAACTTGGTCGCCAATGGCAACAGCACCACGAAAAGCTTCATTGCTGTTTTTGCGACGTACTTCTGCAAATGGTAGGTTTTGAATGGGGAAGTCACATTGTGCATCATTTGCTGATGCTACCCAGCTAGTTAAATTTATATCATGGGTTTCGTTAATTAAACTCATTACATTTCCTTTGGTTTAGTTGGTCGCGCTAATCAGTATAAATATCAATTTATTAAATAAGAATATAGCACCCGATAATTTCATATTTTACCTAGCTATATGGTGATGAAAAACGCGATTTAAACACACAGAGAGATAGTTTTACCTCTCAATTACGATTAAACGACAAAAAGCAGCGAAATACGCTGCTTTTTAAAGTTACTTTATTTGCTTATAAAACGCCGCGGCGTTCTTGATCTCGTTCAATTGATTCAAACAGCGCTTGGAAGTTACCTTCACCAAAGCCGCCATCATCAACTCGTTGAATCATTTCAATGAAGATAGGACCAAATAAGTTTTTAGAGAAAATTTGCAGTAAATAGCAATCTTCGCTTTGGCTATCAACAAGGATTTGATGTTCACGGATTTTTTCTTTGTCTTCTTTAACCCATGGAACACGATCAAAAATAGTATCGTAGTACTCTGGAATAATATCTAAAGTAGCGATAGTCGATTTATCAAGCTTATCTAGTGAGCTTACTAAGTCGTCAGTTAAGAACGCCAAATGCTGCACACCTGGGCCATTGTATTCACCTAGGTATTCATCAATTTGGTTATTATCGTTACCTTTACCTTCATTGATTGGAATAGAGAAGGTGCCACATGGTGATTTTAATGCATATGAAAGCAGGGCTGTTTTTTGGCCCTTAATATCAAAATAACGCACTTCGGTAAAACCAAACACATCTTTATAAAAGTTAGCCCATGTTTCCATAGTACCTTTATATACGTTGTTGGTTAGGTGGTCGATACGTAAGAAGCCTTTACTTTCTACTTTGTTTGGCTCGCTCAGATCCTCGAAATCATTATCGTAAATAGAGCCTTTATCACCAAATTGTTCAATAAAGTAAATTAAGCTATCGCCAATGCCGTAAATAGCAGGGTACGGTAAGTCTTTATTTGCTGCATCAGTGGCAGGCTTAGCGCCACGCTCAACCGCTGCTTCAAATGCTGCTTGAGCGTTCTCTACACGCCAGCCCATAGAACAAATTGCTGGGCCGTGGTTTTTAGCAAACTCAGCTGAAAAGCCGTCGCGTTCATTATTTAGTAAAAAATGAATATCGTTTTGATTGTAATAAACAATGTCTTTACCTTTGAATTTTTTTAATTTTGAAAAACCAAAATCGGTAAACACTTTGTCCATGTAATCGGCATCGGGCGTTGCGTATTCAGTAAACTCAATACCAACCAAACCTAAAGGATTATTTACTTCACTCATTATAATTACTCCCGCAATTAAGCACTGCGATTATTAGTTATCGTATTGCCTGCATGATTAACTAGATTACTGCTTTGGGGAAGAGGGTGTTGTGATTTAGTAAATGGCGCGTGTGTAAATTTTACGGGACGGTTAGCAAAGCATGACATTTATTTACATACGAGCCTAGGTAAGTAAAAATTAGTTAGCTAGAATAATGTATGAATTTTAAATGTAACCTATTGATTTTATTTGTTTTAAATTTATTTTTCCATCTGTTTTTTTAGTTCTTATACACTAAAAAAAGAGCGGTTTTTGTATTTTATTGTTTACACTCAACCTGAGCGTAGCTGCTTACGACATTAACAAAACAATAGATACTGAGGGGTTGATTCACTAACTCCACTTACTGTGTAGTATGTATTACGCTGTAACAAATAGGTTAGCCATAAAAATACCCCCTGCAGTTAGCTGCAGGGGGTATTTAATATCATTAATCAAAGCGCATAATTACGCGTTGTGATTAATTTAAATTATTGGGCTGGTGAGGTTTGCTCTAAACCTTGTTTTTCCCATACCTTAGCTTTGAAGCTCATCAGTACTAAGATGATACCTACACCGATACTAAATAATGCAATTTGTAAGTAAAGGTTAGGAATTTCTGCAACATTGTTAGGATCAAAGTTACCAGCAAGTAAGCCTGAAATTACGTTACCAATTGAGTAGGTAAGTACAAATACACCCATCATTTGACCCGTATAGCGACGAGGAGATAATTTACTTACCGCACTCAATGCAACTGGGCTTAAACAAAGCTCACCCACTGTATGTAAGAAGTACGTAGTAACCAGCCAGTAAGGAGCTACTTTTAAGCCTTCAGCTGCGTAATGCGCTGCCATGAACATAACTAAAAAGCCTGAAGCCATAATAACGAGGCCCAATGCACATTTTACGCTATAAGTGGGCGATACCATTTTCTTAGATAAATTAATCCAAAGAGCGGCAAAAAATGGTGATAGGGCAATAATGAATAACGAATTTAGAGATTGGAACCAAGTCGTTGGAATTTCAAATGTGCCAATAAGACGGTCTGTGTAGTCACGAGCAAATAGGTTTAATGAAGAGCCCGCTTGTTCAAAGCCAGACCAAAAACACGCAGAAGCAACACAAACTAAAAACAGCGCCCACATTCTTTGCTTTTCAGCGTCGGTTAGTTTGCCTTTAAAATAAACAAGGCCAAAGTAGATGAAAAAGATAACAGTAAATACAACTGCTGTATAACCTGCAACAATAGTCGGGTTAATAACTATAGTGCCTGTCATCGCTGCAGCAGTCACGCCGGCAACAACAATTACAAACGCAGCAATACCGCCCCATGCACGTGAAGCTCCTTTAGGGCTTAATGGGTTCGCAGGTAACGAGCTATGATCTGGTAAGTTATTAAGTGTACGTTTGTATTGTATTAAACCAATAGCCATACCTACAGCAGCCGCACCAAATGCCCAGTGCCAACCTACGTTTTCCATAAAGTAACCACAAACGTAGTAACCAATTAAAGAACCTAAGTTAATACCCATGTAGTAAATAGCGTAACCACCGTCACGGCGTTCATCTTCGTCAGTATAAAGCTGACCAACCATGGCACTGATATTAGGTTTAAGTAAACCAGTACCCGTTGCGACAAAGATTAAACCAATGAAAAAAGAATATTCATGTGGAACGGCTAAAATAATGTGGCCACACATGATGATGATACCGCCGTACCATACTGCTTTTTGACCACCAAATAATCTATCTGCTAACCAGCCACCAGGTAAACCTAAAAAGTACACTGAACCTGTGTATAAGCCATAAATTGCAGCAGCAGAAGCAACGGTAAATCCTAGGCCTTCTTGTTGTAAACTTGCTGTCATAAATAATACGAGCATAGCTCGCATACCGTAATAACTCATTCGCTCCCACATTTCTGTGAAAAATAGGGTCGAAAGTCCTTTAGGGTGACCAAACCAGCCACTGTCAGAATTTGAACTCATATTTACTTCCTAATTCATTATTGTTTTGATGACCTTGTGGTTTTTTATTTAGCTAAATTGGTACTTTTTAAAAGTATAATAAATGCTCGATCATCAGTGTTTTTATGCAGCTAAGGTAATGGTTTGCTAAACGCAGCTATACGTTTAGGTAAGAGTCACACCCTTATCCTAGTTACAATTGCGCCTAAGTATACATAGACCTTTGTACGAGGGGAAGCGTTGAGCGAGCTATCACACATCCGTTATGTAATTGTTAAATACTAGGGGGTAAAACCCTAGTTGTTGCGATAAACACTTAAGCTTATCAAAAAAGATATTTAACAACACAAGTAATATTGTCTTTGCTAAGCTAGCTTTTAATTGGTTTTAAGTTCTATTGAAAACATATAAAACCGCTTTATTTACCAGGGGTTACAGGCACCAAGTTATTCAACAATAGTTAACCTTTACTACTTTATTTTAATAATCATGATTTAGATTAAACATGAGCAAATATTAGCGTATACACAGCAATGATCAGCTCAATTGCAGAATATAATTTATACAATGTTAGATTAGCTATATTTACAAGTAATAACCCCGAGTTTTAGTAAATAGTTAAGATAAATATTTTAAGCGCTTTGAAAAAGCGCTTTAGGTAGTAAAAAACATTTTTCGTCCAAATTTCTTTACAATAAACTATGCTGATAATCATAGTTAGCGTATTATTCACGCCAATTAGTTTTTTCCTTTCCTGAGGGTGTATGCGTTTAGATATTCACTGTGCAGACCGAGTTGGTATTGCTCAAGAGATTCTTAATATTTTAGTTAGCTACAATGTTGACTTAAAAGGAATTGAAGTCGACTCAGTTAATTGTCGTATGTATGTGAGCTTTCCTGAAATTGAATTTGAACAATTTCAAAAGATTATGCCTTCAATTCGATTGATTGATGGTGTACATGATGTACGTACCACCGCGTTTTTACCTTCTGAACGTGAGCACAATGAATTAAACACCTTATTAAGAGCACTTCCTGATGGTGTTATATCTATTGATGCTAAAGGCTGGGTACGCCTGTGTAACGACGCGGCGTGTAAAGACTTACAGCTAACAGAAAAAGAAGTCATTGGCGCCAATATCAATAATTTACTTAAAGGGTTTAATTTTACTCGTTGGTTAGAAGGCAAAGAAGTGCTTGGGCAAACTACCCGTGTAGAAGTGGCAGGTGAAGACTTTATTGCCGATATTTTACCTATTGCTGTACCACAAGGCAGTGAGGGGGATGTGTTAGCGGGCGCGGTAATTAATATAAAATCGCAAAGCCGTCTAGGCCAACAAGTGAGTGCATTTAGACGCTATGGCCAAGAAAGCTTTGCGACTATTCATAATTTTAGCACGGCGATGCGTCGTGTGGTGCGCGAAGCGCGAAAAATGGCGCAACTTGAAGCCCCCATTCTTATTACGGGTGAAACGGGTACGGGTAAAGAGTTATTAGCGCGAGCTTGTCACTATGCATCTAACCGCTCAGTAAAACCGTTTATTGCTTTATCGTGTGCCTCGTTACCAGATGATGTTGCCGAGTCAGAGCTTTTTGGTTACGCCGGATATGAAGAAAACGCAGCGCCTAAACGCGGTGTACTTGAACAAGCGGATGGTGGAACGGTATTTTTAGATGAAGTGGGCGAAATGTCGACTCAACTCCAAACTAAATTACTGCGCTTTTTACAAGACGGTACGTTTAGAAAAGTAGGCGACGAAAACGAAGTTAAAGTAAATGTACGCATCGTTGCTGCTACCCAAAAAGATTTACCAGCAATGGTACAAGAGGGCGTATTTAGAGAAGACTTATACTATCGCATTAATGTACTAACGCTAGAAATTGCACCACTGAGAGATCGTAAAGCCGATGTTGGCCCACTTGCTGAGCATTTTATTCAAAAGTATGCGCAGCAAAATGGCCATACTGTGCCTGAGTTATCTGAAGAGTGTTTAACATTTTTACAAGATTACCCATGGCCAGGTAATGTACGCCAATTAGAAAATGCGATTTACCGTGCGGTATCCTTGTTGGAAGACAGTGAACTGCGCGTTGAACATTTACAGTTACCCACGTTTACCCATGATTTAGGCTATTTAGAGTCTGATTTTGAGGGCTCGCTAGATCAAGCGGTTAAGCGTTTTGAAGCTACTTTATTGCGTAAACTTTATCCAGCTTATCCAAGTTCACGTCAGTTAGCTAAACGCTTAGGACTTAGCCATACAGCAGTAGCTAATAAACTACGTGATTACGGTATTAACCGTAAAACGGTTAAAGTTTAAAGATAGATATTAAAACAACCTTTTTTAGTGATTGACCCCTTGGTGCAAAAATACCCTAGGGGATCAATTGCTATGATACACTCACAAAAAACAAACTGGTAAGACCTCTACTGTGAACTTATATTTTAGACTGCTGCTACTATTTTTCAAAATTAAACGTAATCGTGATTATCAATCATTGTTAGACACGGTTGATATAGACTACAAAGCACTGCCAAGTGACTGTGATATTAATTTACACTTAACTAATTCACGCTATTTAGCAATGATGGACTTATCGCGCACATGGATGACTGAGCGAGTTGGCTTACTAAAGCAAATAATGAAGCGTCGTTGGTTTCCTATTGTTAATGCAACCGCCATTACTTATATCCGTGATATTAAGCCAATGCAGCACTTTACCATTAGCACCCGTTTAGTCGGCTGGGATCATAAATACTTTTATATTGAACAAAAATTTCATTCAGAGCGTGGCTTACATGCAATTGCCTATGTACGTGGCGTATTTAAAAGTAAAAAAGGGGTGGTAAGCGTTGAGCATATGCTGGAAGTTGCTGGTTTTGAAGGCGTAGCACCTATTTTACCGGCAGAAATAATTCATTGGAAAGAAATGCTTGAGCAAAAAAAGTAAATAACTTACCTCGTTAATTACATACAAAAAAAGGCCTTACGGCCTTTTTAACACACACATAATCGTTATTAGAACGAGTATTTAAGACCAAACATAGCTACAACAGGGTCAAGTGACACGGTTGAAGTTAATGCTTTTGCGCCATTAGCGTATACAGTCGCATCGGTATCGATATCCATGATAGATACCATAGCGTGTAGGCCCCATTTCTCATCAATCTTGTAGTTAGCACCTACTTGTGCAACAAAACCAAATGAATCATCTAGTTTTACTTCCACGTCGTCAGTATTTAAAGTTGCTTTAAGTGCTGCAGAAGGCTGCTCGTCAAAGAACGTCGTATAGTTAATACCTACACCAACAAATGGACGAAGTGCGTAGCTGCTATCTAAAAAGTGGTATTGTGCAACCAATGATGGTGGTAAATGTTTAATGTCGGCAATTTTATTACCAGCTAAACCGCCTGTACCTTCTACATCATGAGAAAACGGCGTTGCTGCAATAAGCTCTAACACCCATTGGTCGTTAAATGCGTAATCTACAGTAATACCTAACTGAGTATTTGAATCACCTTTTAAACCAAGAGTAGGTGCTTCGTTAATCTTTGAGCCATCGTTATCAGGGTTAACATTAATTGCGCCAACATTAACGCTAAAGTTAGCGTGTGCTGCAGGAGAAAGAGCTAGTAAAGAAGTAAGTATTGCAATGCTTAGTTTAGTTTTCATGTTGTTCTCCGTGAACTACTGTGTGACTATTTGTTGATTGAGGCTATTATTGCTCGAGGTTAAAAATAAAAACCTGTTCTAGATCAAAGTTTCAAAAGCAGATGAGCAAAGAGCTTCTATTTATTGATTTAGATTAAACTTTTAGTCAGTTCGTGCTTAAAAATTATTGACTGATCATTTAAATACCGACCGCAAACGAAGTATTCAGAATATAACCAGCTAGGTTTGTTAAACTAAGGCTATGTTCACGGTTTAATAAAAGTAAGCGGCCTCATGACTCCCTCTGGTCAACTATTTCTTCAAGGCTCTATTGCCAAAGCACTATTAAAATTAGGCATTCCTATTATCCTTATTAATATTTTGCAGTCTGCTTATCAGCTTACAGATGCTTTTTGGGTTGGCCGATTAGGGGCTGCGCAAGTGGCTGCTGTATCGATTAGTATGCCCGTCACATTTTTGGTTATTGCGATAGGTTCAGGGTTTGCTATGGCTGGGGCGATTTTATCGGCCCAATACATGGGGGCAGGCCAACAAGATAAGGTCAACCATGTTGCAGCGCAAACGGTGTTAATGGTGACATTAGTTGCATTATTACTTGGGTTATTAGGTTATGCATTATCACCTTATTTTTTAATCCTATTGGGGGTTGAAGCAGCCGTATATAGTGATGCGCTTAAGTTTATGCATGTATCTTTTATTAGCGTTATTTTTGTATTTATTTATGCCATGTTTCAATCGCTGATGCGGGGTATTGGGCAAACTAAGGTGCCGTTAATTATAGTCAGCACAACCGTAGTACTTAATTTTATACTCGATCCGTTATTTATATTTGGTTATGGCCGTTTTGAGGGGCTTGGTGTTATGGGCGCTGCGCTGGCTACTCTGGTTACACAAAGTTTGGCAGCGCTTGCGGGCATTATTATATTTTTACGTGGTCGCCATGGTATTCAATTACAACTAAAAAGCTTTTACCCCGACTGGCACTATATTAAGCGCGCTTTTTTCTTGGGAGCGCCTGGCTCTATTGAATTATCGACACGCGCATTTGGTTTGATCATCATGTCATTTTTAGTTGCCAGCTTTGGTACAACGACAATTGCTGCTTATGGTGTTGGCTCTAATATTTTGCAAATGGTAATGATCCCCACTATGGGCTTATCAATGGCGGTATCAACCTTAGTTGGGCAAAATATGGGGGCTGGTAATATCAAGCGGGCTGAGCAGATCACTAAACTTGCTAGTGTGTGGGGGTTGTTAGGGCTCTCATGTGTTGGCGCCATTGCATATTTATATGCAGATTCATTAGTTGCATTTTTTATTCCTGACGATAATAACGTTATTACTAAAGGCGCGCAGTTTATTCAAGTAATGTGCTTGAGTTGGGGTGGAATAGGGGGGCAGCTTTGTATTGTTGCTGCTTTTCGTGCCTCTGGTAATATGCTCAACGCAATGGTTATCGCGTTATTATCACAATGTGTAGTGCAGTTCCCTGCCGCTTATATTCTTTCAAATCATACTGAGCTTGGCGATGAAGGCATTTGGTATTCTTTTGCAATTACTAACATAACCATCGCATTGATAGCATTTGCATGGTTTATGCGTGGCTCTTGGAAAAAAACCAAGTTAACTAAAGAAGATAAGCACATGGTGCAGGTTACACGAGAAACATTAATAGAAGAGGGCGCACGTTAGCTAGTAAATTCATAATGCGGTCATAAAAAGTCGTTGTAATAAATACACTGCTAAAACGAGGTGTGTTTATTATGACAAAAGCTATCAATACAAAAGCACAAGCGCCGTACTTAACTATTGCACAGTTAAAAACAGTGAGTCACTTACAAACTCTGATCCGATTTAAATCGATTACTCCTAATCCAGCTGGTGGTATTGAGTGGCTTGCGAACCACCTTACTGAGTTAGGCTTTAGTACAGAGCAATTTAGTTCTAATAATGTGACAAACTTAATTGCAAAAATAACCTTTGGGGCTGGCCCCGTGGTGGCATTTTCTGGGCATATTGATGTGGTACCCGCAGCGCAAGATGGCTGGTTAGCCGATCCGTTTGGTGGACACATAATTAACGATGCGATTTATGGACGTGGTGCCGCCGATATGAAAGGAGGCATTGCCGCGATGCTTAGTGCAACGCAGACGTTAATAAACAGCGCGCAGCAAAAGCAGGGAACATTATATTGGCTGATCACTTCAGATGAAGAAGGTGAAGCGGAGCATGGCTCTGTGTTGATTGCCAAGCGATTAGCACAACAAGGCGTTGTGCTCGATGGCTGTATTGTTGGTGAGCCAACCAGCCACCTGCAGGTAGGTGACACTATAAAAAATGGTCGACGTGGAGCCTTATCTGCGCGATTAACTATTCAAGGAAAGGCTGGGCATGTAGCTTATCCTGAGAATACCATTAATGCTGCGCACATCAGTGCTGAAGTGGTTAACAGGCTCACACAAATAGACTGGCCTTTAGATGAACTGAGTTCAAAAACAACGCTGCAAGTCACCGGTATTAATATTGATAATGTATTAGATAACCTCGTACCAGCTCAGTGTGATATTACTTTTAATATTCGCTATAGCCATGGGTATAAAAGTAAACATGTTAAGCAACGTGTGTTTGCTGCACTGAAGGATCTCAGCGATCACTTGGTTATACAGTGGGAGCGTCCATGTGAACCTTATTATACAAGCCATAATATTGAGAGTTGCTTACTCGCTCAGTTAGAGCAGGCAATTTTTAAAGTGACGGGGAATTACCCTTTATTAAGCACCAGTGGTGGGACGTCGGACGGACGATTTTTTGCACAGCAAAAAACACAAGTCATAGAGTGTGGGGTACGAAACCATAGCATTCATCAGGTTAATGAGCATGTACCAATTTGCGACTTGTTAGAAATAGAAAAAATTTATACGCAATTACTCGATGGTATTTTTACTCAGCCTTAAAGTATTAATAACTATTAAAACGCCGCTAAATGTCGCTTTAATAGTTATTTTATTAAGGGGTAATGCTTTAACTTGCTGATTTATCAGTGCCCAAGTAGCGTTTTGCTTTGCTTGGTTTTACTTTTTCAAGGTCAACCAATACTAGGCCATCAATACAATTATTGAATTGTGGATCAATACTAAAGCTTAAAAATTTAACGCCATTTGGTTCGCATAGCTCGGTATATTGTTTAAATAGTGTGGGTACATGCGTGCCCATATTAGCGAGTATGTGTTTAAGCTCTACAAAATCTTCTTTTATATTGTTACCCATGAACAAGTTAGTGCACTGAGTTTGTTGATCAGGCGTGTGACGAAAAGCATTGTTAGGCGTTGCGAGTGATTTTTCACAGCCATAATAGTGCTGATAATAATGCACTAATAAAGACTTTGCCTGCTCAGGCAGCGCGTTTGATACACTCACCGCACCAAATAAGTAACGGTATTGAGGGTAGCGATTTATAAAAGCGCCAATGCCATACCATAAGTAATCGAGACTTTTTCTGCCCCAATACTTAGGTTGTACAAAGCTTCGGCCTAGCTCTATGCCTTGTTTAAAGTAAGGGCTCATATCTTGGGTATAATTAAATAAGCTATCGGTATAAAGCCCACTTTGGGAGTGTTGTTCAATTACATCCTGTGCACAGGCTAATCGGTAAGCACCCACTAGCTCTAGTGCGTGTTCATCCCACAATACTAAGTGCTGATAGTGCATATCGTATTTATCTATGTCTCGGCGGTTGCCACTGCCTTCACCTACAGCACGAAAAGCGATTTCTCGTAAGCGGCCCAGTTCACGAAATAGGGGAGAGCTTCCTTGGTATTGGTACAAATAAATCACCATGCCATCACTGGTTTTACCTAAATGTTCGCAGCATTCTATGGCTTTTTTTAATTCTTTTTTACATTCAGGTGAAGCTATTGGAGCATAAGTTTTTAATGGTAGCGTTTTTTTTGTGGTTAAACGGTATAGTTGCTTACGGATTAGCTCAACCACTTCTTTGTCTTTTAAGTCTGGGATTAAATAAGACTCAGGGGCAATGGAAGCGCCAATTTCAAACTCGAGAGATTTTTGACGCTGCTTAAACATTTCTTTTACCAGTAATAAGCTAGCCAGTGGTTTATAAAGCATAGATGCACCGTAAAACAGCGGGCTATTTCTGGCTTTAATATAGATAGGCAAAATAGGACTGTTAGCCTTTTTAGCAATGCGTAAAAAGCCGCTGTTCCATTTGCAGTCTTTTATACCCGTAGGACGAAGTCGAGAAACTTCACCTGCAGGGAAAATAAGTAACGCTCCTTCATTTTTTAAGTGCTGGTGGATATTACTCAACTCTTGTTTTTTACTTTGCCCTGATAGGTTATCAACGGGCAGCAATAATGAATGCATGGCCTCAACGGTCATTAACATACGGTTAGCCACTACTTTTAAATCGGCACGCACTGTTGATAACACATTAATTAATGCAAGCGCATCTAAGGATCCGATAGGGTGGTTTGCAATAATGACAATTTTCCCTTCACTGGGAATATTTTCTATTTGCTTCGCTTTGTAGCGAGTTTCAAAGTCAAGCTCATCAAGCACTTGCTCTACAAATTCTATTCCTTGAAGGTGAGGATAGGCAGTTGCAAAGTTTGTAAATTCTTGTTCATGTAATAAGTAGCTAAGACTTTTCTTTACCATTTTTTTTATTTTAAATGAGTTAGTTAACTGTGGTAAATTGGTTGCTATTACTTTATCTACACTGATCATACGCACCTCTTTTTTTATACTAGGCTAAGGCCAATATGTTTAGCTTAAAGTGCGGATATGACAATACGCGGTCAGTTGTGTGACTTTTTAAAACCGTTTACTTACTATTGAATTGAACCATACCAGTACTACTATTTAGGGTTACTTTTTAAGGAATCATCATGTCAGTTTTAGTCGCGATTACCGGTCGAGATAACACAAAATTAATTGCAAAAATGCAATCACAATTACCCAATATTCACATTGAGCAGCTTGATGATTGCCAAGATTTTGCAAGTGTAGAATTTGTACTGGCTTGGAATGCGCCCGCGTCTTTATGGCCAAAGTTATTAAATTTGAAAGCGGTGTCATCGTTTGGTGCTGGGGTTGATAGTATCGATTTAAGTTTACTACCTGCACATGTTGAAGTGGTGCGGATTGTCGATAAACAGTTAGCTAACGACATGGCTGAATATGTTCTTACCCATGTATTAGCGCAAAAATTGCGATTAAAAGAATATTTTTTAAAACAACAGCAAAGTGAATGGAAACCCAAAAGAGCGTATAAGCACAATCAAGTGAGTATTTTAGGGTTTGGCGAATTAGGCCAAGCATGCGCCCAAAGATTGGTTAACAATGGTTTTAAAGTCAATGCTTGGAACAGAAGCCCTAAAACATCAATATTAGCAACACTTTATCATGGGGATGAGGGCTTAACCGAGATGTTAGCGCACACAGATTATTTAATCTGCCTATTGCCTCTTACTAGCAATACCAAAGGTATCATTAATCAACAATTACTTAAGCAGCTTCCTGGGCATGCCGTGGTTATTAATGTGGCCCGAGGTGAGCATGTTGTTGAAGCCGATTTACTCGATGCGCTGAATAATGCGCATTTACGCGCAGCAACGCTTGATGTATTTGCCTGTGAACCACTATCAAGCGAACACCCTTATTGGCAGCACCCAAATATTACTTTAACGCCGCACTGTGCTGCGTTGTCAGATCTAGATAGTGTTATTGAGCAAATAGCAGAAAATATTTTGCGTTTGAAAGCGAGACAACCATTAATAAATTGTATTAATAAGCAGCAAGGTTATTAATTTAGCGTTTTTGGCTTTTAAGGATTAAAATTTGTTTAATATTTAACACAAACAGCTTGTTAACATTTGTAATTTTTACTATTGTTAAAAGCTGTTCTAACAAAAATAATAAATAGGATGAATTATGAAACCCAATCAAGGGGGCGCAAAAATTAGCATTGTGGTTGTATCTATCATTATTTTAGGAATATCTGCGTGGTTTAATCAAGCTAATGCGGCAGCGTTGATGCTTAACTAACCCTTATTAGCACAGCAAGATTTAACTGCGCTTGCTGTGAATTTCTCTGTTTTGATGCTTTTTATCATCACTCTTCTTTAGTAAGACATATGTTGCCCCACTTCCTCCATGCTGCCTGAGTGCAGTGTGAAATGCTAAAACACAAGGAATTGTTTGCAGCCACTGATTTACGTAACTTTTTAAAATACCCGGTTTGGCTTTATTTTTAATACCTATTCCATGACGAACAAGAACCATCCTTATATTGCGCTGGTGGCAATCTTTAATAAAGGCAAGCAACGAAGCATGGGCATTTTTTAAAAGTTGCCCGTGTAAATCTAATGTCGCATCGAGCTGATATTTAGCTAATCTTACGTTTTTAAAAACCGGACTTTGCACGCCATCTCGTTTAAAGCTTAATATGGCGAGTGGGTCGAGCAATTCAAGTGGTTCATCTAACGGATTAAATTGTTCACTGCTTAAATTTAATTGTGCCGCTTTGTTTTTTTCTTGCTGAGCGATAACTGTTTTATGGCTTTTAGGTGGCAATGTCACTGTATCGTGACTGATAGGTTTAACATCTTCCATAGAGGATAAGAATAAATCGAAATCTGACAACGTCATGGGCTTATCTCAAAATAGGCAAGGGTCTGTTGACCTTTGCGGATTAAAATTTGTTCAAACTAGGGGCGGTTTAATCGCGGCGCGAGGTTTGTAACCTAGTGGGCTAAGTAAAAACCGAGCAACAAAGAGTAAATCGCCCCTAGGTAGAACCCAAAGGGCAGCGCCTGTTTGGCATTGATGCTGCGTTATCACCTATTTATGGGGAATAACCACACCACATAGGCTCTGCCTTGCCTAAATACCAAACAGACTGCTGCAAATTTAACCTTGAAAGGTCAACAGACCCTAATACGAGATAAATTTTAACTTAGTTCAAACTAAGACCCAAGATTTTTAAAGCTGTGGAATAAAAAAGCCCAGAAAAACTGGGCTATAAAATATTCTAAGGGGAAGTAATTAGTGCTGAGATACAGTAAATTGTCCAAATGTATAAACTTTAAACAAATAAAATGTGTTAATCAAAACTAAACTCATATTTGAAATAATACTCGACGACATAAGATCTAAGCTAAATGATAGGAATAACAAACCACAGGCACTAATCGCTGCAACGCGAAGCAGTGTCAGTTGGTTAATAAAGAATGCACCTAAACCTAGTGCAAGTAGTAATGTATTTAAAAGCCAATCTAGCTCGTTTAGCATGGTCGTTTCAATAGTTCAGTTGTTGAAAAAAGGAGCGCCATTATGTTGATCTTTTGCACAGCTTTCAACCAAGTAATTTTAAATTTTCAGATTAGTTTTTTTAATGTTAAAAGTAAGTGAGCAATACTGAAAATATTCCCTCTTCAGCAATAATTCGGTATTTTTGGCAGCTCTGTGGTTGTTGTAAATCAATACACAGGTAAAGTGTTCTATGCTCCTTATCCAGCCGAGGGTGTAGGGTGGAGTCCTGTAGTTTTGGTTCGCTTGAAAACAACCCTGGCCAATACACGCTTTGGCTAACCATAGACGATTTTTTATAAGTAAGTAAGCTTGGCTTTGGCACTAAAACAAGTATAAGTAATAATATCGTGAAAATAAAAAGCATGGTCAACTTGATGCCACACTTTGCGCTACTTGAGTGTGGTTTTAATTGTGAGCCAGTGTTTGCAAGCTTATTACTGGATCTTTGTTTAACAGTAGCGGCTTTATTTTTTTTGCGGCGACTTTTTTTTGTGGTTTTCGACATAAAGCAAATCTGGCCTTTTTAGCTTAGCCCTCTATAATAAAGTAAATATTTGTATTTTAAGCAAATCACCAACTTCGCAGACATGGCTTTAGCCTATAAGGATTATATATGAATACGCAGCTATCTATTTTAATAGTTGACGATGTTAGCACTGTGCGTAGCTTTCTAAGTCAAACATTAATGCATTTAGGGATAGAGAATGTAAAAGAAGCGTCAACGGCCGCGCAGTGTATTAGCGAGTGTCGCGCAGCCAATTTTAATATTATATTTTTAGACATAGAACTACCTGATGGCGATGGTAAAGAACTTATTGCGCAAATTAATGAGTTATCACCAGAGACAAACGTGGTGATGGTGTCGGCTCATTCAGGCGTTGAAAATGTGAAGGATGCGATAGATAGGGGGGCAAAAGGGTTTGTGGTTAAACCATTTTCACCGAAGAAAATTGCGGCGATGTTGAAAAAGTTTTATCCAGAGCTTGATAACGTTTAAGAAGCGTATTTATTTTGGGCAAAAAAAACCGGCAAAAGCCGGTTTTTTTAATCTTGCAAAAACAAATTATAGCGCTTTAATTTTAGCAGCTAAACGGCTCTTATGACGAGCAGCTTTGTTTTTGTGGATTAGACCCTTAGTTGCGTAACGGTCTAGGATAGGTGTAGCAACAGAAAAAGCTTGCTGTGCAGCTTCTTTATCGCCAGCTTCAATAGCTACGATTACTTTTTTGAAGTAAGTACGCATCATTGAACGACGGCTTGCGTTGTGCTGACGGTTTTTTTCGCTTGTGATAGCGCGTTTTTTTGCAGACTTGATGTTAGCCAAGGTTTGCTCCTAACAATCTTAAATAAAGCTTAAATTAAAGGCCGTGGAATATGCCTGTTTTTATCATGAATGTCAATTTAATTTTAACAATTCAAGAAAAACTGCTCCTTATAACGAACATCAATTTGCCGCTTTAGCAGTTAATAGCGCTATTGTAACAAAGCAAGGGGTTCCAGCCTAGTGCTTTAAAGCGATTTATAAAAAAGACTATGGCATAATTAACTTAATTGCTGGTTTTTAATATGGATTTATAGTGTCAAAAGGTTTGTTTCGTTCTGGGATGATTGTAAGTGCAATGACAATGATCTCGCGTATTTTAGGGCTAGTACGAGATGCCGTCGTGGCTAATCTGTTGGGCGCAGGCGCTGCGGCCGATGTATTTTTATTTGCTAACCGTATTCCTAATTTTTTACGCCGTTTATTTGCCGAAGGAGCTTTTGCGCAAGCATTTGTACCGGTATTAAGTGAAATTAAACAGCAGCAAGGCGATGAGAAGGTCAGAGTATTTGTTGCCCAAGCCGCCGGTACCTTAGGCACTATTTTACTGATAGTGACGCTTTTTGGTGTAATAGCATCACCTGTTATTGCTGCTTTATTCGGTACTGGTTGGTTTATTGATTGGTGGCAAGGGGGACCTGATTCAGAAAAGTTTGAGCTTGCCAGTTCGCTATTAAAACTTACGTTTCCTTATTTGTTTTTTGTAAGCCTTGTGGCGCTCAGTGGCGCTGTGATGAACGTTTATAATCGTTTTGCCGTTGCGGCTTTTACCCCGGTGTTACTCAATGTATCCATCATTAGTTGTGCCATTTTATTACACGACCAATTTTCTGTAGGCGCTTATGCACTAGCCGTTGGCGTGTTTTTAGGAGGCGTGGTACAGCTATTATTTCAACTGCCGTTTTTGTATAAAGCAAAAATGCTAGCGCGCCCGCGCTGGGGTTGGCAAGATGAAAATGTGAAAAAAGTACGCAAGTTAATGCTTCCAGCCTTATTTGGTGTATCAATTAGTCAAATTAATTTGCTACTCGATACAGTAATAGCCTCGTTATTGATGACAGGCTCTATCGCTTGGCTGTATTACTCAGATAGACTGATTGAATTCCCACTTGGTTTATTTGGCATCGGTATTGCGACGGTTATTTTACCTGCGCTATCAAAATTACACAGCAGTAAAAAAAGTAGCGACTTTCAACATACCCTAGATTGGGGAGTGAGGTTTGTGATTTTTTTAGGGCTTCCAGCAATGATAGGATTGATGATTATCAGCCCGCTTATTATTACTGTGCTGTTTGATCATGGCGCTTTCAAAGAAGCGGGTATTGACCATGTTAAGGCGGTAAGCTTAGGGGTGGTTGCCTACTCTGTGGGATTAGTCAGTTTTATGTTAATTAAAGTTCTCGCGCCTGGGTTTTATTCTCGCCAAGATACTAAAACACCGGTACGCATTGGTATTATTACTTTGGTACTAAATATGGTGTTTAATATCATGCTGGCACCATTTATTGGCTATTTAGGTTTGGCACTGGCAACCTCAATGTCGGCAAGTTGTAATGCTTACTTACTGTATCGACAGCTTAAAAAAGAGAATGTTTATCAGTTTTCCAGTATGAGTGGCTACTTCACTTTGAAGTGTTTGTTGGCAAGTATAATAATGGGCGCATTGGTTTGGTTTACCAGTATGCAATATGACTGGGTTAGTTGGCACTTTAGCGAACAAGTTATGTTGTTGGTTGTGTTATTAATTATTGCGATTGTTAGTTACTTTTTTATGTTGTTTTTGATGGGTGTTAGACTAAATACGATAAAAAGTGTAGCAATTACTGAATCAAATTAAAAAAAGATTATAATCGGACATTCTGCGGCCTGAGGTCGCATTTTATCGCTCGCTGAAAAAGGCATTAGGTGGCATGGAGTTAATTAGAGGTATACACAATATACGCCCACAACACTTTGGTTGTGTGCTGACCATTGGTAATTTTGATGGTGTTCATTTGGGTCATGCTGCCGTATTAAAAGGGCTTTTAGCTGATGCAAAAGAAAATAATTTACCCAGCACCGTAATGCTATTTGAGCCTCAGCCACAGGAGTTTTTTGCAAAAAATAACGCTCCAGCTAGGTTGACTCGACTGCGTGATAAACTTCGTTTATTGAGTAACTTAGGAATTGAGCGCGTTATTTGTATTAGCTTTAATCAGGCTTTTGCAAACATGCATGCTGAGCAGTTTGTTAGCGATATTTTAATTAAAAAGCTGGGCGTTAAAGCATTAACGGTTGGTGATGATTTTAGGTTTGGTAAACAGCGCCAAGGTAACTTTAGTCTATTGGCAACTATGGGCACCCAAGTGGGAATGAGTGTTAAAAGCACTGCCAGCTTTAGGCAATTAAATGCTAGAGTAAGTAGTACCTTGATACGAGAAGCGCTTGCTGAAGGTGACTTAGTTAGTGCAAAAGTTATGCTTGGGCATAATTATGCAATATCTGGACGTGTTATTCATGGCTGGAAAAAAGGCCGCGAACTGGGTTTTAGAACGGCAAATATTGCACTAAAACGTCAAGTTTGTCCGGTCAATGGTGTATTTGCGGTTCAAGTGATGATCGCAGGAAAACAAGTTTTTGGGGTGGCTAACATTGGAAACAAACCCACGTTTAATGGAACTCGTGCCTTATTAGAAGTTCACCTTTTTGATTTTGCACAAGATATTTATGGACAATTTATGCATGTGGAGTTAATTGAAAAACTCCGCAATGAGAAAAAATTCGAGACATTAACACAACTGACGGCACAAATAGCAACCGATGTTGCCGCCGCTAAGCAGTGTTTTGGTTTAAATTAGGTAGCCGATAGAAACGGAAAGTAGGATTAATGAGCGACTACAAACATACTTTGAATTTACCGGAAACAATGTTTCCAATGCGTGGCAATTTGGCACAACGTGAACCAAAAATGCTTAAAGCATGGTATGAAGACGACCTATACGGTCAAATTCGCAGCGCGAAGAAAGGTAAAAAAACTTTCATTTTGCATGACGGCCCTCCGTATGCAAACGGCGATATCCATTTAGGCCACTCAGTAAATAAAATATTAAAAGATATTATTGTTAAGTCTAAAACTTTATCAGACTTTGATGCGCCATACGTACCAGGTTGGGACTGTCATGGTTTACCAATCGAGTTAATGGTTGAGAAAAAAGTTGGTAAACCCGGTGTTAAGGTAACTGCGGCAGAGTTTCGTGAGAAATGTCGTGCCTATGCTAAAAAGCAAGTGGAAGGCCAAAAAGTAGACTTTAAACGTTTAGGCGTTTTTGGTGATTGGGATAAACCTTACCTAACAATGAACTTCGACTTTGAAGCTAATGCCATCCGTGTACTAGGCCGCATTATAAAAAATGGTCACCTTCATAAAGGCGCTAAGCCTGTGCATTGGTGTACAGATTGTGGTTCAGCATTAGCTGAGGCAGAAGTTGAATATCAAGACAAACAATCTCCAGCCATTGATGTACGTTTTACTTTTACAGATCAAGATGCGGTAATTAATGCGTTTGATTTGGCGGCTGGCCATACAGGAACTGGTAGCGTAGGAACCGTTATTTGGACTACGACACCATGGACTTTGCCTGCAAATCGTGCGGTAGCTGTGCATGCTGATTTAGAATACGCGCTAGTACAAGTAGAAGATGAAGGCGTTCAGCAACGCCTTATTATAGGCTCTGAGCTGGTTAAAGATGCGATGGATCGTTTTGGTTTCAACCATTTCCATATTCTTGGCTATGTTAAAGGCGCAGCACTTGAAAACTTAACCGTAGCACACCCTTTTTATGACTTTAATGTTCCTGTTATTGTTGCTGAGCACGTAACAACAGATTCTGGTACGGGTATCGTGCATACTGCACCAGGTCATGGTCAAGAAGATTTCGTGGCGGGTCTTGAGTACAACCTTGAAGTAGCTAACCCTGTTGGCGCAAATGGTGTGTACTTACCTGATACTGAATTATTTGCCGGTCAACATGTGTTTAAAGCCAATGCGAGTGTAATTGAGGTATTAAAAGAAAATAATGCCCTAATGCATCACCATGCATTAACGCACAGTTACCCACATTGTTGGCGCCATAAAACGCCTATTATCTTCCGTGCCACACCACAATGGTTTGTTAGCATGGATCAGGCTAACTTGCGTCAAGATTCACTGGCTGAAATTAAAAATACTCAGTGGTTACCTGAATGGGGTGAAAGCCGTATTGCCAACATGGTTGAAGGCCGCCCTGATTGGTGTATTTCACGTCAACGTACCTGGGGTGTTCCTATTGCATTGTTTGTTGATAAAGACACGGGTGCATTACACCCAAATACTCAAGAGCTGATTGAACAAGCAGCAGCGCTTGTTGAAAAGTCAGGTATTCAAGCATGGTATGACCTAGATCCAGCTACTTTACTAGGCGAAGAAGACGCACAGCAATACATGAAAGTTCAAGACACACTGGACGTGTGGTTTGACTCAGGTGTAACGCATGCTTGTGTTGTTGATGCGCGTGATGATTTAACCGGTCCTGCTGATTTATACCTAGAAGGTTCAGATCAACACCGTGGTTGGTTTATGTCATCAATGATGACCTCTGTGGCAATTAATGGTCATGCACCTTACAAGCAAGTGCTTACGCATGGCTTTACGGTTGATGAAAACGGCCGCAAAATGTCTAAGTCATTAGGCAATGTTATTTCACCACAAAATGTGATGAATAAACTAGGTGCTGATATTTTACGTTTATGGGTAGCATCAACTGATTACACGGCAGAAATGACGGTATCAGATGAAATATTCAAACGTTCAGCAGATCGCTACCGTCGTATTCGTAACACTAGCCGTTACTTACTTGCTAACCTTAGCGGTTTTGATCCAAAAACAGATCAAGTTGCTGTGGATGATATGGTTGAGCTTGATAAGTGGATTGTAGGGCGTGCTGCACAGTTACAAGATGATATTTTAGCGGCGTACGATAGTTACCAAATGCTATTAGTGACGCAAAAGTTAATGAACTTCTGTACCGGTGAGCTTGGTTCGTTCTACTTAGACGTTATAAAAGATCGTCAGTACACGGCAAAAAGCGACAGTCATGCACGTCGTTCTTGTCAAACCGCGCTGTACCACATTGCTGAAGCGATGACGCGTTGGATGGCACCAATCATGAGCTTTACAGCACAAGAAATTTGGGAAGCACTTCCAGGTGAGCGCAGTGACTATGTATTTACTTCAACTTGGTATGAGGGCTTACAGGCACCAACTACGACCAAGTTTAGTAATGAAGATTGGCAAGCTATTTTAAATGTGCGTGACGAAGTGAACCGTCTTCTAGAAGCTGCACGTAAAGAAGAAGTGATTGGCGCTACGTTGCAAGCAACGGTTAACCTGTTTGCAAGTAAAGAACTTGCTGCAAAACTGGCTGCACTAGGTGATGAACTTCGCTTTGTGTTACTCACTTCAGCTGTAAATGTTACTGAGGTAGATAGCCAGCCTGCAGATTCACAAGCAACCGAAATTGAAGGTTTATACATTAGCGTATCAGCAACAGATGCTAAAAAGTGTGAGCGCTGTTGGCATTACAGTGAAGATGTAGGCGTTGAGCCTGCGCACCCTGAAATCTGTGGTCGTTGTGTAAGTAACGTTGACGGTGAAGGTGAAAAGCGTCAATTCGCTTAGGAGTTGTTTTTAGTGAGCAAACTAACCCAAAAAAGTGGTTTAGTGTGGCTTTGGTTGAGTCTATTACTATTAGTAATAGACTTTGCCAGTAAAACACTGGTTGTAAACACCATGGCCTATGGTGAGTCAATTAATCTATTGCCTGTTTTTAGTATCACTTATGTACATAACTACGGTGCAGCTTACAGCTTTTTAAGCGAAGCGGGTGGCTGGCAACGTTGGTTTTTAAGTGTAATAGCAATCGCAATTAGTTGTTTGTTGGTATGGTGGTTAAAGCGCCTTCCTGCGTCTAATAAAGTATTGTGTGGTGCATACTCGTTAGTGTTAGCGGGTGCTATTGGTAACTTATACGACCGTGTTGCTTATGGTTACGTTATTGACTTTTTACATGTGTTTTACGAAGACTCACATTTCCCCGTATTTAATATTGCAGATTGTGCTATTTGTATAGGCGCTGCGTTATTACTATTTGACGCCTTTACAGGCGAAGAACCAAAGGAGCATAAAGCATGAGCCAAGCTGTAATTGGTGAAAACTCAGACGTTATTTTTCATTTTTCTATTAAACTAGAAGATGGCTCTGCCGCTGACTCAACAAAAGTGCATAACAAACCTGCCAAGCTCACTATGGGTGATGGAAGTTTAACCGCTAACTTTGAAAAATGTTTGCTTGGCCTAACTGCGGGTGAAAGCAAAACATTTGAACTTGAGCCTGAAGATGCCTTTGGTCAACCAAATCCAGATAATATTTATTATGTAGATCGTAGTAAGTTTGGTGCAGAAACACCGGCTAAAGTAGGTGCGATTATTGCGTTCACTCAACCTGATGGTACTGAGCTTCCGGGTTTGGTTCGTGAAGTGCAAGGTGAGTCAGTTACTATCGATTTTAATCACCCATTAGCGGGTCAGCGTTTAACGTTTGAGGTTGATATTATTGAGGTGCAAGGCTAATGGAAATATTATTAGCTAATCCACGAGGCTTTTGCGCTGGTGTTGACCGCGCAATTAGTATTGTTGAGCGCGCATTAGATATTTTTGAAAAACCAATCTATGTGCGTCACGAAGTGGTGCATAACCGTTATGTGGTTGATGGTTTAAAAAATCGCGGCGCTGTATTTGTTGAAGAACTTGATCAGGTTCCTGACGATAGTATTGTTATTTTCAGTGCTCATGGTGTATCTCAAGCTGTTCGTGCAGAAGCTAAGCGTAGAGAGTTAAAAGTATTCGATGCAACCTGCCCATTAGTGACTAAAGTGCATATGGAAGTAACCCGTGCTAGTAGAAAAGGCATTGAATGCATTTTAATTGGTCACCATGGACACCCGGAAGTTGAGGGGACCATGGGGCAATACGATAACCAGCAAGGTGGTATTTATCTTGTTGAAACAGTCGATGATGTATTAAAGCTTGATGTAAAAAATGCGGATAATCTTTTTTACTGCAGCCAAACAACTCTATCAGTAGATGACACTGCCGATGTGATTGATGCTTTACGTAGTAAATTTCCTACAATTGATGGTCCACGTAAAGATGATATTTGCTATGCAACACAAAACCGCCAAGATGCGGTTCGTGATTTAGCTGATAAAGTGAATGTGTTATTAGTTGTGGGTGCTAAAAATAGTTCTAACTCTAATCGTTTACGGGAACTTGCTGATAAAATGGGTACGCAAGCCTACTTAATAGATGATGCTAGTAATGTTGAAGCATCATGGTTTGATGGTATTAACACTGTGGGTGTGACTGCCGGTGCCTCAGCTCCTGAAGTATTAGTTCAGCAAGTCATTACACGCTTAAAAGAGCTTGGTGGCAAACAAGTAACAGAAAACCCTGGTGAAGAAGAAAACATTGTTTTTGCTGTGCCAGTAGAGCTGCGTTAGTCTATTAATAGATAAAAGGAGGGTCGAATGAGTAAGCAACTGACACCAGATGCACTACTTTTTTCGGCCCTTTTTAATGAGCGTGGTGTACTTGCATCCCTCATAGTAACCCAAGTCGTGGCTATTATTTTAGCTTTTGCTCCTAATGCTGGCGGTGACATATGGCTGCATTTGGGAGAGATTAGTTTATTTCTCCATGTAACCGTATTAGTAAGCACCTCTTTTATATATATTTGTCGCCGATTTCTTGCAAAACAGCCTCAGTTTATTCAGCTTAGTTTTTTTATTGCTGTATATAGTTTGAGCACTGCTTTATTTAGTCTGGCTTTTTCTCATATTGCTTTTGATATAGAAAACGAAAAACAACTTACGTTTTTTGTGTTACGTAATTGCATTATTGTATTTTTGCTTACCTTACTTTTTGTACAATTTTTGCTTATTCATTTTGAAAAAGAACAGCAAGCCAAAGCACTCTCTCGTGCAGAGCTTGATGCCTTGCAGGCGCGGATCAGACCCCATTTTTTATATAATAGTTTGAATACGGCAGCAGAATTAACGCATCATGACGTTGAGGCTGCAGAGCATGCTATTTTAGCATTAGCGGCGCTTTCGCAGGCTGCAATGCGGTCAGGGCAAAGTGTATTGCTCAGTGATGAAATAGTATTAACTAAACAATATATTGCTCTTGAATCATGGCGTTTTGCTGAGCGCTTACAGGTTGAGTGGTCATTACCAGAAAATCTCCCTGCGCTCTATATTCCATACCTTACATTACAACCTTTGGTAGAGAACGCAGTATGCCATGGTGTAGAGCCCAGCCAAAGTGGTGCTACCATTAGTATTGAGCTGCATGTTACAACACATTATTTAACCTTGATTGTGACTAACCCTGTACCTATTGAAGCCGCTAATACAAGAGAGCATAACGGTATGGCAATTGATAATATCCGTTCTCGTTTAAGTATTTATTATAAAGATCAGGCGCAACTGACAATAACTAACAAAGAAAATGAATTTAGAGTTAAAGTGGTTATCCCAAAACAAACAGAGCGCATGTTATGAATGCACTGATTGTAGATGATGAGCCTTTAGCCAGAGCACGCTTAAAGCGTTTACTTAGTCAGAGCCATACATCTATTCAAGTGCAAGGTGAGGCCGGTAATGGCAATGACGCTTTAATAAAAATAAAAAAACTTCAGCCTGATTTAGTGTTTTTAGATGTTGATATGCCAGGCTTAAATGGCATCGAAGTGGCCAATCAACTCAATAGCTTTGCGGTTCCGCCGGCAATTATTTTTATAACTGCTCACCCTGAGCATGCACTTGATGCACTGCAACTAAATGCAGCAGGGTATTTGGTAAAACCTATATCAGTAAAAAGTTTGCAACATGCATTACAACAGCTAGGACGTCTAAACAGAGTACATCTGCAACAGCAACAAACAGAAAAAGTAACGTATCAACTGGCTGGCACTATCAGAAGTGTTGAAATAGAGAGTATTTTTTATTTTAACGCAGAGGAAAAGTATACCAAGGTTGTGTTTGATCAAGGGGAAGCTTTAATTGAGGACAGTTTAAAGCATCTTGAAATGCAATACCCGCATCATTTATTAAGAATTCATCGACATACTTTGGTGAATAAAAACAAAATTATTGCCCTACATACGCTTCAAAACCATCAACATGTTATTGAACTTGATGGCTGTACTGCTTTGTTAGCTGTCAGTCGTCGAGCACTCAAAAGCGTAAAAAGTGAACTTTAATACGCCTACCTATTAACCGCTTATCAACATAATTAACCGTTAGTCATGGTTCTAGTTGAATCTAATCTGTAATTGCATACACTTATTATCAAGTAATTATTATTTGGTTTTACTATGTATTTGAGTACGTTTAAATTGCAAAAAGGTTTTACGCTTATTGAAGTCCTAATTGCGTTTATTATTCTCAGCTTTGGTTTATTAGGCGCTGTAGCCCTGCAAGCAAAAGCAAAGCAAGCAAGCTTTGATTCAATGCAACGTGCTGCTGCTGTTGCGCTTGGTAATGATATTATTCAACGTATTCGAGCTAATGATACTTCGCAACTCGCGACCCTTTACGATGTAGAGTTTACCAGTGAAACCACGAAGAAATCGTCTAAAACATGTTTTACAAGCTCATGTAGCAACGCGCAAATAGCTAGTTTAGATATCGAGCAATGGAAACGTGCTATTCGAGCCCGAGAGAATACCGGATCACTCGATGGTGCAACTGTGTGTATTAACCCTGAAGTGGTGGCGGGTTCTGGAGGGAAAGCATATAACCTTGAGGTTATTGTTTCTTGGCAGGGCCGCCAAGAATTTAAAGCAAGCGAGGCGACAGGTAAAATTAGTTGTGGCGTCGCAGATAAAAAGCGTCGCTTAGTCGTGCTTAATAGCTACGTATACGTTAGGAGCTAAAATGAAGCAAACAGGATTTACACTCATTGAAATGATGATATCTCTATTTATAGGGGGATTAATTTTGGGTGGGGTAATGTTTACTTATATCGGTATGAAAGTAACCACCAAAGACACAATGACTATAGGCGAGTTACAAGAGTCAGGCCGCTTAGCTATAAATATTATGCAACGAGATATTGAGCAAGTTAGTTTTTGGGGAACATTTTATGATGATTCATTTACCGCTGCAAACACATCATCACTGTCAAACCCTACCAATGACTGCTTTGAAGGAGCTAACAATGGCAGTTTTCCAGATTTAACGAGTAGTAGTAACTTTAGATCTTTATACGCTAAAACTGCGGCAAGTTCGAATGAGCTCAACTGTGTAAAAAACCCAATTAAAGGGACTGATATTTTACAGGTTAAGTTTTTACAAGGTAATCAACTAGACGTTGATGCCGCAGGTGTTAACGAAACGCAAAGCGATGAGAATTATTTTATTGCTGAACAAGAAAATGCACGCTTTGAGCGAGGTATTGTTGACCCTACTAGCGTAAATATCAATGCGACGGTATGGCCGTATAGCCATCACAGCTATTATATTTCAGAGCAAACTTATACGGTAAATAATAAGAACCTTACTGTACCCGCACTAATGCGAAAGCGTTTAGTAGGCGGGTCTATAAACACTGAAACTATAATGGAAGGCGTGGAAAATATGCGTTTTATTTTTGGTTTAGATACTACCAGCGATAGTCGCGTTGATACCTATAAAAGCATCAATGATATGAATGCCAGCGATTGGGAAAACCGTAAAGGTATTTTAACAGTACAAGTTTTTTTATTGATCAGAGCATTGCAGCCAGATCCAGGCCTTAAAATTAAGAACCAAACGTACGTATTAGGGGAAGATGCTAATAGTCGCTCTCTCACTTTTTCAGATAATTTCAGGCGAACCGTTTTCACTACGACTATTCGTTTAAATAATGTGGGAGCAAATTTATGGCGTATTTAATTCATATGAAAAAGAAACAACAGGGCGTTGTACTTATTACTGCACTTATTATGGTCATAGCAGTGACAGGAATTGCGGTTACTTTAATGAGTAGTAGTAGTATTGATATTAAAATTACTAATGCAGCCCAAGAGCGTGAAGTTGCAGAAAATCAACTAATTGGTGAAGTACAACGTGTCATAGCTGATGAGGTTAGTAAAGGGGCTGCTAATCAGTTCTTTTTAACCCCTGAAGAAGTATCAGATAACGGTGTTGTTATGGCTGAACGTGATGATATGAAAAGCAATATGATTAACTTAAACAATGGTGTACTTGATTTAGAATGCCCTCGTCGTTTTAATTTTACTGCTGGCATTTCATGCAACATGGTGCAAGTTTCTACAACCATAGACTACGGCTCTAAAAGTAAACACCAACTAACAATTGTTACCGGCGTAGCCCAAGAGATGGCTAGCATAAGTAAGGGGTTTTAAGATGAAACTTACACTCAACAGAATGCTCATGCCTATATTTGCAATATTAATTGGCATGTCAGCTCATGCTGAAGATATAGAGTTGTATGTTAACCACAATGTGGAGACAGATGAAAAGCCACGCGTAATTATGATTTTTGATACATCTGGAAGTATGGCTTGGGATGTAAACGATGGAGAAAGATGTTACAAAAGAAATAGGAACGGCTTTTACGAAAGTGAATGCTTCGAAAGTAAAGACAGCTATAGTGCATACCAGCAGTGTTATAAATCTGTAAATGGTTATGCGCAAGCTATCTGTCAAGACAGTCGTTTACGAGTTGCACAAAATGCGATTACGCAATTAGTGAACGATAACGATGATATTGAATTTGGTTTAATGCGTTTTAATGGCAGTAGTGGCGGTTATGTACTCGCCAGAGTAGGTGCTGACAAGTCAACGTTGCTCAATAAGATTGATGAGTTACCTGCTAGTGGGGCAACCCCATTAACTGAAACATTATGGGAAGCGTATTTATATATAACAGGCCAAGATGTTTACTATGGCGATAACACTAATGATCGAGATTTTACCGCAGAGTCATCAGGAGTTTATAAATCACCCTTTGCCCCAGTAGCGGGGGAGCCATTACGCTGTGACAATAGTATCAACATTATTTTAATGACAGATGGAGATCCTACCAACGACGCTAATAGAAATAATGACATATTTAACCTTCACGATGACTATTTTTCTGAAAATGCGCCTGTTGTCAGCAATAGTTATTTGGCAGCGCTGGCAAAAATTATCCATGGTACAGATGATGTAAAGGTTGATTTGTATAGCAAAACCAATAATGTACTAGATATTGGTCGTGTATTTCCTATTGGCTTTGGTACAGGTATGAGTAACTCAGGTAAAAACTTACTTACTGAGACTGCAGACTATGGCGGCGGGCAATATTTACATGCCAATACTGCAGCACAACTGTCAGACGCACTTAAAAATACGATTTCTCGTATTCGTGAAGTAAACGATAGCTTTTCATCGCCATCAGTGGCCAGTAATAATGTAGACCAAACTCGCAGTCGAGACGCTATTTATTTCGCAATGTTTTATCCTGAAACAGGGGCGCGCTGGCGTGGTAACCTCAAAAAGTTAAAAGTTTCAGGCAGTCAGATTGTTGATGCAACTAACAAGCTTGCTCTTAATAGCGACGGTTTAATTTCAAAAGATGCAAAAACATTTTGGCTACCTGCGGGCCAACCTGCTGATGGTAATGCGGTTGCACAAGGTGGCGTAAACCATTATCTAAGCACGGTAGATCCACTAGCTCGTAATTTATTCACTGAAAATCAAGGCTCTATTGTTAGTTTTGATACTTCGGTTGTCAGCGACATTCTTAGCGGTATTGTTGATAATCCGCTAGCTTTATCAAGCCAAGATGTTAATTGGGCTAGAGGAGTCGACGTTGATGATGAGGATAAAGATGGCTCTTCGCAAGATCAACGCTCTGATATTTTTGGCGACCCGTTACATTCCAAGCCTATTGCTATCGACTATGGCAATGATGATATACGAATTCTTATAGGGACAAATGCTGGGTTTTTACATATGTTTAAAGATGCCGGCGAGACTGTAAGTGAAAGCTGGGCGTTTATACCTTCAGCATTATTCGACATTATTAAACCACTAAGAAATAAACAAGCAGATAGCAAGGTATATGGCATGGATGGCCCTATCAGTGTTTACTTTAGTAATAAGAGTTTAAATAGCGATGGTTTAAATGACGGTATTATAGATGCTAGTAAAGGAGATGCTGTTTGGGCTTTTGCTGGTATGCGTCGTGGTGGTAAGAATTACTACGGCTTAGATATTACAAATCCGAACCAGCCAAAGCGCCTTTGGAGCAAACCAATTGAAGGCGGAAAAGGCGACTTTACGGAATTAGCACAAACATGGTCAAAACCGCAAATAGCTTATATTAAAGCTTTTGGTAATAAACCTTTACTCGTATTTGGTGCAGGTTACGATACAAATAAAGATGCGGCTATAAGAGCAGAGGATTCACGCGGTCGGGGCATTTATATAGTTGAAGCAAAAACTGGCAGTTTAGTATGGGCGTTAACCCCGGATAGTAATGGCTTTAAAGGTAAACATAGTATTGCCGCTGATTTAACTACGCTTGATTCAGATTATGACGGCTATATTGACCGAATTTATGCCTCAGATACCGGTGGTAATATTTGGCGAATTGATATGCCAGGAGAAGATAGCAGCGAGTTTAGTCATTTCAAACTTGCAGAGCTTGGTAGCAATCAAAATACTCAAGATAGGCGCTTCTTTTATAAACCTTTGATTGCGCGTACTTTATTTAGTAAAGTAACGGAGACGATCATCAATGGTGATAAAGTTATTACCCGTTTAGATACTCCTTATGATGCTGTTGTTATCGGCAGCGGTAATCGTTCAAAACCAACGAATACAAATGAGCAAGATCAACTGTTTATGATCCGTGATGAAAATACGCTGACACGCTCATTTAAAACCAATGCGCCTGCGGCAATTAAACCCTCTGACTTAATGATTATGAACGATGATCCGTTTGGTAATACTCTAGGTGACATAGATGGTTTTAATCTTGTTGAAGCTGAGTTGGCAAAAAAGAAAGGGTGGCGCTACGAATTAGCTAAAGGTGAAAAATCATTGGCCGCTGCTACCGTTGTTGGCGGAGTTGCTTATTTTACCTCTTTCACGCCAGCATCTGATGCCGTTGTAGAGAATCAATGTTCTTTAAGCGGAGGCGGTGGTGCGCTTTATGCGTTTCATTTGCATTACGGTACAAAGGTGTATGATCAGCTCAAATTTGTAACCAGTTACGATGTGCCCGATACACCACAGCTTTATTTCGGTGCAACTAACTCTTGTACCGATTCGAATGGTGATGGAAAGTGTGATGATAATCCAGAAGAAGACGTTATCGAAGAAAGTCAGTTTTTCTTGATTGGCCCTGGGATAAAAGGTGAGCAAGCCGAAAATCCTCTTAAACCGGTAGAAGTTACAGGACCTGGTTTAAAAGTGGTTGATGGTAAAATTCAGCTGGTTAATGATAAGGAGCCCATTGGTTTTGGCTTTAAAACGCAGCAAACATATATTTATAAGCGTGAAGAAAACGACGAGATAAACAATTAAGGGCTGTATATGAATAAGACACAACAAGGATTCACATTAATTGAGTTAATGATCACAGTAGCGATTGTTGGCATCATTGCCGCAATTGCACTGCCGAATTACAGTGAGTATGTAAAAAGAGCATCACGCGCAGAAGCTGCATCTGCGCTGTTAGATGCGGCAAATAAGCAAGAGCAATACTTTGTAGATAACCGAGTTTATTCAACTTCGTTTAGTGACTTAGGTATTCAAAGTAAAACTGAAAACGGGCATTTTGAGTTAGCAATAAATGTGGTTAATAGTAATGAATTTACAATTACAGCGAAACCCATCGCTGGAGCTGTTAAAGGGGATGCTGATTGTACTGAATTGTCTATTAATGATTTAGGCTTAAAAGGGGCTAAAGGCAGCAAAGGTAAATCAGATATAACCTATTGCTGGGGTAGATGATGCTAATTAATCTTACTCTGAATTGTATACCTATCTCAAGCAGCTATTTTTAGCGCTAATTGCGTTGAATTTACTTGCAATAGTCCAGCTATTGACGCGAAACCCGGCTTTTTACACTGTAAACCCCCTAACTAGAATTCAGGTTAGTTATTTTTGCATCTATTTGTGGACTTTATTCTTATGCGACCTGTTTGACTTATAGATAGAGCAAGCCCTTCAAGGTTTGCTTTTTCACTATTAGGGCAATAGATAAAAGTACCATTTTGAAAGCCATTTAAAGAGCCGTCGGGTCTAAAAGTTATTGCAGTTCGGGGGTATTCTAAGCTATCAGAGGGATGGGTATGTTCAAAGGTACTAATAAGACGTTCGTCATTATCCAAAGATGTTGACTTGTCATGATCGGTAAAAAGTGACACACCCGTGTGCCACTCACCATCTAAACATTGTTTATCTTTCAAAACGCACAGTGTTACGTAGTTGCCATGCTCTATAGCATAAAGACGTGCTAAATTAATATTTCGGTGTAATAGACTAACCTGATTATCTGCGCGATTGAGCGCCAAGAAGTCAGGAGCAAACCACAAAGAGAGTTGACTCAGTATTGCAATAACTAAAATGGTTACTAGTAATTCTACTAATGTAACGCCATCGTTTTTGTGAACACTTATAATTAACTTCATCCCTGAAGCCTTACATTTAACAGTCCATTATATTAGTTTAGTAAATAATCAAAAAACGACAAAGTATGAAATAGCTTTTAGCTGCAAGTTTGAGTTGTATCACCTATATAAAAAGCAGTCCCTGATTGAGACAGTGTTAACCCTTTATTGTTTTCATTAGTACCATTAGGACAAAAAATAAAATTTCCAGGTTTAGTGGTAATACGACCGCTCGTGTTAAACCGTATTCGTCTATCTCCAGCTGTGAATGTTACCTTATCATTAAGGTTAATTTTTTCCATAGCGCGAATTAAGCTGTCAGATGAAGAATTATATTGACCATCATTATCTGCATCAATAAAGGTAATAATAACTTTATTACGATCCCACCTTGCTCGACATTGCATACTATCATCATTATTTTTAACCTCCGAATGCTGAGCTGCACAAATAACCACGATTTCATCAGTACTAGCTGCTTGTGATCGCGCAAAACTAATATTACGCTTTAGCTCCAATAAAAAGTTTTCGCCTCGGTTTTCTTCCAGCATATCGCTACTATTCCATATTGCAATACTTGCTATTATCGCAACAATAGCAACGGTAACCATTAACTCTAATAGAGTAAATCCTGTATGCTTGGTTTTCATATAAATCTCATTAACTCGGTGATGTTGAAAGGTCAACAGACCCTAGTATAGTTATTTTTATTAAAATAATCATACCATGATTATTTTTCACCTGTGCTATTCAATCACTTTGTTTGCTATGAACCTCATGATTGTCTAAAATCGAGGCAACTGAGGCTTTCAAAAGTAACTAATATGAAAAAAATAGAAGCAATCATTAAACCGTTTAAGCTCGACGATGTGCGCGAAGCACTATCTGATGTTGGCATTACGGGTATGACAGTAAGTGAAGTCAAAGGGTTTGGGCGTCAAAAAGGTCACACCGAGCTATACCGTGGCGCAGAGTATATGGTTGATTTCTTACCAAAAGTAAAGTTAGATATTGTGCTTGGTGATGAAGATGTTGAACGCGCTATTGATGTGATTGTTAAAACCGCACAAACAGGCAAAATTGGTGATGGTAAAATATTTGTCACTGAGGTGGAGCGTGTTGTTCGTATTCGTACTGCAGAAGAAGATGAAGACGCGATATAACCGTAGTCTTGAGTAAAAAAGGCGCTACTTTTATTTGAAAGTAGCGCCTTTTTCGTATTATTTATTTCTACTGTTAAATTTGCGCGTTTGCGCTGCATTGTCACTTAATTCAGTTAATCCAAGCTTATCGTAGCTTTTTTCCATCATGGCTAGTGCCGCATCTAAGTAGCTGCTTTGTGAGTAGTGCTCTACCACAAACTTACCGCGATTCGCAGCTGCTAAATAGGCTTCACGTTCGTAGTAGTAAGTCGCAACTTTTAGCTCATAACGTGCCATGCGATTTAATAGCCACACTAAACGACGTTTTGCTTCTGGCGCATAGTCACTTTCTGGAAAACGTTTAACTAAGGTTGATAGGTCGGTATAAGCTACACGGGTACGTTTAGCGTCTCTGTCGGCTCTATCTACACCAAAGTACTCTTGGAAAGCATTTTTATCCGCTTTAATATTAACCAAGCCACGCATGTAGTACATGTAATCTAGATCTTTGTGGTTTGGGTTTAAGCGAATAAAACGGTCAATGGTAGCAAGTGCCTGCTCTGTATTACCTGATTGGTAATGTGCGTACACTAAATCCATTTGTACTTGCTTTGAAAACGGGCCAAACGGGTAGCGAGAATCAATTGCCGCTAACAGTTCAATTGCACGTGCGTATAAACCAGAATCAAGCGTTTGTTTTGCATCTTCGTATAGCGCTTGTGCTGATCTGTTTGGTACTCGTTGAATGTCTTCTTGGTCAGGTGCAGACGAACAAGCCCCTAAACTAAGCACTGAAACTGAAAAAACAATGGCGAATGCACGTTTCCCTATTTTATTTATCATTTTATTTGTTACCTTCGATGTCTTCGGCTAGGCCAAGTGGGTAAAACCGAGTAAACTATGCGTATTATGTTATGCTTTTATTAAAAGCGATTCTAACCCAGTCAAGCAAAGCTTGCACTGGTAAATTGGGTAAAGTTACTAATGTCAGAGCAAATATCTCTCCAAGCCGAGGTCCCAACAGACTTAGGTGGTAAACGTCTAGACCAAGTATTAGCACAATTGTTCCCTGATTATTCACGATCACGGATAAAAACGTGGATTTTAGATGATAAAATCACCGTTGACGGCGAAATTTTCAACACCCCGCGTGAAAAATTACTCGGTGGTGAAGTTGTGGCTGTTGAAACAACAATAGAAGCACCTCGTGAATACGAAGCACAAGATATCAAATTAAACATCGTTTATGAAGACGATGATATTTTAGTTATCAATAAACCAATGGGATTAGTGGTTCATCCGGGCGCAGGCAATCCTGACGGTACTGTGTTAAATGCGTTACTTCATCATTTTCCAGACATTATTAACGTGCCACGCGCGGGTATAGTTCATCGTCTTGATAAAGACACAACCGGTTTAATGGTTGTTGCGAAAACGATTCAGGCACAAACTCACCTGGTGAAAGCCTTACAAAAGCGCGAAAATTTCACACGTGAATATGAAGCGTTATGTAATGGTACTATGACTGCCGGTGGTATGGTTGAAAAAGCGATTGGCCGTCATCCAACTCAACGTACGCACATGGCTGTTCATGAAATGGGTAAACCAGCGATTACGCATTACCGTGTGGCAGAAAAGTTCCGAGCTCATACTCGTTTGCGTTTACGCCTTGAGACCGGACGTACACACCAAATTCGCGTGCATATGGCGTACTTAAACCACCCACTAATTGGCGATCAGTCTTATGGCGGCCGTCCTCGTCCACCAAAAGGAGCAACCCCTGAGCTGTTTGAGTTACTGCGTAGCTTTAAGCGTCAAGCGCTGCATGCTGTTAAATTAAGCATTGCTCATCCAATTACCGGTGAAATGATGACCTGGCAAGCACCTATCCCTGATGATATGGTCCAGATGACACAAGCACTGCGCGAAGATACAAAAGCAAATCCAGACATAGCTAGTTAATTATGTCCGGCTTATCAGCTACATGGCAACCTATTCAGGGTGTAGGCACATTGAGTACTACACGGGATGGAGGCGTATCAAAGCCTCCATTTGATAGTTTGAATTTAGGGCTACATGTAGGTGATAACCGCCAAGATGTTATAAAAAATCGAGCGCATGTAAATACCCACCTGCCTAACCCTGCTGTTTGGTTAAATCAGGTTCATAGCGCTGATGTAATTAGAGTGGATGAAGCGTTTGACGCTAATCAAACTCTGACGGGAGATGCGCTTTATACGCAGTTAAGCAATCAACCTTTAGCTATAATGACCGCTGACTGTTTACCTATTTTACTTACCTCAAGCGATGGCCAAGAAGTGGCTGCAATTCACGCCGGTTGGCGAGGATTAGTGCAAGGAATTATTAATAATACAGTTAGTTGTTTTAAATATGAGCCAGCGAATTTACATGCGTGGTTAGGTCCTGCAATAGGAGCTAACCGATTTGAAGTCGGTCAAGAGGTTGTTGCAATATTTACAGCCAATAATCCAGCTTTGCATGATGCGTTTAAACTTCAAAATAGCGAGAAATATTTAGCTGATATTTATCACATTGCGCACATTTTGCTAAATCAACGGGGTGTTGTGAATATTAGCGGTGGTGAATACTGCACGTTCTCTCAAAATAATCAGTTTTTTTCTTATCGACGTGACGGCCTAACCGGTCGTATGGCAAGTTTGATTTGGCGCAAGTAAATTACCATTAAGTGATTATTTTTCCCTCAATACCTTGAACAAATCCGTTAACATACCCATTTATAAAGTAATTCGTTTTTTTATAGGTAAACCCCCATGCGTTTAGATAGATTTACAAGTAAATTTCAGTCTGCGCTTTCAGATGCGCAATCATTAGCGCTAGGTCGCGACCACCAATTTATTGAACCCGTTCACCTTATGTATGCTTTATTAAAGCAAAGCGGCTCAAGTGTGCGCGCTTTGTTTGCACAAATGGGCATTAGCATTGACGAGCTCAATACCAAACTATCTCAAGAGATAGAAAAGTTATTTAAAGTGGAAGGTGTTGGTGGCGATGTGCAATTGTCAAACAACATGGTTTCACTTATTAATCTGTGTGACAAGTATGCCCAAAAACGCAAAGATAAATATATCTCAAGCGAACTGTTTGTATTAGTTGCATGTGAAGATAAAGGGCCGCTTGGCAGTGTATTTAAAGCACTTAATATCACCGCTAACAAAGCTGAAACTGCCATAGAAGCAATTCGCGGTGGTCAAAAAGTTGATGATCCTAATGCTGAAGAAACTCGTCAAGCACTTGAAAAGTACACTATTGATTTAACTGAGCGGGCAGAGCAAGGTAAGCTTGATCCTGTAATCGGCCGTGATGATGAAATTCGTCGCACCATCCAAGTATTACAACGTCGCACCAAAAACAATCCTGTGTTAATTGGTGAGCCTGGGGTGGGTAAAACCGCGATTGCCGAAGGGCTTGCGCAACGTATTATTAATGGTGAAGTACCAGAGGGTTTAAAAAATAAACGTGTACTCTCGCTGGATTTGGGTGCATTAGTTGCGGGAGCCAAATACCGCGGTGAGTTTGAAGAGCGTTTAAAATCAGTTTTAAATGAATTGGCCAAAGAAGAAGGCCAAGTGATTTTGTTTATTGATGAAATTCATACCATTGTTGGCGCAGGTAAAAGTGATGGCGCTATGGATGCGGGTAACATGTTAAAACCTGCACTAGCACGTGGTGAACTTCATTGCGTAGGCGCAACGACCTTAGATGAATATCGTAAATACATTGAAAAAGATGCTGCACTTGAGCGCCGTTTCCAAAAAGTATTAATTGAAGAGCCATCGGTTGAAGATACTATCGCTATATTACGTGGTCTAAAAGAGCGTTACGAATTACATCACTCAGTGGAAATCACCGATCCGGCAATTGTTGCTGCAGCGCAGTTATCACATCGCTATATTAGTGATCGCCAATTACCTGATAAAGCAATAGATTTAATTGACGAAGCGGGCTCTTCCATTCGACTGCAAATTGATTCAAAACCTGAAGCCTTAGATAAGTTAGAGCGCCGTATCATTCAATTAAAAATTGAAGATAACGCCCTGGCTAAAGAGAAAGACGAGGCGAGTCAAAAGCGCCGTGCAGAAATGGTTGAGCTGATCACTGAGCTTGAAGTGCAATACCGTGAACTTGATGAAGTATGGAATGCCGAAAAAGCCTCTTTGCAAGGGACCCAAGTTATTAAAGCCGAGCTTGAACAAGCACGACTTGATTTAGAAGTAGCCCGCAGAGCAAGCGATTTACAGCGTATGTCAGAACTTCAATATGGTCGTATCCCCGAGCTTGAGCGTAAGCTTGATTTAGCATCACAAGCCGAAATGCAAGAAATGAGCTTACTTAAAAACCAAGTGGGCGAGGACGAAATTGCCGAAATTCTATCACGGTGGACCGGTATTCCGGTGGCACGTATGCTTCAAGGTGAGCGTGAAAAACTATTGCAAATGGAAGCGCAATTACACAATAAAGTGATAGGGCAAGATGAAGCGGTAGTTGCGGTGGCTAATGCCATTCGTCGTTCTCGTGCAGGGCTTGCTGATCCGAATCGTCCAATTGGCTCGTTCTTATTTTTAGGACCGACAGGGGTTGGTAAAACAGAGCTTACCAAAGCACTAGCAGGTTATATGTTTGATACCGAAAGTGCCATGGTGCGTATAGATATGTCTGAGTTTATGGAAAAACACTCAGTGGCGCGTTTAGTCGGTGCGCCTCCAGGTTATGTAGGTTACGAAGAAGGCGGTTATTTAACAGAAGCTGTTCGTCGTAAACCTTATTCGGTTATTTTGCTTGATGAAATAGAAAAAGCGCATCCTGATGTGTTTAATATTTTATTACAAGTTCTTGATGATGGTCGTTTAACAGATGGTCAAGGCCGTACTGTTGATTTTAAAAATACGGTTATCATTATGACCTCTAACTTAGGTTCAGACATTATCCAAGAGCAATCTGGGAGTAATGACTATGACGAGCTGAAAAACAAAGTGATGGGTGTACTGCATAATGAATTCAGACCCGAGTTTATTAACCGTATTGATGAAACAGTAGTGTTCCACTCGCTTGCACATAGCCATATTAAAGAAATCGCAGATATACAGTTAAGTAAATTGCGTGAACGATTAACTGAGATGGGTTATTTACTTGAATTGACAGATGCTGCGCTTGAGCGGATTGCTGCTAGTGGTTTTGACCCGGTTTATGGCGCTCGCCCACTTAAGCGTGCAATACAACAAACCATTGAAAATCCGTTAGCACAAAAGCTGCTTAATAATGATTTTCAACCAGGCTGCATCATTGTTATTGATGCAAGTAGTGAGGGCTTAGAGTTTACTAGCCGATAATCTGAGCACAGTAAAAAGCCGCTGAAAACAGCGGCTTTTTTGTTTTTGATTCAAGTGGGTGGATTAAACTTTAAAGGTAAGCAGTAAATCATTTACTTTTCGTGAGCCTTCCACCAATTTAGCAGCGCCATGCGCTACGCTATAACTGAGCTGTAAATTGTCATCTCCTAAGCCTTTAATTTTTTCAACATTGCTGCCAATATCTCTACTTACCACCTGTTGTTGCTCTGCGGCGGCTGAAATATCGGTAGCAAGTTGTGAAATTTCACTAATTTGAGTAAAAATACTATCCAGCTCTTGTTGTGTTTGCCCTGTGGTGTTCACACAGTCATCGGCTTGTTGTTTCGTGCTCTGCATGATTTTAGACCAGCTAAACAAAGTATCTTGAATCTCTTTAATTGAGCTGTGAATTTGAGCTGTGGCGTTTTGAGTACGTGAAGACAGTGCGCGTACTTCATCAGCGACCACCGCAAAACCTCGACCATGCTCACCAGCACGGGCAGCTTCAATTGCTGCGTTAAGTGCTAACAAATTGGTTTGCTCTGCAATGCCTTCTATTTCACTCATTACCTGACCAATTTTATCGGCCTCAGAGGCAAGTCCTGTGGCTGTGGTTGCCGCTTGCTCAACTTGCATGGCTAAGTCAGATACCATTTTGCTGTTATCGGCAATATGACTTTTTATATCAGAGCAGCTTTGATAAGTGATCCCCACTTTATCTGCGGTATTATTGGTATTATTAGAAATTTCACCAATGGTGGTGCTCATTTGTGACATCGCAGTGGCTATTTGCTCAAGCTGAGTTCCCTGAGAAGAAATTCCTTGCTCGGTTAGCGTCGATTGCTGATCTAAGCCTTGAGCAATAGTATTAAAACTCAAGGTTGAGTCTTTAACACGCCCTAGTACCGTTTTTAACTTGGCACAAAGCATTTGCTCTCGGTAATCACTAATACTGTGAGGGTGTGAGCCACTAAATACATAGCGAGATACTGAATCTGCCTGGCTTTTTTGCTGTTTTAGGGTCGCAGGTGTTGCTATTAGCTCATCATAATTTAAAGCTAAAATGATAATACACACCACCAAGTTAACCGCTGCAATTGCGATTGACCCCCAAATAGCGACACTAGCTAACCAAACTAAAACACCGGCTATGCTCAAGCTCTGTCTGAGTGAGGTGTGCTCACGCCAGCTAAATAGTGACTTATTTGCGTTAATTTTGGCATACAGTTTCTGCGCTCTGCGTTTTGCGCGTTGCGAGAGTTTTACACGCACAGACTGATAACCAATCAATTGGCCATGTTCGAAAATAGGTGTTACAAATGCATCGACCCAATAGTAACGGCCGTCTTTACATAAGTTTTTTACAGCCCCTCGCCACGAATGGCCTTGCTTTAAGGTGTCCCACATTTCTTTAAATGCCGCTTTAGGCATATCAGGGTGGCGAACTATATTGTGGTTTTTATTAATGAGTTCATCCATTTCATAGCCAGCAATACTGCAAAACTCATGATTAGCATAGGTAATAACACCTCGAAGATCGGTTGTTGAAACTAACTCTTGCTGCTCTTCAAAAGTGACTTCTTCATCTATCAAGCTTTGATTACGACGCATAGTAATCCTTTATCATCCTTTATTGGGGTGGCTATTGTAATTACTAAAACTAATGTACGTTAGTGATAAGTTTTAAATAGCGGTAGTAAGGCATTTTTTTTGATGTTTTTATGATCTTTATCAATTTTAAGGGTAATTGAATTTTTTAATTATGACAAACTTTTAACAAGAGATTCACCCTTTCGCATTGGGGGGAATAATACGTTGTTGGTAGGAGAGGATTGTGGCAAATAATATGTAAAAGAAATTGTATATTGCTGGTGGCAATGGCAAGATTATCTTTTATAGCGTGAAACAAAGCGTGTTTAAAATTCATTAAAAACTATATCTAATAAATTCATATAGTTTTTTCTTCATTTAATCTTGAGTAAAGGTAATTAGACCCCATAACCTTATGATTAAGCCACTTGGCTCGAGGAAACTTTTTTTGGCAACTTATAATTTAAAGAACACGCTCAACGCACTATCTAATGCAGATAATCAGCATGCTATTAAAGGTATTATGCGCGGTATTGAGAGAGAATCACTAAGAATTAAACCTGATGGTTCTATTTCTAAGCAAGTTCACCCAGAAGGGGTTGGCTGTGCACTTACCAACGGACATATCACGACTGACTTTTCTGAGTCTTTACTTGAGTTTATTACACCGGTTAGTGAGTCATCAACGCAAACGTTACAACAGCTAAAAGATTTACAAAAGTTCACCCTAGAACATATGGGCGATGAACTGTTGTGGCCAATTAGTATGCCGTGTTTTATAAATCATCAAGACGATATTGTATTAGCACAATTTGGCGATTCTAACGTTGGTAAAATGAAAACCTTATATCGTGAAGGTTTAAAGAACCGTTACGGCAGTATGATGCAAGCGATTGCCGGCGTGCACTTTAATATTTCTTTTCCAGAAACGTTATGGCAGTCACTATACTCATTAAAGCAAAGTAGCGCGAAGTTTGAAGATTTTATATCTGATGGGTACTTAGCATTAATTCGCAATTTTAAACGCGAGTTGTGGTTAATTAGTTATATGTTTGGTGCGTCACCGGCATTGTGTAGTTCATTTTTGCAAGGGCGTAAAAGTGATTTACCGTTTAAAAAGCTAGGTAAAGGTACTTTATATTTAGAAGTTGGCACGGCGCTTCGATTAGGTAATCTAGGTTATACCAACAGTGCACAGTCATCATTACGCGTAATGTATAACTCATTAGATGAATATGTAGCAGGGCTTAAAAAAGCCATAAATACGCCTTCAGATATTTATGGCAGTATTGACGACTACACCAGTGCAGAGCCAAAGCAATTAAATAAAAATATTCTACAAATAGAGAACGAGTTTTACTCGCCAATTCGCCCCAAGCGCAATGCTAAAAATGGCGAAACACCCACTGATGCTCTACTAAGAGCGGGTATAGAATATATTGAAATTCGTGCATTGGATGTTAACCCATTTAGTGAAGTTGGCATTGATTTAGAGCAAATACACTTCTTAGATGTATTTTTAACCTATTGTTTATTAAAAGACTCAGCGCCTATGGACTGGCAAGAGCAAGCGCGAAGCACTGAAAACCTTGATACAGTGGTAAACCAAGGCCGAGAAAAAGGCCTAATGCTTAATTTTAATAACGAGCAGCGCAGTCTTGAATCATGGGGCGATGAAATATTTAATCAGCTCGTTGATGTTGCTAAGTGGATGGATGGCGCGTACGGGGTTGATTATTACTCAAACACCATTAAGCGCATGGCAACGTGGGTGCAAAATCCTACATTAACTTATTCAGGACGTTATGTTGAGCAATTAAAAGCATCAGGGCTAGATAATGGTCATTATGCACTCTCACTTGCTCAAAAGTATAAACAAAGCCATGATATAGCCAGTTATACTGAATTCTCAAAGTCGTGGTTAGCGCAACAAGCGACAGAGTCTTACCAAGCTCAAAAAGCAATTGAGCAAGCTGATAATCAATCATTTACTGCATTTTTAGATACTTATTTCAGGGTCTGTTGACCTTTGTTGGTTACAATTTGTTCAAACTAGGAGCGGTTTAATCGCGGCGCGAGGTTTGTAACCTAGTGGGCTAAGTAAAAACCGAGCAACAAAGAGTAAATTGTTCCTAGGCATAACCCGAAGGGCAGCGCCTGTTTGGCATTGATGCTGCGTTATAGCCTATTTATGGGGAATAACCACACTACATAGGCTTTGCCTTGCCTAAATACCAAACAAACTGCTGCAAATTCAACCTTGAAAGGTCAACAGACCCTAGTAAGTAGTAGGCAAAAAAAACGCAGCTCATAGTAGCTGCGTAAATATTCTTTAGGGATGAAACAATGCTGTACTGCTGCATTCATAGATTCAGACCCACGCTTTTTTAAAAAGTTCAGTGAGATCTTAAAAAATGAAAAAAAATATTATTACTTTATCTCTAGTGCTTACTTTAGCGGGGTGTGCCACTGCGCCACCTAAGCAACCCGAAGATATTTGTAAAATCTTTGAAGAGAAATCTGACTGGTATTTTGATGCTAAAGACGCGCAAGATAAGTGGGGCTCTCCCAAACACGTATTAATGAGCATGATGTATCAAGAAAGTTCTTTTCGTCATGATGCTGCACCGCCTATGGAATACTTTTTATGGATAATTCCAACCGGCCGCGCAAGTGATGCCTATGGTTATTCTCAAGCTAAAACTCCAACTTGGTCTGATTATATTCGTGAAACAGGTAATAGTGGTGCTGATAGAGATGAATTTGAAGATGCGATCGATTTTATGGCGTGGTTTGTTTATAAAACTCACAAAGTTAATGGTGTTTCTAAATGGGATGCTTACGCACAGTATTTAAATTATCACGAAGGGTGGGGCGGTTATAAGCGAGGCACTTATCGTAAGAAAAAGTGGTTAATGAGCGTTGCCAATAAAGTAAAACATCGTGCAAGCCGTTATGGAGCACAGCTAAGACGCTGTGAGGATGATTTAGACAAAGGTTGGTTAGAGCGTTTATTCTTTTAACTAATCTAAACCCAGATTAATAAAAAAGGAGCCATTTGGCTCCTTTTTTGTTGGTTTATTTTTTACGTTTATTGGGCTGAATTTTAACTTGTTTAATCATGTTTTCTTTCACTTCAAGTACCTCAACCGGATAACCTGCAATACGAATGCTTAAGTTAGCATCAGGGATGTCTTCTAAGTACTCAACAATGAGGCCACTTAGCGTTTTAGGGCCATCTAATGGGAATTCCCAACCCATTTCTTTATTTAAGTCGCGCACGTTAGCACCACCATCAACAATATAAGAGCCATCATTTTGTGTGGTTACTTCTTCACTCGGTGTACGAGTTTGAGTAGTGGTGAAATCGCCCACAACCTCTTCAAGAATATCTTCTAGAGTAACTAAGCCTTGGATATCGCCATATTCATCAACAACAATACCAATTCGTTCTTTTGATAATTGGAACTTCAGTAGTTGGGTGTTAAGCGACGTTCCCTCAGGAATAAAGTAAATTTCACGTACAGCGCGCAGTAGCGAAGGTTTATCGAATTGCTCTTTAGTAAGAAGACGCAATGCATCACGAGAGTGAATAAATCCCACTGCATCATCTATATTGTCGCGATATAAAAGTACGCGAGTATGTTGAGCATGAGTCAGCTGTTTACTAATTATTTTCCAGTCATCGTTGATATCAATCGCCACAATTTCATTGCGGGGTATCATAATATCTTCAACGGTAACCTGTTCTAAATCTAAAATTGAGGTCAGCATACTTTGATGGCGCGCCGGGATCAAAGCCCCTGATTCATTAAGCACGGTTTTTAATTCTTCTTTACTCATGCTGTGCTCATCTATTTGTGCAGCACTAATACCAAATAAGCGTAATATGCCGTTGGTCATCCAGTTAACAACAACCACAAACGGGAAGAGTATTTTTAACAAACCTTTGAGTATCACAGAGCTGGGAAAAGCGACTCGCTCAGGATAGAGGGCAGCCAATGTTTTTGGCGTTACTTCAGCGAAAATTAGTACAACAAGTGTTAATGCACCTGTCGCTATGGCAATACCTAAATCGCCATACAAGCGTATACCAATAATGGTGGCTACCTGAGCTGCAGCAATATTAACCAGGTTATTACCAATGAGTATCAGACCTATCAACCTATCTGGTCGACTCAGTAATTTACTAACGCGTTTCGCAGCACGATGGTTCTCTTTAGCGAGGTGTCGCAAACGAATACGGTTGATTGACATGATTCCGGTTTCTGACCCGGAGAAGTAAGCAGAAAAAAGCACCAATAAGCCTAATATGATAAACAGGGTACTTGTCGATATGTCGTCCAACGATGGATCCTTTTTTTATAAACCAATGCGTATTAAGCTAGAGTGAGCTTTCAGAGTCAAGTTAAAACTTATTCAGGACCACTTCTTGTATAAAACGGCTACCAAAATAAGCGAGTGTGAGTGTAAAAGCAGCGATCATTATACTTACTACCACTACTTTTCCTCGCCAACCACGTTTTACATGGCCAACCGCAATTGTAGTGAAAATGGCCCAAGCAACTAAGGATAGGATTGTTTTGTGAATAAACTCTTTGGCAAACATGCCATCTAGAAATACAAATCCGGTAATAAGCGCCACACTTAATAATACGGTGCCTAAGTTTAATAACTGGTAAAGTTGGCGCTCCACTACCATTAGCGGCGGTAAGTGACTGTGAACTATCGCTAGGTCTTTTCGTTTTAAGCGCTTATCAATAAAGTAAAACTGTACGCCATACAAAGTGGCAATAATTAAAATGCAGTAGGCTAATAATGACAGTGATATATGCGCAACTAGTGCCAGCTCTACATTAATACTTTGTAATAGAACATGATGAGGGATAAATAAGCTAGAAATTGTTAATAGCGCAGCAAAACCATAAACTACAGGTAGTAGCAAGGTCGCGGGAAACTTCAAAGAAACGGTAGTAACACACAGCACGATAATCCAACATGTCAGTAATGCCACATTAACAATGCTTAAATCTTGTCCATCAGCTCTAAATACCGAATTTACTAAAAGCAGCATGTGCGCCAAAATAGCGACAGTACTGAGTATAATAGTAACTTTTTGGCTCGGGCCCTGATGATGAAACAACCGCGAAAGCACGTGAGACGTTGCTAACACATAAAATAAACTGGCAATAATAGTTAAACTAATAATCAGCATTTTGCTTTGGCCACTTAATTGAAGTCAAATAATTCGTGTTCGTTATGTGGCCATTGTATTTTATAGCAAAGCAAATGCATAGACCCTGTAAAAAGAAACTCAATAAGCAGCATTTCAGCACTGTATTGTATGCCACCATTTACGGTATACTATTTCTAATTGAATTTTAATAACATCGACCTTATTAATAGAGTTGATTTCAACGTCTTTTCGGAACCGTTACATGTTTGAGAACCTCCAAGAACGATTAGGTAAAACCCTAAAAAATATTAGTGGCCGTGGCCGCCTAACTGAAGACAACATTAAAGATACACTTCGTGAAGTACGAATGGCATTTTTAGAAGCCGATGTGGCGTTGCCTGTTGTTCGCGAGTTTGTAAAACAAGTTAAAGAACGCGCAGTGGGTATTGAAGTTACTAAAAGCTTAAGTCCTGGCCAAGTATTTATAAAAATTGTTCGTGAAGAACTTGAAAAGGCCATGGGTGAAGCTAATGAAGAGCTAAGCCTTAACGCGCAACCTCCGGCTGTTGTGATGATGGCGGGTCTTCAAGGTGCTGGTAAAACAACCAGTGTGGGTAAACTGGCTAAGTTTTTAAAAGAGCGCAAGAAAAAATCTGTGCTGGTAGTGAGTGCCGATGTATACCGTCCTGCGGCAATTAAGCAGTTAGAAACATTAGCAATAGAAGTAGATGTAGAATTTTTCCCAAGTGACATTTCACAAAAGCCAGTTGATATAGCACAAGCTGCTATTTCTCACGCGAAAAAGAAATTTATTGATGTGGTATTAGTCGATACTGCAGGTCGCTTGCATGTTGATAATGACATGATGGATGAAATCAAAGCGCTTCATGGTGCAATTAACCCAATCGAGACTTTATTCGTTGTTGATGCAATGACAGGTCAAGATGCTGCAAACACTGCAAAAGCATTTGATGAAGCTCTACCGCTTACCGGTGTGATTTTAACTAAAACAGACGGTGATGCCCGTGGTGGTGCTGCGTTATCTATTCGTCATATTACCGGGAAACCTATTAAGTTTATGGGTGTTGGTGAGCGTACTGATGCACTTGAACCTTTCCACCCTGATCGTATCGCCTCACGTATTTTAGGCATGGGTGATGTACTTTCATTAATCGAAGAAGTCGAGATGAAAGTAGATAAAGAGCAGGCAGAAAAAGTAGCGAAAAAAGTATTTAAAGGTGATGGTTTTACACTGGATGATTTTGCTGATCAATTAAAGCAGATGAAAAATATGGGCGGCATGATGTCGATGCTTGATAAACTGCCAGGCATGCAAAACATCCCAGATGCAGTAAAAGGCCAAATGGGTGATAAAACCTTTATTCAAATGGAAGCGATTATTAGCTCTATGACGAAAAAAGAGCGTGCACGCCCTGAAATCATTAAAGGTTCGCGTAAAAAGCGCATTGCAGCTGGGTCGGGTACTCAAGTACAAGAGATCAATAAGCTGCTTAAGCAGTTTACCCAAATGCAAAAAATGATGAAAAAAATGAAAGGTAAAGGTGGCATGCAAAAAATGATGCGTGGCATGAAAGGGATGTTACCACCGGGAATGATGGGTGGCGGTGGCCCGAAATTTTAAGAATTTAAGCTTTAACATCTCCAATATGAGACAAAAAGTAATCAATAAAGAGGCAAAGTGCCTCTTTATTGTTGAATAAACTATGCACAGAATAGCTTGTTCACATACTTTTTCTTCTTGGATCACGGTTTAATCTACTAAACTGCCTTTTTGCATCACTTCTTACTTGCATTGTTGCTAAAAACTCGTACAATTCACCGGCTCCCCATACTGGGGAGTAAATCTTATTAATGAAAACAGTCAATCTATTTAGAGGACGGTATGGTAACTATTCGTTTGCAACGTGGTGGCGCTAAAAAACGCCCTTTCTATCAAATTGTGGTTGCGGATAGCCGTTTCTCGCGTGACGGTCGCTTCATCGAGAAAGTTGGTTTCTTTAACCCAATCGCTTCGGGTCAGGAAGAAAAACTTCGCTTAGATTTATCTCGTGTAGAACACTGGGTAGGTCAGGGCGCAGGTCTTTCAGATCGTGTAGCTAAATTAGTTAAAGACGCTCGTAAAGCGGCTTAATAGGCGTAAGTGTAACCATGAGTCAAGAGAACACCTCATCAATAATTGTCGTAGGAAAGCTCGGCGCCCCTTATGGTATAAAGGGCTGGCTTAAGGTACATTCATTTACTGATGATCCCGCAGGGATCTTCGATTTCAGCCCGTGGTTGATAGGGCAACAAGGTAAATGGCAGTCCTTAGAAGTGGTCGACTGGCGTCGCCACAACAAAGGCTTTATCGCTAAATTTGCGCAAGTAAACGACAGAGACGAAGCAATGGCTTATACCCATGCAGAAATCTCAATGGATGCAACGCAATTACCAGAACTCCCGCAAGGTGAGTTTTATTGGCGAGATCTCATTGGCATGTCGGTTATGACTGATAAAGGTTATAATCTTGGCATTGTTGATGACTTGATGGAGACAGGCTCAAATGACGTACTGGTTGTTAAAGCAAACAGTAAAGATGCATTTGGTCAATCGGAGCGTTTAATTCCTTTTTTAACTGACTCAGTTATAAAAGAGGTTAAATACGACGTGAAAGAAATTACCGTAGACTGGGATCCTGGGTTTTAATGACTCAAACTAGTTCATTATGGGTTGGGGTGATAAGCCTTTTTCCGGACATGTTTGATGCTATTACCCAACAAGGGGTTACTGGTCGCGCAGTAAAAAATGGACTAATCGATTTTAACTGCTGGAACCCACGAGACTACGCTTTAGACAAGCATAGAACCGTAGATGATCGTCCTTACGGGGGCGGACCCGGTATGTTAATGATGGTTAAACCATTAGAAAAAGCCATCCTTGATGCTAAAAAAGCGGCAGGCGATGGTGCTAAAGTAATTTATATGTCCCCACAAGGGCGCAAACTTGATCAGCAAGGAGCTAGCGAATTAGCTAACTCTGAAAAACTGATTTTGATTGCCGGTCGATATGAAGGTGTAGATGAGAGAATAATAGAGTCATACGTTGACGAAGAATGGTCAATTGGTGATTTTATTTTGAGTGGTGGTGAACTACCAGCCATGACACTAATTGATGCAGTAGCGCGATTAGTGCCAGGCGTGTTAGGACACAATCAATCAGCAGAGCAAGACTCATTTTCGGATGGCTTGCTAGATTGTCCTCACTATACACGACCAGAAACATTGGACGACAAACAGGTTCCTGCTGTATTACTCAGTGGTAATCACCAAGCGATAGCAAAATGGCGGCTTAAGCAGTCATTAGGCAGAACTTGGTTACGACGTCCTGACTTGTTGCATAACCTAGCTCTGACTGAGGAGCAAGCGGTATTACTCGCAGAATTTCAGCAAGAGTACCAAAAAGCTTGTGGCTAGAAGACAGTTACACCTAGGAAAGTGAGAAACATAATGGCAAAAGTAAACCAAAATATTATTAAAGCGCTTGAAGAAGAGCAGCTTAAAACAGACGTACCTGCATTTGGCCCTGGTGATACAGTGGTTGTACAGGTAAAAGTAAAAGAAGGTGCTAAAGAGCGTCTACAGGCCTTTGAAGGTGTTGTAATCGCTAAGCGTAATCGTGGTCTTCACTCAGCATTCACAGTTCGTAAAATTTCGAACGGTGAAGGTGTTGAGCGTGTATTCCAAACGCATAGCCCTCTTATCGATAGCGTAACAGTTAAGCGTCGCGGTGCAGTTCGTCGTGCTAAGCTTTACTATCTACGTGAGCGTTCTGGTAAATCTGCACGTATTAGAGAAAAACTTAACTAATACGCGCTGTTTATCAACGCAAAAAAACGGGTTGCAACCTTTGGGTTGCAACCCGTTTTGGTTTTAATGCTATTGCGATTTTTTAGCGCTATATTTAAAAACCAATACACATCTTCAAATCACAATATCTTCTTACTTCTTGCAAAAAATGATGTACAAAAATGAATGATAAAACGATAGTTACACACAACGGCAATTTTCACGCAGATGATGTTTTTAGTATCGCTGCGCTTAAAATTATTTTCCCTTCTTTTACCCTGATCCGCACACGCGATAATGCGATTATTAATGACGCCGATGTGGTTATTGATGTTGGCGGTCAATATGACCCACAAACTGACCGATTTGATCATCATCAGCGTGGCGGTGCTGGCGCTCGTGAAAATGGTATTCCTTTTTCGTCATTTGGCTTGGTGTGGAAAAAATATGGCTTAGCAATATGTGATGATAACCAAGATGTGGCGAATGCGGTGGATGCAGGGCTTGTATCAACTATTGATGCCATTGATTGTGGTCATGTTGAAGGGGTTGCTACAGGCATTAGCTTAAGCCAAACAATTTCTATGTTTAACCCAACATGGGAAGAGGAAAGTGATTTTGATGCTGCTTTTGATCAAGCGGTTGAATTTGCACACACTTTACTGATTCGTTTTGTAGCTTCTGCCCGAGGTGGTTTAAATGCTAAAAAGATTGTTGCTCAAGCAATAAAACAAGCTGATGATCCTCGATTAATCGTATTAGAGCGCTATACTCCGTGGAAAAAAACCGTACATAGTTTATCTGATGAGGCATTATTTGTCGTTTACCCATCTCATTCTGGCAAGTGGATAGTGCAAACAGTGCCTGCAGAATTAGGCTCTTTTGAAGATAGAAAGTCATTACCTGCACCATGGGCAGGATTATCAGACGATGAATTTCAAGCGGTAACTGGTATCGATGATGCTATGTTTTGTCACAATGGCTTATTTATCGCTGGCGCAGAATCATTCGACAGTATTATGTCGCTTGCGGCTATGGCATTAGAATACTAATAGTTCTCCTTAACCGCTCGCCGGTTACTTAATAAAAGTGGCTTTTGCCACTTTTTAAGATCCTCTACTTAACCTGAACCTACGTAAATTCAATGTAGTTAGCGCTGAAATAGCTGCTTGAGATAGATTTATTATCTAGCGTTTAGGTTACTTACTGCCTTACCCCACTACACTACACTCCACTCCACTCCACTCCACCTTGGTCTTAGTTGATAGACAGGTGGCGATCTTTTCCATAATTTGCCTTTTAACCCCCAACGTATCCTGTTAGTATTTATCGTATTGATTAGTTTACTTTTTTTGTAATTATTAATTTACGATTTTGCTTTTTTGGGATGGAATGAGAACGTGGCAGAGATAAGTGATTTAGCGCAGCTAAGAACAGACATAGATGAATGCGATGCGCAACTGGTTGCCTTACTTGCAAAACGCAATGGCATTACTCAACAAATAGGCGCAATAAAACAACAAACTGGCGCGCCATTACATGCACCCGATAGAGAAGCCAATTTATTAGCTGCGCGACGCCAAGAGGCTATTAATCAAGGTGTGAATCCTGATTTAGTTGAAGACATTCTCAGACGCATGATGCGTGAAGCTTATCAAAATCAACAAGCCAAATTAGCTTGTGCCGATCCACGATTATCGCCAATTGTTATTGTTGGCGGTGAAGGGGCCATGGGGCAGTTATTTGCAAAACAATTTCAGCGCTCGGGATACGAAGTCAAAATTTTAGATAAAGCGCAGCAATCGCAGGCAGTCGATATTCTAAAAGGTGCAAAACTGGTGATGATCAGTGTACCAATAAATGCCCTTGAAACAGTTGTTAATGCACTACCGAAACTTGATGATGATTGTTTGCTGGTTGATATTACATCAGTTAAACAAGCCCCATTAACGGTACTTAAAAAAGTACATAGCGGACCTGTTGTTGGCTTACATCCCATGTTTGGCCCTGATATTTCTCATTGGGTGAAACAAACTGTGGTGGTATGCGAAGGGCGCAGTCATGAGGTGGCGCAAGGGTTATTAAAGCAGCTACAAATATGGGGTTGTCAGTTAGTTGAGCTAGATGCTAAAAAGCATGATGAAGCAATGCAAATTATTCAGGTTATGCGCCATTTAACGACCTTTGTGTACGGTCAGTTTTTAGCAAAACAGGGGCATACACTTGCCGAGTTAAGAAGTTGCTCATCACCTATTTATCAATTAGAGCTAATGATGGTTGGCCGTTTATTTGCGCAATCGCCAGAGCTATACACCGATATTATGTTAGCACAATTTGACAATGTCGAAAGCTTATTAGCGCAGTATCAGTCTTTGTTTTCGCAAACGCTTGAAAAGCTAAAAGCAGGGGATAAGCCCGCATTAATTGATGCTTTTGCTGATGCAAAATCTTATTTCTCAGATTCAACGGCGCACTTTTTAACCCAAAGCCGTAGTTTATTAAATAAAGCGAATGATGCGAAAGTACTTGATTAAAAAGAATAGCTCCGTGAAAAGAAAAGGGCCGCTAGGCCCTTTTTTAATATTTTGTTAGCTTTCTACGCTCACAGCTTGTAAAGACTCGCTTTGGTAACAACCGAGAACGCGCACGTATTGAGTGTGCTGTTTGAGCTCCTCCAATGCATGCTTCACTTGGTTATCGATTAAGTTAGCCTCCAAGTCTACATAGAACACTTCTTCCCACGGATTGCCAGGAGTGGGCCGAGACTCTAGTTTCACTAAATTAATATTATGCTGTTTAAAAATCATTAACGCATCGGCAAGCGAACCGGCTTGTTGTTTGGTTGACATAATTAAACTGGTTTTAGTAGGTATTTGAGTTGATACTTGCAGTGGTTTGCGTGCAACAACAATGAAGCGGCTATGATTTTCTTTTTGATTGGCAAGATTCGCCTTGATCACTTCAAGGCCTACATTTTTACCAGCTTGCGCTGAGCCGATAGCTGCACTGTTTGGTGTGTCAAGAGCTGACTTTAATGCACTTGAGGTCGAATCACAGGTTTCATGTTGAAGTTCACCAAGACCCTGTAAAAAACGACTACACTGGGCAAAGGGTTGTGGGTGCGCAAATACCTTAGTTAATTGGCTTATCTCAGTTCCTGGAGCTGCTAATAAGCAATGTTCAACGCTATGAGTAACTTCACCGACAATAGAGACTTGTGCATGCTGCAGCAAATCAAATACTTCATTAATACTACCCGAACTGGTATTTTCAATTGGCAGTAAGCCAAAGTCGGCTTGACCTTTTTCTACTTTACCAGTGATTTCTTCAAATGAGGTACAACCAATTTCAACTAATTTACCCGGGCGACGGCTAAAATATTTATGACATGCAAGCTGACTATAAGAGCCTTGACCGCCTAAATACGTTACGCGATGGGTTTCACTGAGTGCGTCAGGGTTTAAATTCTTTTGAAGCATGGCTTGTTGATGCAATACGGAGTCTTCTAATATCGTTTGAAACACGTTGTTAACGTAGTAAGCGTCAAGCCCTAACGATTTGCCATAGCCAATAAGTTTTTCGAGCAAAGCCAGTTCACGGGCCTCATCACGAATGGGTTTATTATTTGCAATTTTATATTCAACTACGCCATGACTAATGCGGCGTCGCTTTGCTAGTAAAACGAGTAGGTCGGAGTCGATTTCATTTATATCGTGCCTGAGAGTATCAAGTACATCGTTGCTCATTTGGTTTTCCTCATTCCAAAAATATCACTGATTTTGCAGTGAAAATAAAAAAGCCTCCCAGTTGGGAGGCTTTACTATTCGATTGATTTTATCTCACAAACAGGGAAGCCTCTTCTATATAAAGAAGCTAAAAAAAGAAAAAAAGTGTGTGAGTAATTTATATTCATACCCTTAATGTATGAAGTGTCACTCCCAATGTCAACAAGCACTTACCTGATGTGGATTTTTTACCTAATATATGTACAAAAGGCGTTGTTTTTTAAAAGTTTATAAATAATTTATAATTCTGATTTAAGTTCTGGTATATTTCTATTACTTACGAAAATAATAATTATAAATAAGGTTGGCTTTTTGTGTATCGACGCCCTCCATCTCGATTTGGCATAAACTCACTCAGTGTAAAGTTATCATTGTTGATCTCTGCCATCTGTTTAGTGGCAGGTATTTGCGCGGCTGCATTAATGCTCAAGTCAGAAGAAAAACAGCTTGTTTTTGAAGAGCATGAGGTATTAAAGCAATCAAATGAATTATTAATAAACCAGTTTAACAACTTGATAGCGACCAAAGTTAAAATAGCAGAGCAAGCTAATATTGTTGTTAGCGAGCAGCTATTTGAGGGCCAACTGTCTTTTAAAAATAATACTACACAGACAATGCAGCTCACCAATGATGGCTCTGTGCGCAGTGCATCAGCGGATGGACTATCAGCCGCGTTTATTCCCCAAGCTGCATACTCTCCTTTTTATAAACAGCTAATTGCTGATTCTGAATCGCTTTGGAAAGTTATTTCACCTACGTTAATTCAAGATTTTTATAATTTTTACCTTATAACTGAAGATAACTTTATTCGTGTTGCACCACCAAACTGGGCACTTAATGTTCCCGGAGATTATACGTTTAATCAAAGTGAAAGCTTTAATTACGCTAAGTCGTTAACCAATCCACAACGTGATCCGCAGTGGTCTAGGGTTTACTACGATAACGTATGGAACAAATGGGTTGTGAGTTTAATTGTCCCTATTTATAACGATGATGAGTTTTTAGGCGTTACAGGCAGCGATATGTCACTCGACTCCTTAATATCGCAATTACCCGTAGGCGGAAAAGAAAAACACCTTGTAGTATTTGATGAGCAAGGGCAATTATTAGCGCACCCAAACTTAGGTTCTGATAGTTATACAAAATACGGTGAGACAGGTAAAAAGCTGCTACCAGAAGACTTTATTTCCCCAGAACTAAAGCGCGTAATTGATAGCGCTGGACAAATACAGTTACCAGAATATGCCGATTCATTTTCACTAAATGATGAAGACTATATTATCAATATTCACAAAGTGGAAGGCGTAAACTGGTATGTGGGTGTATATCAAAAACGTTCCTCAACGTTATCGGCATTGAAAGATTTAAAACTTAAGTTTTTTGGCTTATTTATTCTGTATGCCATTTTAGTTGCTTTACTATTACACCAAGCACTTTACCAATTGGTATTAAGACGCTTACATTCGTTGGTTTATGCAGTTACTAACTTTGGTAAAGGTCATCTAGAAATTGAGTTTCCAAAAGAAAACAAAGATGAAATTGGCACGCTTAATGGCTCATTTAAAGACATGACCATTGAAATACGTAAACTCATTGATGGCTTAAATCAGCGTATAATAGAGAAAGAAATCGCGGAGAAAGCAGCAAACCGCTTATCTAAAGCAGTTGCGTTCTCGGGTACGGGCGTGGTGATCACCGATGAAAATTTTGTCATTGAATACGTTAATCCAAAAATGTTGGAGATGACTGATTTTGTCGAGAATGACTTCTTGCGCCAGCCATTACTGACGATTATTGCCAATGAGATGACCATGTTGGTAGAGGATATTGACATTGATTTGCGTAATCGTAATTACTGGCGAGGAGATACGCTTATAGAAGCGTTAAATAAGCCGCCAATATGGGTATCGCTCAGTGTGTCACCTATTCGAGAAGATGGTGGTAAAATTACTAGTTACGTTGCATCAGCACAAGATATTTCGTTTGTGAAAGAAAGTCAGCGAAAAATGGAGCAGCTCGCTTATTTTGACACACTAACTGGGCTGGCTAATCGTACATTCTTTAGGATGCAACTTAGAAAGTCTATGGCGCTTGCTGAAAGAGGGCGTTACTCGTTTGCTTTATTTTATTTTGATCTGGATGAGTTTAAGCGTATTAACGATACCTTAGGTCATGATGCGGGCGACCAGCTATTGGTTGAAGTGGCAACACGCTTAAAACAGCGCTTACGAGCGGAAGATACCATAGCCCGCTTAGGGGGGATGAATTTGCTGTTCTACTCAGTGGTATTGAACATCAAAAAGAAGCATCTGAAGTCGCTGACACGATACAAAAAACCTTAAATCAGCCGATAAAACTTGGCAGTAATGAAGTGATTGTTAGTGCAAGTATTGGTATTACCTTAGCGCCATTTGATAGCCTAGAAGAAGATCAGTTATTAAAGCATGCCGATTTAGCTATGTATGAAGCAAAAGCCAAAGGGCGTAATACCTTCCACTTTTATAGCCAAGATTTAAATGCAGCAGCTAATGAACGATTATTCCTAGAAAATGAGTTGCGTCATGCGATTAAAGAAAAGCAACTCACGCTGCATTATCAGCCACAGGTTGATTGTCGCGATAACAGCGTGGTGGGTTATGAAGCATTACTTCGTTGGTTCCATCCTACGCAAGGGTTTATTCCTCCGACTAAGTTTATTCCAATAGCTGAGGCAACCGGTTTAATTGTGGAGCTCGGCAAATGGGTACTACAACAAGCCTGTGAGTTTACGAAGCGACTAGAGCAACAAGGTAGAGCAAGTAATATGTCGATCAATCTGTCAGCAAGGCAGTTTAAAGACGCGAGCTTAGTGCCTATGCTGAAAAAAATAATTATAGAGACGCAAATTAATGCTGAAAGTTTGCATCTTGAATTGACCGAAAGCATGCTGATGGGGAATGTTGAGGCGGCTATTGAGCAGTTACATCAACTTAAAAAGTTGGGTATCTCAATTTCTATTGATGATTTTGGTACGGGTTACTCTTCGTTGAGTTACCTTAAGCGCTTCCCCGTCGATATTCTTAAAATTGACCGCTCGTTTGTTAAAGATATACCTGAGGATGATAACGACATGGAGATCACTGCAGCCATTATCGCTATGGCACAAAAGCTGAAGCTTGATGTGGTTGCTGAAGGGGTTGAAACAATAGAGCAAGTTGAGTTTTTACAAAACAACAATTGTTTTATTGTGCAAGGGTATTATTTTAGTAAGCCAGTGGCTGAGGATGATATTCCCGCATTATTTGATCAATTAGCAGCGCTAAAAATTATTGAATAAGTAAAAATTGCGGGTTAACCACCCGCAATTTTTACTTTAAATTTTAACCCTTCTAAAATCGCTTTTAACTTGTCGCGATCGTCACCTTGTACTTCAATAACACCTTCTTTTACTGCGCCACCTTGGCCCATCTTACTTTTTATTGTTTTTGCTAACTTTTTCAAGTCATGCTGTTGTGGATCAAGACCAACAACTAACATTACACCTTTGCCTTTTCGGCCTTTGGTTTGACGTTCTATGCGAATAGACCCATCTTTAAATAATTTTACATCCAGTTCTTTTTCTGGCTTTGGCTGGTCAATTCGCCCTGTTGCTGTTGAATACACTAAGTGATTATCACTCATAATTAACCTACTTAAGATTGAATATAATAATGCGGCAAATAATAACAAATTTGCGACGCAAAGACGTAATTTTTACGCCTCGATTCATTTTATAACATTATAGGTTTAACAATATTGACCTCATTAGGCTTATTAATAATGCGTTTAAGTATTTTTTAAAAAGCGTTTTAAATTGGCTAGCACTAGAAAAATATCCATGCTACTATTTTGGCATTGTAGATGTTTGGACGTCCAAATGGTTAATTCTTACTTAGAGCATGCTCAGCTTAATATTGAGCAACAGTTAATTAATGCTGAGCTAGAAAAGCTTGAGCAATACCTAAATAGTAATGCTGCACCAGCCGTGCGTTGGGAGTATCAAATTCCTGAGCTAGGTGAAGGTGGGGCATGTAGTTTATTTGGTTACTTACAGGATGAGCCGTTTAAACTAAGCGATTATGTTAGCCAAAGTAAGCAAACAATTGAAAAATTAGCGCAACTTCAGTTGATTGTTGACTACGTTATTGAAAACACTCAGCTTGATTGGTACGGCATTTATCAGAATACCCCCACCAATGAAGGTGAGCAGTTATTAAAGCTGGCTTATTTTGGTGCGCCTAGTCGCCCTTTGTTTCCGCTTACCGCCGAATTTGCAACTGCCAGCAATAACGTTCAGGTAGCGCTTAGTGGTAAAGGGCGCGTTATTAATAATGTTGAGCAGTATTTAGCGGCAGGCGGTGAATATTACACCTGCGATCCGAAAGTAAAAGCAGAAGCCTGTTTACCGCTATTTAATGCACAACATCAGTGTATAGGTATTGTTGATGGTGAAGCCTTCAGCACTGATTTTTTTGATAAAGCGACGCTCGCGTTATTAATTGCGTGCTGCATTAAAATTCCTCACTTTTTAGTGTAAATAACACTAGTCAATCTAGTGAGTTTTTATGTTAAGCTTATCGCAACAGCTAACCCCTAAATAACGAAGAGATAGCCAATGTTCTCAGTATTAAAACCATTACCAACAGACCCTATTCTTGGCCTTATGGCGGCCTACAAGCAAGATACTAACCCAAATAAGATTGACTTAGGGGTTGGTGTATATAAAGACGAGCAGGGGAATACCCCAGTATTAAAGTCAGTAAAAAAAGCAGAAGCATTTCGTTTAGAAAATGAAATGAGCAAATCTTACATTGGTCTTGCTGGTAATTTAGATTACTGTCAACAAATGGAAAATCTTCTACTAGGTGAACACCCTGCATTATTAGCTAATCGCGTACGCACAGCACAAGCTCCTGGCGGTACTGGTGCACTACGTGTTGCTGCAGAATTCATTGTACGTTGTAATCCAGGCGCAACTGTATGGGTAACCAACCCGACGTGGGCAAACCACATTAGCTTATTTGAAGCTGCAGGCTTAACGGTAAAAGAATACCCATACTACGATTACGAAAACAAAGATTTATTGTTTGATGAAATGGTTGAAACCTTAACACAGGTGCCTAAAGGCGATGTGGTGTTATTACATGCGTGTTGTCATAACCCAAGCGGTATGGATTTAAACGAGACACAATGGAACACGATTGCTGAACTTGCAAAAGATGTGGGCTTTACACCGTTAATTGATATTGCATATCAAGGCTTTGGTTCTTCTTTGGAAGAAGATGCTAATGGTCTACGTATTTTAGCTAATGCGGTTGAAGAGTTGATCATTTGTTCTTCATGTTCTAAAAACTTTGGCTTATACCGTGAGCGTATTGGTGCTTGTTCAATTATTGCCAAAGACAGTACTACAGCTGATATTTCAAATTCAGTATTACTGAGTGTGGTACGTAGCATTTATTCTATGCCGCCAGCGCACGGTGCAGACATTGTAAACACTATTTTAAGCAGCACAGAATTAACGCAGCTATGGCACAGTGAACTTGATGAAATGCGTAACCGTATTAATAGTTTACGTAGTTTAATTAAAGACAGTCTGGCAGCAAAAGATATTGCTCAGGACTTCTCGTTTATTGACCGCCAACACGGTATGTTCTCTTTCTTAGGTATTAATAAAGAGCAAATCGAGCGCTTGCAAAAAGAATACGGTATTTATATTGTTGGTTCTAGTCGTGTTAACGTAGCAGGCATTAGCCAAGCAAATATCAATTATTTTGCTAACGCTGTTGCTGATGTTTGTAAGTAATCAGTAAGAAGCTTTAGCTTTTAAGCAATAAAAAAACCGCACACTCTGAAGTGACCCCCAATAGTTGGACATTCCAATTACTGGGGGTCTTTTTATGTCCAAACATCACCGAGCTTTCAAGCTCAAAATAGCTGAACTCGCTTTGTCTGAAAGCTCTTCGGCGGTAAGTAACAGATTTAATGTTACAGATAGGCAGGTCCGATATTGGACCGCTATTTATCGAATTCATGGCGCTGAAAGCTTCAGGTCTGTTCACAAACCTTATTCTCTAGCATTTAAGGCTGAAGTGTTAAAAACGATGACAGCAAACAGTAGGTCACTCGGTTATACCAGTGCTTTCTTCGATTTATCGTCCCCAGGCATTCTTTTTCAATGGCAAAAGCTTTATGCTCGTGATGGTATATCACGTCTTAAACCACAGAGAAAAGGTAAGCCATTCATGACAAATAATTCTTCTTCATCAAAACTAGTAGAGCAAATGACTGAGGAGGAGTTACGAGAAGAACTAGCATACTTACGAGCTGAGAATGATGTGCTAAAAAAGTTAGAAGCCTTGGCTCAAGCCAGAAAGAAAAAAGCAAAGACAAAACGATAGTCGTCGAAGAGTTCAAGGCAAAGCATAGCTTACGACACCTTTTAAAGGCGACAGGGCTGCCAAAGAGTGTTTACTATTATCATCGCACTACTTGTAAGCAACCCTGTGCAAGCAATGATTTACTGGTAAAAATACGTGATATTTATCACGCGCATAAAGGGCGATATGGCTATCGCAGAATTACGAGTGCCCTGAGAGCAATGGGAGTATTTGTTAATCATAAGCGCGTTCAACGGTTGATGAATGAGTTAGGACTCAAGTCAAAAGTAAGGCCTAAGCGCTATAAATCCTATAAAGGTGAAGTGGGTAAAATCGCAGAAAATACGCTTAACCGCGAGTTTACTGCGCAGAAGCCAAATCAAAAATGGGTGACGGATGTGACGGAGTTTAAAGTGGATAATGAGAAGGTATATCTATCGCCTATGATTGACCTATTCAACCAAGAGGTAATCAGTTACGAAGTCAGAAAATCCGTTGCACTCCCTTTGGTAACTGACATGCTTAAAACAGCAACTGCTAGGTTGAAGCCAAATGAAAAGCCAGTTGTACACTCAGATCAAGGGTGGCAATATCAAAACAAACAATATCAAAACAAACAATATCAAAACAAACAATATCAAAATCACCTTAAGGAAAAAGGATTGCAACAAAGTATGTCTAGAAAAGGAAATTGTTTAGATAATGCGGTTGCTGAGAACTTCTTCGGCATATTGAAGAGTGAGATGTACCACAACGAAACGTTTAAAGACGTGAATGATCTTATTGAAAACATTAAAGAATATATCCACTATTACAACAATGAGCGTATTAAACTGAAACTAAAAGGCCTGAGTCCGATACAGTATCGAAATCAGGCCTTGGCAGCCGCTTAGAAATGAGTCCAACTTTATGGGGTCACTTCACTCGTTGCGGTTTTTTATTGTTTCTATAATGGCTTAAAGCCAGCGAATAGCCCCTGAAATACGTTCATTATACATATCAACTGGTGAGCCAAGGCTTGCAATTAGCACGGTATCAGCCTGTTTGCCACGATTTATATGGCCAGCATAGCGAGAGTCATTAAAATCATCTGAGCCAATTTCAAAAATTTGGTTATCGCTTGGCACAATAAACACGGTCATAGGCCCAAAGTCAGACTCAAACACTAAATGTAAGCCTCTCTCACCTTGAAAATCGCAAAAGGTAACGTAAGTGACTTTACCTGGCAAATCACTAATTTGACCGCCAAGTAAAGCCAGCTTTTCATTAACAGTTTGTATGCTAATTGGTTGAGTCTTATTTAATGCATAAATTTCATGGTAAACATGAGCTAGTGCATGCTCACCAGCCGTTTGATTAATGTTTTGCTCTTCGCTAAACATAAACGCACTGACTGCAATCACAAATGAAGCCGCTAAAGCCAAATGTACTCGGTCAAACTTAAACCATGAGCGTGCACTAATCACGTTATCCTTTTGCTCAAGCTCATCTGTTCTGGCTTTTTCTTTTAACGAGGTATTTAAAATAATTCGTTCAGCAAGGTTATCAGGCACAGGGATTTCAAGCGCATTGTCGAGTTGTTTATCGAATGATTTGCTTTCATTTAAAAATTGTTGTCTGTCGGCACTGCTGTTTGCAAATTCCTGTAGCTCTTTGTCCAGCTCATTGGGCTGCGCAATTGTGCGGCGACGAAACTCAAGTTCATCCATTATTTTGATGCTCCTTTAAGTTGTTCATCATCACGGCTTAATGCCTCTTTAAGTTGATTTTTTGCTCGAAATAAACGTGTCATGACCGTATTTTTATTTAAGTTAAGAATGTCTGCAATTTCATCTCCGGTGCAGCCCATTACCACCTGTAACAACAGCGGCTCTTTGTATTCATCAGCCAATAAAGAAATTTGTCGCTGGATAACGGTTTGTTCCATTTCCGTATCTAAGCTATGGCTGGTTTGATCTACTAGTGTGTCGTTATCTACATCGCTGTAATCAAATTGCTTGCGTTCAAAACGTCTGGCATTCTCTCGCCTCAATATGGTCAACAACCATGGCTTAGCTGCTTTTTGGTCGAGTAACGAATCAAGCGAGCGCCATGCACGTAAAAAGGTTTCTTGCACTAAGTCATCCGCAATAGTCGGGTCGTTACATAACCAGTAAGCAAAGCGATAAAGTTCCTTGTGATAAACATGGACCAAGGCTTCGTAGCGTTGTTGTTTTTCAGCCATATTTATTAAGACCCGATCATTCGATTTTTTATTTCCAAACATAAGCACTTTTTAATTAAAATTATTATAGGCCAAAAAAGTAACTAAGATTCTTATTAAGAATATAGCTCTTTTAACGCAGATGACGACTTAGCTGTGTGCGATTGATGTTTTTTTAATAAACTAACAATCGCTTCTAAATCAGTGCTAGCCGATTGGTTACCGTACAACTGTGCTTGTAAATTATTTACCTGCGCAGTGAACTGCGAGTTGTTTATCATAGCGCATAAATGGGTGAGAGCTCCTACCTTTTTATCTGTTCGAGTTAGCGCGTATAGATTAAGTGCATCGTAAAATGCTTTATTATCACGGCTTTTAGCAAGTATTTGCAGTGTTTTTAATTCTGCTTGCTGATTGCCTCTATGATTTGCTTGCGCCGTTTGTTGCGCTTCTTTAACTGAGCGTTTCATAAAGTAAAGAATCAGGGTCACAATCCATAATATGTAACCTAATACGGCTACAATAATAAGCCATAGAGGCGTGCTAGTGTGGCGTTGCACGCTGAGCGATTGTTGCTTTGGCTCTGCATCCGTATTGTTTAAATTACTTTCAACGGGAGGGTTCAGCGAGTTTGCTGGCGCTGTGGTGCTTGGTGTTACCGTAATTGTACGCTCTGGTAAAGTTGCGTAACTAATTCGGTTCATTTTGGTGTTATACCAAGGCAGAGTAATTTCAGGCAGTGTATAGGTACCTGGGGTTTGTGGAAGTAGCGCAAATGAGGCGCTTTGCTGTGATACCACTCGACCATCGCGCACTGCATTATTAGTTTCTTTTTCATCCGGATAGCTGCGAATACCATCAATAGTAGGCATATCAATTTCGGGCAGTTGCTCTTTAGTCACCCCTAAGGCGGTAAGCATAATAGTGCGTGTTATTGGCGTGCCGGCTTCAACGGTATTATCGTCTGGTTGCCATTGCTCGGTTAGACTTACTAATTCACTGGGTAACCAATCACCTTGATAATTCTCAGGGATAGGTTTGATTTCAATCTGTTGTTCATCGCCAAGTGCCGACACCTCTAGTTGGCGATAGTTTTGTTGAACACGCCCTTGAAAAACCGGTGCTTCAATGGTGTATGCACCACTTTTTTGCGGCTGAATTAAATAATTACGGGTGATCACTAAATAACGTTTACCATTAACCAGTTCATAATCTTCACTTTGTTTACCTAGTTGGGTGAGTTGAGCATCTTCCATGCTTGGTGTGCTTAAGCTGCCATCAAGTAGCTCTTTAGCTAAGTAAAGTTTAATGGTGTAAACGCCAGCCTCTTGCACAAATAAGCTGTTATTTGTAAGCGAGGTTTTTAAAAATATATCATCATTTTTACCTGCATCGCTGCTTCGCTCTTTAACCGATAAGCTAATTGGTTCAGAGCTGAGCCCTGCAACACTAAAAGAAGGAATTGTGTATTCACCGGCTTTGCGAGTCATTAACTTAACAGACCACGATGTTTGTTTTTTAATGCTGCCGTTAATAATGTTGGTGCGGCTACTTAAGCTCATAGGACCAACGACAAAATCTTTTAACAGCGCTGAAGTATCGGGTTGTTGCCCTTTGATTGAATCATCAACGCTAATATTGAGCATAAAAAACTCACCCGCCAGTACCGGGTTTTTATCAACGCTTGCTTCTAATGAAGTGGCGGCCATTAATGGCATGGCAGTTAATAGCAATAAACAGCAAAATAATCGCATTACCATGATTTTTCTACTCCTGTTGGACGGCGTTGATATTGTCTTTTTTGGGCTTCTAATTGCATTTTGTTTCTTAATAAAATAGCGGGATCGTCGGGCACTTTTCTTAGTAACTGATTTAGTTGCTGTGCTTTCTCTTTTTCTTCATTAGTGAGTTCAGCTGCCTGTGCTTGCATAGCTTGTTGTTGTGCTTGCTGCTTCTGCTCATCTGATGGCGGTGGCTCATTCATTTTATTGGGTTGACTCTGTTGCTCGTCTTGCTGAGGCTTACTATCGTCGTCTTTGTTCTCGTCTTGTTGGTTTTGTGATTGAGCTTGCATGTCAGGCTGATTTTGTTCATCTGACTGCTCGCCAGATTGGCTTTGTGGATCTTTTGATTGCTCCGAGGGGTCACTCGATTGCTGCTCTTCACTGTTTTGGCTGTCATCTTCGCTATTTTTATCGCCATTTTTTTGCTGATCTTGTTTTGATTTATCTGCACCATCTTGACTTTGCTCATCTTGATTTTGCGAATCATTACCTTGTTGGTTTTCCTGGTCTTGCTGTTGCTGTTGCTGTTGCTTAAGTAACTGCTCAACTAACGCTTGGTTATCGGCTGCTTGGGTAAAATCAGGTTGTTGTGATTGCGCTTGTTTGTAAGCGTTTATAGCAGCCTCTAATTGTCCGGCTTTAGCCAGTGCATTACCATAATTGTAATAACCAGTGGCTGATTTATCTTGGCTGAATTCGTTCAGAGCGCTTTCAAACTGACCTTGCTGATACAGTGCAGCGCCTTTGAGAGCATTGGACTTCGCTTGTGCTGCTTGTTGATACTCTTGGTTGTTGTAGGCTTCTAATGCACGCTGATCGGTATTTTTAAATAGCGTTGGTAACTCTACTGCATGAGCATTTTGCTGAGGTATAAAGCTTAGCAATAGCACCGCACCAATAAACGCAGAGCGCCTAAATAAGTATAGAGCTAAGGGCAGTAAAATAAGCAAGCCATAAATGCCAGCATCGATTCGCCACAAGGCTAAATTGGGTTTTTCACTTTTTAGTATTTCACTGTTTGCTTGCGGTGAAAAAATGGCAATATCGTTATTGCTAGGCTGATAATTAGCGTATTGGCCGCCACTATTCTTTGCTAGTCCTTTGAGTAAAGAACCATTGAGTGTAGGCACTACAATTTGGCCATAATTATCTTTTAAAAACCCGCCTTCAGGTAACTTTATTGGTGCGCCTTGCTCAGTGCCAATACCGTAAATATTTAGTCGATACTGGCTACTGTTAGTAAAACCACTTATATCACTTTGCTGTTGTTGTTCAATACCATCGGTGATCAAAATAATATCACCATCTAGGTAGCCTGCTTGAGTGAGCAGCTCTTGTGCCATGTCTAAACCTGCCAGCACGTTTGAGCCTTTATCAGGCATAATTTCAGGGCTTAAGCTAGGAATAAGGTTGGCGAGGGTAGTTGCATCATTGGTCAGTGGAGAAATGGTATAGGCAGTGCCTGCGTAGGCTACTAATGCAGTATCACCTTCTTTAAATAACTCAATCATATCGAGGGCTTTAAAGCGAGATTGCATTAATCGATTAGGAGCAATGTCGGTGCTATACATAGAGTACGACATATCCATTACAATAACGCGCGCACTTTTACTTTGAAATACAGGGACTTGTTTTTCTTCAAAACTCGGGCCTGCACTAAATATAATGGCTAAACTGCAAAATAACGCAACTAGCCACAGCGGCTGACGAGCTTGATTGTTTGCTTCACTCATAACAAATTGTGCTAAATGTGGTGCAATAAGTGGCGCTGATTGGGCTTTTTTCTTTTTAAGCATGGCAATAAAAAATAACCCTAGGGCAGGGAGTAGCAGCCATAAAATAGCGGGGCGAATAAACTCAAAATCCATTAGCTTGGCTCCTTCATTGCACGCACTGTTTTTATCAATGCGGTAACACTGATCAACAGAATGGCCAGTAATAACGGATAATAAAACAAGGCCGTTTGTGGGCGAAAGGTTTGTTCATCGGCACTAATTGGTTCAAGCTTATCAAGCTCTGCGTAGATTTGTTGAAGGCCTGCTACATCTTTAGCTCTAAAATACAGCCCCCCTGTTTGCTCGGCAATATTTTTCAGTAAGCTCTCATCTAAATTACTCCCCCCAGAGCCCATATTAAATAAACTAAAGCCACGTGGGTTATCTGAGCCGACTCCGATGGTGTACACTTTTATACCTTCTTCACGAGCCAGTAATAGCGCATCTTCGGGATCAAGGTTTCCTGCGGTGTTTTGTCCATCTGTTAGTAACACCACAATGCGATTACTTTCTTTTTTACTAGCAAAGCGTTTAACAGATAAGCCCAAAGCGTCACCAATTGCCGTGGCACGACCTACAAGGCCAATTTGTGCTTCAGTAAGCATTTTGCTGACGGTTTTTACATCACGGGTAAGGGGCGTTTGCAAAAACGCGGTATCACCAAACAATATAAGCCCGAGTCTGTCGCCTTGACGCTGCTCTATAAAATCGCTTAGCACCGCTTTAACCATGGTTAAACGGTCAACATATTGGCCATTGTAAGCCATGTCTTGTTCTGTCATTGAGCCCGATAAATCCACAGCGAGCATAATGTCGCGACCTTCATTAGGCAGCGATATAGGCTCATCTAACCAGGTAGGGTTCGCTGATGCGGTTACTAATAATAGCCACAGCAACCATTCAATAATATTTAACTTACGTGCACTGGGCTCTATATGTTGATTATTTAAATTATGCGATGCAAAGCTGGGTATGCGTAAACGTGTCGTTGCATTACTTGCTGCGGGTTTTAATAGCAGTAACGTTAAAGGAAGCGGCAGTAATAAAAACAGCCATGGCCAGCTAAATTCAAACATGCAGTGGCTCCTTTAGCTTAAATTGTTTAATAGCTTGGCGAAACTTATCACTGAGTGCCGGTGGTGTTTGTGCTGTGCTATATAGGCTTGAAATTTCATCTTCATTAAAACCAATTGCAGCAAGTTGACTTAGGGTTTTACACCAGTTAGCTGTGGATTGCGCTGCTAAGCGTGGATCGTAATAGGTGATCACTAAACGCTTTAAAATAATATGCAATTGCTGCGCTGATTGTTGTTGATTAGCTAATTTAATCGCATTACGTTTTGGTTTTTTAAATTGATAGTTTTTGTACATAATTATAATTAAGCCACACACTAAGCACAGTGCAATGCTAATAACTACCCACCAAGCAGGGGCTAACGGCCACCAGTCAACGTGAGAGGGAGCAATAATATCGTGAAGGCCATCAAGTGGAGAGGTTTGCATGATTTATCTTCTCACTAATTGCAGTTCCAGCGCAGTGGCTGCATCGAATGATAATAGGTTAAGCCCAGATTTTGTTAAACGATTAATACGCGCGCTAAATGCTTGCTCGGCATTTTTGGCAAATCGTTCTCTAAAACTGTTATCCATCAAAGGGAGGGCAAACTGCTGATTATTAGCACTTACCGTAACCGCTTGTTGAAAAGCAGGTAACTTATGCTCGAAGGGGTCGCTAATATGGCAGCCTATTAACTCACAGTGCCGCGCAAGTAATTCGAGTTGTTTAAAGCTGGCGTCATCTAAGGCGTTAAAATCGGATACGATATAAACCAAACTACCGGGTTTGGCTAAGTGATTTAAACGCTTAAGGTTGTCACTAAAGTTATTGCTGGCGGGTTTATCAATATTTTCAAGTGCCTGCTGATGGGCGTCGCACAAATTATGACACAGCTTTAACACGGCCTTTTCACGGGCGCTGGGTTTAAGCTCTAAATGCGAGTGCTGATTAAACACAATACCGCCAATTCTATCGCCACGTTGGCAAGCGGACCATGCAACCAAGGCACTAATATGTGCAGCTTGCACCGACTTTAATAATAATTGAGAGCCAAATAACATGGAATTTGAAAAGTCGGTAAATACAAATACCGGACGTTCTTTTTCTTCTTGAAAAAGTTTGGTGTGAGTTTCACCTGTACGAGCCGTGACCCGCCAATCAATAGAGCGTATGTCATCACCGTGTTGGTAATGGCGCACTTCGGCAAACTCCATGCCACGGCCTTTATGCGGCGCCAGATATTGCCCCGCTAAGGTATTTTTTATTCTAACGTTAGGTGCCAGCTCAAGCAGTTGCGCTTTTGCTTTATAATACATCAGCTCTTTGAGCGATAAATTAACACCATGGCTATGACTTAATTTAAGCCATGCCTGAGAATCAAAGTGTGTTTGCATAACTTAAGGTACAGCAACTAGTTCAACAATACGGCTAATAACCTGATCTTTTGTAATACCATCGGCCTGTGCTTCGTAACTTAAAATAATACGATGGCGTAATACATTATGTACCACAGCTTGAATATCGTCAGGCGATACAAAATCACGACCACTTAACCACGCATGAGCTCGGGCACATTTATCCAAGGCAATCGTGGCACGTGGGCTGGCGCCGTATTCAATCCAGCGGCCAAGTTGCTCATCTAAGTTTGCGCCTTCTCGAGTAGCGATAATCAACTGAACTAAGTATTGCTCTAGTGGCTCTGCTAAATACAGACCCAAAATCGCTTTTCTAGCGGCAAACAACTCTGCTTGCGAAATTTGCTCAAGCACTGGAACTTCATCATTAAGTGCTTCACCACGGGTTAGGCGTAAAATATCAAGTTCGTGCTCAGCCCCCGGATAATTAATACTTAAATGTAATAAAAAGCGGTCTAATTGCGCTTCAGGCAGTGGGTAGGTCCCTTCTTGCTCAAGCGGGTTTTGCGTTGCCATCACTAAAAACAGGTCACTAAGTGGGTACGTATTTTTGCCCACAGTAACTTGGCGCTCAGCCATTGCTTCTAATAAAGCTGATTGTACTTTCGCTGGTGCTCGGTTTATTTCATCCGCTAATATGAGGTTATGAAATAAAGGGCCTTTTTCAAACACAAACTCACTGGTTTGTTGACGATAAATATCAGTACCGGTTACATCGGCAGGTAATAAATCTGGGGTAAACTGAACACGCTGAAACGAGCCTTCAATACCTTTTGCTAAAGCATTAACCGCTCGCGTTTTTGCAAGCCCTGGAGGGCCTTCAACAAGTAAATGACCATCAGCTAATATAGCAATTAAAAGTGCTTGAGTGAGCGCTGGCTGGCCAATAATTTGGGTGTCTAAATACGTTTTTAAGTTTGAAAATGCGTTAGCTGCCATAATAAGTGTACTGTCCTCGTCAGCTTAAATAATACCTAAAGTGGTTAGGTAACAAATACTGAGCTAGTTATAAGGTTTATAAGTGGATAACTCAAGAGTTAGACTGATATTTTGAAAATAGTTCGTTATTTTTTAACGCTTTTTAGCCTAACACAAAACTTTGTAAAACCAGCTAAAAAAGCCTATTGTATTACTCTCATACAATGTATGTAGTGATTTACAATGGCGCTTTATGATTAATTTACGTTTATCTATTGGCTTTATCACACGGGTTGTTTAGAATCGAGGAAAATATACAGGTCTGACCTGTCAGCGGGAGAGAATAATAAATGTCTGAGCAAAACATACTTAAAACACCAAAAGGCGACCGTATTGCCATTGTAAGCGGCCTACGTACTCCTTTTGCTAAGCAAGCAACTGCGTTTCACCATGTACCAGCATTGGATATGGGTAAGTTAGTAGTTAATGAAATGCTTGAGCGATTAAATTTCGACAAGTCAGAAATCGATCAACTAGTTTTTGGTCAAGTAGTACAAATGCCAGAAGCGCCAAATATTGCACGTGAAATCGTATTAGGTACAGGTATGCCAGTGGGCGTTGACGCGTACTCAGTGTCACGTGCGTGTGCAACTAGCTTTCAAGCAATTGCAAATGTTGCCGAATCTATTATGGCAGGCTCTGTAAACGTGGGTATTGCTGGTGGTGCCGATTCATCGTCTGTATTGCCAATTGGTGTAAGTAAAAAATTAGCCGGCAGTTTAGTCGATTTAAACAAAGCCCGTACGCTTGGTCAGCGTTTAAAAATATTCTCAAAACTACGTTTAAAAGATTTATTGCCAGTACCGCCAGCGGTTGCTGAGTACTCAACGGGTTTATCAATGGGACAAACAGCTGAGCAAATGGCTAAAACCCATAATATTAGCCGTGAAGATCAAGATGCTTTAGCACACCGTTCTCACTCATTAGCAACTCAAGCTTGGGCCGATGGCAAGTTAAAAGATGAAGTAATGACGGCGCATTTACCGCCATATAAAAGCTTTATTGAAGAAGATAACAATATTCGTAAAAACTCAACGGTTGAAGGTTATGCCAAGCTTAAACCCGTATTTGACCGTCAGCACGGCTCTGTGACTGCCGCTAATGCAACCCCATTAACCGATGGCGCAGCTGCAGTGTTAATGATGAGCGAAAGCAAAGCAAAAGCATTGGGTTACGAAATTTTAGGCTACGTACGCAGTTTTGCGTTTTCAGCCATTGGCGTAGAAAAAGACATGTTAATGGGGCCAGCTCACTCAACGCCAATCGCGCTTGATAGAGCAGGTATTACGTTAGCTGATTTAGATCTTATAGAAATGCATGAAGCGTTTGCATCGCAAACCTTAGCGAATATGAAAATGTTTGCTTCAGATAAATTTGCACAAGAGCACTTAGGGCGTAATAAAGCCATAGGTGAAATTAACATGGATAAGTTTAACGTTAACGGCGGTTCACTCGCTTATGGTCACCCATTTGCGGCAACCGGCGCGCGTTTAATTACACAAAGCTTATACGAGCTTAAGCGTCGTGGCGGTGGTTTAGCGTTAACGACTGCCTGTGCTGCGGGTGGTTTAGGTGCAGCCTTTGTATTGGAGAGTGCGTAATGACAGATTCAGTATTTAATTTAACGGTTGATGATAACAAAATAGCCGTGGTAACCATTGATGTGCCGGGTGAAAAAATGAATACTCTGCGTGACAGCTTTGCTGATGATTTAAAAGCATTATTAGCACAGGCTAAAGAGCATGCAGTGAAAGGTATGGTATTTATTAGTGGCAAAAGTGATAACTTCATTGCCGGTGCTGATGTGAAAATGCTAGACAACGTTGAAAAACGCGAAGATGCATTAGCTATCAGTGAATTATGCCATCAAGCATTTTTTGATATGAAAAAACTACCGTATACCACGGTTAGTGCTATTCATGGCGCTGCTTTAGGTGGTGGTTTAGAGTTTGCTTTAGCATGTGATTATCGCGTTGGTACTGATAGCGATTTAACTAAAATTGGTTTACCAGAAGTACAACTAGGTTTATTACCTGGCGGTGGTGGTACACAACGCTTAACTAAAATTGTGGGTATTCAAAAAGCCCTTGAGTGGATGCTAACTGGTAAGCAAATTCGTCCAAAACAAGCAAAAAAAGCCGGTGTATTGGATGATTGTGTTCCACAAAGCGTACTGCTAAAAGTGGCCAAAGAGTTTGCGGCGAAGAAAAAGCCACAAGCTAAAGAGCCTAAACTTGATAAGATCAGCAAGTTATTAGAATCAAACCCGTTTGGTCGTAACTTTATCTTTAAAAAAGCCAAAGAAAACGTTCTTAAAAAAACCGGTGGCCATTACCCAGCGCCGCTTGCGATTATTAAAGCGGTTCGTGCAAGCGTAGAGCTTGATGAAATGAAAGCGTATAAAACCGAAGCAGAAGGCTTTGCCACTTTAGTGATGAGTGATGAGTCTAAGGCGCTGCGCGGTATTTTCTTTGCAACCACTGAAATGAAAAAAGAGTGGCGCAACGATGACGCTCCTGCGATTAGCAAAACTGCTGTGTTAGGTGGCGGATTAATGGGCGCAGGTATTGCCCACGTGAGCGCGGTTAAAGCTAAATTACCGGTACGTATCAAAGATGTGGCAGAGCAGGGCATAAGTAATGCCATGAACTACACTTACAAAATCTTAGATAAACGCCTTAAGCGCCGCATTATGTCAAAAGCCGATATGCAGTTAACCATGAACCGCATTACGGGCACCACGGATTACAGCGGCTTTAAACACATAGATTTAGTGATAGAAGCGGTATTTGAAGATTTAGAGCTTAAGCAAGGTATGGTTGCTGATGTTGAGCAGCAGTGCCAAGCGAATACTATTTTCGCAAGTAATACCTCGTCATTACCTATTTCGCAAATTGCAGCAAAAGCAAAACGTCCTGAAAATGTAATTGGTTTACATTATTTCTCACCAGTAGAGAAAATGCCACTGGTAGAAATTATTCCTCACGAAGGCACGTCACAAGAAACTATTGCTCGTGTAGTTAATTTTGCGCGTAAGCAAGGTAAAACGCCAATTGTGGTAAAAGATATGGCTGGTTTTTATGTAAACCGTATTTTAGCGCCATACCTTAATGAAGCGGCGAACTTAATGCTTGCTGGTGAGCCGATTGAAAAAATAGACGCGGCCTTAGTCGAGTTTGGTTTTCCGGTTGGACCGTTGGCACTGCTTGATGAAGTAGGTATTGATATTGGTTCTAAAATCGCACCAATTCTTGAAAAAGAATTGGGTGAGCGCTTTAAAGGTCCCGATGCTTTCTCGCGTATGATTGATTCAAAACGTCTTGGTCGTAAAACAGGTCGTGGCTTTTATGAATACGACAAGAAAGGCAAGAAGGTCGATGAGTCGGTATACGAACTACTTGGCGTGACACCGGCCCCACGTTTAAATAAAAATGAGATTGCTAAGCGCTGTGTTTCACAAATGCTTAATGAAGCGGCTCGTTGTTTAGATGATGGTATTATCGCAAGCCCGCGTGATGGTGATATTGGTGCTATTTTTGGTATTGGTTTCCCACCGTTCTTAGGTGGCCCGTTTAGCTACATGGACAAATTAGGCGCGAGTAAAATAAGCTCTGATATGTCTACACTGGCTAACAGCAATGCGATTTTTGCGCCCTGCGAGACTTTGCTAGAAATGGCTGAGAAAGGCGATAAGTTTTATAGTAAAGCAGAACAACAAGATTAACTATTTAATTTTAAAGTAAAAAAGCCGCATTAGCGGCTTTTTTTATGTCTGCTGTAAGTGTTATAGCAAATCGGCAATAGCCTGTTTGTCTTTATCTGGCATGTTGTCCACAACCAAATTAAATGAATTATCAATCATACGCTCAATTTCACCTTGTGGTATTGAGCCGTCTAAAATCACAGTATTCCAAAGACGTTTATTCATATGATAACCTGGAATAACCGAAGGGAAAATGTCACGTAATGACTGCGCTTCATCAGGATCGCACTTTAAGTTTAGCCACCAAATAGGTTCGCCGTTTTCATCGGTTTCGCCCTCATTGCTCAGTGCAAGGGTGGCGAACATTTTATGGTTTACTTTATACACATCAACATCTTTAGCAAAAGGTTGCGTTAGTTTAACTAACGGTTTGTTCATTAAATACGTATGTACAGTTTGTTGGTTCATGAGCCATTCCTTGAGGTCATAATCGATAACTTAACCATAGCATTTTTTCATTAGCTTTGTGGCATGAAATATTATTTGAGCTTATAATTTCTTAATTTATAGACTGATATATTGGAAGTTAGTTAAACCAGTACCTATGTTGGAACTGGAAATGTGAATAAAGTTTTTTTGTTGAGCACTGGCTAAACAGATTTAGGCAAAGACAAGTATGCAGTAACAGCAGCATCACGTTTTTTCAGGTCTGTTTGGTACGAGTGTTTACTATACGTAGTGCAATACGAAACAGGCTCTCCGACACTTAATAAAAAATCATTATGGTCGAAATTGCTCAATACTTTTTTCCAGCGCTCTTTGACTTTAACTGGCGCGCAGGGCAAAGAGTCTAAAATACGTTTAGATTCCTCAAAATTGCTATTAATAGCGACATTGAGCATATCGTCGTTTGCAGCCCCAAGCCAACTAGTACCACTGGTGCCCACACATAAAAGTGGCATATAAGGCGCAAGCGCTGGGCATACATCATTTCTATACACGTCAACTTTCCAATAGCTACGAGCTATTTTTACAAACTGATCAAAATCCTTTATTGATGTAAAGTTTGAGGTAGCTAAGGATAAAATCTCTATTCTAGGTTTATTGGCATTTACGGTGTCGTTAGCAACATCAATATACCACGGACCAAGTATCAATGCGTTTTGAAAGTATTCATCTCGCAGTGAGCCCCAGGCTTTTTGTAAAGAGTTACCTTGTAAAATTAGATTTTTTAATAAACTGAGCCCAGGTTTTTTAGTGGTGGGTAATTCTGTTTGCAGTAGTGCAAATACCTCATCGCGTATTTCTCTACAGCGGCCATTAGGGTAAGGTTTTTCTGCAAAGTAAGGAATTGATGGTGCAAGTTTTAAATCAGCTAATAAGCGTAAATGAACTAGATCAGCGCATATCAATTCACGTTGTTCTGGCGTAAAGTGTTTATCAAGCACGTATATTCCTTTAAGAGATTGTTTAATTTTAGTCCTGAAAGGTCAACAGACCCTAATGAGAAAATGAATATTTTCAAATTATATGTGATATTAGCGTAAATCCTTGGGAGTAGGGTAATTTGGATGAACTACATTTTTATGGGCATGAATCGAAGGGATGGGGGCTTCAGGCTTGGCTTTAATGAGCTTAACTAAAGTACTTAAATCATATTTAGGTTCGCCGTAAAATTCATGCCAAGCTTGCGGAATACTGCCTGGATCTGCCGCTTTAATTACATGTGCCATCCATTGTTTTCTCAGTTCGGCCCACTCATTAGTTTGTTTTCCACTTTCGGTAATCCCTAAAACTGGCCTAAATTCAACGTAAAGAGTTCTTCTGGCACCTTGGCTGCGCTTTGCCCCTGAGCTATGTAAAACCATTATGTCATGAACTATGATGTCACCTGCTTTAGCGGGTTGTTGTACTACATTTGGAATATCCCATCCGTATTGATTGGAAAGTGCGTAAATATCTAAAATTTTATGCTGAGTATTTGGCACGTAGCGTAAACAACCATCTTCTAAAAGAGCGTCATCAAGGTATATACCAATATTTAAATAAGGATATTGCCTAGAATGAGGAGCATCCTGATGCCAAGTAATATGCGGGTGGGGAGGTGAGTATTTAAAAACAATATCTGATTGTAAAAGAACCGCGCCATCTCCTACCAATTCTTTATAAACTTCGATGAGTGGTGGGCTAGCTAATAGTTCAATTATTAACTCAGGTGACTCGAATAGTAGGTCGTTATAACGAAAAAGGCGAGGCACACCAGAGTCTGTTGAGATACAACATTGATTATTGACTTGTCCATTGTGAAAATTCTTTAGTGCTGATGCTTCTAATTTATCTGAAAAACGTTGTAATTTTTTAAGTAATGTTATCGAAAGTGCATTTTTAAAGTGAACAAAACCGTTTTTTAGGAAAAAGTCATGTTTATTTGAGGATATTTTCATAAATTAAATTGTCCTTTTATTTTAAACAAAGTTCATCCGCTTTTTGCAAACTATATATTTGGAAGCGTTTCTATCCAGCGACAATCTCTGATCCACTTAACCATTGCAGGGTAACCTTTATTTGGGCAAGTCATTTGCCATGCTTGTAATAATGGAAACCCAAAGCCTTTCCCATTTTCAAAAGCATGCTTTAGTGAATTATTAGCGCCTTTGTATGAGTCATCGTGAAAAATAATACTTAGTGGTAATGACAAGTGAGTCGCTGCAGCAACAGCCCAAGCTGTCGCTGCCATTTCTTCTGCGTGCATAGCTTGCTTCTCTCTGCCCGCAAGTAAGCCATTCTTATAAAAGTCAGCATCTAATAGGGGCCTAAAAATTGGCTCACAGACAGCAATATGCCCAGCCTCATGGAGGATATCACCAGGATAGAACCCATTGACAAAATCAAGCAATAAAACGTCTTTTTCTAGCTTAAGGCCGGGTAAAAAAGTTTTTTCATCTAAGGTTTGATACCGGTGCTTAATTCCAATATGAGTAAGAAAGGTTAAAATTTTTTCAACGTCTTTAAGCTGTTTATCTGTGTTAACTTGAGCGTTAATAATCATGATAATGTGAGGTTGCTGTTAGTGCTTAGCCAAGCTTCAAATTCTTCTATACGTTGGCTTTGATAAAGTGCGACTGATGTTTCATGATATGGCAAGGCTAATGAATCCAATAGATTGGTCCATTGTGCCCATTCATCGTCGGCTATGCTGAAGGAGTGACCGCATTTAGCTGCCTGTGCACGCTCAAACATACGCTTTACGCCTGGTAAACCTAAATTATTAAGATCTGTAAATTTAGCTAATTTAGTCTCTGTTTTAATTATATTTTTTATGGGGAATTTAAATATAAAGTCTGCGCATTTGGGCATTATATATTCATAATGAATAGCTTCACCGCCACGAAGCTGCGCATCATGAGGTAAAAATGTCAGCGGTATATTCAAACTACATTGGTTTTCGGTCAATTTAAGGTGTTTGTATACTTGAATATTGGTTGTTAGTTTTAGTCTGTAATTAGTTTCAACGCCATTTGGGATCAGCACACTGCCTTTAAAGGTTGATGTATCTCCCGTATTTAAACGCTTAGCTTCGTCGATATTTAAGCAATAAAACTCTTTTAAGAGTATGTCAGTGCTCGGTTTATCTTCTGTCTGCATTAAAGAATTAAAAGGTGTTAGCCATGCCTTTAAAGAAATTTTTTGTGGGATCAAGGTGCCAGAATCACTCAGGTATTGACATAAATGAGCAAAAATAAAAACTTGGGGTTCTCGCTTTAAAAGAGCCGTCATGGTTTCAGAAATAATAATGTCAAATTGCTGGGAGTCTGTTGCTTGCCAACGCGTTGCATCATCACACGTGATTGCAACAATGTTTTGGGTGATTGAAAAGTGCTTTACTAGCTTTTTAATTGCACTGATGTTTTGTGGATGAATGTCAATGAGAGTGACTTTTATGCGCGGGTTTGTGGCAACACTTAAATAAGGAATAAGTAACGTACCATAAGGGCCTGTACCGGCATAAAGAACGTGAATATCATCAGTCGTTGCTTTTAAACGTTCTTCGATAGCGAGCTTAACACCTTGCATAAAGATTTGTGTACGAAGAGTTTCTTCAATGCATTTAGCTGCTTGTACGGGAGAAATCGCAACGCCTTGGGATGTATTTTCATCATTCCAGTCATTCATATCTAAATCAGTTGATATAGACGTAATATTCCCTAAGTAATTTTTTAAATCGTTGATAAAAGGCTTCATCAACCCAGCATCACCTGGCTCATTTAGCAAATGTGTAACCGCATTACGGTATCTGTTCAGCAACTCAGTATCCATATCGCTCCATGTATTTATCTACAACAATTGTTGCTTGCAATAATATAGCACTCTATTCTAATTAAGTTTAGTCAGCGTTAATAAATCAATTTAAGGTGTTTTAGTTGTCTGAAATCAAGCAAGGAAAAGGAGTTGTTATGCAAAATGAGCTGATAGCAAAAGTACCACCTTCGGACACAATAGCGCCGAGTACACTTCCTTGTTATAAAGAAACTGGAGGCTTAGGTCTATTTCAATTAAAGCGAATGTGGCACAAAGTACAGTTACAAAAACAAGGCTGTGCGGATAAAACAATAATAGAAGACGAATGGTCGCTAGATGTCATGATAATGGACATTTTAGGCTTAGGGCTCACACCGACTATAGAGTCTATTTTTGCGAGTGATAGTTTTTCCGAATTTGAAAATTGGGTAGAAAAATCGCATGGTAGAGCTATTTCAAACGCAAAAAGAAATCAGCTTAATAAAAACATTGTTTCATTTTTTGAGGAAACAGACATAAACAATGAAACAGTATCAGTAGAGACGCCTCGTTACTTTATTTTAACGCCACTGCAGTGGCAAAGCTGGGATGATAATGGTTACGTTATTATTCCTGAGCTAGTGGAAAAAACGCTATGTGAAGACGTTTGTAACATGGTTTATGAACGTTTGAACATGGATAAACACAATCCTGTTTCATGGTATCGAAATCATGAACTTAAACAGGGAATTATGGTACAAATTTTTAATGATATAACCATGCAGGTTATTCGGAACCAGCCTCAGGTGCGAGATGTATTTGAGCAATTGTGGGGTGAAAAAAATTTAACAGCAAGCACTGATAGGCTTAGTTTTAATCCACCACAGACAGAAAGTTGGCAGTTTCCTGGGCCAAATCTTCACTGGGATATAAACTTTGATAAACCGCTCAGATTTGCAACGCAAGGATTACTATACCTTACTGACGTTGTCGCTGAACAAGGTGAATTCAGTTGTGTATCTGGCTTTCATAAAAAAATAGACAACTGGCTTGCTAACCTACCTAAAAATACCAATCCACATTCTTTTAATTTCGATAAATGCCACAGTACTCCATTAGCAGCAAAAGCAGGTAGCTTAATTGTATGGCGACATACATTACCGCACGGTAGTTGTTCAAATAAGGGGAGTACACCTCGAATTGTACAATATATAAATATGACTCCATTAAAATAAGTAGCTAAGACTCGCTATGAATAAAAAAGAATGCCGTGTAATAGAGTGTAATATTTTTTATTTTTAACTTATGCCAAAATTATACATAACTTATTGTTAAAAATAAGTTGATAGACTTTTCAAGTTAGTAATTACTAAAAAATACAAGAATTAAAAAGTTGCGTTCTACGCTTTGCGGACTATTCTATTTTGTAAATACAACATTAATTTACTATAGAATTTTTGTATTACAATAAAAGCTCAAAGGAATGTTTAAGTATGCAGGGATTAAATGCACAATCCACAGGGAGTTTACAATACGCGGTTCCCCAAGTTGATGAGCTATCAAAGCACTCGATTCCTACCTGGCTTGAATCTTTTTCAAAAGCAAAATTAACAATCAGACAACAACCCCTACTTTTGCAAAATAGTTTTATTGATGCGATGACTTTGGCGTTGAGCAACGCCCAAGTTGAACACCTTAATTAGTTAAAGCTTTTGAGGCCATACATGATCAAGTTGCGCAACCAATAATATTGATAAAATGGATGGCTTCACAGTTTAATTGCTACATCATTGTACGCTAAAAAATATATATATTATAAATTATAAGGAGTGTGTGGTGCTAAACCATCAATTGTCTAAGTCAGCCGCATGTATTAGTGAAGAGCCAGTTGTAACTGGGTTACTTAATCAAGCACTGCGCGATCAAATTAGTTTGTTTAAACAGCAACCAGTTACAGCGTTGACTCTAAAGCAGTCTTTTTTAGCAATCGCAGATCAAGCACTGACTGAAAGAGACGATACTGTGTTAATTGAAAAACTTTTTGTTGACGCTTACGAAGAAGCAATGAAAGTCCTTAGGCAAGCTCAATTGCATGAAGTTGAAATGACAAAACAGTATATTAATCAACATGGCCTAGTGATGTCGGTTTTAAACTGCACAACAACAATAAAAGATGTACATCGCAACACCCGTTTCTACAAAGGGATTTTTGAGCTTATTAATGATTTACAACAACGGGATTCGCAAATAAATATTGTCTACCCAGCTTGTGGTCCATTCGCCCCGTTATTATTACCTATGTTACTGTATATGGATCAGCAAAAAATTATTTCACCACAAGAAGTACGCATTTCTTTAGTCGATATTCAACCAGGAGCGATCAAATCTCTCAAGGTGTTAGTTAATGAGTTGCAACTTAATGACTATATCGATGGCATTTACGAGGCTGATGCTGCTTTGTTTAAAGGTAACAAAGCGTTTGATATTTTTATTGCTGAGGCATTTCAGCATGGTTTTTCTAAAGAAGCTCATTTGAGTATATGCAGAAACTTTGCCTCTCAACTAAGCCATCATGGAGTAATGTTACCGTGTAAAATCATGGTTAATGCTGCATTAGTTAATTGCCAACGAGAATATGTTGAACAGTGGCTGCAACCGCAAAGCGATGCTGCGAATCTGATATTAAATCAAGATACGTTGAATAAAAGAATTGAGCTGGGAAATATATTAACTCTTGATCGTCATAGTTTGCTCACGCTAGATATAATTGCTCTTGGAGAACAACAAGTTGTACGCTGTAACACAGTTTCTATTCCTCAAACAGCTACTGATGTAAGTGAACTAACGCTTGTCCTTTACGCTGAAGTAATGACGTATAATGGGCATTGGTTACAGCAATATCAGTCAGGCATTACGCATCCATTGCCTATGTTTTCAGTATGTATTGATTTTGTACCAAACGCCCCCGCAGTAGATGATTTATTACTTACAAAAAAAGATAAAATAGATTTTTATTATAAGCTTACCGGTTTGACAGGTTTTTTGCCGACGAAAGTTGACGAAGAGGTACACTATGGAGCAAATTAGCAAGGTAGTGTTATTTACTTCAAGTTGTTTATCTATACCTACGATTGATATGTTGATACTGCGCCAGTTGTTAGTCGCTGTAGTATTAGTGCCAACGCAAACAAATAACATGCAAAGCGAAATTGGTCAATTGCAAGCACATTGCGCATCACAAAAAATACAATTTTCAGTATGGAATAATGATGATACGTTGCTTGCACAACTCGATGATTGGCAAGTATCAATGGCCTTGAGCTGTTTTAATGCGGGAACTCAAAGTCAAACGATTATTGATTCTTTTCATGGTAATGCTTATGGAATTTACCCTGCAAAGTTATCAGATTATCAAGGTACTGATCCACTTTACTGGCAAATTAGAGAGCATCAAGATAATTTGTTACTAACTATTTATCGCTTAAGCTGCGAACACCCCCTACAATTTTCGTTACAGCAGGGTATAGCCATTCACCCATTTGATACTTATCAAAGCCTTGCTATTCGCGTTGCATCTGCAATCCCACAAGTGTTGAGTATTTTCTTCGAACAATTTGATAATTTGCATTGGCAATCAGATAGCGACATTGAACAAATCAAGGTCACGACAGCCCTCAACTACGATAATTTAACATTGTCTTTTGAACAGTATAGCGCGGTTGATTTAGTCGCGGCGGCAAGAGCGGGTAATCCGCTTTATGGGGGCTTTATTTTATCAGGTCAATTTGGTGATTTTAATGTGCTACAAGCATCCTTTGTTGATCAAGCGTCATGCACAGAGCCAGCTGGTACGGTCTTAAGTATTGACAAGTCACAAGGGTTAGTTGTGCAGACTAAACAAGGCTCAGTGGCATTAGATATTGTTTCATGTCAGTTTGGGTGTATTTCAGGCTATCGTTTTGCATCTTTAGCTAATATTACAGCTGGTATGCAATTGTAATTATATAAATTATTTTAAAAGGAAATACGTTATGAGCGCAGACCCATTATTAGGCAATGTAGAGATTTTTGCAGGAAATTTTGCCCCTAAAGGTTGGGCTATATGTGCAGGACAGATGTTGTCTATTGCTCAAAATACCGCCCTTTTTTCACTTATTGGTTCTACGTACGGTGGTGACGGTCGTACGTCAATGGGGTTACCAGATATTAGAGGACGTACACCGATAGGTGTTGGTAGTGGGGCTGGCTTGTCCAGTCGTGGTTGGGGCCAGTATGGCGGAAGTGAACTTAGTTATCTTACACATAATAATTTGCCATCGATGCAAAGTACGGTTACATTGCCAAGCTCTGCACAGTCAGTTTCTGTCAGTATTCCTGGGCAGACGATAAGTGGAGTAACGGGATCTGCAAACATTGCAACAACACAAAATGCTAATAGTGGAGAACCAACAGCAGGTGCAGTACTTGCTAAGGTTATTGCTGGTGGTGGGCCTGATAAACAAGAAAAAATATATCAATCTACGGCACCAAGTTCATTGATCAGTATTGGTAATGTGACAGTTGATACATTTGATGTTCCAGCGCAAGATAACATTGCTCTAAATCTGCCCGCTAATAGTTTAACAGGTATCGTTAATTTAAATGGTGATGGCCAACCGTTTTATTCTCAGTCACCATTTGTTGCTATGTATCATATCATCTCCATGCAAGGGATTTATCCGAGTCGGAGTTAACTATTTATGTCGCGTCATTATCATTTTATCGCTGGTTTACCGAGGACTGGCTCAACATTATTGGCTGGTATATTACGGCAAAACCCCGATTTTCATGCCGATATGTCAACCCCTGTAGCTGGTTTTGTTACTAGTTTACTTGAGCAAATGGGAGCTGGGAGTGAGTTTGCTAGTAGCATTAGTTCAGCGCAGCGCTTGAATATATGTCATGGGGTTTGGTCTGGGTATTACCAAAATATTGAAAAACCCATTATTTTTGATACCAATAGACTGTGGACTGCAAAGCTTAATATCTTAAATTCCTTATTTGGTAATAATTTTAAAGTAATTTGTTTAGTCAGAAATCCAGCCTGGATAATGGACAGTTTTGAACGTGTTTATAGGCAAAACAGTCTTGAATTTAGCCGTATTTATTCCCCCGCAGCACGACAAAACGTGTATACCCGCTGTGAGCACATTGCGTCTAATCAAGGGCCTTTTGGCAGTGCTTGGGCTGCGCTAAAAGAGGGTTTTTATGGTGAATTTTCGGAACAGTTACTATTGCTTGATTACGACTTGCTCGTAAGTAAACCGGAAAAGAGTGTGGCTCTGATCTATCAGTTTTTAGGTTTACCGAGCTTTGCGCATGATTTTGATAACGTGACATACAATGCCAGTGAGTTTGATAAAAATTTGGGCGCAGATGGCTTACATCAAGTTAAAAGTAAAGTGGAGTTTACCGGTCGTAAAACTGTGCTACCTCCTGAACTATTTAAAAAATATAGTGATATGGCTTTTTGGTTAGAACCACAAGGCAGTAAGGCAAGTTTGATAACACAAAAAACACCTTAATTTACCAATAATGGTATTAAAAACAGGTTCTCCATAAATATCTTAAAGGATTTACCCAATGCTTCACTTCTCTTTATCGCCAATTTCGATTTTTATTGGTTCGGTTTTAGGGCTTACTCAAGCCACAGGGCTTGCGCCTAGTGTAAAAGCACCAACACAATCAGAAGCTAATTTCAACCTAGCTCCGCAGGTAAGTATTAAGTCATTTGAGGCAAATGCAGATGATCTTACATTGACAGTAACACGTGATACTAAGCACTTAGTCATTATCGATGCTGAAGTACCTGATAAAGCTGTATTTTATAGAGACCTAAATGCAGAGACAGAGATTGTTGAACTCAATGCTGATGAATCAGGTATAAATCAGCTCGAAGAGTTGCTTGGTCGTTACCAACAGTTAGAGAGCGTGAGTATATTTTCTCATGGGCGCAGTGGAGAGCTACAACTTGGTAACAGCCAAATAAATACTGAGGTTATTGAAAGTAACCCACAATTTATGGCGGTATTTAAGGAGGCTGTAAAACCTGGTGGGGATGTGTTTTTTTATGGCTGTGACCTTGGTAAGGGTCTGCAAGGCGATCAATTTTTAACACTCTTTAGTCAGTCAACGGAGCTTGATGTAGCCGCTTCTGACGATTTAACCGGTAATAGTCATAAAGGCGGAGATTGGGATTTAGAAATAGTTAAAGGGGATGTCGATTTTGCTGATAGGCCATTTTCAGAGCGAGCCTTGATTGACTTTTCCGAGGTGTTAGCGTTTGATGGTACATTGAATTTTGATAATTTACCTACGGGATACGCTAATAATAAAAGTTATGTAATACCGAGTACTAGTTACAGCATAAAAGTTAAGTCTGGGGCTGGTGGGGGTCAAGATTTATATAATTTTTCAGCGGGCTATGTTTATATATCTACAAGCTCATCAACTCAGACATACAGTAAAATATATTTTACAAATAACGAAACGTTTGATTTATCTAGTTTATATGTTTATAACTCAAGTGCTAGTAATAGAGTCATACGGCTAACAACGGATAAAGGAGGCGTAGCGGATAGCGGGACTTTACCTAGCGGTAGCAGCGAGACTATAAATGCTTCTGGTGCGTTATTTACAGAAATAAAATGGTTAAAAATAGCTTATTCTGATAACTCTACTCTTAGCTGGTTAAAAATTGACAACCTTGCCATCACTAACTTGTCTTCAACTCCTGTTAATTCAGCGCCTGTTGTTGATTTAAATGGTGGGATTCCAGGTACAGGGAGTTTTTCGGCGTTTACTGAAGGCAGCCCTGCTACCGTGATTGCACCCGATGCTGAAGCCGGTGATAGTGATGGCGACTCAATAACAACAATAACCGTTGCATTAACAAATGATCAAGATGGCGCCTCAGAAGGTCTTAATGTATCTGCCAGTGCGCAAAATGCACTTGGGGGTGTAAGTGGTGCATCAGATATTAGTTTACAAGACACAATTTCTATTACAGGTGCAACTGCAACAACGGCTGAAGTTACCACTTTCCTTAAAGCAATCACGTATAACAATACCAGTGCAACACCCAGCACAACTTCGCGTACAGTGTCAGTTGTCATTAATGATGGCACTGAAAACAGTATTAGCCGTACCGCGACAATTTCAGTGGCTAACCTTACAGCAGCTAGTTCTACAGCGGCGGGTTTTAGCACCTTGGATGGTACAAACTTAAACCCAGCCATTAGTTTCAGCAGTGACAATGAGACTTTAACCATATCTTCAGCCAGTCATATTGTTGGGTCTACAGCCCAAGGTGGCGACGGTACAGATGAGATTATTGTTATAGATGGTAGTGATCTCACACAATTTACCAGTTTAACCTCCTTTGAAACGCTCTCTACTTATAATGACGGCTCATTAACGCTCAGCGAGTCGCAACACGATGCGTTTACAACGATAAATGGCGCTGGAACAAATACATTTACTTTGGCAAGTGCAGATGGTGATAGCAGCGTAATTGCAGATGCAGACATAGAAACGTATGTTTTAAATGCTGCTTTTAATATTACTTTAGCTGGGACCGCGCAAAATGTTACCGGTAGTAGCAATGCTGATACTATTAATATTGCTGGATTGAGCGTGACAGGTACGCTTGCTGGCGGCGGCGATACCGATGTACTGCAAATGAGCACCGGTGCTGATATTAGTAATGCCACGGTAAGTGCATTTGAGTCTTTAGCATTAAATAGTGGTGCTTCAGTGACGATGACTGAGGCGCAGCACGACAGCTTTCCTTCGATAACAGCAAGTGGCACTGATTCAATTACCATAAGCACCGCGACCGATGGCCTAACTGGTAATAGTTCGGTTGAAACGTATGTGTTGAGTGCAGCGAATACATTTACGTTAGGCAATGCATCACAGAATCTAACCGGTAGTGGTGGTGACGACACGGTTAATGTGAATGCACTGAGTGCGACGGGTATCTTAGCGGGCGGAATTGGTACCGATACCTTGGTTGTTACCAACGGTGGTAATATATCAGGTGCGACAGTCAGCGGGTTTGAAGATTTATCGGTTGCTGCTGGTGGCACAGTCACCCTAGGCGCATCTCAGCTTGCGAGTTTTTCTGGCACAGTTTCAGGCAGTGGCACTGAGACAATTTCTGTTTCAGGAGATGGTAATGTAAGTACTGTTTCGGCAATAGAAAGTTATACCTTAAATGACGATAGTACGAATACGCGCTCGGTTACTGTCACTAATGCTAGCCACTCTGTAACTGCAACCTCTGCGACTGATGCAATTACGTTTGATTTAGGTTCACTTACATTTACTGGAATCATTACCGGTGACAATACTGTTGCAGATACACTGAGTTTAAGTAATGGTGCAAATATATCAGCTGGGACCATAAATAATATAAATAACCTAACCTTGGCATCTGGTGCTTCAGTTAACATGACGACCAGCCAGCACCAAGGATTTTCAGGCACAATCACGGCTCCAGGCTCAGAGTCTATTACCATTAGCGGAGATGGCGATTTTACTACTTTAGCAGGTGTTGAAAGCTATAGCGTGGGTGATGACAGCACTAATACTAGAATCATTACAGTTTCAAGCAGTAACACCAATGTGGATGCTACTTCAGCTACTGATGTTGTTACGTTTGCAATAGGCACTAGTGCATACACTGGTACCCTTACAGGCGACGCAACAGCAAGTGATATTGTTAACGTATCTGATGGCGCGGATGTCACAGGAGGGGGCTTCTTTAATATTGGTACATTAAGCTTAGCCTCTGCTGCAACAGTAGCAATTGATGTTAATAATATTAATGATTTTAATACAACCATTACAGGCTCTGCTGGCGCTGATACGCTAAAACTTATGGATGGTGGTATTTTTAATTTTTCCAGCACCACGGTATCGGGTATTGAAAATCTGGCAATCGGCACTAACAGCAACACGACTATCACCTTAACCGATAATTTTAATACTGATGCTGGCGTTGTGTCTTTTTCTAATGCTAGTGGCAGTGCTATTACAGCTGCAGTGACGCTAGATGCAAGTGCATTTAGCGCTGACATTTTAACAATGACCTCATCAGATTTTAGTGGTGATGATGTACTTAAAGGTGGCTCTGGAGCCGATACTTTACGCCCAGGCGCTGGTACAGATACGTTAACAGGTAACGCAGGTAATGATAATTTTGTAGGTAGCTCATCTCAATTATCAGGCGATACAATTACCGATTTAGCCGCAGGCGATCGTATTACTATTGCTGGTATTACAGGGCTTTCAGCCAGTAACGTACGTTTTAATGGCACAAGTACATTAGAAGTAGATACCAACGCCACTGATTTTAACATTTCTGAGCTAACTCTTGCTCTTACAAACGCACCAGGCAACGACCTTACCTTTACGGTTGCTGATAGTGGCCCTGATACTATCATTACTTTTATTTCACCGAACTCAGCACCCACATTTAGTTCGCTTAATGGCGGTGCTACATTTATCGAAAATGGCAGTGCAGTGATAATAGATAGCGATATGACAATTGCAGATGCTGAGCTTGATGCACTTAACAGCAACGCAGGGGATTACAACAATGCTAGCTTGACTATTCGCCGGCGCGATGGCGCAAGTGCCGACGATATATTTGCTCATTCGGGACTACTCAGTACATTAACTGAGGGAAGTACATTTAGTTACAATGCTAATAATATAGGGACTGTTACCACAAACTCGGCAGGCACTTTAACGCTAACATTTAATAGTAATGCCACTTCTGCAATCGTAGATTCTGTTGCGCAAGCTATTACCTATGCCAACAACTCAGATGTGCCTTTAAATGCAACTGTGCTTGACTATGTATTTGATGATGGCGCGGTTCAAAGCACCGGTACTAATCAAGCGTCAGTCAGTATTACCTCTGTTAATGATGCGCCTACAGTATCAGCAATCGGGGCTAACCCAACCTTTACAGAAAATGGCTCAGCAGTGGCTATCTTCTCTTCCGCTGCTGTTAGCACGGTTGAGAGTGGGCAAAATATTGAACAAATATCACTAACAGTTACTAATGTAAAAGATACGGGCCATGAGTTTCTTCAATTTGGCACCGATCTTATCAACTTAGAGCATAATGCATCGGGTAATTATTCGGGAGCCGTTAACTTTAGCTACACGGTTATGTTAAGTGGCTCAACGGCAACGGTAACGGTTACCGCAACAGATTCAGCTGCAGTATGGCAAAGTTATGTGCCGTTCTTACAGTATAAAAATACCAGTGATTCGCCTACCACCGAGAATAGAGTTGTTACACTTACATCAATAAAAGACAGTGGCGGTACATCTAATGGTGGCGCAGATAGAGCAATTGGTAGTTTTGGCTCTTCTACAGTAATCGTAGTGGGTGAAAATAATGCGCCTACTGATATCAGCCTTTCAAGCTCTACGATTAGTGAATCAGTTGTGGGGGCAGGTGCTGATGTTGGAGTATTAACGACTACGGATGCTGATTCGAGCAGCCATACTTATTCGCTAGTTTCATCTACATCAGCTGCAACGGGTAGTTGTACCACAAGCGCGGGCAATAGTTTTTTCCAAATCAATGGCAACACGTTAGAAACCAAAGCGGCATTACCACTGGGCGCTTATACGGTTTGTGTGCAAACAGATGACAGTGCCGAAACCTTTAAAAAATCATTTACTATAACAGTAATTGAAGCGCCTAAACCGACTACCCCTGAGATCAGTGGCACAGCAGCTACAAAAGTAAATCAAGATGAGCTTTATAACTTTACCCCTTCGGCAACAGACCCACAAAATAAAGCACTGACGTTTAGCATTGCTAACAAGCCTAGTTGGGCTAGTTTCAATACTGCAACAGGTAATTTATTGGGTACGCCCACTAAGGCAAATGTAGGGCTTTATCCAAACATTACTATCGCTGTTAGTAATGGTAGCGAGCAGGCAAGCCTGTCACCTTTTAACTTGGAAGTGGTATCAACAAATAGTGCTCCGATTGCACCTAACTTAAGTTTAGAGCTTGATGAAGATTCTAATATCAGCTTTTCCCCTGATATTACAGATGCAGACTTAGACACACTAACAATTAGCGCTGTGTCGCAGCCTCAATTTGGTACATTAACCAAGCAAGCCAATACATTCACTTATACACCTAATGCAGACTATTTTGGCCCTGATAGTTTTAATTATCTTGCAGATGATACAAAGGAAAAATCTGCTATTGCTACAGTGAATTTTACGGTGGCTTCCATTAATGATGCGCCAATTGCTAATCCAGATAGCTATTCATTAAATAGCAACGCTGATAATCGCTACTCACTTGATGTGTTAGTTAATGATACCGATGTTGATGACGATGAATTGGTAATTGTTAGTGCTAACGCTAGCGTGGGAACAGTGCAAATTGAAGAGGGAACGCTGGTTTATCAGACCCAGGCAAGCACCAAAGGGACCATTCAAATTAATTATTTGATTGAAGACCCTGATAAAGAAATGAGTAGAACAACAGCAACATTAAGATTAAATAATCAAGCAGAAAATTTGCCAACTATCGATACACCAGTTGATATTGATGTTAATGCAAAAGGGTTGTTTACAAAGGTCAAGTTAGGTGTGCCTTCGGCAATGGATAGCGAAGGTAATAAATTAGCAGTCTCATTAGTTAATCCAAGTTTGTTGTATGCGCCAGGCAAGCATTTAGTTTACTGGAAAGCAGTAGACAGCAGCGGACTTGAAGCAATCGCAACGCAAAATGTAAACGTGAGTCCACTTATTTCGCTTAGTAAAAATAGCGAAATAGCTGAGAATAAAACACATAGCTTTAATGTGTTTTTAAATGGTGAAGCACCAAGTTATCCAGTGACCATTGCCTATGAAGTATCGGGTACTGCTGATAGCTCTGATCATGACTTAGTGTCGTCAGAGTTGGTTATTAACAGTGGCTTGCAGGGACAAGTTAATTTTACAACCTATGCCGACTCAGAAAGTGAAGGCAATGAAACTGTTGTAATTACACTGGCAGATACATTGAATTTAGGTGCAAAGTCTTCAACCACAATCACTATTGTAGAAAATAATGTAGCACCTACTATTAGCACCAGTATTACACAAGATTCTCAACAAAGATCACTTGTTACCATAGGTAACGATCTCGTTACGATTAAAGCTGTTACTCAGGATGCAAATCCGAACGATAACGTAACGCTGAAGTGGGTTTCAGAGGATAATAAACTTATTAATACAAGCGCAAATGAAAACGAATTTGTTTTTTCAACACAATCACTAACTTCTGGTATCTATAAAGTAACGGTAACAGCGCAAGACTCTGGCGAGCCGAGTCTATCAACATCAAAAGATGTTTACGTTGAAGTGTTAACCTCACTTGAGGCGCTAGGACAAGAAGACTCTGATGGTGATCTTATCCCTGATGTACAAGAAGGCTACGGTGATAGTGACGGTGATGGCATTCCTGATTATTTAGATGCGATCAGTGAATGTAATGTCATGCAAGAACAAGTTAAAGACAGTGATAAATTTTTAGTTGAAGGTGAGCCGGGCGTTTGCGTGAGAAAAGGGGTTACGATTTCACAAAATGCAACGGGCGGCGTTCAGTTACTTGATAGTGAATTACCTGAAGATGAAGGAGCGATAAATACAGGCGGACTGTTTGACTTTATTGCAACGGGTTTACCTAATGCTGGAGATACTTACAGCATAGTAATACCGCAAAGAAAACCAATTTCACAAAACTCTGTTTACAGAAAGTTAAAAGAGGGGCAGTGGATTGATTTTGATACATCTGGTGACAACCAATTACTTTCTACAGCAGGTGAGCCTGGTTATTGCCCTCCACCAAGAAGTAGTGAGTGGACGCAAGGGCTAACTGAAGGTGCATGGTGTGTACAATTACAAATTGTTGACGGTGGTCCTAATGATGACGATGGCAAAGCGAACCGAACGATAGTCGATCCAGGCGGTGTTGCAACTATTCGTACATCGAACCAGCTTCCTGAGGCTAATCAGGATGAGATAACAATTGGTGCAGGGGAATCCGCGACTATTGATGTATTAAAAAATGATACAGATCTGGACGGTGATACACTGACTTTAAGCGGTGCGACGGCTGATTTTGGTGATGTAAGCATTGTCGATGGACAGTTACTGTATACCCCTCCAACTGGATTTGTTGGTGTAGCGATTATTGAATATAGCATTAGTGACGGTAAAGGGGGCACATCAAACAGCCAAGTTAGAGTTAACTTAGTTATAAATAATGCGCCAACAGCTGTTTTTGATTCGGCAACAACCACTGATAATGCATCGATCGAAATAGATGTGCTTCGTAATGACTCAGATATCGATGGTGATGAATTATTTGTTGTCAATGCCGTTGCGGCTCAGGGCACAGTGTCAATTAACATTAACGGCACTTTACAATACACACCTAAAAGCGGCTTCGACGGTGTTGATATTATTGATTACACGATAAAAGATAGCAAAGGTGCGAAGTCTACAGCACAAGTCAATGTGACAGTTAGCGCTGTTGAATCAGTTGCTATCAATAATAAGTCGTCAGGAGGAAGCATGGGGGGATTGGGTTTATTACTGATTTCAGTTCTTGTTATCAGTCGTAGAAGATCAATGTTTCCGAGCTTTGCAATAGTAACGACCAGTTGTTTAATTAGCACTAGTGCAATGGCTAATACGTGGTCGTTTGAAGCCTCGCTAGGTGAGTCTAAAGCAAAGCATTCTTTAGTAACCAAGGACAAAAAGGCTAATTTAGTTTCTATTGATGATACTGATAATAGCTGGTCAATTGGCGCTTATTATGACCTGTCACCCAATTGGGAAGTCGCTATAAGATATATTGATTTAGGTGAAGGTCGAGCCGATTTAACTGCCCAAACAGTAAAAGCTGACATAGATAAATTACATCAAGATTATTCACGCTTTGTACCGGTGTTACCAAAGGGAGTGGCAGCTGAAGTAGGTTACCGACATATGCTTGATAAATCTTTAAGCACAAAGGTATTTTTAGGTGCATATCGTTATCAGTATAAAATACAAAGTAGCATCACGGATGGTGTTCGCTTAGAGTATAAAGAACACGCTACAAAACCTTACATAGGTGCTGCTGTAGGTTATTCTGTTTATAAGCAGACTGAATTATTACTAAAGTATACTTATTATAAAGTATCAAAAAATGATGTAAGTGAGTTATCAGCGGGAATAAAAGTACGCTTTTAAGTTGGTGCTGAGTGTGTTCATCGCTGCTATTAGCGGCGATGAACCGCATATTTTAAAAAGTATCGCTAAGTTGTTTTGTTTCTATTGAAGATTCTTCAGTTCGTGGTATGTTTCTCGCAATCAAAAAAACAATAGGAATTCACCCATGCCAAAGGCGAGTGATGTTAAAAAAGGGACGGCTATTGACTTTAATGGCCGTGTATTAGTAGTAAAAGATATTGTACGCTCAGTACCACAAGGTCGTGCTGGTGGTAGTTTATACCGTATGCGTTTATACGATGTAGTAACGGGTAGTAAAGTTGACGAAACATTTAAAGACAGCGATATGCTTAACCTTGCTGATTTAATCCGCCGTGAAGCCATGCTGTCGTACATTGATGGCGATGAGTATGTCTTTATGGATAATGAAGATTACACGCCTTACAATTTAAATAAAGACGCCATAGCGGAAGAAATTCAATTTGTTAATGAAGAGACCCAAGGTGTGCACGTTATTGTAATTGACGGTGCTGCAGTAGGTCTTGATCTTCCTTCCAGTGTTGAGCTTGTTGTTGAAGAAACTGATCCTTCAATTAAAGGGGCTTCAGCTAGCGCTCGCTCAAAGCCAGCACGCTTATCAACTGGCTTAACAATTCAAGTGCCAGAGCATATTTCAACCGGTGATCGTATCCGCATAAATACTGCTGAGCATAAGTTTATGGGTCGTGCTGACAAGTAAGCTGTAATGAATTGATAATTGAGAGCCGAGCTTTAAGTTGCTCGGCTTTTTTGTGTCTGATTTATAAGCACCGCCACTAAAGAATACGTTGCTTTAATTTTCGCCAGTTTAACGCTATTATATGCGCCTTAATTTTTCAGCAGTCAGATGAGCATGGTATTATTTATTTTACTTAGTGGTGTGTTTATCACACTTATGTATATTGAAACCATTAAAAAGGGTATGCCTGTTAAGCGTTGGTTATTTTTGGGTGGATTATTGGGGCCTGCAGCCTGGTGTTTATTTAATCTACATTATCGACGTGCGTTAATACGTAATATTGGTGCAAAAACGTGTCTATGGCGTGCTTAGCTAGTCGCTCTAATTAAGCTGAGTTTTGATTGGCTTTGCTGTTGTTTTAAAAATGCAGTGAATTCATCTTTTGAGAGTGGTTTAGAATAGTAATAGCCTTGTAGTGTTTCACAGTTAAGCTCTTCCAGTATACTTATTTGTGAAGCTTGTTCTACACCTTCAGCAACTACATGTAAATCCAAATTATGTGCAATAGTCACAATAGAGTCCACCATATTGCGGCCGCGTTCGGTTTTCATATCATCAATAAAGGCTTTATCTATCTTAAGCGTATTCAGTGGAAACTGTTTCAAATACGCCAGCGACGAATACCCAGTACCAAAATCATCCATAGCTAAATGAATGCCACGGGCACTTAGAGAGCGCATAATAGCAATGGCTTCTTGTGGGTCGTCCATTACCGTGCCTTCGGTGATCTCAAGCTCTAAGAAGTAAGAGGGTAATTCATTTTTTTGTAAAATCACATCTATTCGAGAGGTTAAATCGGGTAGGCTAAATTGTTTTGCTGATAAATTTACCGCAACACGAGCATTAAATAATCCAGCATCTAGCCATTGCTTTACGTCACGACAAGCTTTGTTTAAAACCACTTCACCAATTTCAATAATTTGCCCTGTTTCTTCGGCGATTGGAATAAAGACCCCAGGGCTAATAACCCCCTTTTTCGGCGTAATAAAACGCACTAACGCTTCCATTCCAGCAAGCTTACCAGTACGAATATTCATTTTAGGCTGATAATACACCTCAAAGTGATCTTCTTTTAAGCCAAAGCGCATTAGGTTTTCTATTTGTAGTCGCTTTACTGCTTGGCGATTCATGTTGTCATTAAAGAACAGGTAGCTGTTACCTTTCTTTTTCGCATGATACATGGCGGTATCGGCATTCTTTAATAGTATTTCAGGGGTGTTACCATCTTCGGGGAATAACACTATGCCAACACTGGATGTGATAGCAAGTTCATGTCCTGCCATTTTAAATGGTGTGGCTATTGCTGCTAAAAACTGTTTTGCCATGCGGGTGATGGTGAGAATATCGTTGGTGTTTGACATAACCAGCGCAAATTCGTCGCCGCCTAGGCGATAAAACACATCATTTTCACGGGTAAGCTTATTTAAGCGCATAGCAAGCTTTGCCAGTAAGCTGTCACCTAACTGATGACCCAATGAGTCATTTATCTTTTTAAAGTTATCTAAATCAAATACTAGCAAGGCATGGTGTGAATGCTCCTTTGCTAATTTTTTTAAGTCAGAAAAAAATAAATTACGGTTTGGTAAGCTGGTGGTGCGATCTCGATTGGATAAATTATTGAGCTCAGACTCCGTTTTTTTACGCTCGGTTAAATCAGAATACACCACCACGTAATTGGTAATTTGATTTTGCGCGTTTTTAATTTCATCTATCGAGATTTCAAATGGTAGTAGGGCATGGTCGCTATTACGCAGCTTTACTTCTTCTTGAATATGTTCATGCTTTCGAACGGTGTCTTTTATGGACTCTATATAGCCTCTGTCGTAACCGGCTAAATGAAATTCTTTTTTAAGGTATTGCTCTCGTACACCGCCGAACAAAGTTAAAAAGCTGGGATTAATATCAACAAGCTTAAAATCTTTATCATAAATAGCCAGTGCATCGGTAAATGATTCAACGCATTTTGCAAATAGGTTTAGTCGCTCTTCGGTTGATTTGAGCTGAGAAATATCTCTTACCGTGCCAGTCATTCGCAATGGGCTAAGGTTCGCGTCTTTTTCGATTATTTTTCCACGGTCGAGTACCCAATGCCATTTACCAAAACTATCTTTAATACGATAAGTAGCTTCGAAAAAAGTACTTTCTTCAGCAAAGTGTTTTTTTAGTAGATAATCTACATGGGTTAAATCGCGAGGGTGTATTAGGCTTTTATTCGGTGGGAATTCTACTAGATTGTTGTTATTCAGTACGTACTTGTCGTTAATACGAATAACCTTGCCGGTTTTTATATTCCAGTCCCATAGTGTGTCACCACTGCCTTCTACGGTACTTTTTAAACGCTTTTCAGATCGCTGTAATTGAGAATGTGAGCGCTTGAGAGAGTGAATAACTGTAAACAAATAAATTAACAGTAACGTCATTATTGCGCACACGCTAACGACAAGCGCATTTAAGTTCAAGCTAAACGATGACTCAAATGCACTAGCAGAATAGGTTGTGGCCAAAGTGACCAACAATAGAATGTATTTTATTATTTTTATTTTTTTCATTGTCTTACTTCTTATTTACAAAAGACAATCTAAATCAAGCGCGCGCAAGAGTCAAAGGGAATGAGAATAAAGTGGTAGATTCTCCGGTTGATTCACAGATTTAGCGCTTAAAAGCTCATATCTTGGGCGATCTGCATCAAAAATTTCAGCTGCATAGGCTTTTACATCTTCAAGCGTTAATGCGTTTAAAGAATCCAGCAGGCGTTGCTGCATATTAAACTGATGATCGCCATTGCCAATAGCAAGCCATAAACGTTGTGAACGTAAACGCAAGTTTTTGTCTTTTTCGGCAATATGCGTTGTTAGTCCATATTTTTGTTGCAGCCAGGCTTGCTCTGTTAGTTCATCAATGGTTGATAAATACTGACTGATGAACACGTTATGCCTGTGTAGTAACATGCTTGGTTCAAATTTAGGTGACTGAATATAAAAAGCAATTCCAGCACGAGTATTAAAGGGCGCATAACCGGCACCGACCAAATAACCCAATTGTTGTGTGGTTCGTAGTTCATTGAAATAATCTTGATTAATTAAGTGATTAAGCGCCATCATTTTTACTTTTTCATCAACATCATCGCTTAATGCTTGGTAGTAAATCACCATGGCATTATCGCTACAAGCGAGCTCTAATTCGTAACGAGTCACTTTAGTAATTTCAAAGAGTGGGCGCTTTAAATCTTCTATAACGGCTGACTTTTTAAGGTGCAATGCCACCTTTTTCTGAAACTCAAAGGCTTCACTTTGCTGCCAATTGCCATGTAAAAAAGACTCAACATGAAGCGCATTAAAAAACGCCTGTCTAAACTCATTAAACTGATGAAAACAGGTATCTTTAAGTGCATTTGCTAACGCGTCAGGCTGTGGGTTCCACGGCATTATCTTAGCGCCTAATATACTAAAGAGCTCACTAACAGGTTTATTTTGGTTACTATTGCGCCAATGCCTTACCAGTTGCTTTTTATATTCAGCAAAGCGTTTAGCACAAATTTTTACGTTAAATAGTGCATCAATTAGTTGATCAACCAGCTCAAGTTGGCTTGAAGATAGCCCCGCAGTATGCAAGGTTAAGCCACCTTGGTGAGATGTTAAGTGATAACTTAAGCCCGCGAGCTCAGCTGGATAAAACTGCTCGCCAACACTATCCATAAACAAATCAGAAAACAATCGAGTCAATGCCATATGCTTTACATCTTTAACTGCAAAGTCAGAGTCCATGGCTAAATAAAAATGCCCTTTGGCCACTCTGAAGGTGGCATCTTGTTTAAACCAAAAGTCAAAGCCAGCTTCTTTTACCAGCAACGTTGGATGAGCTTGATGCGACTCTATTGGATATAAAACAACATCTTTAGCTAAATAAGGATTTGCGGTAGGTAATAACATTTCACCCTGTGGCTGACTAATTTGTGCCAACGCTTCGAGCCAATGCAGTGACAATTTTTCAATTTTATACGGTGTGTTATACCAAGCAGATGTGTGTTCAGGCTCTACGCCCGGATGAATCAGCACTAAGCGCATATTGTGAGGGGTTAACCATTGCATCGCCATTTCATGAGTGGTGGCTTTAAAGCCTTCCATTAAATAGTCGCCCTGTAAGTAATTAACTTCATCGTAATGTTGCATGTTAATACTTAAATTACTGACCCAGTCAATCAGTCGAGATTTTTCTTGGTTATCAAATGCGATCTGTAGCAGTTTTTGTTTATCTTGGTACAAGCGAGGCAGTTTGCTGATGTTGTTATTTATTAGGCAAATGTATTCAAATACCATTTCAATAATTTCTTCGTAGTATTCAATGCCTTCATCGGTCAGCGCCATACTAATATTAAAATCTTTAAAGTTACTACCGTTGATGCCACCTCCGGCAGAAAGAGCATTGATCCAACCTTGTTCTTTAAGTACTGAATATAGCGAGCCTTGCCCTTCGTATCCTAGTAAATGGGCAATAAAACTAACTGTTTTATGACGGTAAAAATCGTCTATGTTTGGCATGGCAAAGCTAATAATCAGCTTTTGTACGTGTTTGTGTGGCTCTATATGAAGCAACTTACCTAAGTCTTGGCTGCGATAAAGTGGCGCTTCTATAGGTGGCTTTAATTTACCTTTTCTGCCTTTAATTTGGCAAAAATACTGAGTAGCCCATTTCTCAAGTATATCTAATGATTCATTGGCACAAATCACTAGAGTCATCCATTGAGCTTGGTAATGCTGATTAAAAAAATCGCGTAATTCATCACTAATACAGCGTTGTCTATCGGCTAACGTTTGTAAGTTGCCTACGGAAAATTTAGCAAATGGGTGTGCAGGGTTAACAGTTTCTTTATGTACTTGATAGATACGTCGGCCATCATCTTTAATCTTTAATTTAAACTCAGCCTCAATGGCATTTCGTTCTTTTTCGGTTTCTGCGGGATCCAAGCTGGGCGCTATAAAAAAACGGCTAAATTGCGCTAACGCCGATTCAATATGATTGTTATTAATATCAAAAAAGTAGCAGGTATGTTCCGTGCCAGTCCAGGCATTGGTGTTACCACCAGATTGAGAGACAAAATTATTAAAGCTACCGGATTCAGGATACAGATCAGTGCCTAAAAACAACATATGCTCTAAAAAATGCGCTAAGCCCTGTCTATCAAGAGGATCGTCAAAGTGACCAGCGTTAACGGCCATAGAGGCTGCCGCTTTTGCTGAGTCCTGATCGCGCACTAAAAGCACTTTTAGACCATTGTCCAGTGTTAGTGTGCGGTAAGCTCTGTTATCATTGGTGCTGATTTTCAAATGATGCTCCTGAAACTAAACGTATAATTGTTAACAACAGATGATAACTTCAGGAATGCGATGCTATTTACCTGAACATCATGAAAGAACTATTTTAAGAAAATAAATAGGTTTGAGTTATTAATATAGCGGAAATTCGAGCAAATTGGCTACTGTTTTATATTCTTTAATTGGTTGATTTTTTATGAAAACAATCTTGATAATGCGTCATGGTGAAGCAACACCAATGCACTCTGATGATGTCAGTAGAAGTTTGACTTCTGTGGGTCAGCAACAAGCTGAAAAAATGGGGCTATGGTTGCAAAAAATGCACGCTCCCAGTGGCTTGTTAGTTAGCCCTTATGTTAGAGCGCAGCAAACCGCTGAGGCTGTTAAAAAAAGTAATCACTTTTTATTTGAAGAAACCTGTCACGATATTATTCCTGAAGGGAACCCTCAGGTTGCAGCAGATTATTTAGAAACGTTAATTGCCCTTCACCCAGAGTGCGATACCTGGCTGGTTGTTGCTCATATGCCTATGGTGAGCTATTTGGTTGATCAGCTATGCGCGGGTAACATGCCAATTTTTGACACCGGTGCAGTTGCCCAAATTAGTTATGATGATAGTCAGCAACGCAGTGAATATTTGAATATTTATTCCTCAAACAATGTCGATATTTAATATTATAGGCTGTTTTCATTACGATTATATCTACGTATAAAGCCTGCTATTTTATTAAATAGCAGGCTGATATCAGTTGTTAGGCTTAAGTTTTGAGCGTTATATTGATGAATAACATGACATGTGTAGCATGCTCCTTGGCTTGGATAGCAAACAGTTATATTTAAAGTCGCGTCATCGACACCATATACAACTAGGGGCGGCAAGTTGTTAATGTTTTGAGTTGTTTATCCTTTTGATTAAAAATATGGCAAGTACGAAAGCTATCTTTAACTGTAATATGAAGTGTTGAACCATCTCCATTAGGTGGTGGTGTTCCTCCAAAGTGAGGGCCTTTTGATATATAACAATTACCGCTGTCAGAAAACATGGCTAATGCTGTATCTTCAGAGTTTCGAATTAATTTTTGCCAGAAGTTAACATCTCCTTGCTGTGTGGGAAATTGTGCTTTTTCACTTACAATACAAGCGGCATAACCGCTAATAGAAAATAAACTTACTGTAAGTACAATAATTAGTTTAAGTATTTTTAATTTATAGGCTTTCATAATAAATTCCTGTTAGATATGTTTAGGCGCTAATTCAACGAAATTGATATTAGTACATTTCATTTATAAATAGCGCTGTTGATATTAATACTATTGTTTAACTGAACTTTGCGTAGTCACTTTGGCATCGTCCCAGCGCTGAGTTTTGTTGCAGCTTGTTATTTGCATATTTAACATGCTCACGGTCTTCTGAGGCCAAGCAGATTACTGTATTACATAATTGACAGCTAAATCGTTCACCCTTACATAATGCATCTAAGTTAATAGTAATCGTAGAGTGCTGACAGTGAGGGCAGTTAATCGTATTTGTAAGGTTCATAACATTTCCTTAAAATAAGCGCCTTAATAACTAAGGCGCTAAGTTTTAGTTACTAAGTCGCTTCTTTAGATTGAGTCTCACCAGTAATCATGATTGGTTGAATTGCAGCCGTATAAGCTTGAATAATTGTTGTTACACCTTCAGGCAAGGGAAGTTGTCCAGCATTAACTGCCACGGTGTATTTTGCAGAATTTGATTTCTCATAATGTTCTTTATCGGACGAGGATGATTGACTTGTCGATTTAACTGAGCCTTCAACTTTAGCTGAAAAGCCCATATAACTAAACCCAGCTTCAAAGCTCCCGCTGGTTTCCTTATTCTGGCTGCTAGATGTTTCTGTATCATGTGAAAATGAGCTCTTTACCTCCATTTCAAAGTTCACATCAACATTTTTCACGGCTAACGAGTTTAGAGGTAAAATTGTTAGTAAAGGTAGATTTAGAGTAGAAGTTGCAGGCTCTAGTGCTTTACCTGTTTTCTCATTAATGACGGGTCGAGTAACTTCAAGTTTAACCATAATGGGTTTGCGTATACCGCTGGTTTTGTCGTCTTTAGAGAGTGGTTGGAAACAGGTTTCTAATAGAAACCGGGTTTGTGATATTGCCATATTGGCATTGGCATCTGCTGCTGCATTTAAAGGGGCACCAATGAGTGACTTCATTGGTAAACCTGAAAATTGTTGTGCCATACTTACTAATGCATTTTCCATAATATTATCCTTTTACAAGTATTTTTACCCAGGAATTTGCGCCCTGAGTGAACGCTCATAACCCTCAATAAGCTTTTGAAGGCCTTCAGGAGTTTCACCTCCTTGAAGTTTGATTTCGATTTCCACATTAGACGTATTTCTTTGTTCCGATTTGGAAAAAAGATTTCGCTGAGTTTGCTTTGGAAATGCGACGAATAATTCATTTTCATCATTAGCAGTCACTTCTAGGTTTGTTTTAATACTTACTTCTTGTATTTTTGGAGAGCTAATAGGGGTGAGAGTAATAAGTGGAACATCTACATAACTAATTTTAGGCCCGTTATGGTCTTTATCTGGAAAGGCCATCAGCATTGTTTTTGGTTTTAGTACACGTTTTATGTCACTATTTGCAGCTAAATTATCATTATGCTCTTTTAAGATATTAAGTGCTGATTCGGTATCATCACTGTCTATAAATGATTTAACCTTTTGAATAGAATCCTCATCAAGATCGGTTGCTTTGGTTTTAGGCACTTCAATAATTTCGAAAAACTTATTGATATGCTTTATACCTTGGGCTTCAACCTCGTTTGCTGCTTGTTTGATACTCGAATGAAGTTCATGTATCAGCGATCTAAATTTAATCATCTTTATACTCTGTTAGTGACTTTGTAGTGATAGTTATAGGCACTAAAAGAAAATAAATTAATAAGAGTTGATCCTATGAACGCTTCGAAATAGCAATCTTTTTTCGTACGGTAGATATAGTTCGCTGGCTTACTCCAAAAACTCTAATGAGTTCATCATTTTCCATGCCATTTTTAATAGAGTTTTCATAAGCTATTTTCCGCAGCAGACTAAAAATACCCCAGCGATTAGGAATTTCAATATAACCAGAAGAATCAGCTAAAGAACAAATTTTCGTATAGCGAATATCAGTCAAGATGATCCCCAAGTGCTCTTCTAGCTTTGATTTATCTTTACCTAGATAAATCTTTTTACCACCATGCTTGCCAATAAATTCGTAAAACTCCATTGCTGTGAATGGCTCAACAAGTTCAGATAAGAAAAAAGGCAGTCTAGCAAGCACTTCTGTTTGGTTTTCTTCGTAAAATGTATTTAACTCATTCATATGGTTAATTTTATTTGTATAGATAACTCCGAAAATTTCGTAATGCATCCTTTGCAACTCCAGCTAACTAGGCCTATTTCAAAGAAGTAAGCTTTAAATTATTGTATCGACACTGTATTTGTAGTTATCAGTAACTAAGAAGCACATAAGAACCATTCATATGATTGTTAACGGTTTGATTATTATATGTATACTTTAAATTGGCATTTTTTTAGGTAATCAGGGGGCTTGGAAGGTAGGTTTTTTATTATGTCGCTTTATAGACAATCGATTGATGTTGCTATTACAGCAGCACTGTTAACCACATGCTAAAACTCAGCACACTTAATACTGTAGATAAAACCACTGCACTGGCAAGGGTATCTTGGTGTTGTTTTATTTGGCATGAAATTAAATAGGCATTAACGCCCAACGGCGATGCACTTAATAATACCAGTACCTTTAACAGTGACTCATTAAGTGCAAATACGTGTGTGCCTAGCAATAACACCAAGGCAGGTAACATGACTAACTTTAATAGGCTGGCAATGGCTGTTGCTTGCCAGTTATCGCTAATTTTATAAAAAGCTAAGTTAGCGCCCAACACAAATAACGCACAAGCAATAGCGGGTTCGGCTAAAAGCGCTAAGCCACTAGTTAAGTCAGCAAATAAAGTAACCCCTGCCAAATTAACCAATAAACCAGTGCTAATACTTAACACCACTGGATTGAGTAGCATATTTTTGGAAAATGTTGACCAGGAAAACACATGACTGGCGTTGTTTGCACTAATTAAAAAAGTAAGGGTGAATAATAACGCGCTATGAAAGGTAATGATCATAAAAATAATGCCCATCATTTGCTCGCCTAATGCGGCAATAATAATAGGTAACCCCACCAATACAGTATTGGAATAGCTACTGCCAAGGGCAAACACGCTATGGCGTTCGTATTGAAGTTGTTTAGAGAGAATGTAGCGGTCAATAACTAGGGCAAAGAGGTAAATTAAAATAACCGGAATGTAAAAACTTAAAAAGCCATTTAAGCTGACACTAGTTTGTAAGTCTGCTTTGCCCATATTTAAAAATAAAAAGCTCGGCACACTAATATAAAAAGTAAACTTACTTAATCCTTCTATATGAATTCGCTCTAAAAAGCCACTGCGGCTAGAAATGTAGCCACATAGCACAATAAATATCAGCGGGAATATAATCGAAAATATATGCACTAAAAGGCTCTTGTTGATTAGGGTCTGTTGACCTTTTAAGGTTAAATTTGCAGCAGCCTGTTTGGTATTTAGGCAAGGCAGAGCCTATGTGGTGTGGTTATTCCCCATAAATAGGCGATAACACAGCATTAATGCCAAACAGGCGCTGCCCTTTGGGTTCTGCCTAGGGGCGATTTACTCTTTGTTGCTCGGTTTTGACTTAGCCCACTAGGTTACAAACCTCGCGCCGCGATTAAATCGCCCCTAGCTTGAACAAATTTTAATCCGCAAAGGTCAACAGACCCTAGCGTCTAAACTCATCACTTTGCGGTAAATTAATTAATATCAGTACTGCACCTTTACCGCCATATTCAAGCGGAGCTTGATGCATAGCAATAACGTCGGGGTGTTGCACTAAATATTGCGGCACTTTATGCCTGAGGATATGGCCGCCAATTCCGTGTACAACGCAGGCACAGTAGTAATGCTTTTTTTACACTCATGAATAAGTCCTGCGAGTTCATCTTTGGCCACTTCTTTATTCAAGCCATGCAGGTCTAGGGTTAAATCAGGTATAAAATCCCCTCGGCGAAGTTGTTTAGCTAAAAAACGATCCTGACCCTGTTGCACATAATTAACAGTACCGTTAGTGTCTATATCGGGCACATATTCATCAGAAAAGAAAAATTCTGATTGTTGTTGCTTTTTTTGCTGGGCAAATTGCTTCGCTTGTGACACTTTAGGTTTATTACTAAAACGGTGAGTGTCTTGTTTGAACACGCGCGCACCACTGATACTTTGACGAAACAAGTCAATGTCATCAGGACTAATTAGGCTGTTAGAGTGGGGATCTTTTTTCATAGCGGCAGTCTAAACAAAAAAGTGGTAAAAATCGAGTAAAAAGGTGTGATACCCAAGCAGCTTTGCGGTGCGTAGTACAGCTCCAATAAGGTTAGTTTAAAAGCGATTTATACTGCGTTATTGATTTGAACAACAGAGTGACTATTACACTTGCAATCAATGCCTTGTTTAAATTACCTTTAATTCTAACTGTCACTCGCACCTAGAGGTGGCTTGGGTATACAATAGGGCAATCATGGGGCCCATAGTTGTGCCCCGATTGAGTTTATTTTTTGAAAGTAGCAGGCAGATAAGACTGATGAGTGAATTACTAATAGAAGAAGCAACCCTGGATGAAGCTGTTGCAGAACTTTCAACCTTACATGATTGGCTTCGTTGGACGACTAGTCAATTTGCAAGTAGCGGTATTTTCTTTGGTCATGGCACCGATAACGCATGGGATGAAGCGGTAAGTTTGTTATTACCAGCGCTTAGTTTGCCAATTGATGCACCCAAAGAGCTGATGCATGCCCGTTTAACCAGCACTGAAAAAAACCGTTTAGCAGGCTTAATTGCCGAGCGCATTAACGATTTCACTCCAGTTCCATACCTGACCAACATTGCATGGTTTGCCAATATGCCATTTTATGTGGATGAACGAGTATTAATTCCTCGCTCGCCTTTTGCTGAGCTTATTATTAATCGTTTTACACCTTGGCTAGAGCAGCCAGAATCAGTAGGGCGTATTTTAGATTTATGTACGGGCTCGGGTTGTATTGCGATTGCATTGGCACAAGCATTCGAAAATGCGCAAGTTGATGCGGTTGATATTTCCTATGAAGCCCTTGAAGTGGCTAATATCAATATCACCGATTACCAACTAAGTGAGCGCGTATTACCGATTCAGTCTGACGTATTCAGTGGTGTACCTGGGCAAAAATACGACTTAATCGTAGCAAACCCTCCGTACGTTGATGCTGAAGATATGGCTGATTTACCACGTGAATTCCATCACGAGCCAGAGCTTGGGTTAGCATCGGGTCACGATGGCCTTGATGTAACACGTACTATTTTAGATCAAGCCAGTGAGCATCTAACAGATAACGGTTTGTTATTTGTCGAAGTAGGTAACTCTATGGTACATATGGATGCGCTGTATCCAGGCGCACCATTTGAATGGATTGAGTTTGAACAAGGCGGATTAGGGGTGTTTGTTATTAGCAAGCAACAACTAGATGCCTACTTTGCACAGTAATAATTAATACTAGCCATTCATCCCAAATGGCTGGGCAAATAATAGCCGAGTTAATCCTCGGCTATAGTCATTAGGAATGAGGAAAGTTAATGGCAGGTAATAGCATAGGGCAGTTATTTAAAGTGTCCACCTTTGGCGAAAGCCACGGCGTTGCATTAGGCGGCGTAGTGGACGGTACGCCCGCAGGCCTTGAGATAACAGAGGCCGACATACAACACGATTTAGACCGTCGAAAGCCTGGGCAAAGTCGCTATACCACGCAGCGCCGTGAGAGCGATCAAATTAAAATTTTAGCGGGCGTTTTTGAAGGTAAAACCACCGGTACTAGCATTGGTTTATTAATTGAAAATACCGATCAACGTTCACAAGATTATGGCAAAATTAAAGACGTATTTCGTCCAGGTCATGGTGATTATACCTACTGGCACAAATACGGCCTACGCGATTACCGTGGTGGTGGCCGCTCATCTGCGCGTGAAACCGCTATTCGGGTTGCCGCAGGCGCCATTGCTAAAAAGTATTTAAAACAATTTCATGGTATTGAAGTACGTGCGTGTTTGAGCCAACTAGGGCCAATTAAAGCCGAAAATTACGATTGGGATGAGGTGGAAAACAACTTATTCTTCTTCCCTGATGCAAGTAAGCTTGAAGCACTTGACGAGTATATGCGCGAGCTAAAAAAACAAGGCGACTCAGTGGGTGCCAAGGTAAAAGTAGTGGCTAAAAATGTACCTGTTGGCTTAGGTGAGCCCGTATTTGATAGGCTAGACGCTGAACTTGCACACTCCTTAATGAGTATTAACGCAGTTAAAGGCGTTGAAATTGGTGATGGCTTTGATGTGGTTCAGCAAAAAGGCTCAGAGCATCGTGATGAGTTAACCCCTGAAGGATTTACCTCAAATCATGCCGGCGGCGTGCTTGCAGGTATTTCAACGGGGCAAGATATAATCGCATCAATTGCGCTTAAGCCAACATCAAGTATTACTATTCCCGGTAATAGTATTAACACCGAAAATGAAGCGGTTGAGATGATCACTAAAGGTCGTCACGATCCTTGTGTAGGCATTCGTGCTATTCCGATTGCTGAGGCTATGATGGCCATTACTTTAATGGATCATTTACTTCGCCAACGCGGTCAAAACCCACATGTACACCACGAACATGGGCCAATTAAAGGCGCTATTTAAGCGCCTTTAATTATAATAAATGCGGCTGATACTTGATGCCGCATTTACATAACTGACTATACTTAAATACGGTCAATGGCTTGTTTCGCAACCATATAGAGCTTTTTAATCATTAAACCTAACACCCAACGGATAAATTGAGTTGTGAGCTCTACTACCTCATATGACGCTTTACCTACAAAAGCAAGCATATGGCCAATTAAACCCTTTAACTCTTCTGTGAGCTCTACAAACTTAACCACAGATTCATGTAAGCATCGTGCTAAAATATCATAAAAAGTTAACCCAACGCTAAGACCTGCTTGTGCAGAAATAAAGGCGTATTGGCCAGTTTTCTTTAAAAAAGTAATTAAGCCATCGGTAATAATTCGCTGCCATCTAAGTGAGAATGTCACGTTATAGCGCAGAGCATATTTTAAAACAGTATGATTATAGTGAAGAGTTTTTAGTGAACTTTCCATGCTTTCATAATCATCGAACGCAGCCACAGTATTGACATAGCCGGGTGCACTTTTTTCCATGGAGTGTGCGGCAAGGCTAAAAAAAGATCCCTCATTCATCGCCGTTTGGTATTCGCTTGAGGTATGACTAAACGGCCAAGCTGGTACACATGGTACAGGATCTGCACCGTGCGTTACACGGTACTGGCCAACATTGTGTGCAGCTGAATGTACCGAATGATTTAGCACAACCCTTGGCGCACCAAAGGTATATAAATTAGTGGGAATACCTTGCTCACTTGCCCATATTGCTGATAGTTGGGCAATCGCACCACCTAAGCTATGACCAACAAGGTGCAAACATTTAGGTTTATGTTGCTTGACATAACTTGCAAACATCGGCTTCATGCTGGTAAAGGCTTTCTCAAAACCAGAGTGCACCTCTAAGTTTTTAGGGCCATGGGTAATGGCTACGTTTAGGTTTGTTAGCCAATCGGCGCAGGAGGTAAATACGGTGCCACGTATACCAATAATATGGTGGCCTTTAAATTGTTGTGATGCACCTTCTGCAGTCAAAGCGAAACCTGTAGTTCGGTTTAGGAGTTGATTGATTAAGCCACCACTAACACCTTTGATTTGGTTGTTGGTGATTTTAAAGTTTCTGACAAAATCGTTGTGAAACTCGCCATTGAAATCATAACTTTTTTTGATATCGTAAACTCTATTAGCGACAGTAGCAGCCGTGCTTGGTGATATTCTATTATTCATAGTTCAACCTTTTTCCCTGTAAAACGTTCTGTTAGATTATTCAAATCGCCATTATGAATTTCATACTTTTCCTGACCATTCTCCATAATCCATGTGGGAATGTAATCTTCGTCCCATGTGCAAATACTTGTCGCAACTCTATTAAGGTGTTTATTAATATTATTCTTAAATTCAAATCTTACTAATGGATTAGTTAGTTCACAATTTAGAAATTTTAATTTATCTGTGTACTCAGGAATTTCGTATATATCAGGCTGAGTTGCTCCCCATAAACCAATGATAGAATTATCATCTTGTTCTATAACAATTTTTTGGTGTACGCGGTCTTCGGAAATTAATTTATTCGGAATAGAGGAAAATATTGTTTTTCTTGGGAAATGGAAGTGACCATCTTCATCTGTAATAGTTGTGTCTAAACGTTCTACCCCGTCTATATAGGTTAGTGCACGTATTATTTCTAAGTCCGCAATGGGAATTCCATTTTTTGTAACAATCCCATTGACTTCAGGGCTTAAAAATACTTCTTTTTTCTTTTTGAACCAGCTAAACATATCTTCTCCTTGACTAATGGCTGGGAAAATAATCACACAAACAAGAATTAATAAGATAATGAATCGAGGGCTATAGCTAGATTTATTCATAGGCAATCCTTGCGTATTTTTATGGAACTCTAATTGAGAATAAAACACATGTAAAGTGAAATGCCCACTTTTTTAACCTTTCAGAGAGCCTGTAATTTGAGCAGCCAGATTTAGAAGTTGATTGATTAAGCCACTACTAACACCTTTAATTTGGTTGTTGGTGATTTTAAAATCTCTGTCAAAACTTTGTCCTAATTCCTCTTTAAATGACGAAGAGGTTCTTATATCGTAAACTCCGGTCGCTATAGTGGCAGCTATATTTGGGGGTAATATTACTTGGACTTTTTCCATGTTAATCCTCCTTGATGTTACGTTCAGTTAAGTTATTAAAATCACCATTATTAATTCTATACTCTCTATCTCCGTCATATAACCAATATGGCATATAGTCTGTTTCCCAACGACAAATACTCGATGCTACATAATTTAAGTGTTCGTTATTATTTTTTTTAAATTCAAAAGCAACGCGTTTATTAGTTAATTCACACTCTAGGAATGCTAATTTTTCACTATACTCGGGGATTTCTTTAATTCCTGATTGGTTTGCAACCCATAATGGAATTAAAGTGCTTTCGCTTTCAATAAATATTTCTTGCGAAACGCGGTTTTCAACTATTAGCTTATTGTGTACTGAGGAAAGGATCGTTTTTTTGGGAAAGTGAAAACGTCCATTTTGATCTGTGCTTGCAGTATCTCGGTGGACTTTTTCATCTATGTAGATTAATGATCGTATTATTTCTAAGTTGGCAACTGGTGTGCCATTGTCTGTAACAACACCATTGACTTCAGGGCTTAAAAATACTTCTTTTTTCTTTCTGAACCAGCTAAACATATCTGCTCCTTGACTAATGGCTGGGAAAATAATGACACAAGCAAGAATGGGTAAAATAATCAATCGAGGGCTATAGCTAGATTTATTCATAGGCAATCCTTGCATATTATTGGACTTTAAAGATGAGAGTACACTATTTAAAATGAATCTACAGTAAGCTTTTATATAGCCTCGAACTTTGATACTTTTAGTGTAAAGTAGTGCGTTTAGTATATACAGGCTATACATCTTTATTGCCGCTCAATAATTTAAATGTGCTCAGCGCACCTAAAAATAAGAGAGCTGTTATTATGCAAAAAAACAATCAAGCTTCCATCTCACAAACTGAATATAAAGCCACCATAAAACGGCTCGAAGAGTTTAGCCGCTTTACCGATAGCAGCATTGGTATTCCGTTTACTAAATTTAAATTTGGTGTAGAGTCGCTGATTGGGCTTTTACCTGTGATGGGTGATTTAGCAGGGCTTATTTTGTCTGGCTATGTACTAATTGAAGCGCAGCGCTTAGGTGTTAGCAAGCGAGTAAAAAGCCGTATTATTATAAATATGTTGATTGATTTTGTTGGCGGGCTCATTCCATTTTTTGGAGATATTTTTGATGCTATATTTAAAGCAAATACGCGTAACACCCGCATACTTAAAAAAATTTAACAGATAAGCTAACCACAAACCCATAAACATTATTAGTTTAAAGTGTGTAATTAGCCCTGTTATTAACTATTTATTTGGCATCAAAAAAGTACTTAGCGAGTATTTCTTTTTGTTGACCAAACTGATCAGACACTCCAATTCCAATCCCAATTATTTCCCCTTCTGCTTGCGGTGGCTCAGCTTGCATGACTTTATTAAACGCATCCAATGCAGGGTTTTGCTCATTTGCAAGTAGGGTTAAATGCGGCTGAAAATTCTGAAATACATTTGGGCTGCCATAACGTTCAAAAGCCACGAGTTTATTAGGGTAATGCTTTACCCAACTTGGCACTAGCGCTTGATGATCGCGAAGCGGCTCAAGCTTAAGGGTCACCTCGTCGGCTAAGCGTTGTAACTGATATGATTTTTCTAATTTTATAAATGCCCAATTACTTGGTGACACACTAAATCCATTGGCTTTTATCTCAAACGACTGATGATCTTTTACAATACGCTCTACCACTTGCTTAATTTCGTTTTGTGCTTCAGGTGGGTAATCCGTTAAATACAAGGTGGCATGTACGGGTAACCCTTGTTGGTAAAACGTAGTAATTTGGTGCGTAGCCAATTCATCGCTGGTTTTAGCGACTAGCTCAACGATAGGCTTAGAAGGAATAGCAAATACGTTAATACTTATGCTTTTTGCATAACTGCTGGCAGAAGTAGCCAACAGTGTTAAAAAAGTAAAAGAGATAAATAGCCACGATAAAAAGCTGTGTTGTTTAACCATAAGAGTGAGTCAATTCAGGTTTTTGGTTGGCATATGGTAAGCGTAATTAAGCGTTCAGTAAATAAAGTATGGTAAGGAAGCCTTAATTAATGCATCGCTAATTTTTTACTTTGTAGATAAAAGTACGTACAATTCGCTTCGTTTTTAGTGTGCTTTATACTAATTCCATCTGTCTTTAAAGCACCGGGTTCAAACGAGTATACGAAGTATTTATGCACCAAGTAGCTGATCTAATTTCTATTTTCGAACACACTTTTTACCAAAGCTATAACACGCGTTTGGTAAAAGGTGAGCATGAGCCTATTTACATTCCCGCAAATGATATAACCCCGTATCATCAAATTGTGTTTGCCCATGGTTTTTATGCCAGTGCATTGCATGAAATAGCCCATTGGTTAGTGGCAGGCTCGCAACGCCGTTTAAGTGAAGATTATGGTTATTGGTATTGCCCTGATGGGCGCGATGCTACACAGCAAGCGGAGTTTGAATCAGTAGAGGTAAAACCTCAAGCAATAGAGTGGGCATTGAGTGTGGCTGCTGGGTTTGATTTTAACGTATCGGTAGATAATTTAAATGGAGAGCAAACTTGTCGATTTGCGTTTCAATCGCGTGTTCATGCAAAGTTATTAGAGTTGTTGCAAAACGGGTTTAATCCAAGAACAACCTTATTATTAAAAGCACTGTGTAAATTTTATAACACCACGTGGCCATTACATGCTGCGCAGTTTTCATGGCATTCTCCCGAGGAGCTAAAAGATGCAGTTTAAGTTAGGGTTGATTGTAAATCCAGTCGCAGGACTCGGTGGTAGTGTGGCGCTAAAGGGCAGTGATGGCGAAGAGACCGCTGCTAAAGCCATTGCATTAGGCGCAGAGCCTAAGTCAAATAGCCGCACTAAAGCTGCACTTGAAGTGCTTATACCTCATCAATCAAACATTACTATTTATACTGTTAATGATGAAATGGGGGAGCAAACAGCAAAAGCGCTGGGCTTTAATACGCAAGTGGTATATCAAAGTAACTCACCCACAACCAGTGACGATACCGAAGCTGCAGCTCGTTTATTACAGCAACAAGGTGTTGATTTAATCTTATTTGCTGGTGGCGACGGAACAGCGCGCAACATTTGCCATGCTGTAGAAGACTCGGTACCCGTATTGGGCATTCCTGCTGGATGTAAAATTCATTCCGGCGTGTATGCCATTACCCCAAAAGCCGCAGGCCGTGTAGTTGAAATGCTGGTAAAAGGTGAGCTGGTAACATTAAGCGATGCTGATGTGATGGACATTGATGAAGTGGCTTTTCGCCAAGGAACAGTAAAAGCAAAACGTTATGGTGAAATGCAAGTGCCAAGTGAAGTGCGCTATGTACAAGCGGTTAAAAATGGCGGTAAAGAAACTGACGAGCTGGTGCTAGCAGATATAGCTGCTTATGTTGTTAGTGAAATGGATGCCGATAGCCTCTATGTCATGGGTAGTGGCTCTACCGTTGGCGCAGTGATGGAAGAGATGGGGCTTGAAAACACCTTACTCGGTGTTGATTTAGTTGAAGATCAAGCTTTAGTAGGGCAAGACCTAACAGCCCAGCAACTTCTTGAACTTACCAAAGAACGTGAAACAAAGTTAGTGATCACTCTAATTGGCGGCCAAGGGCATATTTTTGGTCGAGGAAATCAACAACTCAGTCCTGCGTTAATTAAAGCGATAGGCCGCGATAATATTATTGTTGTGGCTACTAAAACAAAATTACAGGCTTTAAATGGCCGACCGCTGATTTGTGATACCGGTGATAGCAAATTAGATGATGAATTAAGCGGTTATATACGTGTAACCAGTGGGTTTAACGACCATATTATGTATGCAGTAGGTCATCAAGATGGGCTGCACCCAGAGGAGAAGTAACACATGAGTTTAGTAAATTACATAGATGCTGCGCAGCAATATTTTGATGATTTAGTGATAAAAGCCACCGATGACGAGTTATTTGCCGGCGGTTATTTACGCGGCCACTTTGATTTAGCCGTAGGTTATGCACAAGTTGAAGAATTAAATCTAGAAGTTGCCGAACTAAACGACACGGTTGAAAAAAGCTTAGTAAAAGCTTATCGCAACGGCGAACTTAATGAAGACGATAAAGCACTCGTAGTAAGAATATGGGATGAAGTAAAAGCACTCGCATAAGCTTTTTTTATTCATTAATAATAGCGCGGCCACTGAGCCGCGTTTTTTTGTGCCTAAAAAAGAACTTGTTTATTCAGTTAAAATTTACCTCATTCCTTAGATACGCTAAAGTAGCGTAGTCTAAATTCTAGGGAACAAGTGAAATGAATAACAATAATGATGCGACAATGCCAACGGGCATAGTTGCGCGATTTTTAAATTTTGTTGAGCGGGTAGGGAATAAGCTTCCTGATCCAGCAATTATCTTTTTGTTTGCCATGTTATTAATCTGGTTTTTATCTTGGTGGTTTTCAAGCGTCACATTTGATGCAATAGACCCTCGTACTGGCGAAGCCATTATCATTAATAACATGCTTGCCAGCGATTCGTTGGCCACCTTTTTATCTTCTATGGTAAAAACATTCACTGGTTTTGCGCCACTGGGTGTAGTACTGGTTGCTATGCTAGGTGTGGGCGTTGCAGAGCATTCGGGCTTTATTAATACCGGCCTTAAATTAATGCTCAAAGTAACGCCTAGAAAATTACTAACACCCTCAATTATTTTGGTAGCTATTGTGAGCCATACGGCTACCGATGCAGGGTATGTGCTGGTTATTCCACTTGCTGGGGTAATATTTTTTGCAGCAGGTCGTCATCCGCTTGCCGGTATTGCAGCGGCATTTGCAGGGGTTAGCGGTGGCTTTGGCGCTAACTTTATTCCATCTGGGATTGACCCGTTACTGCAAAGCTTTACGCAAAGTGCAGCACAAATTATTAATCCAACAATGAGCATTAACCCGCTTAATAACTGGGGCTTTGCTTCAGCATCAAGCTTATTTATTGTAATGTTAGGCTGGTACATCACCGATAAAATTATTGAACCACGTTTAAAAAATTCACCAGTTGATGGCGAAACTCAAGACCTACCAGCATTTGAAGATGCCCGTAGTGACGAAAAGCGCGCCTTTCTTATTGCTAGTTCCGTAATGATTGCAGGTATTGCGTTATTAGCGTATGTATCTGCACCCGCTGATTCAGCGATGCGCAGCAGCGATGGCTCGTTAACAAACTTTAGTTCACCACTAATGCAGTCAATAGTGCCGCTAATCTTCTTACTGTTTTGGATCCCAGGCGCAGTATATGGTTTTACCGTAGGCACCTTTAAAAGCTCTAAAGACATGATAGATGCGATGAGCAAAGCCATGAATGGTATGGCGTATTACATTGTTATGGCATTCTTTTGTTCATTATTTATTGCTGCATTTAGTAAATCAAACCTAGGTGCCTTACTGGCAATTGAAGGGGCTCAGGTATTAAAAGCAATGGAATTACCGAGCTCTGTAACGGTAGTAGGGATTATTTTCCTAACCGGTTTTGTAAACTTGTTTGTTGGTTCAAGCTCGGCTAAGTGGGCACTATTAGGTCCGGTATTTGTACCTATGCTAATGCAACTCGGTATTTCGCCAGACTTAACGCAAGCGGCTTATCGCGTGGGTGATTCAAGCTCTAATATTATCACCCCGCTCATGCCATACTTCCCGCTGGTGGTAGTGTACTGCCAAAAATACGTTAAAGGCACAGGCATTGGTACGCTTATCGCGATGATGCTACCGTATTCAATCGCCTTTATGATTGGCTGGAGTATCTTCTTGCTTGGCTACTGGGCACTCGGTATCCCATTAGGACTTGATGCTAGCTACGTGTATCCAGCAGTCGCGCCTTAACAAATATAATCGCTATAACAAAGTAGAAGCCCCACCATGAACTGGTGGGGCTTTTTTGTATATTTTACAAAGAAGCTTGAGATATCAAAGGCTAGTGGGGGGCACGAGGTACGAGCTGCGGGGAGCGGGCTAAGTGAATTATTTACAAATAGGTGTAGATACACTGCACTTTAAAGCTCATAAAAGTTGGCTGCGCATTACGGAGATTAAGCTAACCTGATACCTAATACCTGAATTCTAGGCACAAAAAAACCTTGGCACTTTCGTGGCAAGGTTTTTTTACTAAAGAGTTGTTGCTTACTTAGCGGTGAAGCTAACTGGGCGACGTTCTTTACGAGGGCCGCTACGCTTATCAGGGCGTTGACCCTCTTTATTAAAGCTACGCTTCTTGTCACCAGCAGGGCGTTCAGAACGCTCGCCGCGTGGCTCAGAAGGGCCTTGATCTTGTGTTAATGTCATACCCATTGGGCGTTTACAAATAAACACTTTTTGGAAGTGATCAAGTACATCTTTAGGCATGTTTTGCGGTAATTGTACCGTACTGTGACTGTCGTGAAGACGAATGTCACCGATAAACTTGCTAGAAATGTCTGCTTCGTTAGCAATTGCGCCAACAATGTTCTTAACCTGAACACCATGCTCACGACCTACTTCGATACGGTATGTATCCATAGGGCCTGCATCACGGCTATTACGCTCGCGAGGTTTACGCTCAGCGCGCTCACCGCCACGTTCGTTACGACGACCACGGTCACCACGATCATTACGGTCGTTGCGAGGGTTGCGTTCGTTACGCTCACGCGGTTGAATCTTAACTTCTTCAACTTTAATTGGCGATTGTTGCTGTGCTAAACACAGTAATGCACCCGCTAAGTCTTCAGGAGCAAGCTCAAGTTTTTGTGCCATGTTGGCAGCCACTTCGTTAAAGAAAGTAATATCTTTGTTTTCAAGTGCAAGCGTAAGCTTTTCTTGAAGCGCATTGATACGTTTCTCTTCAACAACTTTAGCTGTTGGTAATTCAACTTGTGCGATTTCAGATTTAGTATGACGAATGATATTTTTAAGTAAATAACGCTCGTTATGCTTAACGAAAAGAATCGCTTTACCAGTACGACCAGCACGACCTGTACGGCCGATACGGTGAACGTAGGCTTCAGAATCTTGTGGAATATCGTAGTTGATAACTAAGCTTAAACGGTCTACATCAAGACCACGTGCCGCTACGTCTGTTGCAATAACAACATTTAGCATGCCGCTTTTTAAACGATCAACTGTGCGCTCACGCGCTTGCTGGTTCATGTCACCGTTAAGTGGCGCAGCAGAGAAACCTTCGCGCTCTAATAACTCAGCTAGTTGAACTGTATCGTTACGTGTACGTACGAAAACAATAGCACCTTCATATTGCTCTGCTTCTAAGAAACGAACAATGGCTTTGTTTTTATGTACGTGTGCATTCCAAAACACTTGCTCTACTGACGATACAGTTGAGTTGCGTGCAGAAATATGAACCTGTTCAGGATTGTTCATATATTTGCTGCTGATGTTTTGAATTTGCTTAGGCATAGTCGCAGAGAAAAGACATGTTTGCTTTTCACGCGGCGTTTTTTCCATGATGTTTTCAACATCATCGATAAAGCCCATACGTAGCATTTCATCGGCTTCATCAAGTACAAGTGCTTGTAAAGCATCAAACTTGATAGTGCCACGATTTATGTGATCGATTAAACGACCCGGTGTAGCAACAATAATCTGTGCGCCACGACGAAGTGCGCTCAACTGGATGCTATAGCTCTGGCCACCATATAGTGCCAGTACTTCAACACCACGAGTGTGTTTTGCATATTGTTCAAATGCCTCAGCTACTTGGATCGCAAGCTCACGGGTTGGTGTGAGTACAAGGATCTGTGGCTGTTTCACAGACGGGTCAATATTATTTAGTAATGGCAGTGCAAATGCTGCTGTTTTACCTGTACCCGTTTGTGCTAGTCCCAGTACGTCCTTTCTTTCTAGCAATAACGGTATACATTGAGCTTGGATTTCAGATGGTGTCTTGTAACCCAACTCTTCAACTGCCTTTAAAATTGCAGGAGAAAGATTTAGAGATTCAAACGTGACTGGTTCTGACATTAATACGCCTCAACGAATTTAAAGAGGCGCGCATTGTATAGGAAATACGAGGCAAATGCTTGTATAAATTACAACTAATTTATATGTGTTTGATGTTGGTCGAAATTTAACCAGTTTAAGTTGTGTGTTAATTAAACTGGTTAACATTATACCTACAAAGTTACTGGTAAAGGCCTAGGTTTTCTTTGGCGTAGGCTTCAAATTCTGTAAAACCACCAATGTGTGTTTGGTCTACAAAAATTTGTGGTACAGTCGGGCATGGCTTGCCTGCAGACTTTTCTAAATCTTCTTTACTGATGCCTTCTTTGATAATGTCGATGTAGCGGTATTTAAAATCATCGCGGTCATTAGCAAGTTGCTCTGCAACATCTTTAGCGCGAACACAAAAAGGGCAGCCTTCACGGCCAAAAATTACTGTTAACATAACGCTCTCCTCAAATTAGTTGACCCTAGTGTAACTAATTTCATTATTTATTACAGTGCAAAAAAACGATTATTGTGTTCGCTTTTTTTAGGGCCTGTAAAAAAATAAAAAATATTTTATAAAAAAATCTTGAAATAAAATTGTCCGCCCATAAATAGTTATTTGAGGACGCCTGATGGGTCTTCATTTAAACAGAACTATTTGAAAATTATATTATTAATTAAATTTTGCCGTTACTTGTTCAAACGAAAAGTGGCAGCAATATATCGCTTAAATATGAGGATATTATTATGCGTACAGTAGATTTATCACCCCTATACCGTTCATTCATTGGTTTCGATCATTTAGCATCATTAATGGATGCCGCTGCACGAACTGACAAGCAGCCAAGTTTTCCTCCATACAACATCGAAGCGCTTGATAAAGACAAATACCGTATCACTATGGCAGTTGCTGGATTTAGTGAAGACGAGTTAAGCCTACAATCTGAAAATAACACGTTAGTTGTATCAGGCACTAAAGCAGGTAAAGATCAAAACGATGAACGTAAATTCATTCATCAAGGCATTGCCGAGCGCAACTTTGAGCGTAAGTTCCAGTTAGGTGACCACGTTAAAGTACTTGGCGCAGACCTAGCCAACGGCTTACTAAGCATCGACCTTGAACGTGAGATCCCAGAAGCGCTGAAGCCCCGTAAAATTGAAATTGGCTCAGGCAATATGCTAGAAAGTAAATAGCTAAGCTAGCACACGTATTTTCCCTGTGAAAAGCCGCCATTTGGCGGCTTTTTGCGTTGTTAGTCTTTTAAATCGATTTGCATTTGTTTTAAAGCGTTAATTTTATCTATTGCAACTTGTAGTTGTTCTTGTGAAAGTTTTTTTTGTCGGCCTTTAGCAAGTAAGTCTTCAAGTTTTAATATTTTGGCTTTTGCAGCAACAACAAAACGTTGTTCTAGCTGTCTTTGCTGTTCAAGGTGGAAATCTTGATATGCCTGGTGATTATTTAAATCACCACTGTACTGAGCAACTGGCTGAGTATTTTTTACTATGTTGGGTAAATAGGCCACAGAGGTTATTGCTGGCAAACGCTGAGGACTAGCATTATTAGTTGTAACCGTTTCCAATTGCGTGCTTTCTAACTCTTGGGTCATGTCAGCAGCAGTAAGCTCGAGGGACGTTATTTGCTTGACACTTTTAGCTTGGTTAAGACCATCAATATTCTTTATTGTTGGTTTGCTAGTATAGTGAGTGAAAAGTGTGTAAATACCAACACAAGCTACAACAACAGAAACGAAAACTTTTTTGCTCATAAAATTACTCCCGTCTTATTTTGCCACTTGAGCCAGTTATTTTCATACTGTTGTGCCGCTTTTTGTTTTGCAATGGCCTTTGTTGCTTGGTATCGAACGGTTTCATCTTCTGGCGAAAAATAATCAAACTGATGCTCATAACTGTGTACCACCACCCATTCACCACTAGGTGTACGAATAACAGCAGAAATGGTGTTTTCTTTAGTTGTGAACGCAAGTTGTACAACCCAACTACTTTTGTTTTTGCGGTTTAATTCACTATTGTATTGAGCATATATATCTTGTTTTCCTGATATTACTAATGCTTGTTCAAGTGATTTGTTATCCGCCAACGTGTGAAAGTCTACAGCATTGGCTCGACTAGCAAATTGAGCTCCGTGGGCTTTCACTTGGCTTAAAAATTTAAACTGCGATTTATTTGCTTGATAAAACGCTTTAATTTCGCTTTTGTTTACTTGTTTCTCTAGCTTTTCAAGAACGGGGCTCTGCATGTGCATCATTGTATTTATGCCTAGCCAGCTTTGAATGGAGGGGCGCAAAATATCTCCTTTAGCTATTTCATACAGATGTTCAATATCAATCCCCTGTTTTGCCAAAATCGGTTTGGCTTTTGAAAACGCTATATTGAATTGCCGTTTTTTTATTAATTCACTTTTGAATAGTTCACTATCTCCTCTATGGAGTTTAAAACGTACCTGCATTGATAGTGCATCGATAAATTCATATAAATTAATAGAGTTATACAAAATAGGGGTTAAATCGATCTGCTGCATTTTTTTAATCAAGCTTTGTACATATTGACCATTTTTAGGGTACGGCCCTAATGTGCGTTTAAGCCATTGGCTATCATAAGTGTCCAGCTTTACCAGACTTGACTGTGCCTTTATAGCTAATTGCGAATCGAACAGATTTTTTAAGTAACGTTCAACATGGTATTGAGTACTAAAACCAACGGCAGATTGTCGTTTTATTATCGCAGGTGTTTTTAGCGCTGCTTGTTGTAACAAAAACTGATTCTCATACAGACGAGCTTTAACTTCATTGATTGTAATTTCAGGTTTGTGCTTTAAATAAGCACGATGCATAAAGTTAACTTCATCACTACTGTATTGAGTAAATGAGGCCATTACTAGGGAGTGGTAACACGCCCCTAGTAATGTAATCACTAAAATAGCCATTTTCTTCATTAGCGAGCAACCATGGCGTGGTTTAATAAGTGCACCACCATTGCTATTGCATGGGGCACTACTTGCTTAGCTATATTAAGGCGATCAAAATGATCTTTTGAATTGAGTACAATTCCACCTTGTGCATAAGAAAATGAACCACCTTGGGTTAATAATGGGCGAACATCTTGGCTATTTTTATCTAAAGGCGAGAACGTTTGCATTGCTTGAGTAACGAGTGATAAATCGTTGAGCTGCTCTTGATCATAGTAATCTTTTACCCAACTCTCCCAGCTAGAGTGGTTAAGATCTGATGTGGTCCATGTGTGGTGAGGTTGTAATAAATCAGTAGTATGAAATACAAACCCTAATACTTGGGGATTGCCGCTTTGTAAGTAACTTTGATACCAATATTGCCCTAAATTATCGATAGGTTGAAATGGCATTTCTTCAAAGTCATCGTACATAGAATAGGTTGAGTTGCTATCGATTCTGTAGTGAGATTCTGTTACACCATAACTGTTATATTTTGAAGAGTCGGCATTAAACCAACCTGTTTCTCCCCCTTTACCATCATCAAGATAGTCACCTTTAAGCCAAGCAGATGCAAGATTATCAATAGTGCCCCAAACGGTGAGCTTCTCATAATTATAACCACCAAAATCGTTACCATGTTGGTCTGCACCTTGGGTATGATTTTGAAAATGCCAATAGCTTGTATATTTAACTATGCTTTGCGCTGCTCCCCATACTGGCGCTTGAACACACGAACCTGTAATAGCACCACAGAAAAAGGTGTCTTCAAAGTCATCTACATCATATGCAGCTTGTCCCAGCAGTTCGGCTAATTCAGTGATAGTCAGATTGTTTTGTTCAGCGTACTGTCTTAGGGCTGCATATTCGGTGCTAGTTGGGTGTTGCTGCATATAATTCACGGCGTCAAGAACAATACGTTTGTGAGTTTCTTGACTAAAAGCTTGAGCTTGGCTTGTACCGAGTAATAAAAGTGTCGCTGCAATTAATTGTTTTTTCATTTTATTCTCATCATGGTGTGGAGTAAGAGGTGCTATTAAAAAATAAGCTCATTACATTGCCATGACAAATAAATTAAACATTTAATTAACAATATTACCTATTTTGGTACTTTGATATTAACTATCAAGAATGCTGCCGCCAATTGACGGCATTTATATTTATAGCTTTTCAATATTATTTAAATAGTTGTTAGCTTGCTCTAAGGTTTCTTGGCGCAATGATTCATCTTGTTTATCCCAATTACGATAAACCATGCCTATTCGTGGGTTTTTCTCAAGTCGCTCTCGGTGTTTTTGCATAAACTGCCAGTAGAGGCTGTTTAGCGGGCACGCGTCTTTACCCACTTTTTCTTTTACTTTGTATTGGCAGCTTTTACAGTAGTCACTCATTTTATTTATATAGTTGCCGCTAGCAGCATAAGGCTTAGTGGCAATGATGCCATCGTCAGCAAACTGGCTCATCCCTCGGGCGTTAGGCATTTCTACCCATTCAATTGCATCGATATAAACACCTAAATACCATTCATCGACTTCATCAGGATTAATGGCGGTTAATAAACAAAAATTGCCTATTACCATTAAGCGCTGAATATGATGGGCATACGCGCTGTCTAAGCTTTGTGATAATGAATGGCTTAAGCAATTCATTTTTGTTTTACCATTCCAAAAATAACTCGGTAGTAAACGAGTTGCATTAAGCTGGTTTTTGTTGGCGTAATCGGGCATGTTTTTCCAATACACGCCACGCACATATTCGCGCCAACCCAGTACTTGGCGAATAAAGCCTTCAACCTGAGAAATAGATATTTCATCTTGGCGTTGTTGGTACTCTTTAACCACGCGGTCGATAACATAGCGAGGGTGTAAAATTTTGGCATTTAACGCAAACGATAATCGGCTGTGATAAAAGGTATTTTTATCAGGACATTGATCTGTCATCGCATCTTGAAACTGACCAAATCGAGGCAGTAAATGCGCACAAAAGTGATCAAGTGTACTGATAGCTTGTTTACGAGTTGTTGGCCAGCTTAATTGCGTGTTTATCTGTCCAAAGTAATTTATTTTATGTTTATCTAAACGCTCAATAATTGCACTCACGTCATTTTTAAATAATTTGGGTTTGGGGATATCGGCTAAATCACTTTTTGAAAACTTATTACGGTTATTGGCATCAAAGTTCCATTGCCCACCGGCAGGTTTGTCATCTTCCATTAAAATATCAAACTGCTTACGCATTGCCCGATAAAAATGCTCCATAGTGACGTGTTTATCTTTTTTAAAGCGTTTGTCTATGTCGCTAAATGCTAATAAAAAATGCTCGCTGTCACAGGCATTCACCGTTAACTCGCTATTTATCGCGAATTCGTGAAGTTGTGTTTTTAAACGGTACTCATCTGGGTATTGATATTCAATAGAGGTACATTCATGCTGCTCGGCTAAACGCGTTAAAAGAGCGGGTAAGTCATCATCGTCTTTGGTGTCATCTAGCGTGAGATGTAAAACATTGAAGCCAGCATCTTTTAATGCATTTGCGAAGTTTTCCATGGCTTTAAAAAAGGCTGATATTTTTTGCACATGGTGTTTTACATAGTGTGCTTCTTGCATAAGCTCAGCAATAACAAATATGGTATCGTCTGATTTGTTTTTAAACCACGAATGAGCAGGATTGAGCTGATCACCTAAAATCAATTTTAGTGTGTTGTATTTTTTCATAATTAGCCAAAATTCATTCTTATACGCGATATTTTTAAAAGCGATCTATTTCCTAAAGGTTACTTAATAATAGAGCACCGAATGCAATTTAATACAGCGGTTGATTGTAACGATTCAAATTTTATAGCAAACATAGTGTGGGTAAGGCGATAAACTAGGTTGCTTTTTTTATCAACTTATTAGTTATTATGGTTGCTAATTTAGCGGCACATCCTTATAATAGTGGCCATTGTTTAGTAGGTTATAAAATTTACTAACAGCGATATTAAGTTATTAGCTTTTTATCTATTGGCGCGGGATGGAGCAGTCTGGTAGCTCGTCGGGCTCATAACCCGAAGGTCGTTGGTTCAAATCCGGCTCCCGCAACCAATCTTAATAGTAGGTTTAAACTTACTACTTTATATCGCGCATTCTAAGTAATGCGCGTTTTGCGTTTAAGCTAATGAAGTTTAATTTGGTCAGGTTACTGACTCGCAACCAAGCTTGGCCCTAGGCCACACAGTTTTGCGTTTTTTGGTGTGACGCCCCGCTTGGTTCGGGGCGTTGTTGTATCTGCACCGTTTGATTTAATGTTTATCGATTAAATCAAAATTTAAACTCAGTATTTTAGGGCTATAAGCCCTTTTTTTGTTTGTATGGAGGATTTTCGTGACAAAACTTGAACAAGATTTAGTAACCATGTTAACGCCTGCGGTAGAAATGCTAGGCTTTGAATTACATGGCCTTGAGTTTGTACAAGCGGGTCGCCATTCTACCTTAAGAGTATATATTGCTCATGAGGATGGAATTTCAGTTGACAACTGCGCAGATGCAAGTCGTCAAATTAGTGCGATTTTAGACGTCGAAGACCCGATTACAAACGAATATGATTTGGAAGTGTCGTCTCCTGGTGTTGATCGTCCATTATTCAAACAAGATCACTACGAGCAGGCGCAAGGAGAGGAAGTACGCGTGCGTACTAAGCTTCCACAAGATGGTCGCCGTAATTTCAAAGGCGACTTAATAGCAGTTAGCAGCGATATGATCACACTATCTAGCGATGGTGCAGAGCATTTAATCATGCTTAGTAACATTGAACGTGCGAACATAATCGCAAAGTTTTAATTCGAGTGCGAAGGAATAGGGCAAGCGAGGCATTACCCATGGCAAAAGAGATATTATTGGTTGCTGAAGCCGTTTCCAATGAGAAAGCGGTTCCAAAAGAAAAGATTTTTGAAGCTCTAGAGTTCGCATTAGCGACAGCGACAAAGAAAAAGCATGATGGTGAAATTGATGTACGTGTTGCAATTGACCGTAAAACTGGCGATTACGATACATTCCGTCGCTGGCAAATAGCTGAAGTATTAGAAGATGGCTCTTTAGAGAATCCATACAGCGAAATCACGTTAGAAGCTGCTCAAGTTGAAGAACCAGACTTGAAAATGGGCGACTACGTAGAAGAGCAGATTGAATCAATTAAATTTGACCGCATAACAACACAAATGGCTAAGCAAGTAATCGTACAAAAAGTACGTGAAGCAGAGCGTGCCTTAGTTGTTGAAGCGTACAAAGATCAGCAAGGCGAGCTAGTAACAGGTGTTGTTAAAAAAGCAACGCGTGATGCAATCGTTCTTGATTTAGGTAACAACGCAGAAGCGGTTATTTACCGTGACGACATGCTGCCACGTGAAAACTTCCGCCCAGGCGATCGTATTCGTGGTCTTCTATACGAAGTTAAACCAGAAGCACGTGGTGCACAGTTATTTGTAACCCGTTCTAAACCAGAAATGCTGATGGAATTATTCCGCATTGAGGTGCCAGAAATTGGCGAAGAAATGATTGAATTACGTGCCGCAGCTCGCGATCCTGGTTCACGTGCTAAAATCGCAGTTAAGTCTAATGATAAGCGTATAGATCCTGTAGGTGCGTGTGTTGGTATGCGTGGCGCACGTGTTCAAGCGGTATCGTCAGAACTTGGCGGTGAGCGTGTTGATATCGTACTTTACGATGACAACCCTGCACAGTTTGTTATTAACGCAATGGCACCAGCAGAAGTGGCTTCAATCGTAATGGATGAAGACACTCACTCAATGGATATTGCTGTTGAAGCAGATAACTTAGCACAAGCTATTGGTCGTAATGGTCAAAACGTACGTTTAGCAAGCCAGCTAACTGGCTGGGAATTAAACGTAATGACCGTTGATGAAATGCGCGCTAAGAACGAAGCTGAGTCAGATAAGTTAATTAACTTATTTACTGAAAACTTAGATATTGATGACGAGTTTGCGTCATTACTTATCAACGAAGGTTTCTCAACACTTGAAGAAGTTGCGTATGTACCTGCTTCTGAGTTTTTAGAAATCGACGGCTTAGATGAAGAAACAGTGGACGTATTACGTTCACGTGCAAAAGATGCATTAACAACGAAAGCCCTTAAAACGGAAGAAAGCTTAGAAGGCGCTGAGCCTGCTGAAGACTTACTTGCGCTTGAAGGCTTAGAGCGTCATTTAGCATTTGTTATGGCAAGTAAGGGTGTAGTAACACTTGAAGACTTAGCTGAGCAAGGCATTGATGAGCTTGTAGATATTACAGAGCTATCTGCAGAGAAAGCGGGCGAGCTAATTATGGCTGCACGTAATATTTGTTGGTTTGCAGACGAGTAATTTATTAACGGAGGTATTAGAGACTATGGCAGAAGTAAATGTTGAAAAACTAGCCGGTGATATAGGTACAACTGTTGATAAATTACTACAGCAGTTTTCACAAGCCGGTATTACTAAACAAGCAGGCGATAATGTAACAGAAGCTGAAAAAGCGACGTTACTTGATCACCTAAGCAAGCAACATGGCGGTACTGGATCTGAAGGTCCAGCGCGCATGACATTGCAACGTAAGAGCAAAAGCACATTAAGTGTGACGGGCTCTACGGGTAAAGCAAAGGCTGTGCAAGTTGAAGTTCGCAAAACACGCACTTACGTGAAAAAAAGTGCTGTTGAGCAAGAGCAAGAACAGCAACGTCTAGCCGCTGAAGAAAAAGCGCGTCTTGAAGAGCAGCAAAAAGCTGAACAAGAAGCCGCAGAATTGAAAGCGAAACAAGAGGCAGAACGTAAAGCGAAAGAAGACGCTGATCGTAAAGCCAAAGAAGAAGCTAAACGCAAAGCAGATGCTGAGCGTAAAGCGAAACAACAGCAGATGACCCCTGAGCAAAGTGCTAAGTCTGAGAAAGATCGCATCGAAGCTGAGCGTCTGCAAAAAGAAGCAGAAGAGGCCGCATTGAAGAAAGCTGAAGAAGAAGCGAAACGTCAAGCAGAAGAGGCAAGAAAGCTAGCTGAAGAGAATTCAGCACGCTGGAAGAAAGAAGAAGAAGAACGTAAGAAACGCGAAGAAACCGCGGATCACCACCTTACGACTTCAACTTACGCACGTGAAGCAGAAGATGTAGCAGATGCTCGCGAAGAGCAAGGCTCACGCCGTGCGAAGAAAAAGAAAAAAGCGCCAGCAAAAGATAAATTTGCAGCGTCTAAAGGTAAAAAAGGTAAGCTAAAAGCGCCAGCGTCATTACAGCACGGTTTCCAAAAACCAACGGCTGATGTTAAAAACGAAGTGCGTATTAGTGAAACAATTACAGTTGCTGAGCTTGCATCGCGCATGGCTGTTAAAGGCGCTGAAGTTGTAAAAACAATGATGAAAATGGGTGACATGGTTACGATTAACCAAGTTATTGACCAAGAAACTGCGCAACTTGTTGCAGAAGAAATGGGCCATAAAGTTATCATCGTTAAAGAAAACGAATTAGAGCAAACAGTACTTAACGACCGCCACGAAGATGGTAAATCTGAGCCTCGTGCTCCAGTAGTAACTGTTATGGGTCACGTTGACCACGGTAAAACGTCAACGCTTGATTACATTCGTTCAGCTAAAGTTGCTTCAGGCGAAGCCGGTGGTATTACGCAGCACATTGGTGCATACCACGTTGAAACTAACGGCAACATGATCACTTTCTTAGATACTCCGGGTCACGCCGCATTTACATCTATGCGTGCTCGTGGTGCAAAAGCGACTGATATCGTAATCCTAGTAGTTGCAGCCGATGATGGTGTAATGCCACAAACTAAAGAAGCGGTACAGCATGCTCGCGCAGCTGGCGTTCCTTTAATCATTGCTGTTAACAAAATGGATAAAGAAGGCGCAGATCCAGACCGTGTTAAAAACGAGCTAGCTCAGCTAGACGTTATCCCAGAAGATTGGGGCGGTGATACGCAATACGTTCACATCTCAGCTAAAACAGGTCTTGGTATTGATGACCTTTTAGAAGCAGTATTAATGCAATCTGAGCTGTTAGAACTAAATGCACCTAGCGAAGGTATGGCTGCAGGTGTTGTTATTGAATCACGTCTTGATAAAGGCCGTGGTCCAGTAGCGTCTATCCTTGTTCAATCAGGTACGCTTAACCAAGGTGACATTGTATTATGTGGTCTTGAGTATGGCCGTGTTCGTGCAATGCGCGATGAAAACGGTAAAGACATTAAATCTGCGGGTCCTTCTATTCCTGTTGAGATTTTAGGTCTTTCTGGTATTCCAGCAGCGGGTGATGAAGCAACAGTAGTTAAAGACGAGCGTAAAGCACGTGAAGTTGCACTTTACCGTCAAGGTAAATTCCGCGATGTTAAATTAGCGCGTCAGCAAAAAGCGAAGCTTGAAAACATGTTTACTAACATGACTGAAGGCGACGTGTCTGAAGTTAACGTGGTACTTAAAGCAGACGTTCAAGGTTCAATTGAAGCAATTTCAGACTCACTAACTAAACTTTCTACTGATGAAGTAAAAGTGAAGATTGTTGGTTCTGGTGTTGGTGGTATCACAGAAACAGATGCAACTCTTGCTGCAGCGTCTAACGCAATCGTAGTTGGCTTTAACGTTCGTGCCGATGCATCAGCGCGTAAAGTGATTGACTCTGAAAACTTAGACCTTCGTTACTACAGCGTAATTTACGCACTTATCGAAGAAGTTAAGCAAGCCATGTCGGGTATGCTTGCTCCTGAGTTTAAACAAGAGATCATTGGTCTTGCTGAAGTACGTGATGTATTTAAGTCTCCAAAAATTGGCGCAATTGCTGGTTGTATGGTTACTGAAGGTACTATCAAACGTAGCGCACCAATTCGTGTACTTCGTGATAACGTGGTTATTTACGAAGGCGAACTTGAGTCATTACGTCGCTTTAAAGATGATGTACAAGACGTTCGTAACGGCATGGAATGTGGTATCGGCGTTAAGAACTACAATGACGTTCGCGTTGGTGACCAAATCGAAGTATTTGAAACAGTTGAAGTACAACGTAGTCTTTAATTGTTGTTAGGTGGTGTTGGACATTCAAGGTCGTACCTCGATAGCCCAACATACCCTATGCTAAGATTTTAAATGGGGGCTAAGCCCCCATTTGTGTATCCATTATTTAGTTAACTTATTATTGTTTTTCAATAAGTTATAATTTTAGGAAAGTGAAATGAGAGAATTTTCTCGCACTGATCGTGTTGCTCAGCAAATTCAAAAAGAAATTGCTGTGATTCTACAACGCGAAATTAAAGATCCGCGCTTAGGCATGGTGACAGTGTCTGCGGTAGAAGTATCGCGCGATTTATCTTATGCCAAAGTTTTTATCACCGTGTTTAACACTGAAGACGAAAATGCAGCAAAACAAAGTGCAAAAGTACTGAACGAAGCAACGGGCTATATCCGTTCGTTACTAGGTAAACGTATTCGCGCACGTATTATGCCAGAGCTTAAATTTGTGGTTGATAACTCATTAATGGAAGGGATGCGCATCTCTAACTTAGTGGACTCTATCATTCGTGAAGATAATGCTAAGCATGTTGATGATGAAAATGACAGCGAAGAAGGCACTAAAGACTAATGGCAAGACGCAGTAAAGGCCGTCCAGTTGATGGTATTTTGTTGTTAAACAAACCAGAAGGCATTTCATCAAACAAGGCATTACAGCAGGCTAAAGGTATTTATTTTGCGCAAAAGGCGGGGCACACAGGTGCGCTTGATCCGCTTGCGACCGGCATGCTGCCAATTTGTTTTGGTGAAGCGACTAAGTTTACCCAGTTTTTACTCGATACAGATAAAACCTATGTTGTTCGAGCTAAGCTAGGTGAACGTACTACCACATCAGACTCTGATGGCGAAGTGGTCGAAACTCGCGATGTGAATGTTACTTCCCAATTACTAAACGAAGAAGTTGCTAAGTTTTTAGGTGAGTCAGACCAATACCCATCAATGTATTCCGCGCTTAAATATGAAGGCAAACCTTTATATAAATATGCGCGTGAAGGCATAGAAGTTCCTCGCAAATGTCGAAAAATTAACGTATTTAGCTTAACGCTTGATGAGTTTGATGAGCAAGCTAACGAAATACAAATGACTGCACATGTATCTAAAGGTACGTATATTCGTACTATCGTTGATGACTTAGGTGAAAACTTAGGCTGCGGCGCGCATGTGATTATGCTGCATCGTAGTGCTGTAGGGCATTACCCTGCAGATAAAATGGTCACACTTGAGCAGTTAGAAGCGTTATTAAATCAAGCGAAAGAACAAGACGTTGCGCCTTCCACTTATCTTGACGAACTATTATTGCCAATGGATACCGCGTTAGTTGATTTACCCGTTGTGGAAATTACTAAAGAGCAGGGAATGGCATTTAGCCATGGTCAAGCTGTGGTGTTGGGTAAAGCCCTACCTGAAGGTGCAATAAAGGTACTGGCTGATGGAATATTTATTGGTACGGGCGAACGTAATCCTGATGGCCATTTAAAATCAAAGCGCGGCTTGTCTAATCAACAACCAGAGTAAAGTTTAACTTGTAGTTATGCTGATAATTGGTAGAATACGCCCGCTTAATCGTTTTGGCTGAATTAGTGATCGGCTAAAGCACCTATTAAATTTAACTTTTGGAGTTATTATGTCACTAAGCAATCAAGAAAAAATCGATATCATTGCTAAATTCGCACGCGCTGAAGGCGACACTGGTTCACCTGAAGTACAAGTAGCATTACTTACTTTTGATATCAACAAGCTTCAAGGTCACTTCGCTGATCACAAGCATGACTTCCACTCACGTCGTGGTCTGCTTCGTAAAGTAAGCACTCGCCGTAAACTGCTTGATTACCTTAAAGGTAAAGATATCTCGCGTTACACTGCGTTAATCAAAGAGCTTGGCCTACGTCGCTAAGAACTTGATTATCAAAAGGGGAGCTTTTTAGCTCCTTTTTTTGTGTCTAAATTTCCTCATGCTCACTACCCACATCGATTAATACCCTTGAAATATAAGCTAAAAGCCACATTGTAAGTAACAGCAAAGTACATAATTTAGCATCACGTTTATCTCTGGACTAAGCTCGCAATTTTACCTGACTTTGTTATATACTATGGCGCGTAGATAAAAAGGTTTATTTACGGTTATTTACATCATTGCCAATTGTAGTACTTAATTGATTTCCAACTGAATACAATTATGTACTGTAATTGGTACTTTGATGAAAACTTAATTAATACTAAAAATACATTTAAGGAATATTTTAAGTGCAAGCAATTATAAAAGAATTTCAACTAGGTCAACACACAGTGACACTAGAAACAGGTGCTATCGCTCGTCAAGCTGACGGCGCAGTACTAGCAAGCATTGGCGACACGTCAGTACTAGTAACGGTTGTTGGTAAGCGTGAAGCTCAACCAGGTCAAGACTTCTTCCCACTAACAGTTAACTACCAAGAGCGTATGTACGCTGCGGGTCGTATCCCAGGTGGTTTCCTTAAGCGTGAAGGTCGTCCTAACGATGGCGAAACACTTATTGCACGTCTTATTGACCGTCCAATTCGTCCACTTTTCCCTAATGGTTTCGTAAACGAAGTACAAGTTATTGCTACAGTTGTTTCTGTAAACCCTGAAATCCAACCTGATATGGTTGCGATGATTGGTACATCAGCAGCACTTGCTATCTCTGGTATCCCGTTCAGCGGTCCAATTGGTGCATCACGTGTTGGTTACATAAACGGTGAATACGTACTTAACCCGACACTAAAAGAGCTTGAAGAAAGCCAACTTGATTTAGTTGTTGCGGGTACTGATAACGCAGTACTTATGGTTGAATCAGAAGCAGACGTTCTTGCTGAAGACGTAATGCTAGGTGCGGTTGTGTACGGCCATGAGCAATCACAGTCAATCATCAATGCAATTAACGAATTTAAAGCAGAAGCAGGCAAGCCTACGTGGGATTGGACTGCACCTGAGAAAAACGTTGCATTAGAAGAGAAAGTAGCAACACTTGCTGCTGATAAAGTAGGCGAAGCTTACCGTATTACTGATAAGGTAGCGCGTAAAGAAGCATTAACTGCTGCAAAAGATGCGGTTGTTGAAGCACTAACAAGCGAACTTGCTGAAGGCGAAACGCTTGATAAGCAAGAAGTAGGTAAAGTATTCGGTTCACTTGAGAAGAAAATCGTTCGTGGCCGTATCGCTGCTGGCGAAAAACGTATCGATGGTCGTGAACCAGATATGATCCGTGCTCTAGATGTAATGACGGGCGTACTTCCACGTACTCACGGCTCTGCAATCTTCACACGTGGTGAAACGCAAGCATTAGTAACAGCAACACTTGGTACAGAACGTGATTCACAGTTAATCGACGATTTAACTGGCACACACAAAAACCACTTTATGCTTAACTACAACTTCCCTCCATTCTGTGTAGGTGAAACGGGTTTTGTTGGTTCTCCTAAGCGTCGTGAAATCGGCCACGGTAACCTAGCTAAGCGTGGTATTCAAGCAGTAATGCCAACATTGACTGACTTCCCATATTCAATCCGTGTTGTATCTGAAATTACTGAATCAAATGGTTCATCTTCAATGGCATCGGTTTGTGGTACGTCTCTAGCGCTTATGAACGCAGGTGTTCCAATTAAAGCCTCAGTTGCGGGTATCGCAATGGGCTTAGTTAAAGAAGAAGATAACTTTGTTGTTCTTTCAGATATCTTAGGTGATGAAGATCACTTAGGTGACATGGACTTTAAAGTAGCGGGTACAACTAACGGTATCACTGCTCTACAAATGGATATCAAAATTGAAGGTATCACACAAGAAATCATGCAAATCGCGCTTAAACAAGCGAAAGCTGCACGTTTACACATCCTAGGTGTGATGGACGAAGCGATTTCTGCACCTTCTGAAGAACTGTCTATGTTTGCTCCACGTATTTACACGATGCAAATCCCACAGAAGAAAATCGCAGAAGTTATCGGTAAAGGTGGCGCAACTATCCGTCAACTTACTGAAGAAACGGGCACTACGATTGAAATCGGTGATGATGGCACAATCAAGATTGCTGCTACAGACGGTGAAAGTGCAGCGAATGCAATTAGCCGTATTGAGCAATTAACTGCTGAGCTTGAAGTAGGTACTATCTACGAAGGTAAAGTTGTACGTATCGTAGACTTCGGTGCGTTTGTAAATATTCTTCCTGGTAAAGATGGCCTAGTGCATATCTCACAAATCAGCACTGAGCGTGTTAACAACGTTGCTGATCACCTTAGTGAAGGTCAGGAAGTTAAAGTTAAAGTACTAGAAGTAGACCGTCAAGGCCGTGTACGTCTAAGTATTAAAGAAGCAATGGAATCAGCAGCACCTGCAGCTGACGAGTCTAAAGACGCTTAATTGCTAATCTTTCATCCAGATAATTACTGGATAGTATAAAAAGGGGCTGTTTAGCCCCTTTTTTTATGCTTTAATGTCAGCAATCAATTGTGTTCATCACACTTATACCAACCTGCTTGGATATGGGACTTATTTTAACGATAAGAAAATTGCTCTATAACTAGGCAAAATTTTTGATATCTAGTTGTTCTAAATGAAAAGATTTTAACAACGTTATAGGGGTATTTAATTCGTTAAATTGTTCAAATATTTATGCCGGTTGGTATTAATAACACATAACAGGAATGAACCTTACAAGACAGCTTATGTCTTATCTATTTGCTACTTACCTCGGTATTAAGGATTTTAATGAGACTTAAACATTTAGCCTTGGCATCTTTTGCTATTTTGTCTTTAAGCGCTTGTCAGGCTACTACTAAACCCGCTGCTATTATTAACGTGCCATTTACTGCACCGCTTGCATCAGATTTTAGAAATGAAATTGCCATTGCACGTTTTTCAGAACTATTAAACAGAGCTGATTTGAGTAAAGAGCAACAAGCAAAGCTCTATTATGACCGTGGAGTACTGTTTGATAGCTTAGGCATGACGACTTTATCGCGAATTGATTTTAACCGAGCGGTTAAACTTAAGCCTGATTTGGCTGAAGTGTATAACTTTTTGGGTATTCAGCATACCTTGATGCAGCAATACGAAAAAGCGTACGAGTACTTTGACTCAGCTATTGAGCTAGATCAAGAGCATGAATATGCGTATTTAAATCGTGGTATTGCCTTGTACTATGGCGATAGAGCGATGCTTGCAAAGGATGACTTTAAAACGTTTTTACAGCGCTCTCCTAATGATCCTTACCGTGTATTGTGGCTTTATTTAGCCCAAGCAGCACAAGATAAAACCGCAGCAATCGCTGCGTTAAAAGCCAATGCGGCGGCCCTTGATGAAAATGAATGGGCGTATCAGCTTATTGCTTTGTATGTGGGTGATTTGAGTGAAAAAGCATTTTTTTCAGGCATAGCCGATGGTGTAAGTTCGCAACAAGAATATGCTCAGCGTTTATGTGAAGCTTATTTTTACTTAGCTAAACAGCACCAAGCCGCAGGCGAGCTTTCAATTGCCACAGATTACTTTAAATTGGCACTAGCAACGAACGTACATGAATTTATAGAATATAAGTATGCGCGTTTAGAGCTTGAGTTGATGGCCAGTGAAAGCGCTGGCTAATTATTTAAAATTAAGTGCTTTATTACTGTGCGCTAGCTTTATCAGCGGCTCGAGTAATAAACAAAATAGCATTGGCTTTTGGCAAGTATTACATGCCAAGGCCAATGTGATTGACAGTTACTGGCAATTCCCTCGTTACTTTGCAAACCACATTTTACAATTACCCTCCACAGCCTTAGCGACCCTAGCGCGTAATAAAATAGCCGATGCCCAATATGGCTATGGGTTGTCATTATTAGGCAATAATCAAACTGAAACGGCTAAACTATTTTGGCAAGCAAGTTTGGATAAGATTACACAAGCACAGCAAAAAAAACTCGCCGACTCGTTACTTTCTCAGCAGCGTTGGCAGGATTTAGCGCTACTTAAAAATAAAAATAAGCTTCCTGAAGGCGATGCTTTTTATCACCTGCAATTACAGCAACAAGCACCTATAGAAACCTTAAGCGTATCATTTATGAATAAGTTAGGGTTTTTACTTGCAAGCGAGCAAGTTGCGATACAAAAGCAGTGTGTATTTAATGTACTAATGCTGAGTGATCACCGTGATGGTTTATACAGGCTCAATCAATTTCGTAACGCGTACTTTCAAAACCCAGAGCCGAGCCCCAAAACCTTTTGTTTTTCAAAACCAGTTTATGTGGGTAATGCAATTAACTGCAATAGCACTGAAACCTCGCGTGCTAAGTGCGATTGGCAGCAATCATCGCTTAAAAAGCAGCTTCCCACTGGATTTGATTTTGCCATTATGATGCCCAAACAAGGTACTGCCAGTGTAAAAAATGGTTTAATGCATATTAATTCACAGGCTAGCTACGCGGTATTTTTGCATGAGTTAATGCACTTTAATGGCTTTGAAGATGAGTACGCTTTACCGGTAAAAAAGCAAGCATGGTTATGTCAGCTTGATGGGTTTGTTGCTCCCAACTTATTTATTGCAAAAAAATCAGATGCCCCTGAAGGGTGGCACAAAAGCCAAAGTTGCCAACAAGGCGGCACTGCTTATAAGCCCAGTGCACTGTGGTCGATTATGCAATATCAGCAGTTAGGCCTATCAGCGCAATATCGTATTTTGTGGCAAAAGCACATAGCACTTAATGCCCATTTATTTGTACGATTTTAGTGATTTGATATTCCGCTGTAAACTGTTTGAAAGCTGAGCTTATTTTGCTACTGTTCATTAATTTATAAGCATTTTTGTTTGATTATTGTCCCGCTAGCGGCGCTTTCTATAGACAAAAACTGCGTTTATCAGTATAACTATATGTATTAATGTTGTTAAAAAACAGACGTAAAACGTATACCCAAGTCACTTTGGTATTTAATAATAACAAGTAGCGAATTGATAAACTTTATGATTCAAAAAGGCCCTTCATTATGACTTTGCTCTGGATACCCCTGTTATCCTTATTAGGCAGTGTTATTTCTGCATGCACCGGCAAACTTTCTCGAAATCAGGCAACGAGCCTAACGGCTATTGCGCCGTTAGCCGCGCTTGCAATTACACTTTATCATGCGCCCGCGGTTCTTGCGGGGGAAACCATTCGTTTTAGCGCACAGTGGATACCAGCCTTAGGGTTAGATATTTCCTTGCGCTTGGATGGGTTGAGTTTACTGTTTTTATTTATGATTCTAGGAATTGGGTTACTAGTAATTTTGTATGCCCGTTATTACCTAAGTCAAAATGATTCATTGCCAAAACTATTTAGCTATTTAATGTTATTTATGACCGCCATGCTAGGCATTGTTATGTCAAATAATGTAATTCAGTTATGGGTGTTTTGGGAACTAACCAGTATTAGCTCGTTCTTGTTGATCAGTTATTGGTGGCATAAATCAGAGGCGCGCAAAGGGGCGCGTATGGCATTAGCGGTAACTGGCGCCGGTGGTTTAGCCTTACTCGGTGGCTTAATGTTGTTAGGCGATATTGTTGGAAGCTACGACTTAGACACCATTTTAGCTAGCAAAGCGATTATTCAATCTCACGACTTATATGAATTGGCACTAGTACTCGTATTATTAGGTGCTTTTACTAAATCTGCACAATTTCCGTTTCATTTTTGGTTACCGCATGCCATGGCTGCACCTACGCCGGTTAGTGCGTATTTACACTCTGCCACCATGGTAAAAGCAGGTATCTTTTTACTTGCGCGTTTTTACCCCGCATTGGCGGGTACCGATACCTGGTTTTTATTAGTCGGTTTGACCGGCTTAACCACGCTATTATTTGGCGCTTATATCGCGTTATTCAAACATGATTTAAAAGGCTTGTTAGCCTATTCAACGATTAGTCATTTGGGTTTAATTACATTATTACTAGGCCTAGATACACAGCTTGCGACCGTTGCCGCTATTTTTCATATTATTAACCACGCGACGTTTAAAGCGTCGTTATTTATGGCAACCGGCATTATTGATCATGAAACCGGTACTCGTGATATGCGTAAACTCAATGGCATGTGGCGCTACTTACCCTATACGGCTACCTTGGCGATGGTGGCTGCTGCCGCTATGGCTGGTGTACCGTTGTTAAATGGTTTCTTATCAAAAGAGATGTTCTTTGCTGAGACACTGCATCAGCAGGTACTTGGCTCAATGTCGTGGCTAATCCCAGTGCTGGCAACTGTAGCGGGTGCGTTGTCGGTGGCGTACTCATCACGCTTTATTCATGACGTGTTCTTTAATGGTGAGCCTATTGATTTACCACGTACCCCTCATGAAGCACCGCGTTATATGCGTGTGCCTATAGAAATCTTAGTGGTACTGTGTATTTTAGTGGGTATTTTTCCACACTTTGTCGTTGACGGTATTTTATCAGCCGCGTCACTAGCTGTACTTGGTGAAGCAATGCCTGAGTATAAATTGACTATTTGGCATGGTTTCAATTTACCTCTACTTATGAGTGGTATGGCGGTAATTGGTGGTTTATTTATTTACGTTAATCGAAAGTACTTGTTCCAGTTCCAAGCGTCGTTACCTCCTTTTAACGCTAAAAAAATCTTCGAGCGTTTTTTAGCGGTAGTGGTCAATTGGTGTCAACACAAAATCCAATCAACAGAAAATGGCTCATTGCAACGTTATGTATTTATAATGTTAGGCGTTGTATTACTTGCCTCTGGTTGGCCATTATTTGAAATGAAGCAGCTAGCTGGTAGCGTGCCTAATACTCCGGTTGATATTCAAAACGCAATTGGTGCAGGACTACTCATAATCGGTGCAATTGCTACCGTTATTTGGCATCGAATTCGAATGGTGTCGTTATTAATGCTGTCGATTGTGGGACTAATGGTGTCGGTGGCGTTTACCCGTTTTTCAGCGCCTGACTTGGCCTTAACGCAACTTACTGTAGAAGTAGCCACTATTATACTATTAATGTTGGCGCTGTTTTTCTTACCGCAAAGTACACCGAGAGAGTCAAGCTCGTTACGCATTTTACGTGATGTGGTTATTTCCTCTACCGTAGGGGTGATTATTGCCAGTATTTGTTACGCTTTACTGACTCGACCGCTTGATTCAATTTCTGAGTTCTTTATTGCTAACGCCAAAACCGGCGGTGGTGGTACTAACGTGGTTAATGTTATTTTGGTTGATTTTAGGGGCTTTGATACCTTAGGTGAAATTACTGTGTTAGGTATTGCTGCACTGGGTATATTTAAACTGCTATCAAGAATTCCACTTTATATGCCTGCGAGCGATAGTGAAGGGCGTCCATGGTCTAAAGATCGCCATCCTATTTTATTGGCTTGTATTTCTCAAAGCTTACTGCCATTAGCGCTATTAGTATCTGCTTATATTTTCCTACGCGGTCATAACTTACCTGGAGGTGGCTTTATAGCAGGTCTCGTAACTTCTATTGCCTTTATTTTACAATATATGGCACATGGTACTGCGTGGATAAATGAACGCTTTGATGTTAACTATCGCAAAATTATCGCATCAGGCATTGCTATTGCCATGTTTACAGGTGTGGGAAGCTGGTTCTTTGATAAGCCATTTTTAACTACCTGGTTTGATTACTTTGATATTCCGTTTGTTGGGAAAACAGAGCTTGCCAGCGCCATTGTATTTGATTTGGGCGTGTACTTAACTGTTGTTGGCGCTACGCTGATGATCCTTGCGAGCTTAGGTAATATGACAGCGAATGCAGAGAAAGAAGAGGTAAATATTTAATGGAACTGTTATACGCATCTTGCGTTGGCGTGCTAGTCACCTGTGGCGTGTTTTTATTACTAAGAGCGCGTACATTCCCAGTAGTACTGGGGCTGACAATGATTTCTTACGCGGTTAATTTGTTTTTATTCTCATCAGGGCGCTTAACAATTAATAAAGCCGTGGTACTAGGGACTGGTGCTGATTACGCTGATCCGCTACCACAAGCCTTAGTGTTAACAGCCATTGTAATTGGCTTTGCGATGACTGCGTTTGTGGTTATTTTATCTATTCGTGGCCGAGCAGATTTAGGCAACGACCATGTTGATGGCACCCTAACTAAAAATAAACACAAGGAGAGAAAATGATTCAGCATTTAGCGTCCTTGCCTGTTTTACTGCCAATGTTAGCGGCAATTATTTTGCTACTTCCACCGTGTGGCAAAAGCTTATTTGCACGCCGATTTATGTCTTGCTTAATGGCTATTTTAACCTTTGCAGTTACGGTATTACTGCTAATTCAGGTTAAAGATAACGGGATTATTGTTTATGCAATTGGTAACTGGTCTGCGCCGTTTGGTATTGTACTTGTTGCAGATATGCTCTCGACCTTGTTAGTCACTTTAACCGCCTTTTTAGGGGCTGGCGTGGCTTTGTATGGCTGTGCTGGTGATGATGAACAAGGTAGCTTTTTCCATCCTTTAATTCATTTTTTAATATTAGGGGTAAATGGTGCATTTTTAACCGGGGATTTATTTAACGTCTTCGTATTTTTTGAAGTGTTATTAATTGCCTCTTATGCGCTGTTAATGCACGGTGGCGGTAAACCCAAAACGCGCGCAGCACTGCATTATGTTATTTTAAATTTAGTCGGCTCAAGCGTGTTCTTGATTGGTTTAGGTATTTTATATGGAGTATTGGGTACCTTAAATATTGCTGATATGGCCAATAAAGTACCGCAGCTAAGCGGCGATGATGTTTATTTAGCGAAGGCAGGTGGTTTACTGTTATTGGTGGTGTTTGCACTCAAAAGTGCGTTATTACCATTGCATTTATGGTTACCAAACGCCTACTCAAGTGCCACACCTGTGGTTGCTGCATTATTTGCGATTATGACCAAAGTTGGTGTTTATGCGACCTTACGTGTATACACGGTGATTTTTGGTGAACAAGCTGGCGAACTTGAACATATGGCGCAGTCTTGGTTATGGGCGCTGGCTATTGCCACCATAGTGATTGGCGCAATAGGGGTATTGGCAGCACAAGACCTACGTAAGCTTACCGCTAATTTAGTATTGGTTTCTGTAGGGACGTTAGTGGCATTAGTCGCACTACAAAACATAAATGCCACCGCTGCATTGCTTTACTATTTAGTGCATTCAACGTTAGTGACTGCTGCGCTATTTTTAGTTGCTGATTTAATTGCAACACAACGAGGTAAAGTTGGAGATCGATTGGTCGGCGGACGCGCAGTAAAACAACCATTTTTATTAGGTGCGTGTTTTATTATTGCCGGTTTAACCGTTATTGGTATGCCACCTTTCTCGGGCTTTGTTGGCAAAATTTGGATTTTAAAAACGACCTTAAATAGCGAACAAGCCTTGGTATTTTGGCCTGTTTACTTAATTATGAGCTTAGCGCTAATTGTGGCTATATCACGTGCGGGTACTAGTTTGTTTTGGGAACGTAAAGACAAAACAGGTGATGCTAGCGATGTTGCCAATGCCCACCCGCTACAAGCGACCGTGTTAGTTGGTTTATTAGCAAGTTCAATACTGCTGGTTATTTTTGGTGATGTGGCAACACAATACGCCCTCGAGGCGGCAACACAGCTTCACGATATTAGTGGTGGTATTAATGCGGTACTTAAGGGAGGTATGTAATGCGCTTACAAGCTCGTTTTGGTTGGTTACCTACGCCGTTTCGTAGTCTATTTTTATTTATAGTATGGCTCTTGTTAAATAACAGTGTGTCGGTAGGGCATATTATATTAGGGGCGTTACTCGCGTTGTTAATACCATTATTTAGTATGTCGTTTAGAGATCCGCAACCGCTAATTTTAAAGCCGGGGCTGGCACTTAAGCAATTACTAATCGTACTTTACGATATTATAGTGGCTAATTTACAAGTGGCATTATTAATACTGGGTCCTTCAAAAAATCTGCGTCCAGGCTTTGTTAAAGTGCCTATAGATTTAATGCATGAAATGCCAATTACTATTTTAGCAAGCTGCGTGTCTTTAACGCCGGGTACGGTAAGTGCCGAGGTTTACCCGCTGATTAAATCGCTTAATGAAGACGATGAACCGGTACAGCGTTATTTATTAATTCACGTGTTAGATTTAGATGATGAGCAAGCGCTTATTAAACAAATTAAAGCACGTTACGAAGCTCCCCTAAAGGAGATATTTCAATGTTAGATACAGTATTACTGATTGTTTTTTCAATGGTTGGATTGTCGTTATTACTTAATTTATGGCGACTTATTATTGGCCCATCAGTACCGGATCGTATTTTAGCGCTCGATACTATGTACATTAACGTGATTGCACTGATTATTTTATATAGCATTAGCATGGGCACGGGGCTGTACTTTGAAGCAGCCTTACTTATTGCCATGCTTGGGTTTATAAGTACGGTAGCTGTATGTAAGTATTTACTTCGTGGCGACATAATTGAGTAAGGTATTAAAATGATAAGTGAATGGATCGTATCAATATTGCTGTTGTTAGGCGGATTATTTATTTTAATTGGCTCAATTGGCTTAATCAAATTGCCTGATTTTTTCATGCGTTTACATGGGCCAACAAAAGCCACCACTTTAGGTATGGCGAGTATACTTACCGCTGCCATGGTATTTTTTGCCAATTCAGTCAGTGGCTTAAGCGTAAAAGAGATATTAATCACTATATTCTTATTAATCACTGCGCCTATTAGTGGCTACATGCTAATTAAAACCGCCATTCATCATAAGCTTAAAGCGAAAGAGGGAACGAAAGGGCTCGATAATATCGAAAAAGATTAGAAACTGTTGCCCATTTGCGGATTAAAAAGCCGAATAAACGTGTGTTATTCGGCTTTTTGTTTTTTGGGTGTCCCCATTTACAACATATATTGAACATGTGATCATGTTGCCGATTCAAATACAAAAAGGATATTAATATGGGTAAGGTAATACTACTTTCACTTTTTATTTTCTCAACTAACTTATATGCAGCGCAGACTGCCAAACAGCAAAAGATTGATGAGCTGGTCGAGGTGATGAACATGGACGCCATGGTTGACTCTATGTATGCGCAAGTTGAGGGCATGATGCAAAATATGTCGGTGCAAATGGGCGTAAAACCAGATGAGAAAGCAATTTTCGACAAATATTATGCTGATATGACCGAGGTATTAAAAACAAAAATGAGCTGGCAAAAAATGCAGCCGATGATGATTAACCTCTACGACAAACAATTTACTTCACAAGAAATTAGCGACATGTTAGCTTTTTATAAGACTGAATCAGGGCAGGCCATTTTGAAAAAAATGCCACAGGTAATGCAAGCATCTATGCAAATGTCACAAGCCTTAGTACAAGATGCTATGCCTGAAATTCAAGCTATTGCGGGTGAGCTTGGTGAAGCACTTAAACGATCGCGAAGCGAAGCAAACTAAGTACAGTAACCCTCAAATTTAGCAGTCACTTATGGTGGCTGCTCTTATCTTTATTTTCTTTCACACTCCCAGCCATGTGCTTAATTAACTGTTGACCTATGCGTTACACATAGGTTTATTATGTTGTCATTACATAACCAGAGGTTTGATGATGTACGTAAAGCAATTAGCCAATACTATGGGCGTGACCCAAGACACGGTTCGTCATTACACGCGAATAAAGCTGCTTAATCCTATTCGTGGTGAGCGCAATGGTTATCAAGTATATACCGCATCCGATCAGCAACGTTTAAAGTTTATTATTAGTGCGCGTCAACTCGGTTTCTCAATAAAAGATATTCAACAAATTATTGCACAGTCGGAGCAAGGGCTGTGCCCTTGTCCGCTTACACGACAATTAATAGCAAAGCGACTAGAGGAAACAGAGCAGCACTTTCAAGAAACACTTAAATTACGCACGCGAATGCAAGCAGCGGTTAAACAGTGGGATAAATCGCCTGATGGGGCTGTAAGTGCAGATATATGTAGCTTAATAGAGACCTTTGTTGATCCAATCTCTGAAGTTAAAAATACTAAGGAAGCGTTATGAGTAATCAACCCACCACGCAAAACTTTATGATTGAAGGCGCAAATTGTGGCAGTTGCGTGGCTAAAATAGAGAAAGCGCTGAAAAATGTAAAGGGTGCGCAGCGCGTTGAAATGAACTTTGCCGATCGAACTGTGCAAGTAGAAGGTTCGGCTAAGCCTGAGCAGCTAATGCACGCTGTCGCTGATATTGGCTATCAAGCTAAACCTATGAACAGTGATTCTCAACAAGACGCTCTAGATGAAAAAGCCGAAGCTGATAACGCGCACTACAAAAAACTTATGCGCAATATGCTATTGGCATTAGGTTTGGGTGCGCCATTAATGCTTTATGGATTAATCTTTGATATGAGTGTCACTAGCAATGCCCAGCGTATTGGCTGGTTTATTGTTGGAATGATGACGTTAGTAGTAATGATTGTGTCGGGTAAGCAGTTTTATACTGGCGCATGGCAGTCATTTAAAAATCATACGGCTAATATGGATACCTTGATTGCGCTTGGTACGGGTACAGCCTGGCTATATTCAATGGTGGTGGTGATCATGCCAAGTCTATTACCAGAGGTGGCTAGACATGTTTATTTTGAAGCCTCAGCGATGATCATAGGCTTAATTAGTCTTGGCTTAGCTTTTGAAGTAAAGGCGCGAGGGCGAACCTCTGAGGCGATTAAACGCTTAATTGGTTTACAACCTAAAACGGCACGGGTGATCCGAGATAACCAAGAGCAAGATATAGATATAAGCCAAGTTATTAAAGGTGACTTGATTCGTGTCCGCCCTGGAGAGAAAATTTCAGTCGATGGAGATGTTATTGAAGGCAGCAGTACACTAGATGAATCAATGCTCACTGGTGAACCGATGCCGGTTAATAAGGGTGAGGGTGACAAGGTTGTTGCTGGCAGTATTAATAAAAGTGGTACTTTGTTGTTTAAAGCAACCCATATAGGCAGCGAAACCACCTTAGCGAATATTATTAATATGGTTAAACGTGCACAAAACTCTAAACCCTCAATTGGGCGCTTAGCCGATGTTATTTCAGGCATATTTGTACCCACAGTGATGATTATTGCGGTGCTAGCAGGCTTAGCATGGCTTAACTTTGGCCCACAGCCGAGTATTGCTTATGCGGTTGTTGCAATAACCACAGTTTTAATTATTGCTTGCCCGTGTGCACTTGGTTTAGCTACACCGATGTCAATTATGGTCGGCATAGGTAAAGCTGCTCAGTCGGGTATACTTATTCGTAACGGTGAAGCGTTACAAACAACAGCTAAAATCACCACCATGATCTTAGATAAAACAGGCACTATAACCGCTGGTAAGCCAACCGTGACCGATGTGGTTACGTTCAACCAAAGCGACAGTACCGAGGTGCTAAAGTTAGCAGCTAGCCTTGAAAGTAGCTCTGAACATCCATTAGCCGAAGCCATTGTTAATTATGCTAAAAACAAAAATATCACCCTTGAAAAAGTCAGTAATTTTAATGCTATCACTGGACAAGGTGTGATCGGTACCATTAATGAGCAAAGCCTATTGTTTGGCAATCAGGCACTAATGAAAAGCCACAATATAGATATTGCAGAGGCAATACCTCAAGCCGAGCAGCTTGCTAGCGCTGCTAAAACGCCGATGTACTTTGCTATTGGCAATCAATTACATGCCATAATCGCAGTTGCTGACCCAATAAAAGAAGATTCAGCTGAGGCCATTAAACGCTTACAAAATAAAGGTATGCAGGTGGTTATGCTGACAGGCGATAACCAAGCGACCGCTAAAGCCGTTGCCAGCAAAGTCGGTATTACAGACTTTATAGCGCAAGTAATGCCAGATGATAAAGCCAGTGAAGTGACTAAGCGTCAATCTCAAGGTGAAATTGTAGGCATGACTGGTGATGGTATAAATGATGCGCCAGCATTGGCACAAGCCGATGTTGGGTTTGCCATTGGCACTGGCACAGATGTAGCTATTGAAAGTGCGGATATAACGCTGATGCGAGGCTCACTTCATGGTCTTGCAGATGCCATTGCAATTAGTGGCGCAACCATAACTAATATTAAACAAAACTTGTTTGGGGCGTTTATTTATAACATTGCGGGTATTCCGATTGCTGCAGGGCTGTTGTATCCGTTTTTTGGTTTACTACTAAACCCAGTCGTAGCTGGGGCGGCAATGGCTTTATCATCGCTTACTGTGGTCACTAACGCAAATCGGTTACGTTATTTTAAAGCGAGTAACTCGTAACTTTATTTATAGAGGACTTAATTATGTTATTAATTAATTTATTAGGCGTTTTACTTATTGTCGCTATTATTTATTGGTTTTGGTTATATGAGCCAAAATAAATAGTGATAGCAATTTAATAACCATTACTGTGGGTAACGGAGTATATTCTCCAGCGTATATTAAGGTGGCAGCTGATACGCCTCTGATCCTGAGCTTTAATTGACAAAAAAGTTCTCCTTGCGCTGAAACAGTGATTTTCTCCCGCTCGAACTCGTGAAACGCTATGCATAGGTAAAAATGCGCCTATTGAGATACCTGCGCTTGATGCCGGTGAATATGCCTTTCACTGCCAAATGCAAATGTATAAAGGTAAGTTATTGGTTTTTTAATAAAACTAAACGTGTCTGTGATGCGTATGCTCTAGCAGAAAATATAAAAGGTTGTAGTATGAATAAATTAAACCCCAAAAAACTGCTAAATAGTAAATGGACGGCCATCCCAGCTATTAATAAAGAAAAGCACTTTATTATTGTTGAGGTCGAATTTGATGAAGACGGTAATGTGATTGAATGTATCACTGAGGCGGTGATGTCAAAAAATCAATATCCTATTCAGTGGCGCGACTTAAAAGATGAACAAAGATGGCGCCAAGGCTGGAAGTGACCGCTTGTACTCATGCCCAAATAAGTGGGTATGAGTGACATCAAATCAGTATCCCGCGCGAAGTTCACTCCCTATTTTTAGCCTTTATTCGCCATACGGCGACAAATCTTTGCTTTTTCTCTCCCCGTTAAAAAATTAATTTATATTTTTTTACAAATAAATTTAAGTTGTTTATTTTCAATTTGTTATCTATTTAATTTAACCTGTTTAATTTCGTTTTTTTAATTTGTTCAGTGGCGATTTACCCCTATAGCGGCTCAGCCTTGTTGTTTTGTGTTTGATTAGAGATAGATGTGTCTTTTTTAGATGATTTAACTCATTGAATTTTAAAGGGTATCTTTTTAGTTAAAAGTAGTTGTTGCAAAAAAGCAACAAAGTGCGGGATGTTTTTAAGTAAAAATCCCATTTTTATTTTTAACTTGTTGTTTATAAATTAAAAAATAAACATGGCATCGAAGTTGTAATACCTAAGCTGTATTTAGCAAAAAGTAATTAAGCTTAGCGCTTAGCCTTACAACCCAATGAAGGAATTACGTTATGACAACATTTAAATCAACACTGGTATTAATGGCACTTGCTTCTTCATCTGCAGTATTTGCCAGCACAGACTTTGAAACCCTTGATGTAGATGGTAGTGGCACAATTAGCCAAGCTGAAGCATCAGTAGATGCCTCACTTATGAGTAAGTTTACAGAGCTTGATACGGATAAAAACGGCGAGCTTTCTAAAGCAGAATTTTCTAAGGCTTAAAAGGCCAATGCTCAACGCTATTACATATTCTGAGTTGCTTAAGACAACCTAAATAGGCAAGGGAGCCTATGAAAGAGAATAACTAGGATGTACGGTTATAGCGTTGAGTCAATTAATTTACACCGAAACATTGCATACTTTGAAGGATTAATATTATGAAAAAATTACAGTCGACTCTTGTACTTATGGCACTTGCTTCTTCATCTGCAGTATTTGCCAGCACAGACTTTGAAACCCTTGATGTAGATGGTAGTGGCACAATTAGCCAAGCTGAAGCATCGGTTGCGGCCGAACTTATGGAGCAGTTTGCAGAGCTGGATGGTGATGGCAATGGTGAACTTTCTAAAGACGAATTTTCAGCATACTAATTTTCTAATTCCCTAAGGATCTCGGAAAAGGATTTCTTACTAACTTTTTTATTAAGCTAAGGATTTATTATGAAAACATTTACTAAAACACTAACTAAAACGCTTGCTTTAATTGCACTTGCTTCGTCTTCTGCCGCTTTTGCTGCGGTTGACTTTGATTCTTTCGATACAGATGGCGACGGCGTTATTAGCCAGTCTGAAGCACAAGCTAATTCGCAACTAGCTAAATTATTTGATGACTTAGATATTGACGGGAATGGCGAATTATCTAAGCAAGAATTTGCCAAAGTTCAGTAACAAATACGCACAATCTTTAACGATACAGATAAAAGCAGCCGAATAATTTCTCGGCTGCTTTTTATTTACTTATCTTCTAAACGTTTGGCTTTAAAATCAGACTCGCTAGTCCACTTAGGCCAATCGCCATTATTGGCAAGTTGACTGGCTATATCTATAACCAGCTCGATATCCTGTTTTGCACCAGCCAATGACCATTTATCTGAATAATCGTCTGCTTCTTTATGGTATTTATGACTGATGTAGTCAGGGTCGGTATCACCTAAGCTCATAAACAGTAAACTTGGCACGCCTTGTTTAGCGAGTGAGAAATGATCTGATCTAAAAAACAATCCATTTTGTGGGCGAGGATCCATTTTTACCACGCGTCCTTGTGCTTTAGCCGCGCTTGCTAAGTAATGCTCCATTTCGGATAAGTTGCTACCGTATTGCAAAATATAATTGGTTTCATCGAGTACATTCATACCATCGATATTTAATAATCCGACCATTTTTTTGGTGGCAATCATGTTCCCATTGGCAAATTCTTCTGAGCCAATTAGACCTGTTTCTTCGGCAGTAAAGTTAGCAAACAGGATTGAGCGCTTAAACGGCTTTTGCTGATGCATTTTGCTCATAATGCGAGCAATTTCAAGCGTTGCTGCAGTGCCTGAAGCATTATCGACTGCGCCATTATAAATTTTAGGTCCACTGTCGGTTTGTTTAGTACCAAAATGATCCCAATGAGCACTAATAATAACGTATTCGTCAGGGGTTTCACTGCCTGTAATTTGTGCAACCACATTATGTGATTTAGCGTGCGACACTTCATTTTTAAATGCAAGGTTCGCCTTTAAGTTCAATTCCTTGGCTTGAAATTGCTTACTCAATGCGTGTTGCTTTAATTGTTGATAATTTAAGTTTGCCGATGCGAATACTTGTTCAGCCGCATTAAGTGTTAACCAGCCCATAACCGGCAGTTCAGATGCATTAAGGTTGTTGTCCATCAAGCTATACTTGGTGCCCGTGTTTGAGCTTTCAACCACGCCCCAAGGGTATGCGGCTGGGGCTGTTTCATGAACAATAAATACCGCTTTTGCACCTTGGCGCGCGGCTTCTTCATATTTATAAGTCCAGCGGCCATAGTAGGTCATGGCATTGCCTGTAAATAGTGTATCGTCTTGGGTGGCAAAGCCCGGATCGTTCACCAGCACAATAACGGTTTTATCAGTTACATCAACATTGGCATAGTCGTTCCAGTTATATTCTGGCGCGTTAATCCCATAACCAACAAATACAATATCGCTATTGCGGACATCAATAATTGGCTGTAACTGCTTTGTACGGGCGGTGAAGTCTTTACCTGCAGTAAAGCTAAGCTCTCCCATAGTTAATTGCATTTTTTGATCTGCAGTTAGCATGGCCATTTTAACTGGCTGTAAATATTTCCCTTGATACGCGCCAGACAACCCCATCGCTTGGTATTGCTCACTTAAATAACCAACGGTTTTAACTTCACCTAAGGTAAGCGGGCCGCGTCCTTCAAAGTCATCTGATGCTAAGGTTTTAATATGTTGCTTAAGATTGTTTAAACTAACGCCTGAGCTGTTTTCAAGAGATGAAGCTGGCGTTGTAGGCTCAGAGCAACCCGTTAGTGCAATAGCTAAAAAAAGTGCAGTGATTTTTATATAAGACATAACTACTTAAAATAATAATTTTTTTCGACTATAACCCCAAGTAACCGTTAAATGCGAATTTTTATCTCTTTTAATCTTATTTTTATGTCGCTTACCTCTTCACCTATTTACCCGTTCATCGCCTTTAGGTAAGTTAACCTGAACTCTGGATAATAAATCTATCTCAAGCAGCTATTTTGAGCGCTAACTGCGTTGAATTTACTTGCAATAGACTAGCTATTGACGCGTAATTTCGCCTTGTTTTCACTGAAAATCTCTGGCTAGAGAAGACAGACATAAATATTACTTTGATTCAATATGTTAGTAAATCTCTTAACCAGAGTTCAGGTTAAGTTAAAAACAATAACAAAAGGGATAAACCAATGAAGCAATTTAATCGTCGAGACTTTTTAAAAGCAGCCAGTGTCGCCGCCGCTGCCGGTGTAGTGAGTGGTTGTGCATCAAGTGGAAGTGCTAATGCAAGCGCACCAAAACAGCAAGGGCGCAGTGTTATTGGTTTAGTCGCGCCCAAAATGGATGTGGTTAGAGTGGGCTTTATTGGTGTGGGTCAGCGCGGTTATGGACATGTAAAGCGCATGAGCCATATTGAAGGTGCGCAAATAGTCGCTATTTGTGACACGCATACTGAGGTGCTAGAGCGAGCTGCCAATTATTTAGTTGATAAAGGGGTAGCTAAGCCGGCGTTATATACTGGCAGTGAGCGGGCTTATCAACAAATGCTTGAACGACAAGACATAGATATAGTCATTATTTCTACTCCTTGGGCATGGCATGCACCTATGGCTATCGATACTATGCACAGCGCAAAACATGCTTTTGTTGAAGTGCCCTTGGCACTGACTGTTGACGAAATGTGGCAGATTGTAGATACCGCCGAACGTACTCAAAAAAATTGCATGATGATGGAAAATGTGAATTACGGTCGCGACGAGTTAATGGTATTAAACATGGTGCGCCAAGGTGTATTTGGGGAGCTGTTACATGGCGAAGCGGCCTATATTCATGAGCTTCGTTGGCAAATGAAAGAGCTTGAGCACAAAACAGGCTCATGGCGAACGCAATGGCATGCAAAACGTGATGGTAACTTATACCCCACTCATGGATTAGGCCCTGTATCGCAATATATGAATATAAATCGTGGCGATAGGTTTTATTTTTTAACTTCAATGAGCTCACCTTCGCTGGGTAGAAGCGCCTATGCACAACGTGAATTTGCAGCGGATCATTCCCGTAATCAGCTTAATTATATTGCCGGTGATATGAACACGACACTAATTAAAACTCTCAAGGGGCGCAGTATTATGGTACAGCACGATACAACAACCCCTCGGCCATACTCTCGACATAACTTAATCCAAGGCACGAATGGAGTGTTTGCCGGTTTCCCTAATCGTATTGCACTTGAAAATGGCGGATCAACAAGCTTTCATGAATGGGATTATGATATGAGCGCATGGTATGAGCAGTACGATCATCCCCTATGGACAAAAATGGGTGAAGAGGCACAGCGCAATGGTGGCCACGGTGGCATGGACTTTTTAATGTTTTGGCGGATGATTTATTGCCTAAGAAATGGCGAACCGCTGGATCAGGACGTTTACGATGGCGCAGCGTGGTCGGTTATTTCACCATTATCAGCCCAGTCTGTGAGTGAGCGTAGCCGCTCAATTGATATTCCTGATTTTACTCGCGGTGCATGGCAAACAGCAAAGCCTTTAGGCATTGTAAGCTAAGGTTTATAGCAGGCATAAAAAAAGAGCACATGCGCTCTTTTTTTATTTAACAGTTTATTACAATAGGGATCAGCTACTTCTTACATCTACTTTTAATTTAAGCTTTTGTCCTGGCTGCAAATATTTTTGCCCAGCAAGGTTATTCCATTTAATAATATCGCTCACTGTTAAATTAAACTTAGACGCTATACGCGCTAAAGAATCGCCTCGGCGCACTTTGTAGGTAATAGTACGATTAGTATTACTCGTCGACTCTTTAGGCTGGCTAGCTGACTTATAAACTACCAACTTTTGATTTAAACGCAGTACTGCATTTTTTTCAGCTTATTCCACTTAGCTAATTCACTCATCGTTACATCGTATTCGCGGCTAATATCCCATAGGGTATCGCCACTCTTTACCGTATGAGAAAGTTTAGTACGTAAACTTTTATTAGCGGCCGCACGTACTTGCTGAGGTAAATGTTCACTGTTAATTTTACCATCAGTGAGTGGCACTAAAATTTGTTGACCCACACGAATTACGTTTGAGTTAAGCTTATTTAATGACTTAATTGCGCTGATACTAGTGGTAAATTTATCTGCAATCACCGACAAGCTATCGCCACGTTTAACCTTATATTGCTGCCAACGAAGACGGTTTTTAATCGCTGTAGCGGTAAGCTTTTCAGTGAATTGTTCTACTTTATCGGTAGGAAGTAATAAAAAGTGTGGGCCATCCGGATCGGTTGCCCAGCGGTTAAATCCTGGATTTAATCGATATAGTTCGGTAAGGGTCATATCGGCCATGTCCGCAGCCAGTGCTAAATCTATTTGTGACTCAATATTAACCACTTCGACTACTTGTGCGTTAATTATTGGCTTCCACGACACTTTAAACTCATCTGCACGTTTTAATAAATCAGCTAAAGCTAATAATTTAGGCACGTAGGCAGTGGTTTCACGAGGTAAATCTAGTGACCAAAAGTCGGTAGGCAAATGCTTTTTACGATTCTTTTTTATCGCACGCAGCAAGCGGCCTTCACCTGAGTTATAGGCGGCAATTGCGTTCAGCCAATCACCTTCAAGGGTTTTGTGTAAGTACGAGAGATAATCAAGTGCAGCGCGAGTAGACTGCACAATATCGCGACGACCATCATACCACCAGTTTTGCTTTAAATCGAAACGCTCACCAGTTGCAGGCATAAATTGCCAAATACCCGATGCAGTTCGATGCGAATAGCCATAAGGGTCGAACGCACTTTCTACAATAGGTAAAAGTGCAATTTCGATAGGCATTTCACGCTTTTCAATTTCTTCAACAATAAAATGTAAATACGGCTCAGCACGTTTAGAAATACGGTCAAGGTATGCCTGATGACGTGCATAATAATTTCGTTCAGCGACCACTGGGCGGTTTTGTGGGATATCAATAGATAATTGGTAACGAATACGCTCCCAAACATCGTCAAACACAGGGGCTTCTTCTTCAATATCATTTACTTGTTGATATTGCGCATTCATCATTAATGCAGTGCTAATATCATTTGGGCTGGCGCCTTCAAGTTGGTTTTGAACTTGATTTTGTGAATCTGTGTTTAATGTTGTCAATGTTTGACAACCGCTTAGCGTCATCGCTAAAACCAATAAAAGAGGAGATTTATTCATAAATACCAATACATAGGGTAAAAAACTCGGCGAATACTACTCATTATGAGCCAACATTGCCACTTGTCATCGTTAAAAATGCAAACAAATATAATTAGAAAATGTTAACTTATTGTTATTTCAAATGTTCAGTTAATTATTTTTGTCACTGGCTTAAAAATTATCTTTGAACATTCTCAGACTAGCAAAGTTTTCCCAAGGTTCATTGTTTTTTGTAACTAAACAATACTCTTTTGGTAGTGACTTTGTAATATTGGGCAAATTACTACGCATAAAAGGGTTAATTTTTAGCTCTTGGCCTATGGTGCTTGGCAAGCTTATTTCATCATTTTTTCGCAATTCATCTACTTGCTGGCTGTAAGCGAGTAATTCGGGATTTCGTGGCTCAACCGCTTTTGCAAAGGTCAAGTTTGCTTGGGTGTATTCGTGGGTGCAATATACTTTGCAATCACTTGGCAGTGCTCGCAACTTATTAAATGAATGCCACATTTGCTCTGGACTACCTTCAAATAAGCGCCCACAACCGCCACTAAACAGGGTGTCGCCAGTAAAGGCCAGTGCATCATTAATATAACAAATATGGTCTAGGGTGTGCCCTGGTGTTGTTATAATTTCAAATGGAATGTTTAAAATGCTAATTGTGTCACCTTCATTTAAAGGTGTTGTTATTCCCTCAAACGGACTATTACTAGGGCCGTAAACGGCGATGTTTGGATACTGTTTTACTAATTGAGCTACACCATCGGTATGATCATAATGATGATGAGTAATTAAAATACCGCCAAGGGTTAAGTTATGCTGTGCTAAATGCTCTATAACTGGCGCTGATTGCCCTGGGTCAACCACCCACGCGTGGTTATTCTGCTCGGCGGTTAAGCACCAAATGTAGTTATCAGAAAAGGCTTTAATTGCTTTGACTTGCACCATGTATTGTTGCTCTATAAAGTGGTATTTAATTAATATTATAACGAGCTTATATAATGAAACCAGCCCTTAGTTTTCAAGAAGGCCCCAAACCGTTGTCATGGCAGCAGTTTCCGCATGGTGATTATTTACGTTGTGATATAGAACGCAAATTGTCGCCGTGGTTACCGCGTATGTTTGGCTATCATATGCTTAAATTAGGTAATTTAAGTGCTGAGCTCGATACAAGTAAAAGCTCCATTAAGCATCAAGTATGCGTTGCAGAGCCTGGCCCATACACGGGGGTAGTGGCCGATATAGACGAACTGCCTTTTTACGAGCACAGTATAGATGCCTGTATTATGAGCCATTGTTTAGAGTATCACTCAGATCCGCATCATATATTACGTGAGGTTCATCGAACCCTTATTCCAGGTGGTTATATTGCCATTACGGGTTTTAATCCGTTTAGCTTTTGTGGGTTAGCGCAATTGTTGCCGTTTAGCCGTCAAAAGTTACCGTGGACAGGGCGATTTTTCACCCCTGCACGGGTTAAAGATTGGCTAAATTTACTTGGGTTTGAAATTGTGGCCGATGAGCGTTTTATATATTCGTCGTTGGCACGCGGTAATCGCTTATCGCGGTTCGCATTTTGGCGCAGCTTTACCAAACAATATTTAAAACCTATGGGCAGTGTGTATATGCTGGTAGCACGAAAACGTGTTGCGCCACTTACGCCAATTAAACCTAAGTGGCATGCTCGTCCACAATTTGCGCCAATAAAAGGGGTAGGGCTTAGGCAAACCTCAAAACAGCATTATCAACAAAATAAAAAATAGCATGATGTAGAGGGTTACGGTTGGTAACCTTCATCATCGAGTAAATTGTTGCCGCTGGCTGCATCACGAGCAAGGTCGTCAACAATTTCGTTATATTTGTGGCCACTGTGGCCTTTTACCCATTTCCAGGTAACGTCGTGCTCGGCACAGGCTTTGTCGAGACGTTTCCATAAATCTACATTCTTAACCGGCTTTTTAGCCGAGGTTTGCCAACCACGTTTTTTCCAATTGGTGATCCAAGACTCAATACCCTGCTTAACATATTGGCTATCGGTAGTTAGGGTTACAGGGCAGGCACGATTAAGAGATTCTAGCGCCACAATGGCTGCCAGCATTTCCATACGGTTGTTGGTTGTAAGCTTATAACCTTGGCTTAATTTTTTTTCATGGGCTTCATAAATCATAAAAATACCATAACCACCGGGGCCTGGATTACCTAAACACGAACCATCGGTGTAAATCTCTACGGTTTTTTGCACTGTTTTACCTTGATATTATGTACAATAAAGTGATTATAGAAAGATACCAGAGTCAGGCTTAATTCGATATGGCACGCAGACAAATAGTTTTAGATACAGAAACCACCGGCATCGACCCTAAACAAGGGCATCGTATCATTGAGATCGGCTGTGTGGAGCTTATGAATCGTCGGTTAACCGGCAATAATTTTCACGTTTACATTAATCCGCAGCGCAGCATTGAAGAAGAAGCAATCGACGTTCACGGTATTACTAATGAATTTTTACGCGATAAACCACTTTATCGTGATATTGCCCAAGAGTTTTTTGACTATATTAAAGGGGCTGAGTTAGTTATTCATAATGCGCCGTTCGATATTGGCCATATGGATAATGAATTTGCGTTATTAAACCAAGGCTATCAAAACACCCATAGTTTTTGTGGCGTGCTTGATACCCTTAAAATGGCGCGTGACTTGCATCCAGGACAAAAGAACAACCTTGATGCACTTTGTCGCCGCTATGATGTTGATAACACTAAGCGTACGTTACACGGCGCCTTACTGGATTCTGAAATTTTAGCCGATGTTTACCTGGCAATGACCGGTGGACAAGTAAAGCTAAACCTAAATCAAAACAAAGATGACTCAAGTGAAGATCAAAAAGGCGGTATTAGACGCCTAAGTAGCGACAGGGCGCCTTTGGTAGTTATAGCAGCTAGCGATGCAGAGCAAAGCGCACATCAAACGCGTTTAGACATTGTACAAAAGGAGTGCGGCCATTGTTTATGGCGCGCTGAATAGGGCATTATTATGAAAACGCTATTAGTAGTTTCACTGCTTTTAATTGCCGTGTGTTTCCCCCACGATGCGCACAGCGTAAAGCAAGTTGAAGAGTTAAAAGGCAGCGGTAAACAAAATGAAATCCCGTTACTGGATAACCGTTTTCGTGTTGATGACAAAATTGATGAAATAAAATTAATATTTTTTAGACGCCCAGGATCGCCTGCCGTAATTTTAGTAAGGCCCGATGGCGCTAAATATTTCGCTACCAATGCGGTGAGAAACACTAGTCTTGATTGGTACGACGAATTAAATTATGACTTAGTAGTTATTCGCAATCCTATGCCCGGACCGTGGCAAGTTATCGGCCAAGTAATGCCAGAAAGCCGCATTGTTGTTATTGGTGAGCTATCGCTAAAAGTAGAGCCATTGCCTAAAATTCTGTTTCAGGGTGAAACTGTAAAAGTAACCGGTGAGATTTTAAATGATGGTGAGCCGATTCGCGCCAATCTATTTAAAGATGCGGTCTCGCTTAATGTAAGCTTTGTGAGCACCAATAATGAAAATTTTGAAAACTTTGGTGCAGGCATACAGCAAGTAACTGAATTCAAAGATGATGGTTACGGGTTTGATGAAAGTGCCAAAGACGGTGTGTTTACCGGTGAATTTACCTTAAATTTCACACCCGGCGAGTGGCGTCCTGAGCTTTATATTACCACCGACGTATTAGAGAGACGAGTGGTTCAAGATACTATTGTTGTGCATGAGCCGCCTTTTAGCTTCACCTCCATTGAAGCAACTGAGGAGGGGGAAGATCACCGTATTACGATCAATATTGATGATAAGCTTTTAAAACCTGAAACGGTGATCATGCAAGGTAAAATTTATTACCCCAATGGTGAAGAACAGATATTTTACTTAGATAGCAACAGCACCACAGCAAGAGAGCTGGCTTTACAAGATTATGGTTGGGGACGCTACAACATTGAAATCTCTGTTTTTGGCTCAACAATCAATGACCGAGAGTTTATGGCTACATTGCCAACCTATCTATTTGAGATAGAAAGACCGATAGAAGTGATTCCAGAAATTCCAGTTGCCAGTGTTACCGAGCCAGAAAATATTCCTGTGCCAGTTGTAAAACCAAAAGTAATGGCGACGGGATTAATGGTTAGTTTAATTGTTGGTGGAAATTTAGCCATTTTATTTATAGGTTGGCTGTGTATTCGTGTTTTTGTGCAGAACAAATCATTAAAATTTAAATTGAATTTAACTTTTTTAAAGAAAAAGAAAGCTGTTGAGTCCAAAAAAGCCGAGCAGAAAAAATCAGAGGCTCCAGAAAGTAGCTCAAAAAATGATAAATCAGCTGAAATTTTAAACCTTTCGATGTCAGATGACTAAAAAACCTGTAAAAAAACAAAAAAGCCCTTGACGAAGCAGGGGCTGGTTCGTATTATTCACGCCGCTGTCAGGGGAGACTCAGACAACAACGAAAATGCGGAGTGGTAGTTCAGTTGGTTAGAATACCGGCCTGTCACGCCGGGGGTCGCGGGTTCGAGTCCCGTCCACTCCGCCAATTTTCGACAATTTGTAAGTATGCGCTGGAGTGGTAGTTCAGTTGGTTAGAATACCGGCCTGTCACGCCGGGGGTCGCGGGTTCGAGTCCCGTCCACTCCGCCAACACTTACACAACATATGGTTGTAAAACATATTCTTATTATGGAGTGGTAGTTCAGTTGGTTAGAATACCGGCCTGTCACGCCGGGGGTCGCGGGTTCGAGTCCCGTCCACTCCGCCAATAAGAAAAAATAACAGTTTAAATACGCGCTGGAGTGGTAGTTCAGTTGGTTAGAATACCGGCCTGTCACGCCGGGGGTCGCGGGTTCGAGTCCCGTCCACTCCGCCAACTATTTAAACAACGTTATATTACAAAATTTGTATGCTGGAGTGGTAGTTCAGTTGGTTAGAATACCGGCCTGTCACGCCGGGGGTCGCGGGTTCGAGTCCCGTCCACTCCGCCAACAAATTAAGTAATGACAAGTAAAAGATATCTCTGCGGAGTGGTAGTTCAGTTGGTTAGAATACCGGCCTGTCACGCCGGGGGTCGCGGGTTCGAGTCCCGTCCACTCCGCCATTTGATATCGTAACAAAATTAGTAAGTGCATCACCCCATGCACATACCACTGCGGAGTGGTAGTTCAGTTGGTTAGAATACCGGCCTGTCACGCCGGGGGTCGCGGGTTCGAGTCCCGTCCACTCCGCCACTTGTTATTTCCTCAATAACAATTTAAAAAATACTTTCCTAATTAATAACAGTTAATATATTATTCTATCAGCTATCAGCTATCAGCTATCAGCTATCAGCTATCAGCTATCAGCTATCAGCTATCAGCTATCAGCTATCAGCTATCAGCTATCAGCTATCAGCTATCAGCTATCAGTCACAATTAACAAGTCAGCCTTGATAGGCTTGAGTTAAAAAACACCTAGTTTAATTTTTAGTTTAGTTCAAAGCTTTACGTGTTATCAAAATTCAAATTATCTTTTAAAACAGTTTTTATTGTCCTGAGGCTAAGTCATAACGCCGCAGATGTAAAAAGCTTATCTTTATAGTGAACTATTAGGGTGAATCGCTGTTGATGATACAAGCGGTTTCAGAGCTTCTGATGCTGTTTCAACTTGCTATAAAAGGTTTGTCGCTATTAGAAAATGACGCTACTTTATCGTTATTGTTTTTTTAAGCTGTTGGGGTGGGTTTTGTTTATTATAAAAGTTTATTTATAATATAAAGCTGATTTAAAAAGGATATTTTATGATTGAAGTGATTGGCTTAAATAAGCAGTTTGCCGCCAACGTTGTCTACCATGATTACAATAAGGTGTTTAGCAGCCAAAAAGTGTGTATTGATGCACCTAACGGCCAAGGCAAAACCACGTTACTTATGATGCTAGCGGGGCTTGAAAAGCCGCAAAGTGGTACATTTTTATTTGCAGGGGAAACACTTAAAGAACTAGATAAACAGGTCGCTATTGCTACTGATCGTATTGCTTTACCAGATTTTTTAACTGCCAATCAAATTATACATTTATCTGTTAGTACACTCGGTTGCCCATGGCCTAATGCAATTGTTAGTGGTTTTAATTTTGGCGAATTTCTTAATACGCGTTTTGATGCATTATCCTCAGGCAATCAAAAAAAGTGCCAATTAATTTTAGCATTAATGCGCAAGGCACCTTATCTATTACTTGATGAGCCGAGTGCAGCCCTTGATCAGGCAAGCATACAATATCTTCTTTCCTTACTTGACGCTTACTTAGCAGATAAACCAAACGGGCAAGTTATTATTACTTGTCACGAACCTACTGTGTTTGTTGAACATGGCTTTGAGCGCATATCGTTATGAATATTGCACCAAGTAAACACCCATTAGCTCAATATAGAGTGTTTATGGGTTACCGGTATTTAGCTTATAACCAAGAACTTAAGCAATTATTATTACAACTGAAAAGTTTTGGGCTGTTATTTTTAGTGGTGTTAGGCTCATCGATGTTGGGTTTGATATTGCTACTTTTTTTAGGTCTCGGAAAAATTATAGACAGCAGCGCAGCACCACAATACGGTGCACAAATGGCCTTATTTTATTTGTTATTACAAAGTGTGATGCTCAGCGCAATGAAGTCAGCAATTAAAAATAGTCAGCAGCGGCTATTCCAGCAAACTATTGCGCGATCAGTGTGGTTATATTTAGTTGATATTAAATTATTAACGCTAAGTAATGCTTGGTTAATAGCCAGTGTATTAATTGCGCTAGATTTAACGCTATCACAATGGGTTAAAGTACCGCACTTTGTTGTATTTATGTTGTTGCAATTTAGCTTGGGCGTTTTGTGCTTATACAAACCCAGCGCACTGATATATGGCTTTATATTTAGCACGATATTAGTGTGTGTTCCTATTTATATGCAACCGCTCACCTATCATATAGGCTTTGCTTTACTGTTTACGCTGAGTCTTTTTGTCCCCGTGGTTAATGTTAACGGGCGAATTGCAGTAAGTTCAATATTTGGTTTTTGGTTTTGTTATTTACTAAACCATAGCTGGGTACTTGTTTGGCGCGTGTCGCTACTTTTATGTGTATTTATGGCATCAGCGGCACTAATAAACGAACGTGCTGATTTGGTATCTATACTCGTAGTGTTGACCATGGCTTTTATTGTGCTTTTTAGTAGCTCTTTGCAATTTGATTGCGGTAAAGTTCACGAGCAGTATCGATTGTTTTTTAAAACATGCCAGCGAGAACGTGCCTTTTATATTAGCCAGTTTTTACCTAGCCTATTGCTGTTTTTAGTAGCAACGATAAGTTATAGCGTTATTTTTGATCACATTCATATTGCATTATTTTTTATTGGTAATATGTGGTGTGTAATACAGGTTTACTTTGCGCAAAAAAAACCAGCGCATTATGCGCTGGTTTGGATGGTTATAACAGGTGTGTTGCTTAGCTTTTATTAGTAATGCTAAGCAGCATCTGCCTTTTTAGATTTCGCTTTGCTATTACGCGCTGCTTTGCCTGCAAGTAAATCTGCAGGGTCAAAATCATCAACGTTAATCACATCTAAACGATCTTTTTCTACTGCAGCGAGCTTATCGGCTTCTGCTTGGCTTAAAATGCCTGCATCTAAGCCCATTTGCGCCACTTTATCAAGCTGGAAGAATGGCAGTTTTACGCCTTTTTCTTTACATACACGCTCAAACAATGGCTCTACTTCTAGAACGTCTTTAAGCGTTTGCTCTTGACGGCCTACAAGGTTAAGTGGTTCGTTTGTAAGGTATACATAGCTTGCTAAACGATTACGTGTTTCGCTAGGAACTTGCAATAACTGCGCTAGTTTGTGTTCAAGTTTGTCGGTAGGTTTACGAACCGGACGACCAAACGGGAACAACAATACTTTTAAAACACCACGTAGTGGAGCCGACGGCATATTATTGATTAAATCAGCAAGTGCACGTTGACAGTGGTAAAGGTGATCCTGACAGCTCCATTGAACTAGTGCAAAATCTTCTTTCTTACGGCCTTCGTCGTTGTAACGTTTTAGCGTTGCAGATACTAAGTAAAGGTAACTTAACAAGTCGCCTAAACGGGCTGAGATACGTTCTTTACGTTTAAGTGAACCACCAAATACTGCCATGCTAATATCTGACATAAGTGCAAGTGATGCACTAAAGCGAGACGCAATACGATAAAACTCAGCAGTTTCATCTTTATACGGTACGCTAGTAAAGCGAGCGCCAGTAAGTGCAAGCCATTTAGTACGTACTAAGTTAGACATGGTAAAGCCAATGTGACCCATTAGCGCTTTATCAAATACGTTAAGCGCTTCTTCGCGATCTTCAATTTCACACGCACCTAGCTCGGTAAGTACAAATGGATGACAACGAATTGCACCTTGACCATAAATAATCATATTACGGGTCAAGATGTTTGCACCTTCAACGGTAATGGCAATAGGTGCACCTTGATAGCCACGACCCAAGTAGTTATTTGGCCCAAGCATGATCCCTTTACCGCCTAGCACGTCCATTGCATGAATGGTTGAATCGCGCATTTGCTCGGTAAGGTGGTACTTAATAATCGCCGACACAACTGATGGCTTCTCGCCTAAATCAACCGCACCTGTTGACATACTAACAGCAGCGTCTGAGCTGTAAGCATAACCAGCAAGTTTAGCCATTGATTCTTCAACCCCTTCCATTTTACCAATAGGTAAGCGGAATTGACGACGAATACGGCTATAAGCACCTGTTGCTACTGCAATCATTTTAATGCCACCGGCTGAATTTGACGGCAACGTAATTGCACGACCAACCGATAAACATTCAACTAGCATACGCCAGCCTTGACCAGCCATTTCTGGACCGCCAATAATGTAATCTAGTGGAACGAAAATATCTTTACCGCGAGTAGGGCCATTTTGGAACGGCACATTAAGCGGGAAGTGACGACGACCAATTTCAACCCCAGGGGTATCTGTTGGGATAAGTGCGCAAGTAATACCTGGCTCTTTAACGTCGCTTAATAATCCATCTGGATCTTGTAATTTAAATGCTAGACCAAGAACCGTAGCTACAGGCGCAAGCGTTATGTAACGTTTGTTCCATGTAAGGCTTACACCCACTACTTCTTCGCCATTCCATTGCCCTTTACACACTACACCGTAGTCTGGAATTGAGCTTGCATCAGAACCCGCCTCTGGCGAGGTAAGTGCAAAACATGGAATTTCTTGACCGCTTGCTAAACGCGGTAAGTAATGATTTTTTTGATCCTCTGTACCATAGTGCTGTAATAACTCACCTGGGCCTAACGAGTTAGGTACACCAACAATTGACGAAAGCAATGTTGATTTACTGGTTAGTTTTTGCAGTACACACGATTGTGCAAATGCAGAGAATTCTAAGCCGCCGTATTCCTTTTTAATGATCATGGCAAAGAATTTATTATCTTTTAGATATTGCCATACATCCTGAGGTAGATCGGTAAGCTCATGCGTAGCTTCCCAATCGTCCAGCATGCTACACACTACTTCAACAGGGCCATCGATAAATGCCTGCTCTTCAATAGTGAGTTTTGGAACCGGGTATTGGTGAAGCTTCTTCCAATCTGGATTGCCACAAAATAAATCAGCTTCCCACCACGTAGTACCCGCATCGATCGCTGACTTTTCGGTGTCAGACATGCTAGGTGTTACTTTTTTAAAGATAGTGAAAATAGGCTTGATAATGTATTGCTGGCGAATACCAGTAACAGAAAGAGGCACTGCGATGATTAAAAAGATCACCCAGCTAATTAAACCAAAAGCACCGGCAAAGGTACCAATTAATAATGTTGCGGCAGAAACACCAAGTGCTGTGTTCCAACTTGCTCTGTGGTAAAGCGCAATGCTGAGCAGTGCGATTAAACCGAGTGTAAATATGAGTGTCATTGCTAATTCCTTAATAGAGGTCAGACCACCTCGTTTAGAGTAGCGCTAGTAACGCTAAGTTTCAAGTACATTACTTAGATTAAAGTGTAGTTATCGGTACGATTATTACAATGCGTTGTATGTTATACGAACAGTTTGGCAGTAATCGTTTATTTTGGCTTATTATAAAAAATATAAGCGTGAAAAAATCAATTAATCTAGTAGTAATATAAGTTTAATTAAGTAAATATACTTATGATGTTCAGTGTACGCTTATTAAAAATAGAACGATATTCTATGTTTAGCTTTTTAAAGGTTTATTTATTTTATGTGTGAATTACTTGGCATGTCAGCCAATGTGCCAACGGATATTTGTTTTAGTTTTTCAGGGTTGTTGGAGCGTGGTGGAAATACGGGACCGCACAAAGACGGCTGGGGCATTACTTTTTATGAAGGTAAAGGCTGCAGAACCTTTAAAGATCCAGAGCCCAGTTACCAGTCAGAAATAGCAAAGCTGGTAAAAGCGTACCCAATTAAAAGTGTATCTGTGATTAGTCATATTCGCCAAGGAAACCGTGGTCGGGTGTGTCTTGAAAATACCCACCCGTTTACCCGAGAGTTGTGGGGGCGCGAAATAACCTATGCTCATAATGGGCAGCTTTCAAATTATCACGATTTAAAAACAGAGTACTATCGACCTGTGGGAAACACCGACAGTGAACTCGCTTTTTGTTGGTTACTTGACAAAATTCGCGAAAAATACCCAAAGCGTCCAAGTAATATGGCATCGGTTTTCAGATACGCCGCCAAACTTTCGCATACACTACGTGAAAAGGGCGTATTTAATATGCTATTGACCGATGGTGTATTTGTTTTAGCGTATTGCACTAATAACTTACATTATATAACGCGCCGTGCGCCATTTGGTAAAGCAACTCTGATTGATGCGGACATGGTTGTCGACTTTCAACAAGAAACTACGCCAAACGATGTAGTGACGGTTATAGCAACAAGGCCATTAACTAATGATGAGCGCTGGCAAAAAATGCAGCCAGGAGAGTTTGCGTTATTTAAAATGGGTGAATTAATGTAGCTTGGGTAGCTAGAGTGAAACGAAACTCGACTCAAAGTTTCAAATTGATAAAGTGTATAAGTGTTAAAAATGAAAAACCCAAGTTATGTTTGTCACACTTGGGCCTTTCATTTGCACCTTGTAAGCAATTTACTCTGGTGTTATTTCGTTTTTCACTTCTGCAGGTAAAGCAGGTGGGTTGATCACGGTAAACGATTTCATTTGCACTTCAAACTGCTCCACACCTTTTTCACCCTTCCACATGCGCACTAGCATGTAATCCATTTCTGGGGCAAACCAGGCTAAAGCTTGGCGTTTATCGTTATCATATAAGCGTTTAACTTTCACTGCTTCTACATTACCTATAGGCAGAGAAATCATTTCGGTTTCTACCACTTCAAAGTCGTAGTCACGGCAATTACCCTTTTTATCAACCAACGGAAACGAGAAGTTGGTTTTGCCTTTTTTAAGACCCTCACGAACTTGTACTTGATAAGAAATGCCATCTTGGAAGTTATCATGCCATTGGCATTTTAACGGGTAATCGCTGGTGTTACTGGTAACCGTTTTGGTTTGACGGTCAAAGTTAATTTTATACTTTTTGTCAGGCCCAGTGCCTGTGCGGATCATAGCGTACTGAATTGGCTCTACGTTATCATTTATAAAGCTAAAGGTTGATGATTCTTGACGTGAGTCAGAGAAAATCATCCATTCAATATCACTGTGGTAAGTGACTTGGTAGTTATTATTATCGAGCTTTTTTAGTTCACGCTCGGCTTTGCCGTGATTAGTGCCTTTGCGCAAAATGTCATAACTAGCTTGATATTGGGTTAACTCGCCTGCAATCAGGCTGGTAGGAAGTAATAAAGTGCCCGCACATAGTAGCCAAGCACTTAATTTTTTATTTTGGGTAGTGCGCGCCGTGTGCAGGAAGTTGTTTTTCGTCAAGAACTGCATAATCTGCTTCCATCGTAAGTCGTTGTTCACTGAACCACTTGACCACCAAAGGATAAATTATGTGCTCTTGCGCATGCACACGTTTAGCGAGCGTGTCTGCTGTATCATCTGCTAATACAGGCACTTTAGCTTGAAGAATAACCGGTCCGCCGTCTAATTCTTCAGTTACAAAGTGAACACTAACGCCGTGAACGTCGTCTTTTGCATCAATTGCTCTTTGGTGGGTATTCAGCCCCTGGTACTTAGGCAACAAAGATGGATGAATGTTCAACATTTTTCCAACATATTTTTGCACTAAGCTAGGAGTTAGAATACGCATAAACCCAGCTAATACAACTAGATTTGGTTCAAAAGAGTCAATTATATGCATTAACTGGGCATCGTATGCTTCGCGGGAGTCAAACTCTTTATGGCTCAGTACTTGCGTTGCAATGCCTGCATTTTTTGCACGCTCTAACCCATATGCGTCTGCTTTATTACTAATAACAGCCGCAATATGAGCGTTTATCTCGCCGCTTTCACAGGCATCAATAATGGCTTGTAAATTTGAGCCACTGCCTGAGATCAAAACTACTAGACGAGTGGGTGCCATTACGCAGCACCACCTACAATTTCAACTTGCTCTTCACCCGCAACCGCATCTTGAATCTCACCAAGGTGCCATGCGTTTTCGCCAAGATCTTTTAAAATGTTTAAACTGTTATCAAGTTGATCAGCAGGTACTACTAACACCATACCTACGCCACAGTTAAATGTGCGGTACATTTCGTGTGTGGTAATGTTGCCATTTTCTTGTAACCAACTGAACACGGTAGGCCACTGCCAGCTATCACCTTTAACAACTGCTTTAGCAGATTCAGGTAATACGCGAGGAATGTTTTCCCAAAAGCCGCCACCAGTAATATGCGAAAGAGCATGCACATCTACTTGCTTGAACAACTCAAGTAATGGCTTAACGTAAATGCGCGTTGGTTCTAAAAGGTGTTCACCTAAGGTTTTTCCATCAATCACTTGATTAGTATCAGCGTTAGACACTTCTAAAACTTTACGAATTAGTGAGAAACCGTTTGAGTGAGGGCCACTAGAAGCAAGCGCTATTAGCTGATCGCCTGCGGCTACTTTCGTACCATCAATAATTTTAGATTTTTCTACTACACCGGTACAAAAGCCTGCCATGTCGTAGTCTTCACCATCATACATACCTGGCATTTCAGCTGTTTCGCCACCAATAAGGGCACAACCTGAAATTTCACAACCTTTACCAATACCGGTTACTACGTCAGCTGCTGTGTCTACATCTAGCTTACCCGTTGCATAGTAATCTAGAAAAAACAGGGGTTCAGCGCCTTGTACTATTAAATCATTTACACACATCGCAACTAAGTCGATACCTACGGTATCGTGTTTTTTAAGGTCAATTGCTAAACGCAACTTAGTACCAACACCATCGGTGCCTGCTACAAGTACGGGTTGCTTATAACCTTCAGGAATTTCGCAAAGTGCGCCAAAACCACCAATTCCGCCCATCACTTCAGGACGACGAGTTTTTTTAACTACGCCTTTAATACGCTCAACAAGTGCATTACCAGCGTCGATATCTACGCCCGCGTCTTTATAGCTTAGAGACTGTTTTTGTTCGCTCACAGGTTTTCCTCAAAATAGTTGTTTTGATGCTTACTTAGAAACGCGCGTATTTTACAACAATTGCAAGGGCGCGGCTAGTTGAAATCTAGATTTGATTTTAAAGACAAGGACACTTGTCCGGTAGTTGCTGTATTAGTAAACAAAAAAAGCGCCCAATGGCGCTTTTTAACATGAAAATAAAACTTAATACTGCAAGTTAGGCTTTAGCTGTAAGTATTGCTCTAAGTGGAGCAGGGTAACCTTCAATGGTTTTACTGGTGTCATTGGGGTCTAAAAAGTCAACTAATGATTCGTTTTCCATCCAGTCAGTTTTACGCTGCTCATCGAGCGTTGTAATAGCGCAATCTTTAATTTGCACATCTTTAAAGCCAACACGTTCCATCCACAGTTTTAATGCAGCAGTGCTTGGAATAAACCATACATTACGCATCTTTGCGTAGCGGTCGGTCGGAACCAGTACGGTGTTTTCATCGCCTTCAATAACTAAGGTTTCAAGCACCAGCTCACCGCCTGGGCGAAGCTGTGCTTTTAATTGCGCTAAAAAGTCGATAGGTGAGCGACGGTGATAAAGTACTCCCATCGAAAATACCGTATCAAATGCTTTAAGTTCTGGTAGGGCTTCTACACCTAATGGTAATAAATGCACGTTTTGATCTGGGTTAAAGTGTTTAATAGCCTGAAATTGGCATAAAAATAAGTCAGATGGATCAATACCTACCACAAACTGAGCACCTTCACCGCGCATACGCCATAGGTGATAACCCGAGCCACAACCAATATCTAATACAGTACGGCCTTTTAATGGCTCAATATGCGGTAGGAGTCGATCCCATTTCCAGTCACTGCGCCATTCTGTATTAATGTCGATACCGTGCACATTAAATGGGCCTTTACGCCAAGGCATCATCCGTTTTAATAAATGCGTGGTTTGTTTTTGCTCGCCTTCAGTCATTTCGCCAGGCGCGCCTATTGCTACTTTGCTGACAATATCAACGTGGTTTGTTGATACCTCAGGTAAGTTTTTTAGTACTTTTTGCCATTGAGGCAAATCGCCATGGCTGGCCTCTTGTTGCCAATGCTTTAATTGCGCAGGCAGGGTTTCTAGCCAGTGGCTAAGTGGGCTTTGTGCAATTGCAGCGTAAAATTGGTTAAACCATGCAGACATGTGTCACTCTCTAAATTATTTAATTGCTACCATTGAGCAAAAATTAAAACATTGATACCACACTTGCGTTTGGCTAAAACCAATGTCGCTTAAACGTTGTGTATGTGTGCCAAGTGTATCGGGGCGCATTACGTTTTCAATGGCGGTACGCTTTTGGCTTATTTCAAGCTCAGAGTAGCCATTATGACGCTTAAAGTCGTGGTGCAAGTCAATCAATAGGCTATCGCATTGCTCGTTTTCGGCTTTAATTTTTTCACTTAGTAGCAAAACGCCACCGGGCTTTAAATTAGCGTATATTTTTTCAAGTACCGCTTTGCGCTGCGCTGGTGGAATAAACTGCAGGGTAAAATTCATCGCTACAACCGATGCATTTTGAATATCAAGCTCGTTAATGTCACCTAAAGTAACAGTTACAGGAACATCAGATCTAAATCCTTGTAAATGTACCTTACAACGTTCAACCATGGCTTGTGAGTTATCTACAGCAATAATGTGACAGCTATCAGTTTGAATATTACGGCGCATACTTAGGGTAACCGCCCCTAACGAGCAGCCTAGGTCATACAAATTTGAATTTGGCTGAGCATACTCACCGGCTAATTTCCCCATAGTACTCACTATCGTGGCGTAACCAGGTACCGAGCGTTGGATCATGTCGGGAAATACTTCAACCACATTTTGATCAAAACTAAAGTCTTTTACTTGTTGCTCAGAGGCATAAATACTGTCTTTTATACTCACGAAGGCAGTCTCTTTGAAAATAATAGTGCTATTTTAACATTTTATACTGGATAGTCAGTGATAAATTCAGTAGCTTGACTAGAATTATGAAGAATAAGTATAAAAGAGATTATTAAATGAGCAAAAGTAAAGTTATTAGCACCGACGATATATTAGCAACATTATGCCACTCAGTAACGGGTGTACTTTCATCAGCCAGCGGCAACGAGATCAGCTATTCAGCCATGGTACAAAAAATCACTCGCACTTGTATGCGACCAGACATAGGCTGTTTTGTTTTATTTGATGGGGGCTTTACCGGTTTAGTCGTTACCAACTTTACGGCGCAAGCGGCGATGGAAATTTACGGCGACTATATGCGTAATATGGGCATGCCAGAAGAGGAGATCGCGCATAGTCACTTATCTGATGACGTTTCAAACGTGATGGGTGAGTTGATGAACCAAATAGTGGGCGACTTCACGTCAAAAGTGCGTGAACAGCTGCATACCTCTATTACCCAAAACCAGCCAAAAATGATGGCTATTAACAAGCAAGTGCAAATATCGGTTGATACCACTATGGATCGTCCGCAAGCACGCCGTGTAACGTTTACTACTCGCAACCAAAATATCTTCTATTTAGAGTTGGCGATGGATAAAACAGAGTTTATTAAACTTCACGATTTTGACATTGTAGAAGCCATAGACCCAGACGACATTATCGCAAACGAAGCCAAGCAAAAAGCGGATAAGGAAAAAGCAAAACAGCCAAAGCAAGATGATAGCGACGACGACTTTATGGCCGAATTAGGGCTTTAACGTTTTTACGTAGGTTGGGTTGAGTGAAACGAAACCCAACGAGCTTTTGAGCTGTCAGTTTGTAGCTATTAGTGAATTATAAAAACGCGGTTTAGCATCGCGTTTTTATTTTTGAGTGCTTTAGTTATGATTTAATGCGTAATTATATTTTGGCTGATCGCTCAATTATACGGATTCTCACCCCTCGCAATAGCTACACAAAAAATGCGCAAATCCAACTCTAGCTGATGGTACTGCGGCTCCATATGGCAGCACAGTTTATAAAAGCCTTTGTTATGGTCTTTTTCTTTAAAATGCGCGAGTTCGTGCACCACTAATGCTTTTAATAACGACTCTGGCGCGCGCAGTAAATCGCTGTTGATGGCTAAATCGTGCTTACGGGTTTTACCTTGCATGCGGTACGTGTGAGTTCCGAGCGCATTGGTGACCATATCACCTTGTTTTTTAAACGCAGCGCGTCCAAATGGCGGGGCGTTTTTTAAATGCTTTTTTAAGCTCAGTGGCGTAGCTATACAGTAACTTATCACTAGTAATACGATGCGCCTGTGGGTACTTATTAAGTAAATACTCACTTACCTTTCCTGCTTTTATTAGTCGTAATACTTGCTCAACGATATTGGCAGGGTAGCCGGTAAAGTAACGTGCGTATTCACTCATTATTGTCTCTGTATTTTGAATTTATTTTTAAAAAAGTGCTTGCTGGTGGGCTTCTTTTTCACCACTAAATGGATTGAGTACGTTGTGATTATACCCCAAATCTTGGCAAAACTGGCGAGCCAGCAGCGGCGCTTCGCGGTTATCAGCGGTATGAAAAAACACATAGGGGCTTTTGCCCTCATCGAGCCACTGGGTTACTTTGCTAAGCCAAGGCTGATAAAAGGTCTTATAATCGTTTTCTAAATCAGCAATAACAAAGCGCGCCATAGGCTGCGAGCCCGTAGCAATAGCGTGAACTGGTAAATGCGGTTTTTTCTGTTGTGCGTCTATTAGCGCTTCGGTGGTTGGCTTTACTGCAAAGAGCGCTCGAGTATCCATAGCAATACGGTTTATATTATTTGCCATTAAAAGCTGATTAAGTGCGATTTCGGCCTCACCTTTTTTGAAAAAATCAGGGTGGCGTACCTCAACCCCATAGTTTAGCTCTTTAGGAAGTAACTCAATAAAAGCGGCAAGCTTAGCTAAATGTTGTGGGGCAAACGCTTTAGGTAATTGCAGCATTATTTGCCCTGTTTTTTCAAATAGTGGGGCGAATAAATTAAGCCAATTAGTTAGCTCATGTTGCACGTTAGTAAGTTGGAGTTCGTGACTAAAGCGCCGATGAAATTTAAAGGTAAATTTAAACTCATCGGGTACACTCGCAGCCCAGCGTAATACAGTGTCAGGCGAGGGGTCGGCGTAAAAACTGGTGTTACCTTCCACCGAATTAAAATGCTGCGCATATTCGCTAAGCATATCGGCATTTTTACACTGGCGTGAAAATAAGTTTCCTTTCCATACGTTGCTCGACCACTGCGGGCATCCAATATATAGCATACAAACAAAAGCCTTGTTATAAAGTGCCGATAGTGTAACAAATAACAAAACGGTACGCTGTAAATTCAACCCCGAAAGATAAACACGCCCTAGCATCTTCAACCTACTTGGGTATAATGCAGGGCTTAATTTGATTATTTTGAATTGCTAGCGGTTTTATTTTCATTTTGGTGTTTATAAAAACTTTTAAAACAACGGTGTTTAACCGCTATATGCCTTTTATCTGACAGGAAAACTATGCGCTCTATATACTGCGGACAGCTAAATAAAACTCACGTAGATCAGGAAGTTGAACTATGTGGCTGGATCAACAAACGACGTGATCTTGGCGGACTTATCTTTGTCGATTTACGTGATAGAGAAGGTTTAGTACAAGTTGTATTCGATCCGGAAGTTGAAGGATTAATGGAAACAGCTAACAAACTTCGTCAAGAATTTTGTGTTCAGTTAAAAGGGATTGTACGCGCTCGCCCAGATAGCCAAGTAAATAAAGACATGGCAACCGGCGAAGTAGAAATTTTAGGCACGGGTTTAACTATTATTAACCGCTCTGAGCCTATGCCACTTGATTTTAACCAAGTGAACTCAGAAGAGCGTCGTTTAAAATACCGTTACTTAGATTTACGTCGTTTAGAAATGAGCGACCGCATTAAATTACGTGCTAAAGCAAGCAGCTTTGTACGTCGCTTTTTAGATGAAAATGGCTTTTTAGATATCGAAACGCCAGTACTAACTAAAGCAACGCCTGAAGGTGCTCGCGATTACTTAGTGCCTAGTCGTGTTCATAAAGGTAGCTTTTACGCATTACCGCAGTCGCCACAGTTGTTTAAGCAATTGTTAATGATGTCGGGTTTTGACCGTTACTACCAAATTGTTAAATGTTTCCGTGATGAAGACTTACGTGCTGACCGTCAACCTGAATTTACTCAAATAGATTTAGAAACCTCGTTCATGAGCTCTGATCAAGTGCGTGGCATGACAGAGAAAATGATTCGTGAAATGTGGCAGTCATTACTAAATGTTGATTTAGGTGACTTCCCAATTATGCCTTACTCTGAGGCAATGAGCCTATATGGTTCTGATAAGCCAGACTTACGTAACCCGATGAAGCTTATTGATGTAGCCGATTTAGTAAAAGACGTAGAATTTAAAGTATTCTCAGGCCCAGCAAACGATGAAAAAGGCCGTGTTGCAGTACTAACGGTACCAGGTGGCGCATCACTTTCTCGTAAGCAACTAGATGATTACACTAAGTTTATCGGTATTTACGGTGCTAAAGGTTTAGCATGGATGAAAGTAAATGACCGCGATGCAGGCGTTGAGGGCGTGCAATCGCCAATCGCTAAATTCTTAAATGAAGATGTGATCACGCAGTTACTTGAACGTACTAATGCACAAACAGGCGACATCATTTTATTTGGTGCGGATAAACGCAACACCGTAAATGAAGCCATGGGCGCACTTCGTTTAAAAATTGGTGTTGATTTAGAAATCACTAATTTAGATAGCTGGGCACCACTTTGGGTTGTTGACTTCCCAATGTTTGAAGAAGATGACGAAGGCACATTACACGCTGTACACCATCCATTTACTGCACCAAAAGATATTAGTGCCAGTGAGCTTGAAGCAAACCCAGCAGCGGCTATTTCAGATGCTTACGATATGGTATTAAACGGCTATGAAGTGGGCGGTGGCTCGGTACGTATTCACAATGCAGATATGCAAGAAGCAGCATTTAGAATTTTAGGTATTGAAGCGCAAGAGCAGCAAGATAAATTTGGTTTCTTACTTGATGCACTTAAATACGGCACACCACCGCATGCAGGTTTAGCGTTCGGTTTAGACCGTTTAGTTATGTTGTTATGTGGTACTGATAACATTCGTGACGTTATTGCTTTCCCTAAAACTACACAGGCATCGTGTTTATTGACTGATGCGCCTAGCAAAGCTAACAGCGATTCGCTTACAGAGCTTGCAATTAGTGTAGTTGAGAAAGAATTACCAAGCGCAGAATAAAGCTAGTGTTTAGTTAGATCAAAACCCCTTAGGCTAAATACCTAAGGGGTTTTTTGTTTGGCATACCCAATTTAGGTGCTTTATTTTTATGAGCGAGTTATTTAAAGATAGTCATTATTTTGATCAGCCATTTTCAAACTTTACAGCAAATGCAAAGCGCTTTAGCGATATTGAGTTTGAACAATGTCAGTTTATTGATTGCGATTTTAGTCACAGCCAGTTTAGTGCCTGTCGGTTTATAGAGTGTGAGTTTATTAACTGTAATTTGACTGAACTTAACTGGAATTACAGCTCCTTAGAAGAGGTGAGCTTTGCAAACTGTAAGCTCAATAGCATAGTGTGGGGGCAAGTAAATTGGCCGCAATTAGCGCTAACGTCACCGGTGAGTTTTAAACAGTGTGAGCTGAGCCATAGTTCGTTTTTTGAATTACAGTTAAAAGCCTTAACAATGACGAACTGTTTTGCCAAAGATGTTGATTTTAGACACGCTAACTTAACTCAAAGCAACTTCTCGGACACTGACTTTAGATATAGCTTGTTTCATAATACAAATCTTAATAAAGCTAACTTTGTAGGCGCTTCGCTGTTTAATATAGATATAAAAAACAATAATGTCAGTGGTGCTAAGTTTGAACGGCTTGAAGCGTTAAACTTATTAGCTGGACTTGATATCGAGCTGGTTGATTAGCCGCAAGAGCTTACGGCTAATCCGTTATTATATTTACTATTAGCAGACATTGAGCAGGCCAAACTCAAAAATTTATATTCAATTTTAGGTTAAAAACCTAGAACTGCTGTAATCTTGTATAATAACACCTCAACTTATAGGTGTTTATGAACTTAGAAATCAGACGGTTAGATCATCATGGTATTGTTTTAGGTGTCATTGAAGATTTAAAAAGAGTTTCCCTTTTAGACCAACATTACCTCAAGATGAGAAGCAAGAAATTATCCCAGGCGAAGCAGTTAAAGGTATGATTATGAACTGTCTTGAATTTGCCAATCGTCCTTTATCTTTCAGTCCTCAGTTTTTTACTAATTTGCAATTTGACCTGTTTTTGTTATGTTCACTTTTTAACAAGGATGTTAGCAATATAAATATGGAATCTTTCCTGCTTTGTCAGCTAACGGTAACTTGAAGGTTCGCTGATGTCATTTTCTGAAATATTAAGAAAGCTCAATAATCATATTGGTACTCACAAAGTACATTTATGTCCCGAAGTGAAAGGCCGTTTAGTTAATAGCGGTACGCCTCTTGCTAATGTAAAAATATCAAGATCGCTTAGTTATTCTGATGGTAAATACACAAAAGGTAAGTGTTTTACAGATAGCAATGGCGAATTTGAAATGCCAGAAATGAGCTTGAGATCCAGTCAGCCTGCTTTGCTAATAGCTGAAAGGTTTACTTCTCAGAGGATATTTGCGCATTATGAAAATGATGTTTTCTTATTATGGTCAAGTGAGAATTCAGGTATAAACACGAAACCTGCATACGCAAAGAAGTTACGGAACTTAAATGGTGATATTTCTGACGAAGAAACCTTATTCTCTTTTAAAGATAATTATCTTTTTCATGAATATAATGGCGTTAGTATATGCCGTTGGAAAGAAAATTTTCAAGAAGTTAACAATGATGATCTATATAAGTTTATTGGTCAGGATAGCTAAACCAGAATAAAAAATATATCAACTGGAATGGGGGCTGTTTTTGTCAAAGGCGAAACTTAAAAGGTAACTATTAAAGAACCTTTATAATATTAGGCTTATTATAAAGGTGCTAGATAGGAGAGTGGAGCAATAGTAATTGCTTAATTTATGCAATATCTCACAGGATATGTGATCAAAAGAAAGATGCAAGAAGTAGCTGTTATTTTAGTTAATTTGCAATTTTACATTTTTTTGTTATGTTGTTTTTTTTACATGGATGTTGGCAATATAAATATGGAATATTTCCTACTTTGTCAGCTAACGGTAACTTTAAGGTTTGCTGATGTCATTTTCTGAAATATTAAGAAAGATCAATAATCATATTGGTACTCACAAAGTACATTTATGTCCCGAAGCGAAAGGCCGTTTAGTTAAGAATGGTGCGCCTCTTGCCAATGTAAGAATATTAAGATCACTTAGTTATTCTGATGGTAAATACACAAAAGATGAGTGTTTTACAGATAGCAATGGCGAATTTGTAATGCCAGAAATGAGCTTGAGATCCAGTCAGCCTGCTTTGCTAATAGCAGAGAAAATAAGATGGCAGGAAATTACAGCCCAATACGGTGGCGACAACTTTATATTATGGTCAAGTAACCCCAGTGGAATTGCTGTTATTCAAGAGTATGCCGATAAGTTGAACTCGTTGAATGGCGACGTTATTAATGAGGAAGTTTTCTTTTCCTTCAAAGGTACATCGTGTCAGAATTCGTACTGTGCAAAAAGTATCTGTCGATGGGACGACGATTTTGTTTTAATAGATCTTGAAGCCGATTTTGATCGAATGATAAGCGGGATTTTATAATAAGGATATTGGAATGAGTACAAATATGAATGTATTAACACCGGAGTTAGCTGCATTGTTTGCTTCGGTAGCTTATGATGTAAACCGTAACGGCGGAACTCAAAAAAGTCTCTACCATAGTAGGTTGGCAGTAGGGTTTTCTTTTGAAAGTGATAATTTGTAAGCAATTAGTGGCAGTGTTTTAAAAAGAATATTTAAACATACAACTCCTTTCGGCTGTATAGCAAAAGGCAAACGAGGGCCATTTGAAGGTGACTTTGTAATAGCCTTAAGAGGGACGGAAAAGAAGCGTGATATTATTACTGATTTACACTGTGGTGTGAATACATGCGCTAATGGGCAACCTGTTCATGCTGGATTTAATAACACTTTTAATTCATTAAAGCAGCAGCTTGAAGATTACTTCAAATTAGCCGCTTCGCAATCAAGAACAGGTCTAAATATTCATGTTGTTGGTCATAGCTTAGGAGGCGCGTTAGCTAATCTAGCTACAAACTGGTTAAAGAAACACTTTAACGCAAATGTAAAACTATATACCTTTGGTGCACCTAGGGTGGGGTATCCAAGCTTTGCACTAAAAACTGTTTATGCGACCGATAATGGTATATATCGCTGTGTCCATGCTGGCGACCCAGTTCCGCTAGTGCCTGTATGGCCTTTTGTGCATACCGAGGATGAATACATATTGCATGGTGCACCGGCGATAACAGCAAAAGCTCACAGTATGACAGTAAAAACACCAGGGTATTTACATACTGCTAGTTGCTTTAAGAGCTATGCTGCAATCAATAAAGGGAAGGAATCTAGATTAAGACGACAAGTAAAACTTGATTATGATAAGCGCTTGCAAGCTAGGCCCACAACTCGTTGGGCAAGAACAATTGGCGAAGCGATAATAACTCATTTACATGCGTCAGGCAGATTACATGCAATACAAGCTGATATTTCAAATACCCTTACGGTTTACGATAAAATTGCAAAAGTGTTAGCAGACAGCATTGATATATCAAAAGGTAATACCGAAGATGTAAGAGGTATTTTGGGGCACATTCTTTCATTTTGTGGATTACCCTTTAAAGCCATTGAATTATCTTACAAGTTTATAAGGAGTACTTTAACTCTAATGATAAACACCTTGACCAGTATGGCAAAACTAGCACTCACAAGTTTATAGCACTGTGCTTGGTGTGGAAGTTAAGTAAGGCAGGTATTGATTGGCAGCTTTAATTGCAAGCAGTTCACACACATCTGCATGTATTACTGTTGCTTCGGTTACGAAGACCAATCAGCACAATAAGCTGTAGTAACTACAAATTTAACTGCAATTATTATCGATGAAATACAATTGCAGTTTAGCCGTAAGAGCTTACGGCTAGTCCGTTATTATATTTACTATTAGCAAGCAGGGCCATTTTTGTTGCGCGCGCTAGCAAGTGCGCGAGCTATGCTTAGTAGCTCAGGCGAAATATCATCCGAGCCATCTTTAATTAGTTTAGTTACATCACCTGATGAATATAAGCTATCACGCGGTGATTTAATTCCCAGCTCTCTCACAAAATCTTTAGTTTTACCTGTACTGCCGGTTTCAATGAACTTAAAAATAATGCGTTCATTGTTACTTTTCGGCTCGGCTTGTAACACTTTAATTTCTTCTTGGTAGGCTTCAATTCTGCTTTGTAGAATGTCGATGCGTTGTTCAATGCTGTTGTATGATTTCATGAATGGATTCTTTTGCGATAATAGTAAACAATAATCGCTATTATCGCACAAATTAGCAAAGGCGCGTGCTAACCTTTATAATAAAAATTAATGTTAGTTAAAAAAGTATAAATAATACAAGGGAATGCATGTTAAAAATTATAAAAAAGCGTTTAATGTTAAGTGCTCTGACTTTAAGCACTATGCTATTTGCATCATCAAGTTATGCTCAAGACGATGCAATCATTGATGAAAGTCGTAATCGCTCTATACCTGTAAATATTACCCTACCAGCTAACCACCTTAAGTGCCGCACGCAAGTCAAATGCCCAGTGGTATTTGTAAATGCGGGGTATGGCATTAGCCACAATGAATACACCTTTGCGAGTAAGCTATTTAATGCGCAAGGCTATTTAAGCATTGCGGTAGCACATGAGCTTAAAAGTGACCCTGCACTTAATCGTGCGCAGCCATACCTAACTACTCGTATGGAAAATTGGCACCGAGGTGTTGTAACCCTTAAGTTTTTAGTCAACGAGCTAAGTGTTAAATACCCTGAGTATGATTTTACAAAACTCACCTTATTTGGCCACTCAAATGGTGGAGATATTTCAGCCTTGTATGCAGCTATTTACCCAAGTGAAGTAAGCCAATTAATTACGCTCGATCACCGCCGCATGTTATTGCCACGCAATAAAAGCATACGCGTACTTACACTGCGCGGTAGTGATTACCCAGCCGATGCACACGTGCTTTTAACCGACCAAGAGTTAACTGTTTATCCTGTTACGCAAACGTTGATAGCAGAATCACGTCATAACGATATGTACGATGGCGGGCCTGAATGGCTGGTGGATAGAATGAGTAAAGAGGTAGCGGCGTTTTTAGACGAATAAAATGAATAACATAAAATATTATTTACAGTGATCAGTTCAACCAACTAGCCTTTTCACTAGCTTCCCCGTACGACTGTAAATTAAATTTTTATAGGCGTTGGGGATAGGAAACAGGTTTTTGATGATTTAATTTAGGTACAAATTTATAAAGGGAATCTTGAATTGTTCACTTATGTTTAGTAGTCTCATGAGAAGAAAACCATCGGAAGGTCAAATAGTGTTTAAAAGTAAATTAACTTTCTCTTATCGTCGCTCCTCCTTCTTTTTGTGTCTAATAGTATTATTTTGTACGTGTGTTTATTCATCGGAGAATCAAGCTGTGTTTGGGTTATTTAAAAGTTATGAAGTTCAATTATCACCTGAGGTCAAAGGGCGAATAACTAATCAGGGCGAAGCTCTTGCAGGAGTAGAGGTTATTAGAAAGCTTTTTTATGAAGGTTATGAAAAAAACCCTGTTATAGATTATGCACTAACTAATACCCGTGGTGAGTTTTCTTTCGATGAACTTATTGTTCGCTCTAAAGCTCCTGGAAATATTGTTGGGCAAGATTATTTAATCAGGCAAGAAATAACGGTTAAGAAAGACTTAATCAACGTTAAGAATGAAGCGAATGATGATGGCTATTATTGGCTCTGGGTCATGAGTAAAGGCTGGAAAAGTGTACCACCTGTGAGCAGGTTGCTAACGGGTTTAAATGCTGATTTACAGAATGAAGAAGTCCAGTATGATTTAGATATCAGTCAATATGGGGGATCTCGATATCAGCCTTTGGTAACTATCTGTGATCTAGATATGGACACTATAAACAACTTACTATCTCCAGAGTAAACGAATTACTATTTATTTTAAGGATGAAATTATATGACAGCACTATCCCCTAAACTAGCTGTGCAATTGGCACTCTTCGCATATGATTCAATTGGGAGAGGTACTAGATTAGTCGTACCTAAACTCATAAAGAATGAATTCCACTTTAAATCAGAAAATCTAGCAGAAGGTTCATCTGGAGGCTTTTTTTGGCGACAAACGACAGGTTTTTTATATATCGGGAAAGGCCATAGTCAGTCTCATAAAGGTGATCATGTTATTACAATACGCGGAACTGAAACATTAGCGGACGTATTAACAGATGTTACTTGCCCTACAACTACTGGGTATACTGATACTAGTGTACACAAAGGTTTTCAAACCACTATGGCTTCTTTTGTAGATAGCATAGACACATATATAACGCAGCCAGAAGTACTTAATGGTGGAGGAGTTATTCATTGTGTTGGACATAGTTTAGGTGGTGCTTTGGCTGGTTTAGTTGCAGATTACATCAAGCACACATATGGAAAAACTGTTTATTTATATACGTTTGGTGCACCTAGAGTAGGGAAGAAGGGCTTTTCTGTACATTCTGGTAGTCGCATCGATAAAGTTTTTCGTTGTGTGCATGGTGCTGACCCCGTACCTAAAGTTCCCGTGTGGCCTTTTTGTCATATGGAAACTAAAGAGCCTGAATATGTTCCGTATCGCGCTCAAGGTATTGACGCCGGTGCGCACTCACTACTTGATTCTCCAGGTTACACAAAAACAGTAACCGCTTCTGATTGGGAACATGTGTATAGCCAAGTACCAAGCTCTTTATATCGAAGAGTTGTTTTAAACTACAATAATCGTTTACAAACTACATATTCAACTCATTGGGCTGATAAAATAGCTGCTGCTTTAATGACATTAATGATTGACGGTGGTTTTGCTGGCATTATTGCGTCTTTTCAATACACAGGCTCAGCTATAATGACGGTATACGATATAATGGCTGAAACAGTTGTGAAAATTTCGAGTATGGTCGGTCTTGAAGAACAAGTAAGGGGTTTGCTAGGCTGTATGATAGCTTTTGCTGGGAAAACGGTGGCTGTGCCATTAAAATTAACAAAAGCGTTTATTAAGTGGGTATTTAATATATGTATTGATAGATTATTATCATCTGCACGTAATGCAATTAAAAGAATATCTACTTAAAGTTAATATTTTTGAAGCATCGCGCAGCGTTTGCTGCGCTTTTCTGTTTTAGTTACCCCACTAATTCACTAACTACCAAAGGGCTGTTATGTAGCGTTTTATGCACTGGGCATTTGTCTGCTATTTCAAGCAAGCGCATGCGTTGTTCATCAGTTAAATCACCTTGTAAGGTTATTTTGCGAGTAATGGCTTCTAGATTGCCGGTTTTTTCACAACCATCACAATCTTGGTTGTAATTGCGGGTATGGTTGAGCTCTACTTTTATGTGCTCTAGCGGCAACTTTTTGCGACTTGCATACATGCGAAGTGTCATTGCAGTACAAGCTCCAAGCCCAGCGAGTAAATGATCATAAGGGTCTGGGCCTAAGTTTTTACCGCCGACATCGGTGGGCTCATCAGCAAGCCATGTATGGTTTTTAGTACTCACGTGCTGAGTGAATTTATGATCTTTTTCTTCAACTAATACACTGCCGTTAGTTAATTTTGCACTATAGGGTGTTTTATCGTATTCAACATAGCGATTAGCCCACGTAGCAATAACATCGGCTGCGTAGTTAGCGTCTTCTTTATTACTGAGTAAGTGATCGGCATTATCTAAACTTATAAAGCTTTTTGGATGCTTGGCAGCGGCGTAAATTTTTTCGGCTTCACTAATATTCACGGTAGCATCAATAGGAGAGTGCATAACTAACAAAGCACGCTTAAGCTTACCTATATGGCTGTTATCGTATTTGGCGATGTCATCTATAAATTGTTTTTTAATCGTAAATTCCCGCCCAGCTAAACACACTTTTGCTTCACCCGATTGGTTTATTTCATCTAGATGAGCAGCAAAGTTATGAGTAACATGCTGGGCATCCGATGGCGCGCCTATAGTCGTAATAGCTGACACTTCGGGTATGTGCTCTGCTGCTGCAAGCACCGCAGCACCACCTAAACTGTGGCCTATTAATAATTGAGGCGCTTTAAAGTGTGTTCTTAAGTGATTGGCTGCAGCCACTAAGTCTTGAATGTTTGATGAAAAGTTACTGTTGGCAAAGTCACCATCGCTATTACCAAGCCCAGTAAAATCAAAGCGTAATACAGCAATGCCTTGCTGAGTGAGCGCGCGACTTATTCGTGTTGCAGCCGCTACATCTTTAGAGCAGGTAAAACAGTGAGCAAATAAGGCATAAAATTTCACTTCACCAGAGGGCTGTTCAAGTTGTCCAGCGAGTTCTAATTCACCGCTTTTAAAAGAAACTTTTTGTCGCATGTAGAGAGCCTTAACAAGTTGATATAGTGTGTGATGCTGATAAGGAATAGATTGGTACGATGGGGTGAAAATTCAATACAAGCGTTATTTTGATCTTGATCAAGGCAGAGAAGGCTTGCTTATTGAGTGCGGACATATGTCCTTATAATTTCAAGGGGGTTTGTCTATCCTCGCACAGCATAAAAATGCAGCCTTTATTACTTGAATTAAGTAGTTAAGCTATATTTGAATGTAATACCAATTTGCATAAACGTGTGGTTAATTTAATGTATTAAGTCGTTGTGTATCGGCGTTTAAAAAACCTTATCTAGAACAACTAGATATAATTTTTTTGCGTGGTTAACATATAATATTTAGTTAATTAAATGGATCTTTACTCAAGCGAATTGGTAAATGGCTTCTAACAACCTACTTACTGGAATGTACCATGCAATTACCTACAGTTGATTATAAAGCGGACGATGCGGCTGCGCAATTTGTTGAATCGTTGAGAAATACTGGTTTTGGCGTATTAAAAAACCATCCTATTCCGCAATCTTTAGTTGAGTCTATTTATAAAAATTGGCAAGACTTTTTTAACTCAGAGCAAAAGCATGAGTTTTTATTTTCAAAAGAAACGCAAGATGGTTATTTTCCACCGTCGGTATCAGAAGTTGCTAAAGGTCATACGGTAAAAGACATTAAAGAGTATTTTCATGTTTACCCTAAAGGCCGTGTTCCTGCTCAATTAGAAGCTGATGTACGTGAGTACTACCGTTTAGCTAATGAATTTGCGGCAACATTACTTAGTTGGGTTCAGGCTGAAGCGCCTGAAGAAGTGCGCGCTAAGTTTTCTATCGATCTAAAAGATATGATTGCCCAGTCTGAGCAAACGTTGTTACGTATTTTACATTACCCGCCAATGACAGGTGATGAAGAGCCAGGTGCTATTCGCGCTGCTGCGCATGGTGATATTAACTTATTAACCGTATTACCAGCGTCAAATGAGCCAGGCTTACAAGTGCAAAAAACCGATGGCGGTTGGTTAGACGTGCCATGTGATTTTGGTAGCTTAATTATTAATATTGGTGACATGTTACAAGAAGCATCAGGTGGCTACTTCCCATCAACGATTCACCGTGTAATTAATCCATCGGGTAAAGCAACAACTAAATCACGTATTTCATTACCGTTATTTTTACACCCTCGTCCAGATGTAGTGTTATCTGAACGCTACACAGCAGATAGCTACTTACAAGAGCGTTTACGTGAGTTAGGTGTAAAATAATCTTTTAGCATGTGTAATGCTCAGGTAAATAAAAAGCGGCTATTTTGAAGTGACCCCATAAAGTTGGACTCATTTCTAAGCGGCTGCCAAGGCCTGATTTCGATACTGTATCGGGCTCAGGCCTTTTAGTTTCAGTTTAATACGCTCATTGTTGTAATAGTGGATATATTCTTTAATGTTTTCAATAAGATCATTCACGTCTTTAAACGTTTCGTTGTGGTACATCTCGCTCTTCAATATGCCGAAGAAGTTCTCAGCAACCGCATTATCTAAACAATTTCCTTTTCTAGACATACTTTGTTGCAATCCTTTTTCCTTAAGGTGATTTTGATATTGTTTGTTTTGATATTGCCACCCTTGATCTGAGTGTACAACTGGCTTTTCATTTGGCTTCAACCTAGCAGTTGCTGTTTTAAGCATGTCAGTTACCAAAGGGAGTGCAACGGATTTTCTGACTTCGTAACTGATTACCTCTTGGTTGAATAGGTCAATCATAGGCGATAGATATACCTTCTCATTATCTACTTTAAACTCCGTCACATCCGTCACCCATTTTTGATTTGGCTTCTGCGCAGTAAACTCGCGGTTAAGCGTATTTTCTGCGATTTTACCCACTTCACCTTTATAGGATTTATAGCGCTTAGGCCTTACTTTTGACTTGAGTCCTAACTCATTCATCAACCGTTGAACGCGCTTATGATTAACAAGTACTCCCATTGCTCTCAGGGCACTCGTAATTCTGCGATAGCCATATCGCCCTTTATGCGCGTGATAAATATCACGTATTTTTACCAGTAAATCATTGCTTGCACAGGGTTGCTTACAAGTAGTGCGATGATAATAGTAAACACTCTTTGGCAGCCCTGTCGCCTTTAAAAGGTGTTGTAAGCTATGCTTTGCCTTGAACTCTTCGACGACTATCGTTTTGTCTTTGCTTTTTTCTTTCTGGCTTGAGCCAAGGCTTCTAACTTTTTTAGCACATCATTCTCAGCTCGTAAGTATGCTAGTTCTTCTCGTAACTCCTCCTCAGTCATTTGCTCTACTAGTTTTGATGAAGAAGAATTATTTGTCATGAATGGCTTACCTTTTCTCTGTGGTTTAAGACGTGATATACCATCACGAGCATAAAGCTTTTGCCATTGAAAAAGAATGCCTGGGGACGATAAATCGAAGAAAGCACTGGTATAACCGAGTGACCAACTGTTTGCTGTCATCGTTTTTAACACTTCAGCCTTAAATGCTAGAGAATAAGGTTTGTGAACAGACCTGAAGCTTTCAGCGCCATGAATTCGATAAATAGCGGTCCAATATCGGACCTGCCTATCTGTAACATTAAATCTGTTACTTACCGCCGAAGAGCTTTCAGACAAAGCGAGTTCAGCTATTTTGAGCTTGAAAGCTCGGTGATGTTTGGACATAAAAAGACCCCCAGTAATTGGAATGTCCAACTATTGGGGGTCACTTCAGTTTAGCCGCTTTTTTAGTATTTGTGTTTATTGATTTGGCACAAAGTAAATAATGGCATGCATTCTGAGCCACTAAAGGTATAATGCGCGCAACTGGCCACTTTGGCCTAATTTGAAATAGAGAGTTTATATGAGTTTTGATGGTTTAGGTTTATCACAGTCTTTAGTTAATGCGGTTTTAGAAAAGGGCTATGAAACGCCAACGCCTATTCAGGCTCAAGCTATTCCAGCAATTATTGCACGTCGCGATGTAATGGCCGCAGCGCAAACCGGTACCGGTAAAACCGCTGGTTTTACTTTGCCGCTTATTGAGCGTTTATCTTCGGGCACTAAAGCAAAAAGTAATCATGTTCGTGCGCTTATTTTAACGCCAACCCGAGAGCTTGCGTTGCAAGTAAGCGAAAACGTTGAAGAATATGCTAAGCATTCAAACGTGAGTTCGTTTGTGGTTTACGGTGGTGTTAAAATTAACCCACAAATGCAGCGCCTGCGCAAAGGGGTTGATATTTTAGTGGCGACACCAGGGCGTTTAATTGATTTACACAATCAAAACGCGGTTAAATTTGATAGCGTTGAAGTACTGGTTTTAGATGAAGCCGACCGTATGTTAGACATGGGCTTTATCCATGACATTAAGCGCCTGATTGCAAAAATGCCTGAAAGGCGTCAAAACTTAATGTTCTCAGCCACGTTTTCGGATGATATTCGCGCGCTGGCAAAAGGGTTAATTAACGACCCCGTTGAAATTTCTGTTGCAGCTAAAAACACCACCGCAAAAAGTGTCACGCAAAGCGTATACGCAGTAGACAAAGCACGTAAAACGGCCCTATTAAGCCATTTAATTCGTAGCAACGATTGGCAACAAGTACTGGTATTTAGTCGTACTAAACACGGTGCTAATCGTTTAGTTAAGCAACTTGAACGCGATGATATTGTTGGCGCGGCAATCCATGGCAATAAATCTCAGGGCGCGCGTGTTAAAGCACTAGAGGGCTTTAAAAGTGGTGAAGTGCGCGTATTAGTGGCAACCGATATTGTTGCACGTGGTTTAGACATTGTTGAATTACCGCATGTTGTAAACTACGACTTACCTAATGTATATGAAGATTATGTTCACCGTATTGGCCGAACTGGTCGTGCGGGAGCATCAGGGCATGCTATTTCGTTTGTAACGGTTGACGATGCAGTAGATTTATACGGCATTGAGCGCTTTATTGGCGAGCTAATTCCACGTGCTGAAGAAGAAGGTTTTGAACCGGCTAACCCTGTTGCTGAGCGCGCACTCGATGCACGCCCGTTACCGGCTAAAAAGCCAAAGAAAAAACAACCATTTAATAAGCCTAAATCAGATAGCAGCAAATCTAATAGCAAAAAGCCTAACAATGGTGGCAATGGTACGGGCCCACGTCGTGGTGGCTCTAAAAAGCCAGCAGCTAAAACCGATGATAATGCACAAAACCCATGGGCAAAGCGTCAATCGGTAGGTGGGAATGGCCAGCGCCGTCGTCGTCCAGCAAATAACGACTAATTAGGTTTAGTTCGCTTTAATAAAAAACGCGCTTACATTTACTGGTAGCGCGTTTTTTAATGCCTATTTTAAAGCTTTACTAACCGATTAAATAATTAACTGCTAATCCTACAAATAAAGTAACACTAACGCTCAGTAATGTTCCTAGCATCACATATTCAGTGAGTTGTTTATCTTTGTTGGCACTTAAGTCGCCAAATCTAAACACGGACTTGGCGGCAATTAAAAACCCAAGCCCTGCAAACTGATCTAATAAAATAAATGTCAGCATAAGTACTCTTTCAAGCATACCAATACTTTGTCCTGCTAAGGGGAGGCTACCATCACTAGAAAAGTGATTAGTCAAACGCTCTAACATCATTCTTATAAATACCGCACTGGGGCTTAAAATAATAAGGTAAGCAGTTATAACCCATAGCACTTTTGCGTTGCACAATAACGCCATTACATTGTCAGCAAATTGCTGATCGTCAGTTAGCCAAATAGTTATCGCAATAATGACAGTAATATGTGCAATTTGGTCTAATAAAAAAGGCACTACGCCTTTATTTGAATATGATTTAGCAATATCAATAAAGTAGTGACTGATCATAATAATGCCGGTCGCCAGTAATACGCTGCTTAGTTGTTGCCAGCCAAAACTATATTCCCAAAGTGCCACAACGACTAAGCTGATAACTCCGTGAACCAATACATGGTAGTAAAGTTTTTTTGCTTTAAAATGACGGCTGTTTCTGTCGTTTACCCAGCTCATGGGTTGCCAATAAAAATCAGCGAGTAAGTGGCCAATAATCAGTGCGACGAGCAATAGTGAAAATTCCATTAGTCATGTCCTTGCTGTATGCTTTTAAGCTGTTGTTGTGCATGTAAAATAAATCGTTCAATCAGCTGATAGTTAGCAAGATTAAGCAGCTTAGTAACGTTTTCGCGGCTGGTGTTAAGCTCATTAGCTAAAGCTGCATGGTTGTTATTAGTATGGGTTAAATATACATACAAAGCATTTGCTTGTTTTTGGGTTATTTTACACAGTAATACATCGACAAACGCTAAGTTTAGCTTGAAGCTCTCATCAACCGATTGATCTGCAATAGCAAATGTAAAACGCTGGTTTGTCATTTTATCTAGCTCATGTCCAGAGAGAGTAAACGCAGAGCCTGTGGTAGTTTTTATACTCTTACCCGGGTTATCTATTTGCCCCAACGCCATACTTTGGCGCAATTCATAGCCGGCAGATTTTAGCTGTAGATAAATGAGTATAGCGGTGGTAACTAACTGTTCACTTTTATCGAGTTGCAGTTGAAATGCATCCCCACGGTAAATATCCCAAGATGTTGTTTTATTGCAATTTGCACGTAAACTTTGCTCTAGCTGATAAAGCATGGCATCGTATTGTTGTTTAGGTATTTTTTGCGATTTAATAATATCGCCGCTGATCACACCAATCATAAAAATCCAGATAGATTATTTATATGTAACTAATTTTGGTTACATTATTAAATGTAACCATATTTGGTTACATTGGGTTTGGTAACTAATTTAGGCTACTTAACACGCAATTGCAAGTATTACTCATTGGGACATAATAATGACCTCACAACAAACCAGTAAACCTCGTATAGGTATTTTTGTCGATGTACAAAATATTTATTACACCTGTCGCGAAAGCTACGGTAAAAACTTTGATTACAATGCCTTTTGGCAAATGATGGAGCAACAATACGATATAGAATGTGCGTTCGCTTATGCAATATACCGAGGTGATGAAAAGCAAAATCAGTTTCAAAATATTTTGCGCGCTATTGGCTTTGAAGTAAAACTAAAACCCTTTATTCAACGCCGTGACGGCAGTGCCAAAGGCGATTGGGATGTGGGTATAACTATAGATATGCTAGAGCAGGGAAAGCAGCTTGATAAAGTTATTTTACTCTCGGGTGACGGTGACTTTGCATTATTACTTGGGCATTTAAAAAATCAATATAGTGTTCCGTGTGATGTATACGGTGCTGATAAATTAACCGCAGAGGTACTTAAGCAAAGTGCCGAGCAATTTCATTTAATTGACAAACAGCTACTACTTTAAAAAGTATAAGTATTGTATTTTTGATTTATTTTTGAGCAGAATGTTTGCGTTGATCATGAGAGTATTTAATACAAGGGGTGCATAGATTAATTAAGCCTAATTTAGGCTTTTTTTATGGCGATAATAAATTGGGTTTAGTGGATGAGTATGGTAATTTTAAGATTCAATTAGTATCAAGGAATTACATGCTTAACTACAGTAATATGCCATTAGACAGAGGCTCAAATGCGCGCAAAGACCCTACTTGGGTAGACGCAAAAAAAACAGCAGACAGTTTATGGCTTTTAGTTAAAGGCAATCACACCTTATTTGCTAACAGTAGCCCTGAGGTGGTGTATTTAGCTTACCAACAAGTGGCGCATTTAGATTTAACGCAGGCTATTCTTTTAGGATCAAATAAACAGGATAATGCCGTATTTGCGCTAGACGTAACTGAACTCGAAGAGTCGTTATTAGCAACGATTGTTGGTGATGCCAAGTTTGCAGATATTCGTCAATATGGTACTCAAGTAGCACTTGAAGATGGCTCAAATGCAGCGCTTGCTCGTGGGTTGTGTTACTGGCATGCCACTCATAGTTTTTGTGGCCGCTGTGGTACTAAAAATCACTTAGTTGAAGGAGGGCATTCACGTTTATGCGATAACGCAGCCTGTTTGCACCAAACTTTTCCGCGTACCGATCCTGCCGTTATTATGGTAGTAACTAAAACATTTTCTGATGGGATTGAACGCTGTTTATTGGGTCGTCAAGCAACTTGGCCAAAAGGATTGTATTCCTCGCTTGCAGGCTTTGTTGACCCTGGTGAAACCCTCGAACAAACCGTGATCCGAGAAGTAAAAGAGGAAGCGGGTATTACCGTGGAAAAAGCAGAGTATATTGCTTCTCAACCTTGGCCGTTTCCTTCATCAATTATGCTTGGTTTTATTGCCAGAGCAAGCAGTGATGAAATAAGCACAGAGCAAGATGAACTGGAAGATGCACAATGGTTTTCTCGCGAAGAACTTGCGCAATTTAAAGATTGGCAACACGAGGGGGAGCACTTAAAGCTTCCAAGAGCAGATTCTATTTCACGTTATTTAATTGAATATTGGCGTACTCAGATAGAAGGATGAATCATGTCGAGCAAGAATAAAAATACCCAATTAGTGTCATCAGGGCGCAAAAAAGCGTACACCCATGGCGTAGTTAATCCAGTGATACAGCGCGCTTCAACGATTGTGTTTGATTCTGTGAGTGAGCTTAAAAAAGCGGCTAAAACACGTGGTGACAAAACCTTGTTTTATGGTCGCAGAGGGACGACCACTCACTTTGCTCTGCAAGAAGCCATAACTGAATTAGAAGGCGGTGAGGGCTGTGCGTTATACCCATGTGGCGCGGCAGCGATAAGCCAAACGCTGTTATCGTTTTTAAAGTCCGGTGATCACCTTTTAATGGTGGATACTGTTTATGAGCCTACGCGTGATTTTTGCGACAAGATATTAGCTGGGTTGGGTATTAGTACGACCTATTATCCGCCAATGATTGGCGCAGACATAAAAGAGTACATTCAAGACAATACCAAAATGTTGTTTTTAGAGTCTCCGGGTTCAATTACCATGGAAGTTCAAGACGTTCCCGCCATGGTAAAAGTGGCAAACGATCACAATTTAATGACTGTACTTGATAACACCTATGGTAATGGTTTGCACTATCGTCCGCTTGAACATGGTGTTGATATTAGTATTCAAGCCGCCACCAAATATATTGTTGGCCACTCTGATGTGATGATGGGGGTTGCTGTAGCTAATAAAAAGTATTGGCCAACACTTCGTGAACACTCTTATTTACTCGGGCAATGCACCAGTGCAGATGATGCGTATTTAGCACTACGAGGCTTGCGTACCATGGCAGTGCGATTAAATCAGCATGAAAAAGCCGCGCTAGAAGTAGCAAAATGGCTTGAGCAACATGCGTTGGTTGATCATATTCGCCATCCTGTGTTTACAACATGCCCAGGCCATGAATTTTTCAAGCGCGATTTTGACGGCAGTAATGGCTTATTTTCGTTTGTAATGAAAGCGGGTAATCAACACGCCATAGATGCTTTTTTAGATAGCTTACAACATTTCAAAATGGGCTTTTCGTGGGGGGCTTTGAGAGCTTAGTAACGGCAAGCTTATCAATGAAAGGGCTGCGCTCGCAAACAGGGTGGGAGCATGGACCTGTTATTCGTTTGCATATTGGTTTGGAAGATGTTGAAGATTTAATTGCCGACTTACAGCAAGCATTAGTTATTTATGAGCAGCATTTATAATTACTAATTGGTTAAATTACATTATTTGTTACAAAGCCTACCCCTAAGTAGGCTTTTTTTGCTAGCAATTCAACGTGTTTACACTTAGTGTTGTTAAATAACGCTTATTTTAAAGCACGAACAACGTCATTAAGGATAGTCAATGGCAACACCATCACCAGTTAACGTAGGGCGCTTAACCCAAATCGCGGGTTTTGAGCTGGTACGTATGTTTTTAACTAAACGAGGACTTATTGCATTGGCGGCTTTTGCGCTAGTGTGGCTTGTTATTTTACGTTACCCCATAGGCCAAGCTGTAGGCATAATCAGCTCGCCAGATTTTGAGCAAATAGCCCGTGATATTTCCGGCTCTATTGGATTAAGTAAGTTACTTGATTGGCCTGAAGCCGAATTTGCTATGTATTGGCTTATTGCTTTGTATAGTTTTCCTGTTTTTAGCTTATTTATTTGTAGTGATCAAACCGTCGGTGACAGAGAGCGCGGTACGCTAAGGTTTTTATCATTACGCTCAACGCGCTTTGAAATACTCTTTGGTCGATTTTTAGGACAGTTAGCGGTACTAACCTGTTTAGTTGGCATCACGCTTATAGCGACATTGGCGGTGCTCGGGTTTCGCGAGCCGAGCTTACTTGCTGGTGGCCTTGGTCGTGCTGTTTCAATATTTTTAATACTCATAGTTACTTTTTCGCCGTTTGTAGCGTTAATGAGCTTAATTAATACTTTTGCGAGCTCATCTCGTCTGGCAATTGTGTTAGCTATTTTATATTTTACAGCCGGTGGCATTATTGTTGGATTACTGGAGTGGCAACTACCCGCATTAAGTGTGCTTGATTATTTATTCCCTGGTGTGCAAATAGAGTTATTAGCAGGACAAAACTTACCGTTATTGAGCACATTAGCTATTCCACTTGTGCAAACAGCAGTACTACTTGCAGTTGCTCAACGTATTTTTGCTAGGAGCTCATTATGAAATCATTAATAACAGGGCGTAATTTAAGTAAATCATATGGCTCAAAACTGGCTCTAAATAATGTGAATTTCGAGATTCAAAAAGGCGCGCCAGTTGCATTAGTTGGCCCTAATGGCGCAGGGAAAACCACTTTATTTAGTTTGTTGTGTGGCTATATCGCACCTAGCATGGGTGAGCTTGAAATACTTGGCCATAAACCTGGTAGTGCTGCTTTATTTAATAAAGTGAGTGCGTTACCACAAGATGCACAGCTAGATCCGCGTTTTAATATAGATAAACAACTTAGCTTTTATGCCAAGCTACAAGGTATGAGCACCAAGCAAAGCCAAATAGAAGCACTTCGAGTATTAGATTTAGTGGGTCTTAGCGAGGTTGCAAAAAACCGCGCAGGGGACTTATCTCACGGTATGCGCAAGCGCGTAACCATAGCACAAGCATTAATTGGTTCACCGCAAATTGTGATGTTAGATGAGGCCACAGCAGGGCTTGATCCGATTCATGCCAGAGAAGTCAGGGAGCTGGTGTCTGAGCTATCGTCTCAAGCGACGTTTATTTTAAGCTCTCATGATTTAACTGAACTTGAACGATTATGCTCTCAGGTACTACATTTGGACAAAGGTATATTAAGCGAGCACCAAACTAAAGCGGCGAATACCGATAAGTATTTTTACACTTTAATGCTCAGTGAAGCATATCAAAATGTGGAGCAACAACTGCAAGCACTTGATGGTGTAAGCCGTGTTTATATGAGCCAACATAAAGAGTATGTGATTGAGTATCAACCAACGAGCGAGTCACTTGACATAGCGCTATTGCAATCTTGTCGCCAACACAACTGGCAATATAGACAGTTAGTAAATGGTCATACTCTAGAAAATCAAATATTTAAACAGGAGAAACTATAATGGGATTATTTAGTGGTTTAATGGGGAACGCCAGTGAAGTGGATGATGCCGACTTAGAGAAGGTATTGGCCAATACACTTATCGAGGGTGAGCGAGTTGAAAAGGCGTATAAAGTAGTTCGTGATATGTTTATCTTTACAAATAAGCGGCTAATTTTATTAGATAAACAAGGCGTGACTGGTTCTAAAATGGAAATGATCAGTATTGCTTACTCTAAGATAACTAAGTTCAGCAAAGAAAGTGCGGGGCACTTTGATTTAGATGCAGAGCTGAAAATTTGGGTTGGATCTGATCCAACGCCTATCAGCAAGGACTTTAAAGCTGGCGATAATATAAATGATGTTTATCGAATAATCAGTCAGTATTCATTATAGAAACAAACAAAAAGCGGTATAAAATTAAAGTAATTGTTTACAGCTTGTTGCGATTACTTTAACATAAATTTCTCCAACACTTTCTTACAAATTCCCTAACAAATACAATTGCTTGATTCAGTTTTCGTTCAGTTTCGCGGCGTTAGCATACCCCCACTTTAGCAATGTAGTTAAAGCACAAAAACAATGTACATAGGGATGTTTCATTATGAAAAAGTTAGCAATTATTATTTCAGGTCTTTTATTATCAAGTGCTGCACACGCTGCAGATAGCTATCAATCAATCAGTAACTTAAGCTACGCAGAGATTGATAACAACGATACGATCAGCGTAGACTCAACTTACTACTTCTCTCCTAAAAGCACACTAGGTCCATACGACCAATTCGAATACATCAACAAGCAAAGCAATGTATTTGGTAGTTACGCTGATGACGATTTTGGCGATGTGACTGCTATTGGTGGTGAATACTTCGTTGAAGATTTTGTTGTTGGTGCGTCTTACCAAAATGCTGATTACAACTCTAACAACGAGTTATATACACTTTCTGCTGGTTATTTCTTTAACCCAGATTTACTTGCAAAAGTAAGATTTGTTGATCAAAAAGACGGCGATAACATTACATTCTTTTCTTTAGCATACAACCACATGCTAAACGATACAGATTACGTAGGTATCACTGTTGAATCAGACGATGATTTTGATTCTCGTTCAGTAGCTGCTAAATACTTTGTTGATTTACAACAAGGTAACTACTTAACAGTAGAAGGTACTTTTGTAAGTCTTGACGAAGCAGATGACCAATGGAACGTAGAAACAAACTACTACTTCTCTAAAGCGACTTCTGTATTTGCATCTTACGATAAAGAAGACAACTACAGCTTTGGTGCTCAACACTTCATCAATAAAAACATTGGTTTAAAAGTGGGTTACGGCAACAACGCAGATGACTCAGATTACGATGCTTACTTTGCTAACATGCGTTTTCAGTTTTAATTGAGCGTTTAATCGCATAAATTAAAACCAATTAAGTAGTAAAAAGCCCACATTTTGTGGGCTTTTTGCTGTGTGTAAAAAATATGTAACTCTACTTGTAGCTATATTTTAATTGTAATGGAATCGGCTCAGCATTTCGTGGCCCCCTCTGACACCCCATTGTATTTAAATTAAGATCGGTCATAATTAAATCAATGTTTTTATAACTGTAAAGGAATGTGCTTATGTCAGTATTTATTATATTACTGGTTGTGGTGATCGTGGTATTTGCGATTAAAGATATCCGCCTTAACTTAATTACCCGACCTACTTTTAAAATGTTTAAAAAAGTATTACCGCCATTATCGCAAACAGAGCGAGAAGCCATGGAAGCGGGCGATGTTTGGTGGGATGGCGAGCTATTTAGTGGTGATCCTGATTGGCAAAAATTACACAACTATCCGCGTCCGGAGTTAAGTGAAAAAGAAACTGCATTTATTGAAAATCAGGTTGAAGCGTTATTAGCTATGCTTGATGACTATAAAATAGTACAAAAAGATAAAGACTTACCTAAAGAGGTTTGGGACTTTTTAAAAACCGAAGGTTTTTTTGCAATGATAATCCCAGAAAAATTTGGCGGTCTTGAATTTTCTGCTATTGCTAATTCCACCATAGTGTCAAAAATTGCGACTAAAAGCTTAACCGCTGCAGTGACGGTCATGGTGCCAAACAGCTTAGGACCAGGTGAGTTATTACTACACTACGGAACAACTGAGCAACAAAATCGCTGGTTACCTAGTCTTGCAAAAGGCGACGATGTGCCTTGTTTTGCACTAACGGGACCAGAGGCCGGTTCAGATGCCGGCAGTATTCCAGATTCAGGCGTAATATGCAAAGGCGAACATGACGGTGAAGAAGTTTTAGGGCTGCGTTTAAATTGGTCAAAACGTTACATTACCCTTGCGCCTGTGGCGACAGTACTTGGCCTTGCATTTAAAATGTATGATCCAGACGGCTTGTTAGGTGATGAAAAAGAGCTGGGTATTACGTGTGCACTAATACCAACCGATCATCCGGGTGTTAAAACCGGCGAGCGGCATTATCCTCTCAATATGGCATTTATGAATGGTACAACTTACGGTAAAGACGTATTTATTCCACTTGATTGGGTTATAGGTGGTCAGCAAGGTGCTGGGCGCGGTTGGCGCATGTTGGTTGAGTGTTTAAGTGCAGGGCGTGGTATTTCGTTACCGGCATTAAGTACTGCAACAGGGCATTTAGCGGCTAAAATGACTTCGGCTTACTCTGTTGTTCGCCAACAGTTTGGTGTGTCAATTGGTCAATTTGAAGGGGTTCAAGAAGGGTTAGCACGTATTGGTGGCCTAACTTATGCGCTGGAATCGTGCAGGTTAATGACAGCTGGCGCTATTGATTTAAAACTAAGCCCATCGGTAGTGACTGCTATTGCAAAATACCATATGACCGAAATGGGTCGAACGGTTATGAATGATGCAATGGACATTCATGCAGGTAAAGGGATTCAGGTTGGGCCTAATAACTATTTAGCACATGGCTATATGGGTATTCCAGTTTCGATTACGGTTGAGGGCGCTAATATTCTTACCCGTAATTTAATGATATTTGGCCAAGGTGCTACTCGTTGCCATCCGTTTGTATTAAAAGAAATGGAAGCGGCAGCAATGGAAGATGATGACGCCGCACTTGAGCAATTTGATGGCCTACTAATGAACCATATTGTATTTGCCATCAGCAATGCAAGTATGGCTTTAATGCATGGCTTAACTCGCAGCCATTTTGCCAAAGCACCTGTATGCGGAGAAACCGCAGCTTACTATAAACAATTAGGGAGAATGAGCCGAGGATTGGCGCTTACAACTGATGTTGCAATGCTTATGCTAGGTGGTGAACTTAAGCGTAAAGAAATGATATCGGCACGTTTAGGCGATGTATTAAGTCACTTGTATATTGCTTCTACCGTGTTAAAACGTTTTGAAGATGAAGGGCGTCAGCAAGCTGATTTGCCTTTCGTTAAGTATGCAATAGAGACATCATTGTATGAGATAGGCCAAGCATTTGATGGTTTCTTTAAAAACTTCTCTAACCCGGTGGTTAACTTTGCTCTTAAACGCATTGTGTTTCCGTTAGGCAATCATTATCACAAACCAAGTGATGCAACTTCACAACGTATTTGTGAGCATATGACGCAACCAGGCGTGTTTAGAAATAGACTTACACATTTGTGTTACGTCGATGAGAATGCAGGCACAGGGGTGATGGAAAATGCTTTTTTAGCGATGCACGATATGCAAAATCAATTTAAACAGTTAAAACAGTGGCAACGAAAAGGTAAGGTACCTGCATCTTTTGATATTGGACAAGCTATTGATTACGCTCTTGAGCATGAGTTAGTTACTAAGTTAGATGCTGAAGCTATGCATCATGCTAACAAATTACGAATGCAGGCTATTGCGGTAGATAACTTTAAACCTGAAGACATCTAACATTCTACTCAAGCACTAAAAAGCCTTAAATTTATAATTTAAGGCTTTTTAGTGTATTTATATATTTATGAGATTAAACGCTGATCAGCGTCCGTAGGGATCGGCGATGATTTTATCTACGTACCACTTACCTTTTATTTTTAGCATTTCGATGCTGCGAAAATCATCAATTTTTTTACCGTTAAAATAACCAGTAAATACAATATTTATTTTAGCCTGATTGCCGTATTGTTCTCGAAGGCTTGAATTTGACATATCAATTTCAATCACTACTTCATCGTACTGTAAATTAATAAGACTACGGGCAAATTGTTTTGCTGTGCCGTATGACTTCATTATACGAGCTAGTTTAGGTGTTGCAAAATTGCTGGCTTTTTGCAAATTATGCTGATTATAAAGTGCATCAAAATACACCGTGGCGGTATCGCCTGGACGATCGTTGTCGATGTACTGTTCTTTAGGTTTAGTATTTTCATTACAGCCGACGATCAAAATACTAAAAATGAGCACAAAAGAAGTTAAAATTGTTTTCATATTTGGTCATGTTGATTACTCATACATAAAGTGTGTGATGGAATGGAGAAGATGTAAAGAGGATAGCACCGAATAGTTGCCAACTTATTAAAAAAGCAATAAAAAAGGATGTTAAAAAACATCCTTTTTTAATAAGGTCGTTCGATTACTGAACAAGCTCTTGCTCAGAAAACTCTTCATCAAACATTGGGCTTGATAAGTAGCGTTCTGTTGCGCTTGGTAAAATAACCACAATATTTTTATCTGCGTTTTCAGGACGTTCAGCAATTCGTTTTGCTGCAACCACAGCTGCACCCGAAGAAATACCGACTAAGATCCCTTCTTTTTTCATTAGCTCATGACACATTGCGATACATTCTTCATTAGACACTTGCTCTACGCCATCAATAATTGATAAGTCTAGATTCCCAGGAATAAAGCCTGCGCCAATGCCTTGTATCTTATGTGGCCCTGGTTTTACTTCTTCACCAGCAAGTGTTTGGCTAATAACTGGCGAATGGCTTGGCTCTACAGCTATTGATTTTACATTTAAGCCTTGTTCTTTTTTAAGATAACGACTTACGCCTGTAATCGTACCGCCAGTACCAACACCTGCAACAAAGAAATCGATTTCGCCATCGAGTGCATTAAAGATTTCCGGACCCGTTGTTTCAAAGTGAATTTTTGGGTTTGCCGGGTTTTCGAACTGTTGAAGCAAAATAAACTTATCTGGGTCTGCTGACTGAATTTCTTTGGCTTTAGCAATAGCGCCATTCATACCCTTAGCGCCATCTGTGAGTACTAGATTAGCACCCAGTGCCTTTAATAGTTTACGACGTTCTAAGCTCATGGTGTTTGGCATTGTAAGCGTTAGTTTGTAGCCTCGAGAAGCAGCAACAAATGCCAATGCAATACCGGTATTACCTGATGTTGGTTCTATAAGCTCTTTATCTTTGGTAAGTTGACCTGATTTTTCAGCTTCCCAAATCATTGATGCACCAATACGGCATTTGATACTAAAGCTAGGATTGCGTGATTCAACTTTAGCGTATACATTCCCACCTGTAACACGGTTAAGTTTTACCAACGGTGTGTTACCGATGCTTAGTGAGTTATCTTCAAAAATAGTAGACATAATGTTCCTTTAGGTACAATCTGATCAACACGTTAACAGCTGCTCTGTTAACTTTATAAGCCTACTTTACTGTGAGATAAAAAAAGTTAAAGTAAGCTTTGGCTATAACATATATTAATTACGCTTATAACGGATTGAACTAAAAACTCAATCTGTTAATTTTTTAGTTATTAAAACGGCGAGCTTGAAGCCATTTGTTCGTTTTTAACTTTGCACTTTATCCTTTGTTTATGTAGCCGTTATTTAAACAAATCAATACTACTCACTGACATTTTGTTGGTTAATTGTGCAAATGAACTGTGGTTGAACAGTTTATTGACACAAACTATTCAAAACATGGTAAAAACACACTATCTAAATTCAATAAAGTAATCACCATGAAGTTAATCTTAAAATTAATTGCCGGTATTGTGGCCGGTATTTTAGTCGGGCTCTACATTCCCCTAACTGGCGTTGAGCTTTTATACACAATAAAAGAGCTTATTGGCCAGCTTATTAGTTTTACAATCCCACTGATTATTTTATTTTTTATTGCCTCAGGGATTGCTGGGCTTCCGAAAGGGTCAGGGCACCTACTGGGGAAAACGGTGGGTTTTGCATATGGCTCAACAATTATAGCTGGTACTTTAGCGTTTTTATTAGTGACAGCGGTTATTCCGTTTTTAAGCGGCGGGATTTCATTTGAAGCTGAAGCCGTGACCGAAGTAGGTAGCTTCATTGACTTAGAAATTCCACCGTTAATGGGTGTAATGACTGCTTTAGTCACAGCCTTTGTATTTGGTATTGGTATGAGCCAGCTTGGCTTAGACACATTAAAAACTGTGTCGGATCAGGGGCGCGATATTATTGATGGTTTACTTTCAAAAGTAATTATTCCGGCATTACCGTTCTATATTGCGGGTGTATTTGCGGAAATGACTGTAGCAGGCACCGTTGTTGATACATTACAAGCATTTGGTGTTGTACTCATTGCTGCATTAGTGATGCATTGGTTATGGTTGAGTGTTTTATACATTACCTCAGGCCTATTACTTAAGCGTAATCCTATTGAGCTAATTAAAAATATGTTACCTGCGTATTTTACTGCATTAGGAACAATGTCGAGTGCGGCAACCATTCCAGTATCTTTGCAATCAAGTAAAGCCAATAACGTTAAAGAAGATGTAGCTAACTTTACCGTGCCATTATGCGCCACTATTCATCTATCAGGTTCAACAATTACAATAGTTACCTGTGCTATGGCTGTGATGTTTTTATCGCCTAGCATGGAAGTACCTTCATTAATGGCTATGTTGCCATTCATTATGATGTTAGGTGTAGTGATGATTGCAGCGCCAGGTGCACCAGGTGGTGCAGTAATGTCGGCGTTAGGTTTATTAACTAGCATGCTTGGTTTCAACGAAGGTGCGGTGGCACTAATGATTGCACTCTATCTAGCGCAAGATAGCTTCGGCACTGCGTGTAATGTAACTGGCGATGGTATTATTGCTTTATGGGTAGACCGTTTTAGTGAAAAGGCGTCAGCATAAATCATTGGGGCGTATTTACCTGCTATAGCTAAATACGCTTTTAATCATATCGGTCATGAAGACCGATGGCGAAAGCATAATATTAGTTATGGTTTCGTCGTATCTATGCTAATGTTGGATATTAATTTTGTTAACTTGCATCTTATTAGGCTAGTGAGGGTGTTCCATTGATTAACGTACTTTTAGTTGATGACCATGAACTTGTGCGCACAGGGATCAGACGTATTCTTGATGATATACGTGGTTTTAAAGTAATAGGTGAAGCTAAAACAGGCGAAGAGGCTGTGCAGTTTTGTCGTCAGCATGCGCCAAATATAGTGTTAATGGATATGAACATGCCTGGTATGGGTGGTCTTGAGGCAACTAAAAAGATTTGCCGTTACTGCCCTGATGTAAAAATTATTGTGCTTACTGTTAATTGCGAAGACCCATTTCCAAGTAAGGTCATGCAAATTGGTGCTCATGGCTTTTTAACCAAAGGTGCTGGATCTGATGAAATGGTTCGCGCTATACGTTGTGTACATGCAGGACAACGCTATATTGCTCCAGAAATAGCGCAACAGATTGCACTTGCGCAGGTAACCGGGCGTACCGATGAAAACCCTTTTCAAAGCCTATCCGAGCGTGAACTACAAATTATGTTGATGATCACCAAAGGTGAAAAAGCACAGGATATTGCTGATCGCTTAAATTTAAGTTCTAAAACAGTAAACAGTTATCGCTATCGCATGTTTGAAAAGCTTAACGTAGGAGGCGATGTAGAGCTTACTCATTTAGCCATACGTTACAAAATGATTGATATAGATATCTCCTACTAGTCGGTATATATGTCTGAATTTGATCATGTCCAGTTTTTAAAAACATTATCGAGTGAGCCTGGCGTTTATCGCATGCTCGATAATGACAACCAAGTTATCTATGTCGGTAAAGCTAAAAGTTTAAAAAAGCGGGTAAGTAGTTACTTTCGTAGTAATATAACCGATAGTAAAACCCGTGTTTTAGTAAGTAATATTTATAATATTGAAGTCACGCTTACTAATACAGAGACAGAAGCTTTACTGCTCGAAAACAACCTCATTAAAAAATATCAGCCACGTTATAATATTCTGTTACGTGATGATAAGTCGTACCCTTATATACTACTTACTAATCATAAGCATCCTCGTTTAGCCTTTCACCGTGGCAGCAGAAAAGTAAAAGGTGAATATTTTGGTCCGTTTCCAAGCGCGGGGGCAGTTTCAGAAAGTTTGCGCTTAATGCAAAAAATATTTCCGGTACGTCAATGCGAAGATGCCTACTACCGTGCGCGTAGTCGACCTTGCTTACAGTATCAATTAAAACGCTGCTCTGCGCCGTGTGTTAATAAACTCTCTGAAGATGAATACGCGCAGCAAGTTGATTATGTCCGCAAGTTTTTAACTGGTAAATCTCATGAAGTAATAGCCGATCTCATTGCTAAAATGGAAAAAGCCAGTGAGCAGCTTAATTTTGAACTTGCAGCTAAAGTTCGCGACCAAATTATGTTGCTGCGTAAAATGCAGGAGCAGCAATCTATCTCTGGCAATTTTGCGGAAATGGATGTGGTCGGCTTTGCCCATTTAAACGGTTTAAATGGGATTCATCTATTAATGATTCGCGATCATAAAGTGCTGGGTAGTAAAACTTATTTTCCAAAGGTGCCTAAAGACTCACAAGAGCAAGAAATTTTAACCTCTTTCTTAGGTCAATATTATTTAGCTCCAGGTGCGACAGGGCGCATTGCTAAAGAAATCATTTTACCATTTGAGATAGAAGAAAGTGATGCACTAGGTGAAGCCTTGACTCAAATAAGTGAACGTAAAGTATCGCTTAAAGTGGTAACCCGTGGTGAGCGAGCACAGTACTTACAGTTAGCGAATAAAAATGCATTAAATAGCATTACGGTTAAGCAAAGCACTCAAGACTCGATAAACAAGCGTTATGCGCAATTAAAGGCTACTTTGCGTCTTGATGATATTAATCGCATGGAATGTTTTGATATCAGTCACACCATGGGTGAAAACACAGTGGCCAGTTGTGTTGTATTTGATTCTCAAGGCCCTAACAATAAAGAGTATCGTCGTTATAACGTGACCGGTATTACCGGTGGTGATGATTACGCCGCTATGGAATTTGCACTAAACAAACGTTACAACAAGTTGGTTGATGAGGAGAAAATTCCCGATGTTATTTTTATCGATGGTGGTAAAGGTCAATTAGGTAGAGCAGAGCAATATTTCGAAAACTGGCCGCATACAAAAATGCCGCTATTAGTCGGTGTTGCAAAAGGCACTAGCCGTAAGCCGGGTCTTGAAACCTTGCTTATAGATGGCGGGCGTAAAACAATTCCTATGGATTCTGATGCACCAGCGCTTCATTTGATCCAGCATATACGCGATGAATCCCATCGTTTTGCAATTGCAGGGCACCGTAATAAGCGCCAAAAACAAAGGACTCAGTCGTTATTAGAAGAAATAGATGGCGTTGGTTCAAAGCGTCGACAAACATTATTAAAATATTTAGGGGGCATGCAAGGTGTAAAAGCTGCTAATATAGAACAGCTAAAGAAAGTTCCTGGGATCAGTCCTGACATGGCTGAGAAGATATTTAACCATTTGCATGACAAGGGCTAGCCCTATGTGCGAATATAGAAAAAAAGACATATCCAAGTAGTTATGTGGAATATTCCAAACACACTCACAACGTTTAGACTCTTTCTTATCCCCATTTTTTTGGTGATATTTTATATGCCTTATTCATGGGCATTTTTTGTTGCTGCCTTTATTTTTTGGCTGGCTTCGATCACAGATATACTTGATGGCTATTTAGCCCGTAAACTTGAGCAATCAACGCCTTTTGGTGCATTTTTAGACCCGGTTGCTGATAAAGTAATGGTGTGTGCTGCCTTGGTTGCTTTATCTGAGCATTACCAATCTTTGTATATGACCATACCCGCGCTTATTATTATTAGCCGTGAAATTGTTATATCGGCGCTACGCGAATGGATGGCTGAACAGGGGAAACGCGGTAACGTAGCTGTATCTGATATGGGTAAGTTAAAAACCGCAGCTCAAATGTTAGCCATTATCGGTTTAATTTGGCAGTACGATAGCTGGATGATGTATTTAAGTTATGGCTTACTTTATATAGCCACATTTTTAACGCTTAGTTCTATGGTGCAATATTTAGTTGCAGCATGGGGAGAATTGACCAAAAATTGATTGTAAACGTCTAATAACGCACCATTTTAGATAAAAAATAATCAAACAGTTCAAAAGTAGCATTTTTTGTGTTGACGCGTTTAATAATCTCTGTAGAATGCGTCCGTGTTGAGAGGGCATAGCCCCCTAGATAAACATTAAGCGGCACTAGCTCAGTTGGTAGAGCGCGACCTTGCCAAGGTCGAGGTCACGAGTTCGAGCCTCGTGTGCCGCTCCAGTTTATCTTAAAGCTAACCTAGTATTGAGGCGGAATGGCAGAGTGGCCATGCACCGGATTGCAAATCCGTTTACCCCGGTTCGACTCCGGGTTCCGCCTCCAATCAACACTCCACACGCTTTAATAGCAAACTCGATGCCCGAGTGGTGGAATTGGTAGACACAAGGGATTTAAAATCCCTCGACTAACAAGTCGTGCCGGTTCAAGTCCGGCCTCGGGCACCACTTTGTGGTTTGGTTACATACACCAATATGTAACTTATAAAAAATTATTTAGAATTAATATGATGCGGCACTAGCTCAGTTGGTAGAGCGCGACCTTGCCAAGGTCGAGGTCACGAGTTCGAGCCTCGTGTGCCGCTCCATATTATTTTTATCCACTTGCTTTAAATAGCAAACTCGATGCCCGAGTGGTGGAATTGGTAGACACAAGGGATTTAAAATCCCTCGACTAACAAGTCGTGCCGGTTCAAGTCCGGCCTCGGGCACCACTTTGTGGTTTGGTTGCATACACCAATATGTAACTTATAAAAAATATTTAGAATTAATATGATGCGGCACTAGCTCAGTTGGTAGAGCGCGACCTTGCCAAGGTCGAGGTCACGAGTTCGAGCCTCGTGTGCCGCTCCAAATTATTTGATATGTTTAGGCGGAATGGCAGAGTGGCCATGCACCGGATTGCAAATCCGTTTACCCCGGTTCGACTCCGGGTTCCGCCTCCAAATAATTACTCCACACGCTTTAATTAGCAAACTCGATGCCCGAGTGGTGGAATTGGTAGACACAAGGGATTTAAAATCCCTCGACTAACAAGTCGTGCCGGTTCAAGTCCGGCCTCGGGCACCACTTTAATATTCCCTTTCATTTCTAATTTAGCTACTTATGATTAAATTCTTAATCGAAAAAGCACTTTATCCAACTAGTATTCCTTAGACTAAATTATTTCGTTTATTTGAAACCTTTATGTCTCAGATTTTTTAAAAAGCCTATCCCATCAATATATTGCCTTTGATCATTTTTTATAGCTCAAACTTAACGCTAGCTACGGAAAAACTCTCATTTAAAACAAAACACTAAATTTAAGCTTTGCTATATATAAGATTTTTATAATTCAAAATAGACAACCTAATACTAAGCGGTTTATATAAAAGTAGTGGTATAAGGCTCTTAAATGGAGTTGGTGGCTGTGTTTCGTTATATACATAAACCAGAGTTGGTATACAGTTACTTGTATTAACACCATTACAAAGCCATAAAGTGTATTAAGAGCGTTGATCTTAATCGCTTATAAGGAGGTATGAGAAGCTTGATGATGCTACTGTGTTTAATAGAGTCTCACTAGCTGCGTTAAAAAATTCTCATTTAGAACAACGAAATAGCAAATTTTTTGCCTAGCTATCAACACGTTTTCCCAGCCTCAAAATAGACCACTTAATTAAGCGAATTGGTACTAGATAATAAAAAACCCGAAATGGCCATGGCCGTTCCGGGTTTTTAACTTAAATCTCTTTAAAGTTATTTGTGCCAAATACCTTTCGGAATAGTTTTATTAAGCTTGTTGTTTTTACTTGGATCAAACGTCGGTAACTTTCCAGCACGTCGTTGAGCGTTGTAATCTTTGGCAAGCCACACCACAACTCCTGAGAGCATAAATAGCGCGATTACGTTTACAATCGCCATTAGGCCCATAGACACATCAGCTAGAGTCCACACTAATGGTAATTCGCCAAGCGCACCAAACATCACCATACCTAACACTAATAATCTGAAGATCAGCATGCCAGATGCATGGTTATGCTCTAAAAACAATAAGTTCGTTTCTGCATAAGAATAGTTAGCTACAATTGATGTAAAAGCAAAAAACAAAATAGCGACTGCAACAAATATTGCACCCCAGCTACCAACATGCTCCTCAAGCGCTGCTTGTGTAAGTGCTATACCTGTTACATCAGAACCTGGAACTAATTGCTCTGATAATAAAATAAGCGCGGCAGTGGCAGTACAAATTATAATGGTATCTACAAAGACACCTAGCATTTGTACATAACCTTGTGATGCAGGGTGAGGTGGGTTAGGAGTTGCAGTTGCTGCAGCGTTAGCAGCACTACCCATACCCGCTTCGTTTGAGAATAACCCGCGCTTGATCCCTTGGATCATTGCTTGCATTACACCATAACCAATTGCACCGGCACCAGCTTGTTCAAGACCAAAGGCACTTCTAATTACATGCATAAACACATCAGGCAACTCAGTGTAATTTACAGCACATATATACAGTGCAACAATTAAGTAGGCAGCGGCCATAAATGGCACTGCTAATTCAGCAAATCGTGATATTGTTTTTAGGCCACCAAATATGATGATGCCTGAACCAATTACAAGTGCAATACCTATTATATAGTTAGGAATACCAAAGGCGACTTCAAAAGCTGCAGCGATAGAGTTTGACTGTACCGCATTAAAAACTAATCCAAAGGCTAAAATTAAACATAGTGAGAATACGATGCCCATCCAGCGCTTGCCAAGTCCGTATTCCATATAATAAGCAGGGCCTCCACGGAAGTTGCCTTCTTCATCGCGTATTTTGTAAGCTTGAGCCAATGTGCTTTCTGCAAAACTAGTGGCCATACCTATCAAAGCAATTAACCACATCCAAAAAATAGCACCAGCACCACCTAAATAAAGTGCGACTGCAACACCTGCCATATTACCGGTGCCAACACGGGCGGCTAAAGAAGTACAGAAAGCTTGAAAAGAGGAAATACCGCCATCTGACCCTTGGCGACTTTGAAACATGACTTTAATCATGTGTGGGAATTGTACAAATTGGATGAAACCAAGACGTATGGTAAAAAATAGCCCAGCGGCTATTAATAAGTACACTAAAATATGACCCCATAAGAGACCACTTATACTATTTATTATATCTGTCATGTGTGTTGCCTAGTGAACGAGTTGTAAATATGCGCCGCAACTTATCACAAGCAAGGTAAATAGTTTAGTAAACAGCGCAAAAAAATGAGTTATCCACAGGGTTTTGTGGGTATCTTGTGTGTCTGGGTGGGGTATCTTTGGGGTAAAAATTAAATGCAAAAAAGCGTTTAAAAACGCTTGCGTTAAAATCGATTAGCCCTATAATGCGACCCCACTGAGACGGGGAACGCCAACGCATAGCGAGGCACAAACTACTCAGAGAGTTAAATAAAACTTAAGTTTAAATCATCGTAAGAAAGTTTAAAATTAAGTGTTGACTCGAAAAATAAAGGGTGTATTATACGCATCCCTAGCGACAACGTCGCAACGTTCTTTAACAATATAAAGCAATCATCTGTGTGGGCACTCGTACAGATTGAGTTCTAACAGCCAAGCTTAGTTTACTAAGTGAGGCAAACAAATTTAGAGTCTCAATTTAAACTGAGTGACCAACAGCAATAACTACTTAGGTAGGAATTGCAGCACAGTCAATTCAATATCGAAAGATATTAAATAAATTCAGAATTCATTGAGCTGTCGAAAGACAAAAAACTTTTTAATTGAAGAGTTTGATCATGGCTCAGATTGAACGCTGGCGGCAGGCCTAACACATGCAAGTCGAGCGGTAACATTTCTAGCTTGCTAGAAGATGACGAGCGGCGGACGGGTGAGTAATGCTTGGGAACATGCCTTGAGGTGGGGGACAACAGTTGGAAACGACTGCTAATACCGCATAATGTCTACGGACCAAAGGGGGCTTCGGCTCTCGCCTTTAGATTGGCCCAAGTGGGATTAGCTAGTTGGTGAGGTAATGGCTCACCAAGGCGACGATCCCTAGCTGGTTTGAGAGGATGATCAGCCACACTGGGACTGAGACACGGCCCAGACTCCTACGGGAGGCAGCAGTGGGGAATATTGCACAATGGGCGCAAGCCTGATGCAGCCATGCCGCGTGTGTGAAGAAGGCCTTCGGGTTGTAAAGCACTTTCAGTCAGGAGGAAAGGTTAGTAGTTAATACCTGCTAGCTGTGACGTTACTGACAGAAGAAGCACCGGCTAACTCCGTGCCAGCAGCCGCGGTAATACGGAGGGTGCGAGCGTTAATCGGAATTACTGGGCGTAAAGCGTACGCAGGCGGTTTGTTAAGCGAGATGTGAAAGCCCCGGGCTCAACCTGGGAACTGCATTTCGAACTGGCAAACTAGAGTGTGATAGAGGGTGGTAGAATTTCAGGTGTAGCGGTGAAATGCGTAGAGATCTGAAGGAATACCGATGGCGAAGGCAGCCACCTGGGTCAACACTGACGCTCATGTACGAAAGCGTGGGGAGCAAACAGGATTAGATACCCTGGTAGTCCACGCCGTAAACGATGTCTACTAGAAGCTCGGAGCCTCGGTTCTGTTTTTCAAAGCTAACGCATTAAGTAGACCGCCTGGGGAGTACGGCCGCAAGGTTAAAACTCAAATGAATTGACGGGGGCCCGCACAAGCGGTGGAGCATGTGGTTTAATTCGATGCAACGCGAAGAACCTTACCTACACTTGACATACAGAGAACTTACCAGAGATGGTTTGGTGCCTTCGGGAACTCTGATACAGGTGCTGCATGGCTGTCGTCAGCTCGTGTTGTGAGATGTTGGGTTAAGTCCCGCAACGAGCGCAACCCCTATCCTTAGTTGCTAGCAGGTAATGCTGAGAACTCTAAGGAGACTGCCGGTGATAAACCGGAGGAAGGTGGGGACGACGTCAAGTCATCATGGCCCTTACGTGTAGGGCTACACACGTGCTACAATGGCGCATACAGAGTGCTGCGAACTCGCGAGAGTAAGCGAATCACTTAAAGTGCGTCGTAGTCCGGATTGGAGTCTGCAACTCGACTCCATGAAGTCGGAATCGCTAGTAATCGCGTATCAGAATGACGCGGTGAATACGTTCCCGGGCCTTGTACACACCGCCCGTCACACCATGGGAGTGGGTTGCTCCAGAAGTAGATAGTCTAACCCTCGGGAGGACGTTTACCACGGAGTGATTCATGACTGGGGTGAAGTCGTAACAAGGTAGCCCTAGGGGAACCTGGGGCTGGATCACCTCCTTATACGATTTAGAACTTATTTGTTCGTAGTGTCCACACAGATGATTGTTAGTTAGTTTTACCCTTTGGGTTAACTAATTAATATGCTCTTTAAAAATTTGGAAAAGCTGATAATAAAATTCGTATGAATAACATTGTTATTTGTACAGAGTTTTCAAAAGTAAAAAAGAATGATAGCAGTATCATTCAGTGCCAATTTAATCTTCGGATTAATTGGTATCTACTTTAGTATTCAATATTAACTTCTGGCGAAGTTAAACTGTCACAAAACAAAGACCCGTTTGGGTTGTATGGTTAAGTGACTAAGCGTACACGGTGGATGCCTTGGCAGTTGGAGGCGATGAAGGACGTATTAACTTGCGATAAGCCTAGTCAAGCTAGTAAAAAGCACTTGAGACTAGGATTTCCGAATGGGGAAACCCACCTGCTTGCAGGTATCGTTAACTGAATACATAGGTTAACGAGGCGAACGCGGAGAACTGAAACATCTAAGTACCCGTAGGAAAAGAAATCAACCGAGATTCCGATAGTAGCGGCGAGCGAAATCGGAACAGCCCTTAAGCTTATTATGTGTTAATGGAAGGCTCTGGAAAGTGCCACGATACAGGGTGATAGTCCCGTACATGAAAACGCATTTTAAGTGAAATCGAGTAGGTCGGAGCACGTGAAACTTTGACTGAATATAGGTGGACCATCATCTAAGGCTAAATACTCCCAACTGACCGATAGTGAACCAGTACCGTGAGGGAAAGGCGAAAAGAACCCCTGTGAGGGGAGTGAAATAGAACCTGAAACCGTGTACGTACAAGCAGTAGGAGCCCACTTGTTGGGTGACTGCGTACCTTTTGTATAATGGGTCAGCGACTTATATTTTGTAGCGAGGTTAACCGATTAGGGTAGCCGTAGGGAAACCGAGTCTTAACTGGGCGAATAGTTGCAAGGTATAGACCCGAAACCCGGTGATCTAGCCATGGGCAGGTTGAAGGTTGAGTAACATCAACTGGAGGACCGAACCCACTAACGTTGAAAAGTTAGGGGATGACCTGTGGTTAGGAGTGAAAGGCTAATCAAACCGGGAGATAGCTGGTTCTCCCCGAAATCTATTTAGGTAGAGCCTCGGACGAATACTTACGGGGGTAGAGCACTGTTAAGGCTAGGGGGTCATCCCGACTTACCAACCCTTTGCAAACTCCGAATACCGTAAAGTAATATCCGGGAGACACACGGCGGGTGCTAACGTCCGTCGTGAAGAGGGAAACAACCCAGACCGCCAGCTAAGGTCCCAAAGTCATAGTTAAGTGGGAAACGATGTGGAAAGGCCCAGACAGCCAGGAGGTTGGCTTAGAAGCAGCCATCCTTTAAAGAAAGCGTAATAGCTCACTGGTCGAGTCGGTCTGCGCGGAAGATGTAACGGGGCTAAACTATGCACCGAAGCTGCGGATTCAGAATTTATTCTGAGTGGTAGGGGAGCGTTCTGTAAGCGGTTGAAGGTGTACCGGGAGGTATGCTGGACGTATCAGAAGTGCGAATGCTGACATGAGTAACGATAATGCGGGTGAAAAACCCGCACGCCGGAAGACCAAGGGTTCCTATCCCATGTTAATCAGGGTAGGGTAAGTCGACCCCTAAGGCGAGGCCGAAAGGCGTAGTCGATGGGAAACGGATTAATATTTCCGTACTTGGTATAATTGCGATGGGGGGACGGAGCAGGCTAAGCAAGCATGGCGATGGTAGTCCATGTGAAAGTGTGTAGGCTAGTGACTTAGGTAAATCCGGGTTGCTGTTAGGCTGAGACACGAGACGAGTCACCAAGGTGATGAAGTTGCTGATGCCATACTTCCAGGAAAAGCCTCTAAGCTTCAGATTATACCGAATCGTACCCCAAACCGACACAGGTGGTCAGGTAGAGAATACTAAGGCGCTTGAGAGAACTCGGGTGAAGGAACTAGGCAAAATCGTACCGTAACTTCGGGAGAAGGTACGCTCCGATTGGTGATGAGACTTGCTCTCTAAGCTGATTGGAGCCGCAGTGACCAGGTGGCTGGGACTGTTTATTAAAAACACAGCACTGTGCAAAATCGCAAGATGACGTATACGGTGTGACACCTGCCCGGTGCCGGAAGGTTAATTGATGGGGTTATCTTCGGAGAAGCTCTTGATCGAAGCCCCGGTAAACGGCGGCCGTAACTATAACGGTCCTAAGGTAGCGAAATTCCTTGTCGGGTAAGTTCCGACCTGCACGAATGGTGTAACCATGGCCACGCTGTCTCCACCCGAGACTCAGTGAAATTGAAATCGCAGTGAAGATGCTGTGTACCCGCGGCTAGACGGAAAGACCCCGTGAACCTTTACTACAGCTTGGCACTGAACATTGAACCTACATGTGTAGGATAGGTGGGAGACTTTGAAGCAGAGACGCTAGTTTTTGTGGAGTCGTCCTTGAAATACCACCCTTGTAGTTTTGATGTTCTAACGTTGGCCCCTGAATCGGGGTTACGGACAGTGCCTGGTGGGTAGTTTGACTGGGGCGGTCTCCTCCCAAAGAGTAACGGAGGAGCACGAAGGTTGGCTAAGTACGGTCGGACATCGTACGGTTAGTGTAATGGTAGAAGCCAGCTTAACTGCGAGACAGACACGTCGAGCAGGTACGAAAGTAGGTCATAGTGATCCGGTGGTTCTGAATGGAAGGGCCATCGCTCAACGGATAAAAGGTACTCCGGGGATAACAGGCTGATACCGCCCAAGAGTTCATATCGACGGCGGTGTTTGGCACCTCGATGTCGGCTCATCACATCCTGGGGCTGAAGTCGGTCCCAAGGGTATGGCTGTTCGCCATTTAAAGTGGTACGCGAGCTGGGTTTAGAACGTCGTGAGACAGTTCGGTCCCTATCTGCCGTGGGCGTTTGAGAATTGAGAGGGGTTGCTCCTAGTACGAGAGGACCGGAGTGAACGAACCGCTGGTGTTCGGGTTGTCATGCCAATGGCATTGCCCGGTAGCTACGTTCGGAACTGATAAGCGCTGAAAGCATCTAAGCGCGAAGCAGGCCTCGAGATGAGTTCTCACTAGACTTTTAAAGTCTCTGAAGGGCCGTTGAAGACTACAACGTTGATAGGCAAGATGTGGAAGTGGTGTGAGCCATTAAGCTAACTTGTACTAATTACCCGTGAGGCTTAACCATACAACGCCAAACGCGTTTTATGTGATAGTGAAACAAGCGAAGAAGTTAATAGACTAAAGTAGATACTTGAAAACTTTATTATCAGAAATTCCAAATTTTAGTTAGTGCGTAGCGATACGGACTGACACCAAATTTGCTTGGTGACAATAGCGTTTTGGACCCACCTGACCCCATGCCGAACTCAGTAGTGAAACGAAACAGCGCCGATGATAGTGTAGCATTTGTTATGTGAAAGTAGGTCATTACCAGGCTCCAAATAAGAGAAACCCGTTACAGTAATGTAGCGGGTTTTTTGTTGTTTGGGATTTAATAAACATAGCCAAGACCCCATGCCGAACTCAGTAGTGAAACGAAACAGCTCGAAGGCGAGCCCCGACCAATGATAGTATCCCATTTGTTATGTGACTCTTCATCGCTGTGGGCACTACGACATTATCATGCCTCAATTGTAGAAAGCTTGACTCGAAAGAGCCGAGCTTTTTTACATCTGCAGGAAAGTGAAAACAAAGGTACAAGGTGAGAGGAAAAGAATAACACCTAAAAGCTATCTCTATACCTTCATTATGACTCTCCACGTTGTTTATACTACTACGACACTATGCTTCCTTGTTGCTACTCAAAAGAGCACCGATTCTAATAAGCTGGTATTTACTTTGAGGTTTTTTATAATCATTAAAGCGAGCTTAATGATGTTAGTTACTGAGAAAAATATAATTTTGCTTTGTTAGTGGCTTTGATTTAGGATCAAAACAGTTTAAAACCATGAATGATTTGCCTGTGTATAGATTATTAATTAGCGCCTTATCCATTTTCTTTTGTGTTTCTGTATCAGCAGTTGAAGTAACTGATCTATATCAAGATATTTTGGTTGTAGAAGATAAATCTCGTGATACACGTTTAGACGCTAGCCGCAAAGCGTTGCTGAACGTATTAGTAAAAGTGAGCGGTGATAAAAGCGCGGACCAAAATCAGCTAGCGAAGCAGCGCACCAAAGACATATCTGATTACATGTTAAAATTTGAATACGATGAACGTATCCCCGGAGAGCTTAAATTATTAGTCAAATTTGAGGCTCGAAAGATCAATGCGTTAATTAAAGATCTTAATTTGCCACTATGGGGAGTGCAGCGCCCACTGGTTGCTATCTGGTTAGGGATTGAAGATAACAGGCAACGAGAACTAGTAACGCAAGAAAGTTACCCACAGTTAGAGCAACTCATTTATGATAAAGCAAGCCGTCGTGGCTTACCTGTGGTTGTGCCTTTGCTGGATTTACAAGATAGACGCCTTGTTGGAGTCCCTGAGGTTTGGGGAAACTTTTCTGAACCAGTAGAAGAGGCATCTAAACGCTACAGTGCTGAGCGAAGTATTACTGCTAGGATGTATCAAGAGTTTAACTCAGATAATTGGGTATTAGATTGGCGCTTCACCAATGATGAAATGTTTGAATCTAACCGAATTATTGGCTATAGACAGCAAATTGTTGCGCAAATGCTTGATGATTTAGCACAAGGTTTAGCTGGCGAATACGCCATCGATCCTAATGCGTATTATGAACAGCGTACTGCTAATTTGACCTTAAAAGGGACTGATACCTTTGTGGATATAGAATTGGCAAAGCGCCGTCTACTCAACCTAAGTGTTGTAACCCAAGCGGTTATCATACGTAAAACTCCCGATTCGGTTGAATTTAAGCTAGATCATACCGGCACTGTTAACGACCTTAAAAAAGCCCTTGGTCTTGATAATGCCTTTAAAGATTATGTCGACCCTCGTGCTTTTTATCACATAGTTGATAAGCAAAGCCTAGAGTATCAATGGGTTGAAAACTAATGCTAACTCAAGAGCCAATGCAAATGGCGCTACCGGTTACTTTACCGGATGATGAAACATTTGCCTCTTATTTTGGTGGAGAAGACTCATTAGAGGTAAGCCATCTTAAAGATAGTTTTTCTAAGCTATCTCAAGCTTTTCAGTATACTTATTTGTGTGGCTTAGGAGACTCAGGTAAATCCCATTTGTTATACGCCACCTGTATTCAAGCCCAAGAGCGCGGCTTATCGAATATGCTGCTATCAATGCGAGAAGTTCTACATTTTGGGCCGATGGTTTTAGATGGCCTTGAGGCGCTAGATGTATTATGTATTGATGATGTTCACCTAGTGGCAGGTAATGACGCATGGGAAAAAGCGTTATTTAACTTTTTTAACCGCTTTAATGAGCCTAATAAAATGCTGGTAGTAACTGCTGATTTACTCCCAAATATGCTTAATATTAGCTTGCCCGATTTAGAATCACGTTTGAAGTGGGGTACCACCTTTCAAATTCGTTCTATGAGTGATGATGATAAAGCACAAGCGTTAGTTAAACGGGCGAACATGCGTGGACTTGAACTGAGTGACGAATGTGCGCGTTTTTTATTAACCCGTTTAAGTCGTGATATGCGCGCATTACTGGATGTATTAGACAAATTAGATCATGCATCCATGGCTGCACAGCGAAAATTAACTATTCCTTTCATAAAATCAACGCTAAAGCTGTAGTAGGTCTAGAATCTAGACCCCGCTTTCAGTTATCATTAGCTAACTAAATTGTAATCACCTTCTTTGAAAGATCAGGTATCGAATGAACTTAGAAAATATATTAGCGCAAGCACTTGAGGCAGTTGCCAGTGCCAGTGAAATCGCGCAACTAGAAGAGATCAGGGTTAACTACCTTGGTAAAAAAGGCGAGATCACCAGCTTACTTAAAACACTGGGTAAAATTGCTCCTGAAGAACGCAAAGAAGCAGGCCAGGTAATCAATCAAGCTAAGCAAGATGTGCAAAGCGCAATTAATGACAAGCGTGAGCTTTTAGCGAGTAAAGCACTTGAAGAAAAACTAGCTGCTGAAACTATCGATGTAACTTTACCTGGGCGCGTTATGCCTTCTGGTGGCCTTCACCCAGTAACACGTACAATTGAGCGTATTGAAAGCTTTTTTGGTGAACTAGGCTTTGAAGTTAAATCAGGCCCTGAAGTTGAAGATGATTTTCATAACTTTGATGCGCTAAATATTCCTGAGCACCATCCTGCTCGTGCCGATCACGATACTTTTTACTTTAATCCTAAGTTGGTGTTGCGTACTCAAACTAGTGGTGTGCAAATTCGTACCATGGAAACAGAGCAGCCGCCACTTCGTATAATTTCACCAGGGCGTGTATACCGTAATGATTACGATCAAACACATACACCTATGTTCCATCAGGTGGAAGGGTTAATGGTCGATACGGACGTTAGCTTTACTGAGCTCAAAGGTATTTTACATGACTTTTTACGTAACTTTTTTGAAGAAGATATGGAAATTCGCTTCCGTCCTTCATTCTTCCCATTTACAGAGCCTTCAGCTGAAGTAGATGTAATGGGTAAAGACGGTAAATGGCTAGAAGTTTTAGGTTGTGGCATGGTTCACCCTAACGTACTTAAGTCTGTTGGTATCGATCCTGAAAAATACACCGGTTTTGCTTTTGGTATGGGTGTAGAGCGCTTAACTATGTTGCGTTACGGCGTAAACGATTTACGTGCGTTTTTCGAAAACGACTTAAAATTCCTAAACCAGTTCCGTTAAGAGTGAAGAAATAAAATGAAATTTAGTGAAAAGTGGTTAAGAGAGTGGGTAAATCCTGCAATTGATACGCAAGCTCTTTCGGAACAGCTTTCAATGGCTGGTTTAGAAGTAGATGGCGTAGAGCCGGCAGCAGCCAAATTTAATGGTGTTGTTGTAGGTGAAGTGGTTGAATGTGGTCAGCACCCTGATGCAGATAAACTACGTGTAACAAAAATTAATGTTGGTGGTGATGAACTGCTTGATATTGTTTGTGGTGCACAAAATTGCCGCCAAGGTATTAAAGTTGCTGTTGCCACTGTTGGTGCAGTATTACCAGGTGATTTTAAAATTAAAAAGGCCAAACTTCGTGGTCAACCATCACACGGCATGTTGTGTGCGTTTGATGAGCTAGGTATTAGCGAAGAAGGCGACGGCATTATGGAATTGCCGCTTGACGCGCCGATTGGTACAGATTTACGCGAATACTTAGGGTTAGATGACAACATCATAGATGTAGATTTAACCCCTAACCGTGGTGACTGTTTAGGTATTAAAGGTCTTGCCCGCGAAGTTGGCGTATTGAACAGCATTGATGTTAATACATTAAGCATTCCAGCAGTAGCGCCGACAATTGAAGATAAAGTATCAATTGAGTTGGTTAACGATGAAGCTTGTCCTCGTTATTTAGGCCGTGTTATTAAAGGCATTAACCTTAATGCTGAAACTCCTTTATGGATGGTTGAAAAGCTACGCCGTAGCGGTGTGCGTTCAATCGACCCAGTAGTTGATGTGACTAACTTTGTTTTATTAGAGCTTGGTCACCCAATGCATGCATTTGATTTAAATGCGATTGAAGGTGGAATTAAAGTACGTAGTGCAAACGCAGGTGAAGAATTAGTTTTACTTGATGGTAACACTGCAAAGTTAAATGAATCGACATTAGTGATTGCCGATCATCATAAAGCGCTAGCCATTGCTGGTATTTTTGGTGGTGAGCAATCTGGCGTTACTGAAAAAACAGCTGATATTCTGTTAGAAAGCGCATTTTTTAATCCTGTTGCCATTGCTGGTCAAGCACGAAGCTACGGCTTACATACCGATGCATCTCATCGCTATGAGCGTGGCGTAGACTTTGCGCTACAACATGACGCAATGGAGCGCGCTACAGCGTTACTGCTTGAAATTGTTGGTGGTGAAGCGGGCCCTGTTGTTGAAGCTGTTGCTGCTGATAAGTTACCAAAAGTAACTGAAGTACGTTTACGTCGTTCACGTTTAGATCGCGTTATTGGTCATCATATTGAAGATGCGAAAGTAACCGATATTCTGACGCGTTTAGGACTTGATGTTAAATTTGACAATGATAGCTGGAGTGCTGATGTACCAAGCTACCGTTTTGATATTCGTATCGAAGAAGATTTAATTGAAGAAGTTGCACGTGTATACGGTTATAACAGCATTCCTAATGTTGCACCAACTGCAAAACTGAAAATGACCACGCATGATGAGTCAACTGTTGCCCTGAGCCGTTTTCGTAATGCCTTAGTAACACGTGGCTATCAAGAAGCCATTACTTACAGTTTTGTTGACCCTAAAGCGCAAGCTATTTTACACCCTGAGTGTAATGCATTGGTATTGCCGCACCCAATTTCAATTGAAATGTCAGCGATGCGTGTAAGTTTAATGCCAGGGTTGCTTTCATCTGTTGCGTATAACCAAAACCGCCAACAACCTCGTATTCGCTTATTTGAACACGGCCTTAAGTTTATCAGTGATGAAAATGCTGAAAATGGTGTATACCAAGTGCCTGTTATTGGTGGCGTTATTACTGGTTTGGTTCATGGTGAGCATTGGGTTGAAGAAAAACGTAACGTTGATTTTTATGACCTAAAAGGGGATGTTGAAGCATTACTTGCAATTACCAACGATGTTAGCCGCTTTGAAATTAAAGCTGAGCAATCGGATGGTCTTCACCCAGGTCAGTCTGCCGTTATTTATGTTGATGGTAAAAAAGTAGGTTTCTTTGGTGCATTACATCCTCAAGCGCAAAAATCGTTAGATATCAACAATGCTACTTTTGTGTTTGAAATTGAAATGTCGGCATTAGAAAAAAGAAATTTACCTCAAGCTGTAGGGGTGTCTAAATTCCCATCAAATCGCCGCGACATCGCTATTTTAGTACAAGACAGCGTTAAAATTGGTGATATTTTAAACGTCATCGGAAAAGTTGGCGGAAATCAATTGGTTGACCTAAACTTATTCGATGTGTATAAGGGCAAAGGTATTGAGCCAAATTATAAGAGTTTGGCGATTGCTCTAACACTGCAGGCGGTTGATAGAACACTCGAAGAGAAAGATATCAATCAGGTAGTTGATAACGTGGTGGCCGCACTGGCCGAACAGTTTAATGCATCGTTGAGGGACTAGATATGGCGCTTACTAAAGCCGACATAGCTGAACACCTATTTGAAAAGCTCGGGATCAATAAGAAAGATGCCAAAGATTTAGTTGAAGCGTTTTTTGAAGAAATCCGCTCAGCGCTTGAAAAAGGCGAGCAGATTAAGCTCTCTGGATTTGGTAACTTTGATCTTCGAGATAAGAAAGAAAGACCGGGACGTAATCCGAAAACGGGAGAAGATATTCCAATTTCAGCACGTCGCGTAGTTACTTTTAGGCCGGGGCAAAAGTTAAAGACCCGTGTCGAAGTAGGCACAAGCAAAAAATAAACAAAAAGGCAGCGCAAGCTGCCTTTTTTGTGTCTGTTGTATTATTTCCGGGGAGAAATAAATTTTCCTTGGCTTATTTGATGTAAAGTTTGCTCCGCGAGGGCATCTAAACTCTCTAAATTCTTTCCTTGTGCTATTAACTGCTGCTCAATTAATAATATGTCGATATTTTTTATCCCAGAGAGCTCTGCTATTTTGGCAAAAATGTACGCGTGCTTATATTGGTGATGCTTGTAAAAAAGGCTAATTAAAGAGGTGTAAATTTCTGGAACAGGTATTTGCTTAGCTTGATTTAACGCCAGTGTGTTGTATAAAAAACCAATCGCTTTGTGCTCATCAACTTTAATATAATAAGACGCTAAATAAAATTGCATTTCAGCACTCGTTTCCACTTCGGGGGTATTTTCTAGAGCAAGTAGCCGGGTGAGTGCTGTTTCATCATTGTTTCTTGACCAATGGTAATAGAGTAGGCCAGGGTGAGTGGTTGCTTGTGTTTGCTGATAAATACGTGCTATTTCTTTATTACTAGTGAGGTACGCTCGTCGACGGGCGGTGGTTTTACCTTTTAGCTTTATATGTTGGATATTAGCAGCTAAGCCGATACATTGGTTGTAGTGCTCAAACGCTTTGAGTAATTGATATTTGTGCTCATCGGTTGGTTGTAAGGATTCGCGGTAGCGAGAAAGAATAGTACGCTCTCGCTGAGCCTTACAGTGGCTATCGTGGTTAAGATCATTGCACATGGCGGGTGATTGCACACAAATATCTTCAACGGTAAAAGATTCTTCACATCCTGCAAGCAACAATGCAAAAGTGAGGGTTATGTGCTTAAAAGCCATCCGAGCCTCTCAATTTATTAGGGTCTGTTGACCTTTCAAGGTTGAATTTGCAGCAGTCTGTTTGGTATTGAGGCAAGGCAGAGCCTATGTGGTGTATTCCCCATAAATAGGCGATAACGCAGCATCAATGCCAAACAGGCGCTGCCCGAAGGGTTCTGCCTAGGGGCGATTTACTCTTTGTAGCTCGGTTTTGACTTAGCCCACTAGGTTACAAACCTCGCGCCGCGATTAAATTGCCCCTAGTTTGAACAAATTTTAATCCGTAAAGGTCAACAGACCCTCATATAGTATTATTCTAGCCTAAACTTTAGTCTCTAACAGTGGAGAATAAAATGAGATTAAATTAGAATAGGCCTGCCCGAAGGAATGTGTTGCTCTCAAAATTCGATACATTCTTAGGCTATCCGTTCAAAATTGTTTAATTAGGTAAAAAAAATGACCTCATCTCACGAGTTAGAATACACAAGTAGCTGGCAAGAACGTCAAGATTACGCTGAAAGCATGCAACCAATTATTGGTAAATTGTACCGTAATCGTGGTATTGAAATCGCTGTTTACGGCCGTCCATTAGTAAACTCAAGCACTATTGATATTATTAAGTCTCACAAATCAGTAGCCCAGTTTGAAGGAACTAAACTTCGCCTACGTGAAAGCTTCCCATTCTTAGAAGCTATCAGCAAAATGGAATTAAATTCTGCCCGTATCGATATTGGTAAATTAGCATACAGCTATTTATACACAGAGGCTGCGAATGGCCGTTCAGTAGAAGAGTTCGTTAAAGACGAGCTAGCTGAAATTGTTGATTCTGAGCCTAAAGCGCCACGTGACGTAGTACTTTACGGCTTTGGTCGTATCGGTCGCTTATTAGCACGTTTGTTAATTGAAAAGTCAGGCCCTTATGCGGATTTAAACCTACGCGCTATTGTTGTGCGTGGTGGTAAAGACGGCGATTTGGAAAAACGTGCAAGCTTATTGCGTCGTGATTCTATCCACGGCCCGTTCAATGGTTCAATTACCATTGATAAAGAGCGCAATGCAATTAAAGCTAACGGTAGCTACATTCAAGTTATCTACGCTAATTCGCCAAGCGAAGTTGATTACAGCGCTTACGGTATCGAAAACGCACTTGTTGTTGATAACACAGGTATTTGGAAAGATGAAGCTGGTCTTGGTCAACACTTAGAATCTAAAGGTGCTGCAAAAGTATTATTAACAGCGCCAGCTAAGGGCAACATTAAAAATATCGTTTACGGTGTAAATAACCAAGATATTTTACCTGAAGATAAAATTGTATGTGCTGCAAGCTGTACAACTAATGCAATAACACCAACATTGAAAGCATTAAACGATCAGTTTGGTATTAAGAATGGTCACGTGGAAACAGTTCACTCATACACTAATGACCAAAACTTAATTGATAACTACCACAAAGCAGAACGTCGTGGTCGTGCTGCGGCACTTAACATGGTTATCACTGAAACAGGTGCAGCTAAAGCGGTATCTAAAGCATTGCCAGAGCTTGAAGGTAAACTAACAGGTAACGCAATTCGTGTACCTACACCAAACGTATCGTTAGCTATCTTAAACTTGAATCTTGAAAAGAGCACGACGGTTGAAGAGCTTAATGCGTTTTTACGTGAAACAGCACTTCACTCAGACCTACGTGATCAAATCGATTACACAGCGTCAACTGAAATCGTGTCTACCGATTTAGTGGGTAGCCGTTACGCAGGTGTTGTTGATTCTCAAGCAACGATTGTTGATGATAACCGTGTTGTACTTTACGTATGGTATGACAATGAGTTTGGTTATAGCTGTCAGGTAGTTCGCTGTATGCGTGATATGGCAGAAGTCTCATTCCCAAGTTTACCTCGCTAAACATATGAGCAATTAAAAAAAGCCAGCACTTGCTGGCTTTTTTAGGTCTGAAGATTTTTAAAGTGTAGTGGTTATGGTACGCTTTATTAAATTGAGTACGTAGTAATAGCCGTTTAAAATGCATGAACACGTACTTACCTTTTGGCTAAATCCCTTGGTCAAGATACACAGTTAACTAATAGGTTTGTTGTAATGAAAATCAGTAGCAATTTTGACAGTGGTAATATTAAAGTTATTGAAGCCACCGATCCGTTAAATATTCAGTTAGAAATTAATAAAGATTATCAGTCTGAGTTTTATCAGTGGTTTCACTTTCGTCTTGAAACAACGCCTTATCAACTACATCAGTTAAATATTAATAACCTTGATAAGTCTGCATATCCAGACGGTTGGGTAGACTACCAAGCGGTTGCCTCATATGACCGTCAAACATGGTTTCGTGTACCGTCTTCATATGAAAATGGCACACTAACATTTGAGCTTGAGCCTGAGTGCAGCAGCGTTTACTTTGCCTATTTTGCTCCTTACAGCTACGACCGTCATTTAGACTTATTATCATGGGCACAAAGCCAAGAGCTTTGTCAGTTAGAGACGCTAGGTCAAACCCTTGATAGCCGTGATATGAGCGTGCTTAAAATTGGTCAGCCAAGTGCAGATAAAAAAATCATTTGGGTTACCGCTCGTCAACACCCAGGTGAAACTATGGCAGAGTGGTTTGTAGAAGGCTTATTACACAAGCTACTTGATGATGAAGACCCACATGCTGCAGCCTTACTATCAAAAGCGGTATTCTATGTAGTACCAAATATGAATCCAGATGGTAGTGCACGTGGTCACTTACGTACCAATGCTAAAGGGGTTAACTTAAATCGTGAATGGCAAACGCCAAGCATGGAAAACAGCCCTGAAGTTTACTTGGTGCTTAATAAAATGCGCGAAGCAGGCTTAGACATGCACCTAGACATTCACGGGGATGAAGCTATTCCATATAACTTTGTTGCCGGTAGCGAAGGTATACCAAGCTATGATGCACGCTTAAAAGGCTTAGAAGACAGCTTTAAAGCCGCGCTTTTAACGATTACTCCAGAGTTTCAAGATACTCATGGCTACGATAAAGACGAACCAGGTCAAGCTAACTTAACAGTAGGTTCATCAGCGACCGCTGAAGAATTTAAAGCGCTTACTTACACAGTTGAAATGCCATTTAAAGATAATAATGACTTACCAGATCCAGATTACGGCTGGTCAGATCGCCGTTCATATCAATTTGGTCAAGACACCTTAGCAGCCATTGTTAATGTTGTAGACAACTTAAGATAAAACGCGTGTTTTAAAGGGTATCAATAATATTGATACCCTTTTTAATTTAAGCTAAACCGGCCGTCCCAGAAAATAAAACTCATTTACCCACCACAGCACCAAAACGTTCCAATACACCTTCTCGGCAGACTTAATACCGTATAGTCTATATCAACCTGCACTGCGTTAAACGTTATCGACAAGTCTATAGTGAGTTGTTTTGAAAATTAACTGTTAACAAGGTTGGGTACTTAAGTTAATATCGATTGAACAATAAGAAAGACGGAAAAGATTAACCCCTTATTTCGTAAAGCTTATGACAGGTATTCTGAATAGCAGAGTATGGTAATTAATAATAATAAATATAACTGTGAGGATGTTCATGGAAGCTTTTGTAAGCGCCGTTAATGATGTTGTTTGGAGTAATGCACTCATCTATTTATGCCTAGGCGCAGGCTTATTTTACTCAGTGCTAACTCGATTTGCTCAAGTTAGACATTTTAAAGAAATGTGTAAGCTATTATTTAGCCCTAACACTTCAGAGAAAGGGATCTCGTCTTTTCAAGCCCTTGCTGTCTCGTTATCTGGCCGAGTAGGGGTTGGAAATATTGCCGGTGTTGCAGCCGCAATTGGTTTTGGTGGTCCCGGTGCTATTTTTTGGATGTGGGTTGTTGCTTTTTTAGGTGCAAGTACTGCATACGCGGAGTCAACATTAGGTCAAATTTATAAATTAGAAGAAGACGGCCAATACCGCGGTGGTCCAGCGTATTATTTTGACCGTTGTTTAGGGCAAAAGTGGCTGGCTGTATTATTTGCTGTATCGGCAATTATAGCCTGTGGGGTTTTCTTACCAGGGGTGCAAGCAAACGCTGTAGGTAATGCATTCACTCAAGTATTTGGTGATGGCACTATGGTCTCTACAAGTTTTGGTGACGTAGGCAGCTTTAAACTCGTTGCGTTGGCTATTATTCTTATTGTTTTAGCGTTTATTATTTTTGGTGGTATAAAACGCATCGCTAATTTTACGCAAATTGTTGTGCCATTTATGGCGCTTGGTTACATCGTTCTCGCCTTAATTGTGGTATTTATAAACTTAGACAAAATACCGGGTATTTTCTCGCTCATCATTGGTGATGCATTTACAGCTCAAGCAGGCTTTGGTGCCGCAATTGGCTGGGGTGTTAAGCGTGGAATATACTCAAATGAGGCGGGCCAAGGTACAGGCCCTCATGCAGCGGCTGCAGCAGAGGTTGATCACCCTGCACAGCAAGGTTTAGTTCAAGCTTTTTCTGTTTATGTTGATACACTCTTTGTATGTACAGCAACGGCATTAATGATTTTAATAACGCAGCAATACAACATTGTTGGTGAATTACCTGCGGGTCAATTCATTGTACAAAACGTTGATGCAGCAACTGAAGTGGGTTCAGCAGCGTTCACCCAAATGGCGTTGTTTAGTGTATTTGGTGGCTTTGGAGAAGCGTTTGTAGGCATCGCCTTATTTTTCTTTGCTTTTACCACCATACTGGCTTACTACTTCATTGCAGAGACGAATATCGCGTACTTAAACCGCTACTTTAAAGGAAGTATTCCGCTTGTAGCCGTAAAACTTGTCATTATGTTTATGGTAGCCTACGGCATGGTTAATAGCTCAGGTTATATTTGGACTATTGGCGACATAGGCGTTGGCTTAATGGCGTGGATCAACATATTGGGTATATTAGCTATTTTCTTTGTCGCTAAACCGGCCTTAACATGTTTGAGTGATTATGAAGACCAGAAGAAGAAAGGTGGAGAAATCACGTTTGATCCCGTTAAATTAGGGATTAAAAACGCCACTTTCTGGGAAAAACGTCTTGAAAAGCAATCTAAAGACGCTGAATAAACAGACCCTAGTAACCTAATATGAACTATTGGGTTAAATTCAAAAAAGACAAAGAGCAATAAAACAAGTACAATGAAAAGCGCCGAAAGGCGCTTTTTTTATGCGTAGTATGGAGAGAGATGTATGGCGATTATTCGTTGCCCCAAATGTGCAAAATCAATTTCAGATAAACATCCGCAGTGTCCACATTGCCAAAGTAACGTTGCTGAATTAAATGCCGAGCAAGTTCAACAACTTCAACGTGAGCAGCGAATTAAAAAGCAGCAAATGTTTATGAACCACTCCTTTTTAGCGCTGATCTTATTTTTAGGTGGCTTCTTTTGTTTGTACTTCCTACAACCTCAAGAAAAAACACTTCAGTGGTATGCGTATACCTCAGCCATAGGCATTGGCTGTATTTGGTACCTTATTAACCGTATTATTTTAGTGACTCTGAAAAAGAAAAAATGACATGAATATTGACAACTTAGTACAGAATATTACTCCAGAATTATTTGAGCGCCTACAATATGGTGCATCAACAGGGAAGTGGCCAGATGGCACACCTTTATCAGATGAACAAAAACAACAGACAGTGCAACTTGTGATGTTGTATCAAGCAAAAGTAGCACAATCAAACGAGCAGTTTACCATTGGTGCAGATGGAGAAATGATCCAAAAAACCAAAGCGCAACTACAAAAAGAATTTAAATCAGATAACGAAATAGCTAGGTTCAGTGAAAATGATCTTTAAACACCTTTTTACACCAAAATGGAAACACCCGAAGCAACAAGTTCGTTTAGATGCGATTGAAAAACTTGATGTAGCACGCGACGTAACAATTTTAAGTACCTTAGCGCTTGAAGACTCATCGGCTGAAATTCGCCGTAAAGCACTGCAAAAAGTAAACGATTTACCGCTTTGGTGGAAAGCTTACAAGCAAGATCAGGCATTAAAAGATGTGGCTGAGCAGCAAATATCGTCTGCTGTATTAAACAGTGAAAGTAGCTTATCGGCGCAGATTAAAAATGAGTACATTGAACGTTTTGCACCGGTTAAAACCCTTGAAAAACTGGCATTTGCAGAAAAAGAGTTACAAGTAAGAGTAAAGTTATTAAAACGCCTAGCAAACCCTAAACTGATTGAAAAAGCCTTTAAAGAAGCCAATGAAGAGCTGCAAAAGCAGTTAGTTGACTTAGTCATTACACAGCAGTTAACTAAAGCTTTGTTAAAGCATGCTCAAGGTGAAGCTAAAACGGCCCTTGAAAGCCATCTTGAAAACGAGCGTTTAGCGCTTGAAATGCCAGCGCGAGTTGAAAATGCTACCCGTGTTATTTTAGCCAAGCTTAATGCACTGCGTGATAAACACGACTACGCTATTGTTGACCCACAAGCCGCCGAACTTATGGCACAGTGGCAAGCACTAGAGTTAAAATGGCTAAACGAAGAACATGTAAAAACCCTTGATGCTAAATATATTTCAATTACCGATAAGCTTGATGTTCACATTGCCACATTGAAAGCGCAGCACGAAATAGAGCAGCAACGTTTAGCGCAACAACAGCGCCAAGTCTTAGCATTAGCCACGTTAGAAGCGTTGAGTGAAGAAATTGAAAATGCATTACAGTTAGGATTAGAAACGCCAGAGCAAATTCAGCAAGATTGGCTAAATGCCAAAGTAGCGCAAGCGAAAGATACGCTAGATAAAACGCAACTGGTGGCTGATCAGCAATCAAAACAAGTGATTAATAAGCTTGAGCAGCTATTCTCACAAGTTGCTAAGTTACCTGAGCTAACTACGGCGATTAAAGAATATAAAATTGCCTACAGTACGCTTAGTGAAATAAAACCTGCAGAGCAACTTAGCGATTACGATCAACAGTTAACAGCGTTCAATGACACATTTAAAACTGCACGTAGTCACCTAAATGTACTTAGCACTGATTTACAAGCGTCATTCAAAACTCAGCTTAACAGCCACAAGAAGCAGTTTTTAGCCGCAATGAGCGAACTGACAAAGCCGCTAGAAAAAACCCAAAGCCAAGCTAAGCGAAAAGCGCGCGATGTTAAACGTCTAATTGAAGAAGGTCGTTTTAATGTTGCATTTGGCGTATTTAAGGGCTTCGAAGAGCTATACAATGCCTTAACTGAAAAGTATCAACAGCCACTGGTTAACTTAAAAGCCGACCTAGAAGCGCAATTAGCCGATGCTAAAGACTGGCAAAAGTATGCAGCGGCTCCTAAGCGCGCTGCACTTTTAGAAGAAGTAACACTGTTAGTTGATGAGCCTTGTAACGATCCACAACAGCGTGCTGACCAAGTTAAAGTATTGCGAAAGCGTTGGAACGAGTTAGGACGCCTTGATACAGAGCAAGAAAAGCAGCAAGGTAATGAGTTTGATGAAAAAATTGAGCTATTGTTCGCACCTTGTCGCAGTTATTTTGCAGAACAAGAAAACCAGCGTGAAGCGTCTAAAGTAGAGCGTGAGCAACTAATAGCGCAAATGCATGCACTGCACTTACAAGCGACAGAGGATGCTGATTTAGATTGGAAACAATTTGAAAGTCACTATAACCGATTACAAAAAGCATGGCGTAGTGTAGGTAAAGTTGATCCTAAAACATACCGCGTATTAAACGAGCGTTACAAGGCAGAGCAACAGCTTGTTGTATCTTCACTTAATGCGTTTCACAAAGGCAATGCTGCACTTAAAAATGAGCTTGTGGAGCAGGCGCAACAGCTATCTCAAAGTGAAAACCTAGCAGAGGCTTGTCAGCAGTTAAAGCAGTTACAGCAACAATGGCAGAGTATAGGTTTTGCAGGCTTAAAAGCTGAGAATGCACTGTGGCAAAAATTCCGTGAGTTTAATGATGCAACATTCACTAAACGCAGCGAAGAGTTTGAGCAGCAAAAACGCGAGCAAGGTGAGTCAGATAAGCAGGCTACAGCTGAACTTAATGAGCTAGAGGCGGTTTTAAATAGTGTTGAAGGTAAAGCCCAGTTACTTGATCTGCAAACCAAAGTTAAAGGGTATATGCCATTTAAATCGTTAACGCCTAAAGTATCCGCTTTGTTGTCAGCCATAGATGAAAAGCTAACAGGGTTAGTTGCTAAAAATGAGCAGGCTAACTTAGACGCATTATTTGTTGCGCTTGAGAATAATGAGCCGGTGCCAAGCCAGTTTACTGGTGCGGTAAAAACGACATTAAGTACCGAGCAGTTGCTCATGCGTATGGAAATACTAGCCAACGTTAGTTCGCATGATTCAGCGCAGAGAATGGTTGAGCAAGTGGCAATGCTAGATGACAAACACCGTGGTGACCACGCTGATTTAAACTATTATTTAAAGCAATTAATAGCGCTCAGCGAAGGTTCAGTCAAAACTGACACACTAGCAAGGTTAAAAGTTATTTTTGCTGTAAACTAACTTTTATCAACTAAAATAAAAAAACCGCTATTAAAGCGGTTTTTTATTATGGCTACTTACTGCCAAGACGATTAATGAATAGGGTTTTGCATGAAATTTTTTGTTTTTATTTCACTATTATTTATAACTGCCTGTAACAGCACTCAAGGTATTTCGGTTTATTCATTTACAAATTCAGAGGTTGAGTCATTACTAAATAAAGAGTTACCTAAATTAAGTGAAAAAGTCAGCCTGATGGGCTTACCTGTACAGTTTGATGTAAATGATTTAAGCGTTAATATTGGCCCCGACAACAGTGATTATGTTTTATTAGGTGCTGATTCGAGCGCCGAAATCAATGCCTTTGCATTAAAGTACCCTGTGCGTTTAAAGTTACAAATCCAAGGCACGCCTTTTTATGATAGCGAGAAAAAAGCCGTATTTTTACGTAATGTTAAGTTACTCGATTCAAGTATTGATGCCGGTGGCTTTAAAGGTAATTTAGAAGTGCTGGATAATGAGGCGATGGATGTCATGAATGCCTTTTTGGCGGTTAACCCTGTTTATAAGTTAAATATGAACGACCCTAAAATGGCATTGTTAAGTAATCTACCCTTAGATTTAAAAGTAGTCGAAGGCGCTATTAAGCTAGTACCTCGGTTATAATTTAGATCCAATAAGCGCAATAAAACGTATTAGTTGACCTTATTATTAATAGATTAGGTTAATTATGGCTAATGAGCGATCCGTTCCCACCTCTCGACTTTCACGATTTGCAAAGTTAGGCTCATTAGCCACCGGTGTTGCCACAAATATGCTAGTAGGTGGTGCCAAAAGTGCGCTTAGTGGAAAAGGCTGGGATAATAAAAGCTTATTACTCCAGCCGAAAAATATTGAAAATTTAGCCACTCAGCTATCGCATCTTCGCGGTGCGGCAATGAAGCTTGGGCAACTGCTTTCAATGGATGCTGGCGACTTATTAACTCCCGAGCTCGCTCAGTTACTGTCTTTGTTGCGTGCCGATGCCAACCCAATGCCACATAAGCAATTAGTGAGCGTGCTAAAAGAGCAATGGGGGGATGACTGGTTATCGCGTTTTTCTCATATTGAGCTGAGGCCTTTTGCAGCAGCATCAATTGGGCAGGTCCATTTGGCTTATAAAGAAAATGGTGCTCAATTAGCGGTTAAAATTCAATACCCAGGTATTGCAAAAAGTGTAGTAAGCGACGTAGATAACGTGATCACTTTACTTACTTTATCGCGATTATTGCCCAAAGAATTGGATATAAAACCCTTAGTTGAAGAAGCGAAAGGGCAGTTATTAGCTGAGGCTGATTACACCCTAGAAGCAGAGTATTTAGCACGCTATAGAAACTTATTATCGACTCACCCCCACTTTAAAGTGCCTAGTGTGTATGTAGAGCACAGCACTGCGCAGGTGCTTACAATGGAGTATGTTGATGCCAAACCCATAGAAGGCATTTGTGATTTACCCGCTGCTGAGCGAAGCTATGTTGCAGAGCAACTAATTGATCTGTTTTTTAAAGAAATGTTTGAGTTTAAGTTAATTCAAACCGACCCCAACTTTGCTAATTTTCATTATCAACCAGAGTCACAAAAAATTGTGTTATTTGATTTTGGTGCCACCCGAGAAATTACCTCTACCCTTAGTGATGCTTATTTTGCCTTGTTTAAAGCCGGCAGTAATAATGATCGTGAAGGCGTGCTCAATGCCGCCACAGCTATTGGCTATTTTAAAGACGCTTTAAAAGATGACTATAAAGAAAGAGTGATTGATTTATTTTTAATGGCTTGCGAGCCACTTCGCTATAATGGCGAGTTTGATTTTAAAAACAGTGAACTTGCTGGCAACATCAAAGATGCCGGATTACAGTTAAGTGCCCAGTCGCAGCAGTGGCATACTCCCCCTGTGGATGCATTGTTTATTCATCGCAAATTAGCTGGCTTATATTTAATTGCAGCGCGTTTAGAAGCCAAAATAAATATTAAGGCGTTATTTAGCCATTATTAAGTGCTAAAGCAGGATAAAATTGGCATAATACTCGCGATATTTCGCGAGGTCGTATTATGATAAAAAACTTTTTAAACGATCCTACCTTATTGCTCAATGCGGTAGGTGAGGGTATATACGGATTTGATTTGTCCGGTAATGCGGTATTTGTAAACCCAGCTGCAGAGCGAATGACTGGGTGGACAGCCGATGAATTATTAGGCAAAAAAATACATCAATATCATCACCATAGCCATGCCGATGGCACCCCTTATCCTGCCGATGAATGCCAAATTTATTGCACTATGTTTGATGGCAAACGCCGCGAAGTAAAAAACGAAGTATTTTGGCGCAAAGATGGCAGTGCCTTTGCCGTTGAGTACACCTCTACCCCCGTTTATAAAAATAACCAGCTTATTGGTGCTGTGGCAGTATTTCGCGATATATCAGCACAACAGCAAACCCAAACCCAGTTGCACGAAGCGTTAGCTCAAGTAAAGCATCTAAGCGAGCAGCTAAAAGATGAGAACGATTACCTTATTGCCGAGCTTAACGAGGATTGGCAAGATTCGGGTCTGGTTGGTCGCAGTGATGTATTTCAACGCATGTTAGATCAAATACAGTTAGTGAGTGAAACCGATAGCACCGTACTTATTCTTGGCGAAAATGGTACTGGCAAAGAGCTGGTGGCACGTAACTTACATAGATTAAGCAAACGCAACGAGCAGGCGTTTATAAAAGTTAATTGTGCGGCATTTACTCCAAGTTTATTAGAGTCTGAGCTGTTTGGACACGAACGAGGCTCTTTTACTGGGGCTAATGAGCGTCGTAAAGGGCGTTTTGAACTTGCCGATCATGGCACTTTATTTTTAGATGAAATTGCAGAGCTACCATTAGAGTCCCAAAGTAAGTTATTACGGGTATTACAAGAGCGTGAATTTGAACGTGTTGGCGGTAGTCAAACCCTTAAAGTTGATATTCGCATCATTGCTGCAACCAACCGTAACTTGTGGGAAATGGTACAAGCAGGGCAGTTTAGAATGGACTTATATTACCGTCTAAATGTGTTTCCCATTCATGTGCCAGCACTTAAAGAGCGAAAAGAAGACATTCCTTACTTGTGTCAAAACTTAATTGCGCAAATAAATAAGCGCTTAGGTAAACAATTACAGGGGTTAAGTAAAAAAGCGATCAGGCAATTACAAGCCTATGACTGGCCAGGTAACATTAGAGAGCTGCAAAATGTACTCGAACGAGAAGCTATTTTATCTAAACACTCTACATTACAGTTAAGTCAGTCGCTTAAAGCGGGCGATGATAACGCCATAAACCCAACGCTTACACTTGATGAAGCACAAAAACAGCATATAAGCAGCGTATTAGCACTGTGTAATTGGAAAATTGCAGGTGAACAAGGCGCGGCAAATAAGTTAGGCTTACCAGAGAGTACCTTACGCTCAAAAATGCAAAAGTTAGGACTGCGTCGTCAGAGCTAGCTCGTGATATATCGCGATAGTCGCTAAATGTCGCGATATTATAGTTCGGTTTTATTTTTAAAATCATTTAATATCAATACTTTAGTTTAGCTTTTAGTGTGGTCTGAAAGTTGCAAATACTTGTTTAATACCCGTCACTATGAAGTAAGTAGCATGAAGTTTGATATTAAAGAAGAAGACATGATCATTAAGCCCTATAAAGAAGAGGGGCCAATTTATATACGCGAGCAAAAAGGTTTTTTTCAACGTATACGCCGTAATTTAGGCTGGCTGTTAATGCTGAGTTTTATTGCCATTCCGTGGGTTCAATATAACGGTCAGCAAGCGGTTTTATTGGATGTGGCCACCCAAAAGTTTACTATTTTTGGCCTTACCTTGCTCCCTCAAGACTTTATGATTTTAGCCATGCTGTTTATGGTGGGAGCGTTTGCCCTATTTTTTGTTACCAACTGGCTTGGCAGAGTATGGTGTGGTTATACCTGCCCACAAACCATTTGGATGTTAATGTTTTCTTGGGTTGAGCAACGTATAGAGGGTACACGTAACCAGCGTATTAAGCTTGATAAAAGCCCATGGGATATTACCAAATGGCGAAAAAAATCACTAAGCACAGTGCTTGGCTGGTTATTTCGGTGCTCACAGCCACCTCATTTTTAGCGTATTTTATTCCCGCTAAAACCTTGTACCTAGAAATGTTAAATTTAGAGTGGTCAGGGATCACCAGTTTTTGGGTATTTTTATTTGCGTTTTGTACTTATGGAAATGCGGGCTTTTTACGTGAAAAAATGTGTACTGTGGCGTGTCCGTATTCGCGCTTTCAATCGGTGATGTTTGATAAAGATACGCTGGTGGTTACTTACGATAGCGAACGGGGTGAAAATCGCGGCCCACGTAAACGCAAAGCTGATCCGAAAGCACTTAATTTAGGTGATTGCGTAGACTGTAACTTATGTGTGGAAGTATGCCCTGCAGGGATTGATATTCGTAATGGCTTGCAATATGAATGTATTAACTGTGGTTTATGTATTGACGCTTGTGACGACACTATGGATAAGTTTGGCTACGAAAAAGGGTTAATTAAATACGCCAGTGAAAAGCAAATGGCAGGGCAAAAAACCAATCCATTTAGGCTTAAACTTGTAGGCTATGGGGCGTTAACTGCGCTATTAATTATATCTATGTTTGCTTGGATGTTACAACGCACCCCTATAGAAGCTTCTGTGCTTAGAGATAGAAACGCATTGTATCGAGTAAATTACGAAGGCTTAGTTGAAAATCCTTACACACTTACTATTATCAATAAAACTCAGCAACCGCTGCATTATTCAATTTCAATTAGCGGTTTAGAGGGAGCTACATTGCAAAGCCCAAATGCTATATTAGTAGAGCCTGGGCTGATGAAAAGTGTGCCGGTAACGGTGACTGCAGACGGCTACGATTTAGCACGCAAAGTGAGCAAGCTGAGTTTTGTGATTACTTCGCAAGAGGATCCTGCAATTACTATTACCAAAGACAGCCAGTTTTATAAAAATTAATAAAGTATGAGTCCTAGCCAGTTAACAACCTGACTCGGCTAGGGCTAGCTGCTTAATTACAAATTTTTTGGCGCTTTGACAATCATCAAACAAGCACTCTTGTAGAGAGCATCACGGCCAGAGCTGTGCATAATCCGCTGCAATTGCCTTATAGCAATAGGCGAGGTGAGGACAAACGCACTGATCAAACAGTTATTAATCCCCATTGTTTGGCTTACATCTATCATGTTTTTTTCAGCATCGGGGGTAGCAGCAATCACTTCTGGAGAGTGGCTAATATAACCCCAAGGCAAATGCTTAAACGGTTCAATGGTATTTAATAAAGCGGCTTTAAAATGATTTAATAACTGAGGGTTTAAGCTACCTTTAAACTGCCCAATAACTATATTTCTTTCAACGCGCAAGCTATAACTGCCGTAGTTATTTTCAAATTTCAATAGCCGCCCCTTTTATTGATTATTTACTGCATTGGTCACTTATTAATAATGTAGTCTAAGGCACCTGAAATTGCAGCAACTTGCGCTAATATACACTCTTCAGGGTTAGCCGTTGCACTGTCTGGATATACTTCAGTGGTGGTGACATATGCAGCTTCAGAAAATCCCATGCATAGGCCTAAATCACGGGCCGCGTAATTAATTACCCCAAATTGCGATTGTGGTACACCAATTAATTGCTGATTTTCATCGCTAGGTGCAATATGCGTTACTTTTTCAACATGTTCAATAATTGCTTTTTGAAAAGCAGGCTCTGGTTTGTTGCTATCAGCCACTAAATAAAAGCCATCAGGAATGTTCCAGTTGGTGTTTACTTTGCCTTCACGAGCCGCAAGTGCGGGTCTAAATTCACTGTTATCAGAATCAGTTGTTTCATGTAAATCGATATGCGCGATTAAATCAGTATTTAAAGATTGCACATAGTTCATCACTGCCGCTGATTCTTGCGCTGGGCTGCCCTGATAAAAAGAGCGATTAGGGTCGTTCGCATCTGGGTTCCAACGATTAATTGTTTCATAACCCCATGGGCTAATACAGGGGTAATTACAATATTAAAGTGCTCAGCATACTGATTTGCCAGTGTTTTAGCGAATCTTAAAGCGCCATGAACACCACTGGTCTCGTAGCCATGTACGCCGCCAGTAATTAAAACAGTGGCTTTGTTTGTATCAAAATTAGTGGTTTTTAACGCGTACAAAGGGTAGCTACCTGCGGCATAATTAAGCTCACCGTATTGCTCCACTTCTAGAGTGCTTTTAAGTTCATCAATTAATGTTACGACTTCTTGTTGATAGCTTCGCTTAATTTTTTGTGCCTCAAGCCATTGGATTTTATTATTGTTGTTCCACTTCTCACCTGGCGTACCAATTGGGTAACTACTGTTATTCATATTAAACCTTCAAGTTGAATTATCTCTGCGGGCTATAGAGCACATAGACCATAATGACGAAAATAAAGCGTTAGCTTAACGCTGACTAAAATAGCGCGCAAGTATATGCGATAGTCACTGCATTAGTTAATGGCTGAGCTTGAATGCGGATAGTGCCTTTGTTGCATAAAGTCTTTTAAAAACCATGCGGCAAACTCATGTCTGCCCTCTACATCGGCTTTGCTGTAAATGTAACACAGTGCATTTTAGATGGTGCAAGTAGGCGGCTACGCCCTGTATTAATGATCGCTACAACTGCTATGTTTGGTTCATTGCCGCTGGTGTTTGCAACAGGGCCAGGAGCTGAAATTCAAAAACCATTAGCTATCGTAGTTATTGGCGGGTTAATTACCTCAACTATTACAACACTTTATTTATTACCTATCTTTTATGGTTGGTTAGAGAAAAAACATGGCTGAGCAGTTACTTTTTACCCTAAATGCACCTACAAACATAAAAGATGACGTGGTTGATATATTAATAGGCATAGACTGCATTACCGGCTTTAACTTAAAAAAATTCAAGGCTATAGTAAAGAGCACAGCGAGTTTGATATTGCCGAGCAAGTAGAAGGACATCGAGATTTTTATCAATTTGAGGTGCATATTTTATTATCTGAACTTGCCATACTAAAAACGGCGCTAAGCCCTGTTTGTAAGTACACACCGTTAAAATATTGGGTAACCCCGATTTATGAAAGTGGGCATATTGGATAGTTACCATATTAGACTAACTTTGAGAGTCACTTCAATTGGATTAATTATTAAACTTATTTAATTGATTTTGACCACTTATCAATGTTTAATTGAATGACATGTATTAATTGTTGTTTATTATGCACTTTCTCCATAAGTACTTCTTACTTAACGATCATCATACTGCCCATGATGAAGTCGCACACTGGCGGGTGAGTGCACTGCGGATAATTTTAACTCTCGTTACTTTGCTCTGTTTTTTGGTAGTTTGTTATACATACACCCGCGCAATTGAATTTGACCTAATTTACATTGCAGTTATTACTATTAGTTTTTTCACTATTGCTTTTAGTCTTTTATTAGCAAGTAAGCGATTTTACACATTTAGTGCAAATGCACTTCTATTAACTATCGTTGCCGGTAGTTTATCAATGAATTTATTTTTAACTGATTTAGAGCTTGCAAAGGTGGGTTCTATGTTTATGTATTCATGTCCCATCATTGCTCTTATGCTACTCGGTTACAGAACGGCTTTGGCCTACGGTATTTTAAACATCATACCTTTTTACATGATCATTAATAATGTTGATTTATCTGGCTATTCAGGAATAGCAAGCCAATTACCAGAAGCTGGCTTATATATTACAGGCCTGATATTTTTATTTTTTAATATTTGTATTCCACTGGCCACTGCGCGAACAATTGTTGCTGCCAAACGTTTAAACAAAACCATGTTAAATGCTAATAGCTTCCTTAAAGATAAAAACGAGCTTTATCGCACCTTATTTACTGAATCTAATAAAGCTAAAATTATTGTCGACGAAAATTTAGTAATTACAGATTTAAATCAACATGCTATTGAAATGTTCGGATTAAAAAACAGCTTGAATGAAAAGGCTGTAAGAATTAATGGATTATTCCCTGCACTTAATAGCAAAGAGTTAAATATAAAAAATCAAATCATAGAATATAAGAGTCGCTACTATAAGAGTAATTATCAGCAAATAGCAATGAATACAAATTACCGAGTGTATGACTTTTATGATTGCACGCAAGAGCAGTTAATTAAACAAAACTTGTCTATGATGGAGCAAGAAAACAAACGTCTAAGGTTTAGAGACTCGCAGACTAAACTGCCTAATCGAGAGTGGTTTGAGATGCAATGCGATAGGTTAACGTCTAAATACCAAAAAGGGTTTTATATTGTCGTTACACAAAGCGCAAATAGTGAATATTTAAATTTAAAACTTAACAAAGCTGACTCGCAATCATTGCTAATTACTGCTTATAAGCGCTTAAAAGCAATGTCAGAAGGGCCTTTGCTTTGTGCGTATATAGAAGGTGGCAAACTTGGCTTTATTATTGGTTCAAACTCAAGCGAACAGCAAAACAAGTTATTAATACAAATTAAAAGCACTTTAGATCAAACTTATGATGTATTTGGTACTAATTACCAACAATCATTTTTATTTGGTTTTGCTAAGTGTCCTGAGCACGGTGAGGATAGTGCTATTGTTCTTAGTAATGCGTGTGAGGCGCTCAAGCTCGCAGACTATAACTTGCCTTTTAGTGGTTACAACCAAAAACAATCACAGGCTTTTATGGAAAAGTATGAAATTTCCATGTTACTTGATGAAGCTTTGCAACAAAATGATCTGTCAGTACATTATCAACCTAAAGTGAATGCAAAAGGTGAATGTATTGGGCTTGAAGCATTAGCTCGTTGGCATAGCTCTGTGCTTGGTAATATATCGCCAACTGTCTTTATTCCTATTGCAGAAGAGTACAGAATGATTAGTAGATTAACGGATTTAATTATTCAAAAAGTCTGCGCTCAAATTGCCCAATGGAATAAAGTTGGTTTGCCACTTTTACCCATAGCAATAAACATATCTTTGCTCGATTTTAGCCAAGCTGACTTTATGTCTAAATTGGTAAAATATTTGGCGGATTTCAATGTAAAACCGAATCAAATAGAATTAGAGCTTACCGAAACCTCACTTGAGGCTAACCAAGCTCACTCTCTAAAACTTATGCAAACTTTGCAAGATTGGGGGTTCACGATTACTGTGGATGACTTTGGTGTTGGCTACTCAAATATTGCACGCCTTGCTGATTACCCTATTGATAAACTTAAATTGGATCGCTCTTTAATAAGTCAGGTTACAAGCTCTACACGCCAAAAAAGCTTAGTTAAAGCTATGCATGTGATGTGTGATGAACTCAATATCAAGTGTGTAGCCGAGGGAGTAGAAACCGAAGAACAGGTTTTAATAATGTCCGAAATGGGATGTAAAGAGTTTCAAGGCTATTACTTTTCTAAACCCATGAGTGCTCAGGTGTATGCTGAATGTATAAATGAAAATGGTCTTGTTTTTATGACAAAAAACTCAGCTACAATGAAAGGTAGTTGAATTTAATAACTAGGTTCTAGCGACCTTTTTGGATTAAAATTTCAAACAAGGGTAACGAATTTTTTGGCGTTAAATGCTGCTGAAATATTTCAGCAGCATTTGAGCTGTTCTAGTTTATTCAAACAATCCTTTTATAACCGCGTGGCGGTTCTGCACCATTAATGTACCGTTAGCCCATACATACTCAGGGGTTAGGGTCTTTTTATCGAGAAGGACAACATCAGCGTCGCTCGCTGTTTTAAGGCGGCCTTTATCAACTCCTAAAATATTGGCAGGGTTACTGGTTATGCTCATTAAAGCGTGCTCAATAGGGACGTTATATTGCTTAACCGCTTGCTGAAACGAGGTTAATAAAGAGGACTCTTTACCTATCTCAAGCCCCAATAAATTAAAGTCTTTATCAAAAATAGGTAAGCTGGCATGGCCATCTGAGCTCATAGTGAGTTGATTTACTGCTACACCTCGGTCTAAGCAATAAGCAAGGGCATGGGCTGCTGCGAATTCGCCGTGAGCTAAATCGTAATCGGTAGTGCTGGTGGTAAAGTCGATAGTACCTCCTTGATCACAAAAGTGAATACCGGCATCAAGAAGTGCTTTGTTGCGGTTCATATGAGTAGGATAAAATTGTTTAAGCTTAATATCACTTTGCTGAGCCACCTGATGCAAAATAGTTAAATGGCTATCAACAGGGCCGACATGAATACTCACCGTGCCTTTTTTACCACTGAGCATACCGGCTACTTTAGCCTCGGCTGCCAATTCTGCTAATTGCTGTACAGTAGGTTGGCTACTGCGATGATCAGAAATAGCCACTTCACCAACACCTATAAACTCTTCTATATACATGATGTCGTCAGTAATTGAGTGAGTAAGAGTTTTAGCGGGTAAATGATACGAACCTGTATGGCAAAATACATTCAGCCCTTGTTCTTTTAGGCCTTTTGCTTTGGCAACCAAGTTGGTCAGTGTACGTGAGCTTGAATCGGTACCCAGTGCGGCCACCACCGTGGTGGTGCCCGACAAGGTTGCATCGGTTAGGTTCATTTCAGGGGTGCGGCTGGCAAATCCAGCCTCGCCACCGCCACCGGTAATATGCACTAACGAGTCAACAAACCCCGGCGTAACCAGCTTATTTTTACCGTCAATTCGTTTGACGAGTACACTGCTGTCGAGAGTTATATTTTCGTCAATAGCAATGATTTTACCGCCGCCAATTAAAACATCTTGTGTGCCTAGGTAATTAGGTGCATAAACGGTTGCACCTTGTATTAAAGTTAACATAACAAATTCTTTTTATTGATAATTAATAAAGTAAGCAAGAAATATAAAGCCGCTTGCTAATACAAAAAGTGCTAGGGCAAAACGCCAGATAAACGTAGCCCACTCTCCCCAGTCTAATTTCACCACACCTAAGCAACCAATTAAACTAGCTGAAGTGGGAATTAAAATGTTGGTTAATCCATCCCCCAATTGAAAGGCCAATACTACAATTTGCCTTGATACATTGAGCAAATCGCCAAGTGGAGACATTAACGGCATAGTGATGGCAGCTTGCCCTGAACCCGATGAAACAAAAAAGTTAAATACACTTTGAAACACCAGCATTCCCCAAGCCGCAATGTAATCTGGCACACTGGCTATGCTGCTTGCACAGTAATAAAGCAGGGTGTTGAGAGTTGAGGGAGTGGTTAAATCACTACCGCCTAATAGTAATACAATGCCTTTAGCCAGTGCGACCAATAACGCCGCTGGTAATAACTCTTGCGCACCTTGTTTAAAGGCATCAGCGCACTCATTCGCGGTTAGCTTTTTAAACACGATGGCAATTAATGCACTGATAAGGCCTATACAAAAAAACTGTGCCGCAAGCTCAGGAATATAATATTGGCGAGCCATCACGCCCCAAATAACCCAGGCTATGCCCAATACAAATACTAATAATGTGAGTGCATCGGCTGGGCTAAGCTTAATCGCTGGCTGATCACCCATTTTTTTGGCTTGTGTTTTTATCCGTTTTGCATAGCGCATGGTAAACACAAGGCCTACAAGAGTAAAACAGGCCCACGCTAGCATACGAAAGCCCGCACCAGAAAACACCGGGATTTCAGCTATCGATTGCGCTATAGCAATACTAAAAGGGTTCATCCATGAGGTGGCAAAGCCTATTTGCGTGGCCACATAAGTTGTAAGTACAGTGACTTTAGCGTCGTAGCCAAGTTGTTGCATAATAGGGAGCAGCACAATACAAAAGGCAATAGCCTCTTCGCCCATACCAAATACCGCGCCGCCTAACGAAAAGAGTAAAAACAGTAAGGGAATAAACAGCCATTCAACCCGTTGAGTTTTATTAATAAGTGCCATAATGCCGTTATTAATCGCACCGGTTTTCATAATAATGCCAAAGGCACCGCCAGTGATTAAAATAAACGCCATTACGCCAATCGCTGCACCATATTTATCACCCGACACTAAGCCTTCAAACAACACATTAGCTAAACCAATCTCGCCACCTTGAGCAAAAATAGGCGGTGATTGTTGGTCGTTAACGGCTTGATATTGTGAAAGCTGCACAATATGGCTACCAGATTCTGCATTAAATACCCCAGGGGTAATAAAAACTGTGGCCATATAGGCAATCACTGCCACACACAGCAAAATAATGCTGGCATCGGGCATAGAAAATTGTTTTTGTTTCATAATTTCACTTTAATAAAAGGTCATTGTGTTGATGCGTAAATAAACGCTTAACCGTACTTTAGCACTTAATAGGCAGTGTCACTGTAGCCATGACCTGTAATAAAAGGAAGACCGCAAAGCGTTTGCTTTGCGGCTAAGTGGTTAAAAGCGGTAGCTAATACTTAATTTATAATTAGCACCTAGGGCATTATGATTAATTGAATCAAAGCCACGGCTTGAACCATAAAGTGTGGGTGGCTGTTTATCAAAAATATTATTTATACGCGCGCGTAAGGTCAGTGATTTATTAACATAGTAACCTGCTGATAAATCCCAAACGAGCCAATCGTCAACCTGATGCTCACCTTTTGAGTCTAATACGCCAAGCGAATCTAGTTCATCAATTTCACGCCCACGCAGGCCTTCTATATCATCTTCGTAGCTGCTGGTGTAGTTTGCACCTAAGTTAAGGTAGTAACTTTGCGCTTCCCAATCGATTGACATACGCGCAATATTTTCAGGGTAACGATACGTCCCCATCAACTTCTCTAACGAGTCAGACCCCGGTTTATTACGTTCAAACTCAAGGTAATGTGTGCCGTCAAAGGCAAAGGTTAAATCGCCGCTTGGTAATTCAAAACGATGGTCAAACTTAAAGTCTATGCCAGCTAAAGTTTGTGTACCGGTGTTTTCAAGTGGGATTGCATGATCGCGAAACAGCGGTAAAAATAGCTCGTCATCACGCGGGTTAAATTCATCTATATAACTGGCTAAAATCTCAGTTAAATTGGCACCGTCTTGCTCTATGTTTAAACCACTGGTGTCGGTGACATCGCATAATGCTTCATCGTACGATATGCCTTGTTCGCCCGGTGGTACAATGCCACAGTGACGAAGTGATGCATCGGTAATAGCGCGGTCGAGCACAGCGGTCATGTTGGTATCGATTACTTCTTCATGATCAAACTGCCAGTAATCAAGGGTTAAATTAGTATTAGCCGATGGGCTCCATGCAAAACCAACACTAATAGCCTCAGACTCTTCTGCATTTAAATTAGGGTTACCTAATTCTAACGAATTAACACTCACTTGTGTGCCATCACCCATACAGTATAAATCGGCTACAGCTTGGTTGGCACCGCAGTCAAAAGTAGATTGCGTGGTTCTTAATTTAACACCAGCCTGCGTAAGTGAAGGAGCTCTAAACGAGGTTGACCATGAACCACGAACAACTAACGAATCAGTCGGGCGATAGCTCAAACCAATTTTAGGATTAAAAGTGCCGCCAAAGTCATCGTAATGATCGTATCGACCCGCTGCTTGTAGCTCTATTTGCTCACTCAGTGAAATACTTAATTCAGCAAACGCGGCATATTGAGTGCGATTGGCCTCTGACAAACTAGAGCCAAAACCAAATACATCAACAAGGTAGTCTTTATCTGCTTGGGCTTGGGAATTAAGTGAAGGGATGTCACTTAGTTCTTCACGGCGTGCTTCTACCCCAAATGAGGCATAGGCTGGTAGGTCGTTAAAGGTAAATAGTTCACCATTAAAATTAGCATCCCAGCCGTAAACAGTACTTTCTCCACTGCGTGTTGGGCGAGCTTGCGCTGTTGCCAAAACGGCATCGTTAGCGGCGTCGCCTTGAAGGAAAGGGTTGTAAAAAGGCAGTAACTCTCCCGATACACAATTCAAGTCAGTACCGTCATAGTTTGCCAACGTACCGTCTGAACATAGCTCGCCTGTTATTGCGCCGTGAAACTGATAGCGATTATATACCCCTGCAATCGCTTCTTGCTCTGAACGTGAGCGAGAGAGAGTAACACCAGACTCCCAGCCCCAATCACCAATTTCACCACTTAGACTACTTACTAAGCGAAAGTTTTTCGTTTCTACTTCCACTGTTCTTGGAGCATTAAAGCGCGCATCAAAGCCAAAACCATACACTTCTCGGCCACTTTGAGTATCGAATGGGTCAATGTAGAGTTGATCCATCAAATCATTACTACCATCGGCATTATCGTAAATAAATAAGGCGTCTTCTAAAATATAAGGGCCGTCGTCGTCATTAATTTGGTTAATAGGTGAGGGCGATGAATACGCTTTTGCCTTGGTTTGGCTGTAAAAAAGTCAGTGTGCCATTGTAGACCACCGAGCTCACTATTAAACATAAAGCCGGTTGAAAGGCTCTCAAATGGGGTATCTAGGTAGTCATCTTGATTAGAGTAGTAAGCACAAATTTGTTCACCAAATTCAGTAGTCACTAATTCGGTTTTACAGTTTGGTGATGGAAGTTCATTACCGTCTCGGCTGCTGAAATAATAAATATTCGGTGAGTTCTCCAGCTTAGGTAAATATGAGTAACCATTAACGAATGAAGGTGAGGCGGTATAATCGCGATCGGTCGCTTTAAAAGCGTTACGGTCGTATATATCTGCAAATACCGTTAAGTTACTCTCGCCTATTTTTGTACCATACACTAAGTTTAGCTGCTTTTTACTTTCGTCATGCTGATCAAAGCTATCGGCAAACGAAGTATTGATTTCAGCGCCTTCAAAATCATCTTTTAAAATGTAGTTAATAACACCCGCTACAGCATCGGCACCATAAACGGCTGATGCACCGGTGGCTAAAATATCAATACGTTCAATGGCCGCTAGCGGAATAGAATTCACATCTACAAAGTTTTCAGTACCTGCAGCAAATGAACTAGGCGCAACTCTTCGCCCATTTATTAATGTCAGCGTTGCCGAAGGTCCCATGCCTCGTAAGCTCGCTGCTGATTGACCCGCTGGTGTAGAGGTAGACGTACCACCACTTTCTGAGGTTGAGAACGTACCGCTTCCGCCTTTAAATACAGATAAATCTTTGAGTAATTCATGAATGGTATTAGCACCAGAGCGTTTGATTGCATCTTGGTCCAACACGGTTAGTGGAATAGTGCCTTCCAGATCAACGCCTTTTAAGCGAGATCCTGTTACTTCTACTCGTTCAATGTTGGTATCAGTTTGAGTTTCCTGTGCATACACACAAGTGACAGGGCTCAGTAAAGCGCTTACTGTGGCCGCAATAGTTAGTTGACGAAACATTGTAGTACCTTTTGTCTTTTTTAAGCGCGCAGAAATAGATTTAATATTTCTTAAGGCTTTAATTATTATGTTTTTTTAGACAGGGCAATGGTGAAATGACACGCTGAGCCCCTCACAGAAATTAGTGAGGTGGTGGGCTACTCGTCAAACCACTCCGAAAGGTAGTGTGGTGAGTAGAAATATGTTGTAAGCAATGTTGCTTTTTTAAACATAATTCTCGTTCCAAAAAGGTTTTTGACAAAGCTAGCAAATGGGTGCTAGCTTACTCGCGTTTTAAAGTTCCTTTTTTTATAGCAAGTGAGAGACGCTCTCGCAAGTTATTTCTTATAATTCTTTACATGAGTGTAACATAATGGAACGAATATATTTACCAAATAAGCGGTTAGTTAAATCGCGAATAATAACCGCTTTTTTATCAATTTTAATTGGTTTTTCGCTACAGTTAAGCGCAATAGAGTCTAATCAAACGCTTGTTTTAGTGGGTGGAGCTCTCACAACATGTGCCAGTTTAAGCCCTAAAAACTGTGAAAAAAATACTAAGATCTCGGGTAAAACGCATAATGTATTTACGCTCTCTCAGGCTAAAATTAGCCAAATAAAGCAACAATGGCCCAGTAAAAATAGCCAAGCTAAAAATAACACTATTAAAAATTTAGCAACAATGCAGGCTAAGTCATCGCCCACATTATCGAAAAAAGAGTTGTTATGGCTATGGCGTGACATTGATAGTAAACAGCTCAATAATTTATCGGATCAAGAATATAATTTTGTAATCGATATGCTTGAAGTAGCTCAAATAAAAAGCGACAACAAGCGACTAAAAGAGCAGATAAATACTGCGCTTAATAGCGAATCGGCAGCGACAGAGATTTTGCAGTTTATATCGGGTAGTTTAAAAGTTAATAACTCCAACCCGAGTATACTGGCCATTACCGCCTCAAGTAGAGACCCTTATGAATCTGCTGATTTTTACGAAGGATTACTAAGCTTCCCTAATGTAAATTCGCAATGGCTTGCATTAACCCCTGCGCTTGCTAAAGCAATAACCACCAATAAGTGTGATGATTTAACCACGTTTAGGCACTCAGAAATGGGGCTATATCAACGCGAGCATATTTACCCTGATCGTACCCAAGCAGAATATGAACTGTGTAAAAAAGGCACCGACGCTTTAGTCGAGCTAATCAAAAACAGTACCGGTGTAATGTTTAATGGTGGCGATCAAAGCCTAACGCGCAAAGTATTATTTAATGAAAATAATCAGCCTTACCCATGGACAAAAGCATTGCAGTCTCGACCAGTTGTTGTAGGCACAAGTGCAGGCACCGCGGTGCAAAGTGGCGGGCAAGGCAACGCTGGGGAAATGGTGATGATCACTAATGGCAACAGCTTGTCGGCATTAAAAGAAGGCGCACAAGCCATTGATGCCCCAAGTGAGCGTGCAAACAGCGATAGTTTAACTTACAACCGTTTTGGTGGTTTAGGCACGTTTAGTTACGGTGTATTGGATACACATTTTAGCGAGCGTAATCGCACATTAAGATTAGCTACTTTGCTAGACGACTTAAACGCAAGCCAAGCTCAGCCGGCATTCGGTTTTGGTATAGACGAAACCACCGCTCTAGTGGTGATTAAATCTGAAGCTGGAAATTTAATGACTGTAATTGGCAAAAATGGCGTGGTGATGGTTAAATCAACAGGGCAAGCTCAGGCTAAAACTAAAACCTATAGTTACTCGTATTGGCCTGTGGGCAGTGTGATTGATATTAAAAATAACGATTTTACCTTAAGTCAGCGCAGTATTAGCCAAGCATTGTCAGCAATTAAAATACCGCCTTTACCAGTTCAGCGTTTTGGCAGTATTTTAACGGATGCAAAATTACGCTCTTTAACGCAAGCCATGTGCCTTAGCCAAGAACAAACGGCGGTTGGTCAGCAAGGTGAGTTTATTATTAGCCTATCTACCACGCCGGAGTCGGCGTATCACCGTATTAGTAACACGCAATATGGCTGTGCGGTGAGTAATTTAGAAATTGCAGTGAGTACCTTTTAATTTAATGCCACGCAAGCTAATTTAATTAAACACGCTGCTTAGTTGATTTTAACTTTAGCGGCCATACTATATTTAGAGCGTGTATATTAAATCACAACAAAAGGAAGGTTCATGAGTAAAGTAGCGGTTATTTATTTTTCGGGATATGGCCATACCAAAAAAGTGGCTGAATTTGTAGCTGATGGAGCAAACGCTCAACTTATTGCTATTGATGAAAATGGCGATATACAAGACGCCGATTGGGATACGTTAAACGACGCAGATGCCATTATATTTGGTGCACCTACCTATATGGGCTCATATCCTTGGCAATTTAAAAAGTTTGTTGATGCTACCTCTAAAGTATGGTTTACCATGGGTTGGAAAGACAAAGTATTTGGCGGTTTTACTAATAGCGGCAGCCTAAATGGCGATAAACAAGTCACCCTAATCAGTATGCAGACATTGGCTTCGCAACATGGTGGAATTTGGGTAAGCCTTGGGTTACCACCCGCCAATAAATTGGAATAAAATCGTCAAGACATCAATAACTTAGGCGGATCTGTTGGTGTATTAGTGCAATCACCTACTGATGCAGGTGAATCTGCTATTCCATCAGGCGATTTAGAAACGGCTCGTTTATATGGCGAACGTGTAGCTGATGTAGCGAAACGTTTAAAGTAAAAATCACTTTAGTTAGCTAATTTTAAAAAGCCACCTTGTGTGGCTTTTTTAGTTTGATAATTCCAATTTTTGTTGTTTGTGCTCTAGCTGATATAAGCTTGAAAATTCACGTTTATGGACTTCAAATAAATACGCTCTTAGCTGCTCTTTACCATGGTGAATGTGTTTTATTTTAGCAGCTATACCACACTTGCTCTGCCTAACCGGTTCTAGGTCTAATGATATCGCCGCTTCGTTAGGTAAAATAAATTGCATATTTTGCAAATCATCAAGCTCACTATGTATTGATGTGGGTTTTAAAAATATCCCTGTGCTGGATATAGATTCAATGCAAAAACCTTGGCTTTGAATATTTAATTCACTTAGCCGCCAGCTACGTTGAACCCCTTTTGTATCAATCACTTCTGGAGCTTCTAACACAGTGCTGAAATGGCCTAATTCATCGGTTTTAAATTGAAGTGGAAACCATAGTTGGTAGTGAGCTACTTCAGCCAATAAGGTTAATTTAGCTTGTCCAAGTAAATGCGCAATACCGTCTGGAATCGATGTTTGTACTGTAAGCTTTGTTTCAGTGGATAATGCGGTACTTTGACTGGGTTCAAATAAGCCAGATAAAAAGTTAATTTCTTCGTCAGATAAATCCATGTATTTTCCTTAATACTTAAATTGTAGATTTTATTCCTTACAAGGTTACTGCCCAATGAATGAGCAGTTTATTATTTTGTAAGCTTCGCACTGTATGGCTTTGTTTTTATACACTTTGTAATTTCAGCTTCCCTAGTGAAAATAATAAGTGATTGATTATATTGAGTTGTGATTTAAATTTAACTAGGTCGATTTAATGATTGGGTTAAATTTTTCAGTATTCTAACCCCATTAGCACCAATAAGTTAAGTCATTAAGTGTACAAAATTAAGGCGCTTTACGATGTTTTTATATCAACAATGCGTAAATGAGACTTAGGTCTAGCTTACGAAGCATGCGGAAATACTTAGAATAGCGCCCAAATAATAATGGGGTTTAAGGGGTTCCAAATGCAATTAGAACGAATTCGTCGTAGCGACTTACACAACAATGTAATGTCTGCACAGCAGGCTAGTTTATTTATTAAAGACGGCATGACCGTGGGCATGAGTGGTTTTACTCGTGCCGGTGAAGCGAAAGCAGTACCACGTGCGCTTGCCGAGCGAGTACGTGAAAACCCAATGAAAATTAACCTAATGACCGGGGCGTCATTAGGTAATGACTTAGATAAGTTACTCACTGAATCAGGTGCTTTAGCACGCCGTATGCCATTTCAGGTAGACAGCACATTACGTAAAGCGATTAATAACGGTGAGGTCATGTTTATTGACCAGCATTTATCTGAAACCGTTGAACAGTTACGTAATCACCAGCTAACTATGCCAGATGTAGCGGTCATTGAAGCCGTTGCTATTACCGAAGAAGGGCACATAGTACCTACAACGTCAGTGGGCAATTCAGCCAGCTTTGCTATTTTTGCCAAACAGGTAATTGTAGAAATCAATATGTTACACCAGCCAGAGCTTGAAGGGCTACACGACATTTACATCCCATCTTATCGTCCAACACGTACGCCAGTGCCATTAGTGAAAGTAGATGACCGTATTGGTAGCACTGCTATTCCAATCGACCCGGCTAAAATTGTGGGTATTGTATTTACAAATCAAAGTGACTCATTTTCAACTGTTACCGACCCAGATGCAGATACAGCCGCTATTGCACGTCACTTAGTGAACTTTTTTAAAGAAGAAGTAGCGCAAGAGCGTATGCCCGCAAACTTAGGCCCATTACAAGCCGGTATTGGTAACATTGCCAACGCAGTAATGATGGGTTTATTAGACTCTGATTTTAAAAACCTCACTATGTATTCAGAGGTACTACAAGATTCTACCTTTGACTTAATTGATGCGGGTAAACTTGATTTTGCATCAGGGTGTTCAATTATTTTATCAGAGCGTTGTAACGCGCAAGTATTTAATAACCTTGAAAAGTACCGCGATAAATTAGTACTTCGCCCACAAGAAATGTCGAACCACCCAGAAATTGTGCGTCGTTTGGGTATTATTGCAATTAACACCGCATTGGAATTTGATATTTACGGCAACGTTAACTCAACCCATGTGTGTGGTACTAAAATGATGAACGGCATTGGTGGCTCAGGTGACTTTGCACGTAATGCCCATGTATCAGTATTTGTTACTAAATCAATAGCTAAAGGTGGCGCTATTTCAAGCGTTGTGCCTATGGTAAGCCATGTTGATCATACCGAGCACGATGTTGATATTTTAGTCACTGAGCAAGGCCTTGCTGATTTACGCGGTTTAGCGCCACGCGAACGTGCAATTGAAGTCATTAAGCACTGTGTACATCCAGATTACCGCAACGCCATGCTTGACTACTACGAGCGTGCATGTGTTCGTGGCGGTCATACGCCTCATATTTTAGAAGAGGCATTCAGCTGGCATACCCGCCTTGAGCAACAAGGTACAATGAAGCAAAGCTAATACATAAAACCCCGCATTTTCGGGGTTTTTACTTTATATCACTGATGCTTTATGGAGCGTTGTTATTGTTTTGCCACAAGGTGGTTTAAGTTTTTACTGTGTGCTGTAAAATAACTGCATATTATTGACAGACTCGCCATGGCGAGCAACACAGAGTAACCATAATGGAAAACAAACTAACTGCAATCGACACCCTCGCTGAGCTTGAAAGCTTTTTATTGCAAGTGGAAAACGGCGGCCTAGGTTTAACCGGCGTAGCAGGCATCGGCATGGCAACTAATAATGCCGACGGCAGCCGTTTTGTAGCCGTTTTTGATGATAAGCAACAGCTTTTATTAGCCCGTGAAATTACCGAAGAGATCTTCCAAAGCGGCCAAGACATGGTGCGTAATGGTGTAGGGCGCAAGCACTAATAACTTGTTACCAAATTTCAAACAATTGAAAAGCGCCAAATGGCGCTTTTTTGTTTTTTTACTCTTTAATTCAACAATAACTATTTTTACTTTGAACAAATATGGTTCGTGTTACATGAAGTTTAACAGGCTGTTATTTGCTCAAAGAAGAGCTCTGCAATTAGATGGGGTTCAGCGTTGATTAGGTAAGGAGCGAGGGCCGGAAGCAAAAGCTTTGCTCGGTTATTTCAGGCCACTCGGTTAAAACCTCATACCGCAATTACATCGCTCTTAGCTTGAATGATAGCGATCGCTAATATTTGAGTTACATAATTAAGAGATTAATTAAATTAGCACGTTCACTGTGATAGTTTATACATTTATTGTATGTGTTGCTTTTATAACTAAACAAGGCTACTTAATTGCTCAGTAATTATAATTAAGGGGGGTATATGGAAATAGATGACTGGACAACACCTTTTGGCAAGGGTGATTTATTTATCATAAATACTAAGTGGGGAGCATCAGAGCGGTCTATTGAATATGCTAACGGTAAGCGTTACGAGTTCAAGAATGAGTTCCAATCAGGAAGTGCTGATTTAATCGTTACCGTATTCCATACTGACTCTGAAATCGTTTTTGAAATTACTTTTGATAATGTTGGCGGATACCGCTTACTAGACGAGCATGGCTTAACTGAGCTGTGGGAGTCAGGAGAAATTAATAATAACTGTTTTAAAGTAAGAGACCATGGCTGGTCAAAAGAAAGCCCATTGAGCTTTTTTATGCATACCAATGATGGCTGGTCATATTTAATTTCTACAGCTGATGAATGTGCTGAAGTTATTAGCACCAAAGAGCCTAAAATAGTATTTAAGCAAAAAGTAACAGCAACTTATACTTAAGCTGTCATTATTTTGAATAGTTGTTAAGTTGTAAATCAATTTACTCAAATGCCTCGCTATGTAATGGTTTTACTATGTAATTATTAATAATCGCCAAGGGAAATCATGAAAACTCTACAGTTATTGGGTGTTAGGTAGCATGGACTTTATTGCTATCGCGCTTTTCTTTTTAGTTCTTCTAATAGCTTTATCTATTGTTTGGAGCACGCTAAAAACGGGAATTTCACCGATGATGAGTTCAAGCAAAGCGCGCCAAGCCATGCTTGCTCAAATAAGCATGAATGAAAAGGACGTATTAATTGATTTAGGATCGGGTTGGGGAACGCTCGTTATAGCGGTTGCCAAAAAGTATCCTAATAAACAGGTTATTGGCTATGAGTTATCCTGGTTTCCTTGGTTGGTTTCAATGCTTTTTAAATACAGATTAGGTTTAGATAACCTTACCCTCTATCGTAAAGACTTTAAAAATGCTGATCTCAGTAGTGCAGCTACTCTATTATGTTACTTGTTTCCTGAAGGCATGCAAGCGCTTGAAGATAAGTTATAGCATGACGCAGTTAATAATAAAATCACTATTGTGAGTAATACCTTCGCTTTACCTTCATATAAACCAACTAACGTTATCAAGCTTAAAGATTTTTACCAAACGCCTATTTATGTATACCACTGGCAATCCAAATAGAGGGATATTATTTAGGGTCAGTGCTTGGTTGATGTCATATTCTTTATCCATAAGTTCATGTTATCTGAAGGCATTGGTTTGGCTATGTAATAGCCTTGTCCATGATAGCAACCCATACCTATAAGTACTTTTTCGAGCTCTTGCGACTCTATTCCTTCTGCTACTAGTTTATACCCAAATGCTTTACTTAGCGCCACGATACAGGTAACGATAGACTTGTCTTCATGGTCTGATAGGAGTCTTTTAACAAAGCTTTGATCTATTTTTAGTGTATCTAAAGGTAATTTTTTTAAGTAACTCAAAGAAGCGTAACCTGTACCAAAGTCGTCTAACGCAATACTTACCCCTAAATCGCGGCAGCCATTGAGAACATCTACTGCTTGTTCAACATTTCCAATTGTTGTGCTCTCCAAAATTTCCAACTCGAGTGTTTTTGGTTTTATATTATTAGTGCTGATGAGTAACTCTCTCAGGTTTTCAACAAAGCCTTCACTAAGCAAATGAGCAGGAGAGATATTTACGCTCATGGAAAGATTATTTGTTGCCCAAATTTTATGTTGTTTTAGGGCTTCAGCAAGTACCCATTCGCCAATTAATATACCAATGTGTGGGTGCTCTAATGCCTCTGAGAAATGACCAGGGTAAAGTAAACCCAAAGTAGGGTGGTTCCAGCGTATTAAGGCTTCAACGCCAATCAACTGGTGATCCATCAGGTTGACCTTTGGTTGATAATGTAAAATAAATTCTTTACGCGCAATACCTTTCTCTGCAGCCAGCAATAGATCGTGTTTTGCATGCCTTAGACTTTCTTCTTCTGGATCAAAAAACATAATCCGGTTTGTCCCTGACCTTTTAGCTTGATACATGGTTTGATCAGCTCTACGTAAAATGTCATCACAACTTAAGCCATCATCATTCGGAAGTGCAACACCAATGCTGGCTGAAATCTGAACACAGCACGAAAACTCTGCTAATTTTATCGGGTCGTTTACCTCAATTAAAACCTCTTGTAAAAGAATCTCATATTCTTGTATCGTGTGCGCAGCCCCTCTTAATAAAAGGATAAATTCATCTCCGCCGATACGCGCTAGTGTATCTTTTTTACGTAATGTACTTTGTAACCTTTGAGCAATGGTTTTCAACACGAAATCTCCGATTTCGTGACCGTATTTGTCATTAATAGGTTTAAAGTTATCTAAATCTAAATAGGCAACGGCGAGCTTTTGGTGAGATGTAATAGCTTGTTGAAGTTGATCGATTAAAATAGGGCGGCTTGCTAGGCCTGTTAGGCTATCGTAATGTGCCATGTCATGAAGTTTTTTTCTGAGCTTGCGCGTTGAATAGAGCTAGATATGGAGTGTATCAACTGAGCGCTTTTTAATTGGTTTTTAAGTAAATAATCGCTTGCTCCTAGTCGCATAGCTTCTGCTGCTATTTGTTCATCTCCCAATCCCGTGATCATAATCACAGCACAATGGTTATTTACAGACTTTCTAATATTATCTAGCAGGGTAAGCCCGGAGCCGATACCTAATCGATAATCCACTATGACACAATCAAATTCTCCATGTTCAAGGTAAGACATCGAGCTTTCAATAGAGGAAGCCTCTGAAATTTTCGCCTGTATGTTAGAGCGAGATATCATACGACGTATATGTTCTCTATCAACAGCATCGTCATCAACAATGAGTAGATTAATAGTGTCGCAGCTTTCAAAGTCATCTATTGAAGTTCTCATATCCATATCTCTTGCAAAATAGCTTATTCAAGCTCAATGGCATGTATATAAGCATCCATAAGTATCGCTAATTTGGCAAACTGCGGGCCAATTGCATGTTTAACCATATAACCTGCTACGTTGTTATGATACGCGCGAGTACGATCATTATCCTCATTGGAGGTCGTGAGTATAAATACAACGGTATTGTTCAAGTTTTTATCTTTACGAATATGGTCTAAAAATTCAAACCCATTCATCACTGGCATATTTAAATCAAGTAATACCAAATAAGGCTCCGATATTTCTTTTTGTTGCGCTTTTTTTCGTAACGCATCTAGTGCAAGTCTTCCGTTTTGTTTCCAAATTATTTTAATTTTAGGATCAACTTTTTTTAAGCTTCTTGTGACAGCTTCTGCGGCAACATCGTCGTCTTCTACAAGTAGTATAGATAGATTTTTGATCATAAATTCTCTTTCCTAGCAAAGCGTGGCCACCAAACATGAAATGTTGACCCTTTGTTCGGTTCATTTGAACTAACTGAAATACGTCCACCATGAGCTTGTGCTAGGCGCCGACTAATAGATAGGCCTATGCCTGAAACCGACTTATCATCAGAAGTTGTTTGAAACAAACTAAAAATACGCTCGTAAGCCTCTGGTGGTATACCGGGGCCATCATCAGTAACCGTGATATGGCAAAGCGTATTTTCTGCTACACAACGAATCTCTATCGTTCCTTCTTTACTGTCATGGTGTTTAATGGCATTACTTAACAAATTGCGAACAACGGTTTCAAGCGGCGTCCATGCAGTCACGATGGTATTTAATTGAATGTCTTTATGAAGCTTCATTCCAACTGGTAAATCTAACAGTTCGGTAACGTTATAAATTAATTTATGCATATCGATTACTTTAGTATCTAGGCTGGCTTTGCCAGCTCTTGCATAGGCCAATAAATTATCTATTAACGTCTCCATTTTGTGAATACGATCATCAATACGTGTTAAGTTGTACTCTACTTCAGCTGTGGTAGTGCCTAAATCTTCTTTTACCCATTCAATTAAGTTTGAAATGCCTCGCAATGGAGAGCGTAAATCATGTGAAGCCACATAGGTAAACTCTTTCAGGCTAGTGTTATTTTCTTTTAGCTCGGTTTCCATTCGTTTTCGTTCTGTTATATCTAACAACGAGACAAACACCATATCTTCGTCATTGGTATTTATAAAAGGACTCAATCCCACCTCAACGGGGAATTCTTTACCGTCTTTGTGTAAGGCGGTTAAATCTCTGCCTACTCCCATACTTCTGACACTGGGTTCACAATGAAATGAATGACGAAGTGCTGAGTGATGCCCTTGATAGCGCTGCGGTAATAACATTTCCATTTTTTTATCGAGTAGTTCTATTTCACTGTAGCCAAAAGATTTACATAACGATTGATTAACCGCTTGTATAATGCCCGCTTGGTCTACTATTAACACACCATGTGGTGCAGCCTGAATAGAGCGCTGAAACATATTATTTGCGCGCAATCTTTGCGATATATCAACCAGTGTGGCTAAAACTAATTCTTGTTGTCCTTGTATTGGGTTTAAGCCTATTTCGATTGGAATTTGTTTACCATTTTTTTGACTCGCAAATAACTCACGGCCTTCACCCATTAAGCGCTTTCGAGGGGTAGCAAAAAACTGACTCATCAAATGGGTATGATTGGCTTTAAATTGTGCCGGAAGTAAACTGTCTATGTTCATCCCTATGAGTTCTGAATCCTCATAGCCAAGTATTTCAGATAGTTGACTATTGGCAAAAAGGATCTGAGCCCCAGTATTAACTATCATTGCACCCATGGGTAAACAATTAACTAGCTGAGTTAAAAACGCCTCATCCATTTTTGCATTTAAATTTGGTGAGTTAGATTTTTTATTTACTTTTTTAAGGTCCATCAAGCATCCCGCAAGTAAATGTAGTTCCTATAACATATTAATAGTCGAACAAGTAATGAACAGCAAATTTAGAGGAAGATCATGTTATTTAAATGCCCATTTCAATAGTTTCTTCTTATATTTTAGCGAGTCATTATGGTTGAAAAAGGTGCATTGATTTCTTTAGGTTTGGGGTGGGGAATGTTAACTTTAGTGCTTACTAAATATTATTAGTGTTTAAATAATCTTACTATCTATTGCAAAGACTTCAAAAATGCTGATTTTTAGTACAGCTACTATTTGTGTTAACTGTTTATTGGCGCTCGGCAGGGTTTGAAGACAAACTAATGTATAGTAAATGGTTTAATCTTGACTCCAGATATATAATATTAAGTGGCTCCTCATAGCTGCACATCAACGAACTCAATCCAATACATTAAAAGTAGGTACGTACTTCTTTATTATTTGAAAAGTAATTAAGTGAGGTGTCATGCCACATAATTTAAATACCATGGAAATCAAAAAGCAGGAATACTTTTGATGGATTAGTTGGTGTGATAAATGTGTGGCCAAAATGACTGTACCACTACACGTATATTATAAGCTGTCGAATTGATTTTTTACATTACATACTTTACCTGCATATTTTTTAACTTTTATATTCTATATGCCGACTCGGAAAGTAGATCGTTGCTTTTGGTTGATTGGACTTTTGTTGGTACCTTAGACATTTCTTTTACATATATATATTTATACTGAATACATTTAGTACTAAATAATACTCATATGATATTACTCATCGACAACTTTAGTAAAAAAGCTGAACTCGTATACTCTTATCTAACTAGAAATAATTACAAGGTAGATTTTGCATTTAGCTCAGCTAGTGCTTTTGAGTTAATACACTGTAATACATATCAAGCGCTTATAATAAACTGTGAAATACTAAATACTGGGATTATCCAGCTATGTAAAAAAATGAGAAAAAATAATGCTTCGATTATCTTCTTGTGTGAAAAACTAGATACGGAATGCGAGCTTAGTATTTATCAAGCCGGTGACGGAGAGGTTTTACTTGAGCCATACTCTCATCAGAGGTTGTTACATAAGTTAGGTTATTTGAATACGAAACCGCAAAACTATTTATCGACTCTTACAGTTGATAATGGGATTTGCAGTGTTGTTTTTAACGATAGAGCACTTGTGTTAAGTAAGTTACAAATGAGTATATTAAACGTATTAGTACAACGATATCCAAATGCTGTGTCTAGAAGTGAAATAATCAAACAGATCAAAGAAAGCCTTTACATTGAAAGTTATCAGCTTTCTCCCCATATCCATAACCTAAGCGCTACATTAAAAAAATCATTTGGAACGCTGTTTATCAAAAATATTTATGGAGAAGGGTATAAACTTCTCAATCTAAACCTATAAAATTTATCCTTGAGATTTTTGCATTAGATTTTAATTAAAGTGAATGTCATTTTAAACGCAATTTTATTATCTGTTATAGGTTTAAATTATTAACAAACAACACGATACTTTCGTACGTTGATAGTAAAAAATATGTTTTAGTCCTTGTTTTTGCTTTACTAGGGTGGATTAGCATAAATTTAATCCCCTAAGTTTTAAAAATCACTGAAGCGGTGCAGCCCTTTTCCATATTATTTGATATGTTAAATGTCCACTGGTATTTTTCACATATATCTTGAACAATTTTGAGGCCTATACCAAATCCTTCATAGCCGCGAGGTTGTTCATTTAGGCCTAATCCATCATCAATAACATCTATTCTTTGTTCAGAAATAAATAAATTTACACTACCATCAATACTGCAATTAATAGCATTTTTTAATAAGTTACATACTACTGCTGAAAATAGTAATGGGTGCGCATGTAATGAAAATTCATTCTGTATCTCATAATGGAAATTTACTTGATTTGCTTTGATAGTAGGTGAAAAGTTCTTAACTATTTTGTCGATAAACGTGTCTGATATTGAAACTTTACTGGTATTTGAAACTTCGTCTCTAGCAAGTAATAGGAAAATATGAGTTAACTGCTCCATTTCTATTACAGCATCATCTATTCTAGTTAATTGCTTTGTAGTCTTATCATTATTTGCTCGTCTTAAAACACTTACACCGCCTCGAATCACCGTCATAGGAGTACGTAATTCATGACTAATATACCTAGTAAAAGTTTGCTCCCTAATAAATGCAGCATATATTCGCTTACGATAGCTATTAATGCTAGCAAGCATCATTTCTAACTCAAAAGATAATTTTCCATTAACAGATAAAGGTTTACTAACTTCATGTGAATCATATTCAAGCATTTCAGCTAACTCTGAAAACGGAGAGCTTATCCGCTTTGCCATTTTAATAATAAAAAATGCAGAGCCAATGAATAAAATCACACCTGAAGAAAGTATCATAATTTGGAAAATTGCAAAGTATGTATCGTCCCACTCTATTTGGTCGACATCCTCAATGGCATAAGCAGTAATTTCATCATTATTAATTTTTATTTTTTGCGCAAATACAGTGAATTCACTGTCGTCATCAAAATGAATACTTTGGATACCCAGCCAGTCGGTGTTAATTTTATCTTTAATTTTTTTTGGTAAAATTTCATACGTATTATAGATTGTTAATATCGGATCTATTTTTATTTTTGTATTTTCGCTTTTTTGAAAAAGTTTTAGGTGGTAGGGAGCTTTTAGTGCCAAACGCTGTTCACTGGCTTGATTTTCAGTGTACAACACCGTGTAATAAAATAAGCATCCATAAAAGGCTAATAATATCAAAGCGCCCAATAGATATACTTTTATAATTATTTGACTAATTGGTTTACTTTTAAACATTACACTCACTCAATCTGTATCCTGTTTTAGGTATAGTTTCTATAACATCTTTGTCATAAGGCTTATCGATTTTGAGTCTCAATTGGTATATGTGTTTTCTAAGTATGTCTTTATCAGGTAGCTCATCTCCCCAAATACTATCCTCTATCTCTTGCCTAGAAACTACATTGGGTGCTTTAGTTATTAAAAGCTTCATAATTTTGAAACAAGTTGGGGTCAGTTTAATTTCACTCCCTTCTCTCCAGACCTGACAAGTTTTGAGATTAATTGTAACAGGACCGAAAATAACTGTTTTTGCAAAGCCATTTCCTGAACTCCTTCGAACAGCATTTATTATTCTAGCTTCCAAAAGTTCTAAATTAAAAGGTTTGACTATATAGTCATCAGCTCCTATTTTGAGCCCTTGTAACATGTCACTATCGGTATCTCTGGCCGTAAGCATTATGATAGGGGTATCATATCCTTCGGCTCTAAGCCGATGACATACTGTTATACCATCAATACCGGGAAGCATTATATCTAAAATAATACAGTCAAAGTTGTTTGACTGAGCTAATGCAAGACCTAACGTGCCTGTCGCTGCAAAGTCTAATTCAAACTCTGAATCTTCAAAGTAATCAAATATAACTTCGGCAACAGTATGACAATCTTCAATTAGTAGAATTTTCAATAGACACCTTATTTTCAAATTTATCGTTGCATACTAATAGGTAACGTACAGTGGATTTTTCTTCAACAACACAATGAGCGTCAAATAAATCTTTAAAAATAATAAATTCGTCCTGCTTTATAGCAATATATATTTTCTCACTACTGTTAACCAAGTCTCTTAAATACGCTTTTTCATTTATTTGTTTAGCTCTGCCATTTGAATAAAACTGTCCACTAAATGGGCGTTTATTCCAATAATATAAAGGGGCTTCTTTAAACGATTTTTGATGTAATTCGAGTAGCTTATTTTCACTTTTGTGCTCCCATACACCCTTTAGCAACGCACTTAACATAGCTATTAAGGTTAAAACCGTAAATAGAGCTAAGTAATTGCATAGCTTAGTAAATTTCATGTTTAAGGCTATAAGTATAGCTAATGCACTAAAACCAGGTAGCACATAGATTGGCAACACATTACCAGCTAAAGTAAATAGTAATAGCGGCGAAATCACCCAACAAATAAGGTACTTATTTATATTTGGCTGGTCGGGTTCTTTTCTAAGTGCTTTTTTAATATTTTCTTTTTTGAATAGTAGTCCTAAAGCTAAAAATGACCAAGGGCTTGCGCACAGTAACCAATAAAACCAAATTGTACCCCTAGGTTTAACGTGCGCTGTGCCATAAAGATCGCCTTCCCATCCAGATACAAGGAATCGCTGAATATGTTCACCAACTATAAAATATTCTAAAAAGCCCGGAGTACGTATTTCGGCTAGAATGTACCAAGGTAAAGTTAGACCTAAAAAAACGAACATCCCACTTACCCAAGGCAAGCGTCTTATAGCTACTTTAAAGCAGCCTTGCCAAGCGCTCCAAACAACGAGTGAAATCCCTATAAGCACGACAGCAACAGGTCCTTTAATTAGCATACCGAGCGCTAAAGAGACAAAAAACAAATAGCCATAAAGTTGGTTTTTTTGAGCATAGCATTGCCAATAGCTAAACATTGCAAGGGTATAAGCAAGAAGCAAAGCACTATCCGTCATAACCATGCCAATAGCAACGATAAACCCTAAGCTAGAAACTAGCACCAATATAGATAAAACACTTTTACTTAAATTCGTCAGAGATAATGTGAATCGAAAGACCAAGTAACAGGTTAATAAACCACACAATAAGTGAGGTAAACGAGCAGTAAACTCATTTATACCTAAAAAATTAAAACTAATGGCACTCAGCCAGGTTTGAATTGGAGGTTTCCCCCAAAATGGCACGTCGTAATCAAACTGAGGGGTAACCCAGTTACGAGTTTCTACCATGATACGAGCCATTTCCCCATACCTAGCCTCAGTTGTATCGTAGAGAGGGAAAAGTCCTAGTGAGACAAGCCTTATAGCGATCAAGGAAATAATAATTGCTAAAGCCCAATATACTGTAGAATTTATTTTATCAGCCATGTTTTTTCACCATGCCGTTCTGACTCTTTTGGCTTTGTTTATCCATTATTAAATATATAGGACGCCCTTTGGTCTCAGCATAAATACGACCAATATACTCACCTAAGACGCCTATAGCTATCAGTTGAACTCCCCCTAAGAATAACTGGGTCAACATTATCGAAGGGTAACCCGCAACGGTTTCTCCAAAGAATAGAGTCTTGGCAACAACCCATAAGCCATAAAAAAATGCGGATGTAGATATTAAAGTGCCGACCCAGGTCGATATTTGTAAAGGCTTTACACTAAAAGCTGTAATGCCAGATAGGCCTAACTTTACCAGCTGAAAGAAAGACCACTTTGTCTCTCCTGCAACGCGTTCAGGACGCTCAAAACTAATTGTTGTTTGCTTATATCCTGGCCATGAAAGAATTCCTTTCATATAGCGGCTTCTTTCTGATAATTTCTTTATATCATCAACAACTCTTCTACTTAATAGCCTAAAATCACCTACGTCCTTTTGTAATGGAACCTCAGATAAATGGTCAAGTAACCTGTAATAAATGTGAGCGCTCCAACGTTTTAAGCGTGACTCACCTAAGCGGGATGACCGTTTCATATTTACAACATCAAAACCTTGTTTCCATGCATTTAGCATTTTAGGAATAAGTTCAGGTGGATCTTGTAAATCAGCATCCAATAAAATAATAGCTTCACCTCTAGCATTATCTATACCAGCGGTCATCGCGGCTTCTTTACCAAAGTTACGACTTAAGTTAATGCATTCAATATCGGCATAATGATTGGTTAAATTTGACATTGCATTCCAGCTATCGTCAGTACTTCCATCATTAATATAAATGACTTCCACATGCTCGTTTAATAACAAGCTTAGAGCTTTCGATAGGTGGTGATTAAAGATAGGCAGCATTTCCTGCTCGTTATAAACAGGCACTATGATGCTCAGCGTTATATCTTCATTAACAGACTTAGGGTGTTCGACCAGTTTCATTAAGCTCTCCAATAATTATACAAAGCAAGCTTAAAACAACCTGAGTCTATAAAAAGTCAATGCATCAAGACAATTTATAGACATCTTCTAATTAATAATGGCTCTACGATTAATTATTTAATGCTTAATAATGCAGCAACTAAAAAAATTTTGTTTTGTAGGAGGTGCAGGGTTCATTGTTGATAGTTTTATTTTTTTATTTTAGTAAATCATATCGATTCAATTATAACCGCACGCGCAATAGCATTTTGGCTAGCAGCTAGCACAACATGGTTAGGTAATAGAGTTTACACCTTCAATAACCAGGCTTATGGAAGCGCTGTAAAACAATGGAGTAAGCACATGTTCGCAGCTCATTTATCTGGCGTAATCAATTTAATAGTTTTTTGGATAGCCAAAGAGCTTTTCTTAATTCACTTCGCTTTTTGCTTAGGAATTATGGCCGGTTTGGTAAGTAACTACCTTTTAGCTAATAGGTTTGTATTTACTAAAAATTCTAACGAAAGAAAAAACAACTTCCTTCTCAATAAAATTAGGGACTAGAAATGCAAGTCAATAAAGTGAAAATAATCACTGTTCTTATTACTTTTAGCGTAGCAATTTGTGCATTAATTATTTTGGCAACACCTCCAAAACTGCCTTTATCATCCAGTAATAACAAAGCTTTAGTAGTCAATATATTAAAGGCTAAACCTCAAGAATTTACACCCAGTTATCAAGCTTATGGCCGAATAGAAACACCAAATATTCTAACTTTATTTGCACAAGTCGAAGGTGAAATTTTATTCCTTAATAATAATTTTGAAGTTGGTAGTCGAGTAAATAGGAGTGAAACTATTTATCATATTGATGATGAGGACTATAAAAATCAGCTACAAGCTCGATTGGGAGAGCTTAAAGTAGCAGAAGCTAACTTAAAGCTTGAGCTCGGTGAGCAACGCTTTTCGAAAAGTGAATACAAAAGGGTTAGACCTAAAAAAGACAGCCCTAATTTAAAACTACAAGAATCATTAATGTTGCGAAAGCCTCAATTAGAAATAGCTAAAGCTAATATTTTAATTGCAACAAGCAACCTAGAACTCGCAAAAAAAATTTAGAACGTTGTAAATTTCAATCTAAAGAAAACTACGTCGTTTTAGAAAAGAGCGCTTACCAAGGCGACTTTGTTAAAAAGGGAGATAAGATTGGTACTTTTGCTCAACTCTTTGAGCTTAGGGTAAGCTTATCAATACCTCACGATGTTGCTTCAGTATTGTCTATTGGTCAGCGGGTTAAGGTTTATCGGGACGATAATACATTTTTTAATGCCCATATATCTCAAATACCTCCAACACAAGCGCTAACTAGCCAACTACAAAGTGTTTATCTAACTGTAGATAATGACAGTGGAACGCTGATCATAAATGAATTTGTGGCCGCAGAGCTAACTTTACCTACTTTTAAAAATGTACTTAAAGTTCCTTTATCTTCTATTGATGGCGACAAGATTTGGCTCGTCGATAAGAACAATCAATTGTTTTCGAAAAGGGTTAACGTAATTTGGAAAAATAAAGAGAGTATCATAATCAAAAATATTCTAGAGGAAGGGATGTCTATAGTAAAAAACAAAGTGTCTGGTGCTAAAAATGGATTGAAAGCTGATATTAGCAACGGAGAGCTGTAATGAAAAATAGTAAAGCTACTCCCCTTTCAGTCTGGATGATTAATAATCCAATCGCTTCAACGTTACTGATGTTGACACTTATAATATCTGGCCTGTTATCTTTTGGTGTTATTAAACAAGAAACAAGCCCGTCTTTTCAAATTAATAAAATTATAATTGAAGCAGAGTATCTGGGGGCTACACCTAAGGATATTGAGCAAAGCATCGTTCTACCTATTGAATATAAGTTAATTGATAATGCTGATATTGAACGCCTAAGCGCAGAGTCTTCAGAGGGTAGCGCTTTAATAACACTTGAATTGGTAGAGGGTATTGATGAGAACATAGCCCTAACCAAGATAAAAAACAGTATTGATAGCATAAATAGTTTTCCCGATGAAATGGAAAAAGTGAGTGTAACTCTTGCTGAAGAATACGATAGTATTGTAGAGCTAGGCCTTCACGGAGATTTGACGGAATTGCAATTATACCAGGAGGCAAGCAGGTTAAAGCTGGAGCTTCTAAACAATTTAGATTTAGCGAAAATAGATATTCAAGGCGCTAGAAGTCCCGAAATTGTCATAGAGATAAGTAATGCCAATTTATTAAAATATCAGTTAACACTTGAACAAATCCTTAGTCGAGTAAAAGCGTCTGTTACTGATATATCGACAGGTAGTGTAAGTACACAAAGTGGTGAAATTTTAATACGTACTTTAGGAAGAAAAAAGCTCACAAGCCAGTTTTCTAAAATAGAAATAGCGAATGACAAGAATGGGCATCGCTTATTATTGGGGGATATTGCAACGGTTAGAAACAGTTTTCAAGGCGATAAAAAACCATTCTTAATTAATAACGAGCCGGGTTTAGAATTAAAGCTGTATCAACAAAAAACAAGTAAGCCAATTGAGTTAAGCAGTGCAATTAAGGAGTTTATTGAAGAGTACAAACAAAACGTTCCTTCAAACTTAAATATAACAACATTGCAGGATCAATCTGAGCCTTTCAGCCAAAGGGTTAACCTACTAACCAGTAATGGGTTAGTTGGGATGATATTAGTTGTTTTTGTATTATCATTATTTCTTGATATGAGGTTGGCTTTTTGGGTCAGTATGGGAATACCGGTATCAATTCTCGGATCTCTCGGTATTATGCCATTTCTAGATATTCCATTAAACATGATAACTTTATTTGCATTTGTTATAACAATAGGAATATTAGTTGATGATGCGGTCGTGGTCGCAGAAAATATATATTCAAAACTTCAACAAGGTGTCAATACAGATAAAGCCCTAAAAGATGGGGTTAAAGAAATGACATTACCTGTCGTCTTTTCAGTATTAACAAATATTATTGCGTTTATACCTCTTTTATTTGTTCCAGGAGAGCTAGGGGTGATGTATAAGCCCATGACACTGCTTATTTTTGCTATTTTCTTAGTATCACTAATTGAGGCTTTATTGATCTTACCTCTGCATCTGAGAAATATTGGTAAGCCGATTAAAATAAAAACCATTACACGTATTCAACAGCGATGCTTCAATTATTTTAACGACTTTAAAGATAAAGTTTATTCTCGCTGGCTTAGATACAGTTGTAACCATCCAACAATAGTAATTACTATTTTCAGTTCATTACTTATTTTAGTTTTTGCTTGGGTTTATAGTGGAAGGGTTGATGCTAGCTTCGTGCCTAAAATAGAGTCTACTAGAATAGATGCTGAGGTTGAATTTCCCACAGGTATGGCGCTTGAAGATAAAGAAAACATCATTGCTTACATTGAACGTTCTGGTATTGCTGCAATGGAAAAGCTAAATGGTACAGAAGCTTATAAATTTCGTATGCAAGACATCGGCAGTAATAGTGGTTCTTCTACTTTTATGATAGTACCTGAGGATCAGCGGTTATTCAGTGCTCGTGACTTTGTTGATCAATGGCGGAATAAAATAGGCGATCTAGCTGGTATTAAGTCTATATTCTTTGATTATCAGGTTGGTCCTGGAGGTGGGAAAGAGTTGGTAATTGAGTTAGGCCATAATGATGAAGGCACCTTAAAAATAGCAGCTACAGAGCTAATGGATGGCTTAGCAAGAATAACAGGTATTACTGACATAGATAGTGCATTAGTAGACGGAAAGCTTCAGTATAATTTATCGCCCACACCTTTGGGTAAAAGCCTTGGATTTACAAGTGATAGTTTAGGTAAGCAAGTTCGTCTTCACTTTTTTGGGGGCGAAGCTAAGCGCCAAATAATAAATGGTGATGAGGTAAAAGTTAGAGTAATAATGGATAAAGACGAGCACTACTATGCAAACCAACTTGAGAGGTTAATAATTTTTTCACCGAGTGGAGAAACGGTTGAGCTAGGCCAAGTGGCGAATATATCAACGACTAAGGCCGTCACACTCATTAATCGTATTGATGGTTCTCAATACGTTGAAGTTACAGCGAGTATACTGAGAAAACTTACAACAGCTTCTTTAGCTATTAAAGTTATCGAAGAGGAACTAATAAGTGACCTCGAGCAAAAGTACCCAGATTTAAGTATAGAATTAGGCGGAGAAGCCAGAATAGAGTCAAAAGCTAATACTGAGATATTTAAAGGCATAGCTCTCGCGTTTGCTTTAGTATTTGCTATGCTAGCAGTCATTTTTAGAAGCTATTCTGATGCAGTACTCGTGCTATTTGTTATACCATTTTCCGTAGCAGCAGCAATGCTAGGGCATATTGTTATGGGATCACCCTTTAGCATAATGAGCTTATTTGGCATGATTGCAGTATCCGGTATCGTTATAAACGGCTCTTTTGTTATGCTTCTGAAGACTAGAACTTTATGCAAAGAAGGGGTAAATAAAAAGGAAGCTGTGATAGAGGCGGCTTTAAATCGATTTCGCCCTGTCGTTTTGACCGCAATTACAACTGCTGCTGGTTTAGTACCAATGTTATTTGAGACTTCAACGCAGGCTTTGTATTTGATACCTATGGTAATTAGTTTAAGCTTTGGTACAGTCTTTTCTATTGCCACGATATTATTACTATGTCCCGCTATATTCATATTATCACGAGGGGATGACGCCTCTTTAAATGTGACTAGGTAGTTAATCGTTACTTCTGTAAATAGCTATATTTATGTATGAAAATGGTGGGCAATATTGCCTACCACATTCATACATAACTTTTAGCACGTGTATATTAATATGACTTTAGCAAAGGGCATGAGTATTTAAGAGTGATTAATTTCTTCACCATAGATACAAATAATTAAATTAAAAAAGTACAATAAACTTCATTTAACCACCGTTATTCTATGCTTATTTGGCTATTATATATTATAGGTAAGTAAACAGGCTCTCTTAATTGGTTCTTGGATATCATTCTAACCTAAATGTGCAGCAGCTCTAACTGTTTAATGAATTGGCTATAGCTCCTTGTAGGCCTGAATTGACGACGGTATTTATTGTTTTACTAAGAGAGTATAGAGATATTAATAAGATTGATTTATATCCAATAATACACCTACAATTTATTAATATACAGCTCATGTTTATATTAATTTAGAATAGATGTAAGCTGATTTAATCGCTTTTACTTGCCTTTGTAAGTGGGTCTGAATGTATTAAGTGATAACCCTGCCCATAAACAGTATCAATCACTTGTTGATTAAATGGTTTTTCCATCGCAATACGAAGACGATAAATATGGGTACGAAGTGGAGAGCTTGCAGGTGGTTCGTCCCCCCAGATTTCTTGCTCGAGAGTTTGTCTAGATACTATATTAGGATAATGCTGTATTAAAACTTTCAAAATATTCATCTGTAAAAAATGTAATTTTACAGTGATTGACTTACATGTTACTGTTCTTAAATGATAATCTACCTCAATATTTGCAATATTTTGTTTACCAATATCTCTGCGAGGTCCTCTCGAAGATAAGGCTTTAATTCGGTAATAAAGCTCTTCATTAGATACAGGCTTAACAATAAAGTCATCTGCACCAGCTCTAAAAGCGCTGATTTTGTCTTGTAAAATATCGCTGCAACTCATAAACAGTATTGGTGTATTTACAAATAGTTCATTTCTTATTTTATGACATAGTTTTGTGCTTAATAGCTTAGGAATGGCATTGTTAATAACAATAGCAGAATATCTGTATTTTGATACTAACTCATACCCTGCAATGCCATTAAAAGCATAGTCGACCTCCATTTCATGTTCAGTTAAATAATGGCCTATTAATGCAGCGTATTTAGAATCGTTTTCAATAAGTAAAATCACGTTGTAATACTAATAGTTATCAATTTAATAAAGGTTACTTTATCTAATGTTATGTCTAATTAATGTCTACTCAAGCTCGCACATATAACTAGTTATTAATAATATTATCCTTAACGATCTAAAGCGATATTAGTGACTGAATTTAGGCTAGTTCTAAAGTTGATAATTGTGTGACTTTATCGATGCTAAACTTCAGCCTTTACTACTAATACCTTATGTTATGAAAAAAATAAAAAACAAGCACCTCCGCAAGTTACATATTTATAGTTCTTTATGTTGTTGTACTTTGCTATTAGCTTTTTCATTAACAGGTATCACTCTGAATCATCGTACAGTATTTGAAGGGGCGCCCAAGTACACTGTCAATGAATACAAACTTAACACAGTTAGTAGTGCGAACATTGATACTCTGTTATCTCGACAGCAAATATCTCTCAGTGCTGACGAAATAAATAGTCTATTACTAATGCATGAACTATCTATTCCAACCCCAGGAAAAAGATTAGAGCTATATTTGAAGGATAGTACTTTATTTGTTGAGGTCAGTGACTTCGGTTTTATAAGTCGATTAAATGAGCTACACCAAGGAAGACATACTAGCCATGTTTGGACTGTAATTTCGGATATAACAGCCATTGTGCTCATTTTGATTTCAGTGACCGGAATATGGCTTAGTTTTAGAGATAACAAACACCGGCGCCAATATTTATATTTTATATCATTTAGCCTAGTAAGTTTTGTACTATTCATGGAGTAAAAATGAATACATTAATCAAACTAATTAGTTTGCTATTCATCTGTGGCATTTTTAATTTTGAGCTATTTGGCTCAGAAAAGACTGATACTTCACGATCTATTTTTGTAACTTTATCATTGCCTGTTTTTGATAGGAATCATCAAAACCCTTATATCGCTCTTTGGTTAAGTAATGATGATAATGAATATAAAGTTCTTTCGGTTAAAAGAGGTAATGTGAAATGGTTAAGCAGTTTAAAGACGTTTTGGCGTAATATAGCTCGTGAAAATAGAAATGAAAGTGATGCCGTTACTGGTGCAACTAATCGAAATAAAAAGCTTAGCTATGAATTTAAAATAAACAAATCTTGGGATTATATTTTTTTTGAAGTAGCGAGAGAAAATGGTAAAAAAGAGTTAATTAAGATGCCTCTTCTACTTGAAGATAAATGTGTGTTGGGTAATTTTGAAATAGAAAAAGCTTGCGTTCAAATTTTTGATATTTAATTAAATTGTCTTTATGTGAAGTTTCTTTGCTGATGTGAGGTTTTCTTAGGTATATGTGATAATTCTATATTTCTGCTAAATTATGTTGATAACATTGACGCATTACTTGGTTAAAAAACCTTTACTAAGTAATACGTCATAGCGTTTATAAAAATCGTTATCAACACAGTGATAGACCACAATGTTAAAAATTCATCAACTGCATGATTAAGCAAAGCATTGCTAATGAAGTTAGCACATACAATCCTCGTAATTAAAATATAACTCTTAATCGCAATCGTCATCAGTAGGGACGTTAGGATAGTTCTTAGAAAATTGCGCTTTAAATTTTTTCTATCAATATTTTTCAAATAAAAGTATAAACTATCTAATCTTGTTATTTCCTTATTATCTCATTTTTTTAGTCTAATTTTTGTCTATAAGTGATAATTGAGTGATCAAACCCAAGCCATAATGAAAGTGATTATTTATTATGGAACTTACAAAATGAAAAATGTAATACTAGCAAGCATTATTTGCACAACTTCACTATCTGTACACGCACACGATATTTGGATAAAAGCTGATACGCATGAAATTAATAACGAAGAACAAAAATTTTTTGCGTTAGATGTATCTCGCTCAGCTCAGGCTTATGTTGCAGAATCAAACCATCAAATTAAAAACCTTTTAATGACAACACCACAAGGGGAAATTAAAAAAATAACTGCGGACTTTTCTGGAAAAGTAAAAGAAGTATTTGAAGTTGAATTCGATAGTTCAGGCACTTACCATTTTGAAAGCCCAGAGACTCAAGTTTTTTTATCCTTCTACTATGACGAGGATGGAAAGAAGCATAAAATAAGAATGCCTAAAACTCAGTACCACAAGCTGCCAAAAGGTTCAAAACCGGAAAAGACTGTTGAAAAGCTTTTAGTGACAGAAACCTATGTTAGCTACAATGGTTTTAGCACCATAATGCAGCCATCAACTCATGGCCTACAAATTATCTTAAAACAGCACCCTAATAAGCTTAGGGTAGGTGAAGAACTTAGATTTAAAGTAACATATAATGGTGAGCCCGTACCTGATGCAGAAGTTACCTTAAAAGGTCTAAATAACTTTTATTACCAAGATGATGAGAGTGTCAAAGTTGAATTAGAAGATAAAAATAATGGCCTCGTAATATTTGAGCCTAAACTACCTGGACGTTATTTATTAGGTGTTGAATACGGTTTAGAGCTGCAAAACAATAAAAATGCAGACTTTAGATCAATTGAGAGATTTTTAACGTTCGAAATTACAGAGTAAATAAAACTATAATGGGGATTGAAAGAGTATTAAATTAAAGCCTAAATTAATTCAAGCTACTCAACATCTTTCAGTCCTTTTTATTCAAATGTATAACCCCCTTTCTTACCATACCCTAAATCCTACCAAGTGAGTTATTTCAATAAAATGCCATTAACAGAAATTTCTGAACTTCACATCAATATATAAAAAATACCAGCACCAGTTCGCTTCCATGTCACAATTCTATCACATAGCTATAACTATAATGATATTCATTCTCATTAACGATACAATAAAAAGTGAATTTCTATGTTCAAAAAATCAAAATTATCAACTTTAGTATGCTTTTCGATAGCAAGCCAAGCAGCACTTGCAGGGTCAGTAACAGACAAGCAAGGCATTACTGAGAGTGTTCAGACAGAAATAAGAGACTTGGAAATAGGTGCACATCCCACCTCAAGAATTAATGAGATGGAAAGAATAGTTGTTACAGCAACAGGTTATGAGCAAAGACTTATAGATGCGCCAGCATCCATCTCAGTTATATTTCAGGATGAGTTACGTAAAAAGTCTTATTCTACAATTGTTGATGCGGTACGCGATATCCCAGGTGTGTATATTAGTGGTGGCGGTAACATGCAAGACATTAGTATCCGCGGTATGGATGATCAGTACACGTTATATTTGGTTGATGGCCGCCCTTTATCGGCAGGACGTTCAGTAAACACCAATGGAGCCGATGGGGGAAAACAAATCGGTATGCCCCCGTTAGCTATGATTGAACGAATAGAGGTTATTCGTGGCCCCATGTCATCGCTTTATGGCTCAGAGGCAATGGGAGGAGTCATTAATATTATCACCCGTGCAGCCCCGCAGGAGTGGTCTGGTAGCCTTGCCGCAAACCATACATTATCTATGAATGAAGTTAGTAATAACGCATATAGTACAGACTTCTATCTAGGTGGGGCACTGATTAAAGACGTACTCGGATTGGAGCTAACTGGCTCACTATTACACACAGATGAAAGTGAGTTTTCAGGAGGAGGTGATTCCGCTGCTAGTCGGCCGAATTCAGACACGACGCGCTTCGGAAGTAAACTTAATTGGTCTGTTAATGAACAAAACCGATTGAGTTTAAGCTATGACAAATCAAAAATAGACTTTGTACATACCCCAGGAAAGTCTATCGAAGTTGATGCAACCGGCTCTGAGTATGAGTTTAAGAAAGAAGTTTACTCATTTACTCACTTGGGTAACTATGACAATTTAACAACAAATACATATCTCCAGCAAGACTTATCAGAACGAGTCCAAATAAAAGATAAAAAAGAAGAGATAATCACTTTTAATACCTCAGCTACATATATAGGTGAAAATAACACTTATACTTTTGGAGCACGTTATAAAACAGAAGAGCTAGTTGATGAAACAAATGGCTTATTGAGTGCAAATGTTGCTTCAGCAAAAGATACTGTTAGCCGCTGGATAGGTGCTTTATTTACTGAGGTAGAGTGGAATGTTGAAAAGGATTTAGCGATAACAACAGGCTTAAGATACGATAACGATGAGCAATTTGGTTCGCATTGGTCTCCTCGCCTTTATGCTAATTGGGGTTTTAATAATATAACTATTAAAGGAGGTGTTTCTACTGGTTATACTCAACCTTCACTATCCGAAGCTACTGCGGGCTTTGGAAGAAGGACCGGAGGGAGAGGATCTCCAAACTTATCTTCAGATGGTAAATCTATTTCTCGTGCACTTATTATAGGTAACCCGAATTTAAACCCAGAGACTAGTGTAAACTACGAAGTAGCTTTTATTTATGAAAACCCTAAAGTAGGTCTATCTACTAACTTAACGCTATTTCACACCTATTTTAACGATAAAATAGCAGAAGATCGTTACTGTATCAGTGAAGGTGTAGAGCGGAATGACTTTGAAAATTATCAGTGTGAATTTAGTGGTAATACTTATTACTTTCTGGGTACTAGAAAGAATATCTCTAAAGCAGAAATGAGTGGGCTTGAAGCAACAATTAATTATCGTTTAGCCGATAACCTTCGCTTTAAAGCCGATTATTCCTACACAAGTTCCGAACAAAAAACAGGAGATTTTGTTGGGAAGCCACTTAATAAAATACCCAAAAGTATGTCTAATGTCAGTTTAAGCTGGGATATATCTGATACATTAAATGCTTGGAGCAGAGTTAATTATCGAGGGGAGACCACTGACTACTTAAGTAGAACGAGGTTAAGTGACGGGACTCCAGGTTACACTATGATGGATATAGGTACTAGTTATTGGGCTACTGATAGTCTTAAAGTAACAGCAAGCCTGCAAAACGCTACAAATCGTATTGTAACAAATGAAACTTATGGTGTAGTACTAGATGGACGAAGACTTACTCTTGGGCTTAGTTTAGATTTTTAACTACTTTATTTAAGTTTGTGATAGCGTTGCTCAATATTTCACGCGGCGTTATCACAGTCTATCAGGTACAAAAAGACTTCAGTCAATTTGACTTATAATATTCTATTAATGCTACTAGTGCGTCAAGCTCTTGTTTAGATATAGTAGTTTTATCGACACTAATGCTTCCAACTATACTAGTGATATCTAGCTGTTACGAAGAAAAAACAGCTAGATATTAAGAGCTAAAACGCATTCTGTATTTATGAATTGAGGCAAACAATAACTTAAAATATATTAATTTATATTCCCACCAACAGGAAGACCACTAGGCACAGAGTCAGGCTTTCCTGAATAAAACTTATCTGTATCGAGGGTTTTCAAAAAGGCTTCAATATCACTAAAATCGTCATCATCTATATTTACTTCTATATCGCCTCTATTTTCATAGGCTGCGATTGCGTCGATTAAGCTTTCGCGCGAACCATCATGCATATATGGAGCTGTCAAAGATATATTCCTCAAACTTGGTGTACGAACTACTGTGTTACCAATAATAGCCTCGCCTTCATGGATTTCGTTGTCAGATAGCATTGAACCACTGTGGCATCTAGCGCAGCCGCCATCTATAAATTTATTAAGGCCGATAATTTCTTGCTGTGATAAAGCAGCTTGTTCTCCAAGTAGAAAATTATCAAAGCGTGTATTAGGGCTAATTATTTTACGTTCAAAAGTGGCAATTGCTTTGGCGATGTTTATACCATTGATGACACCGTCTTCAGGAAAAGCAAGCTGAAATAACTCAATATATTCGGGTATTGATTGTAATCTCATAGTAATTTCAGGCATTATTTCTTGTTAACTGACACTGTAACCAAGCATTTCAACAGGGTTTGTAATCGGACCTAAAGCTTGCTCTTCTAAAGTATCAGCTCTTAAATCCCAGAAGTACCCACCAGAAACGAAGTTCTCGAAAATTTCATTATTACTGATGCCAGAAAATGCGACATTCATAATTGTCGGGGTGTGAAGCGGCGTAACTTCTGAGCCAAACCTATTAGGGCCAAGGCCGATGCCATCTGAGCCGATGGAGAAAGATCTTCCATCAGCCCAGCCAAAGTCTGGATGGTGGCATGACGCACAGGAAACGTTTTGATCGCCAGATAAAATAGGGTCCCAATAAAGCAGCTCACCCAAGCGTTCCTTAGTTTCGTTATAAGGATTGTCTTCTGGATAAATTGAGTTTGTTGGTAAGGGTGTAAAGAGACTTGAGTAATTTCGAATTTGAGTATCATCGCCAAGCTGCTCAAAATTTTCAGGGTTTCCACAGCTAATTAGCACACTGCAAGCTAATGTGATTAAAACTACTTTAGATCGTTTCATACTTAACAACTCCATAATTCTTATAAGCAAAGCACTCTAATGTCAACTTGTGCCAACATCGTTGATCTAGTTAGTTTGCCCATTTAGTTGTCTAAGAAATGTCTCTTTATCGCAAGTAATCTCAATTTGATAAAACAACGCTGTCAATCTTTCTGCTTTCTTTGTTAGTTATGGTCTAAAGGCTCTTTCTGTGCTGTCACGATATGGTCTGTTAGAGGGCATGGTATTTTTTATAGTTTCAAACATATTTGTTCGTCTTTTCATAAATTAATTAAGTATTGCAATGACTGGGAGGGTGAAATTGCTCTGATGTTATAAGCCTATTTAATTAAACTCAACTCGATATGAAAGTGAACGCAACCTGTATTTTAATGCTTACTAAAAGCGGATAAAAGATAAACTGTATTTAGAAATAGCCCAAACAACACTATGCAAAAGAGTTAGTAAATTAAAATAGTATATAAGATGGTCTGGTGGCGTAATCCCTTAGAAAAAGCTAACCGGGCCTTCAACGCCTGAAAAGAGTAAGACTAAAAGGCAGGGTATTGAGCCAAACACAATTGCACAAATAATTTCATCAAAGAGTAAGTGTGAAGCGGTTTTGCTTTTTGTTGGTTTGCATAATTGTTTTCTATTGTACTTTGAGCTTTAAAATACAATTCAAAAGAAGAGTAAAAACTTGTTCAGTAGAGTGCCATTAGCTGTCTTCCTATATATCCCCCCTTTTATACCTTAAAAGTATAAAATAATTTAAGGTAAGGATGGTGCGATAAATGTGCGATATATATTTAAAAACACTAATTTAATTGTGCGATAAAGAAGATAGTTTAATTTATAACTAATTGAAAATAAACGGAGTTAAATGGTCGGTATGGAGAGATTCGAACTCTCGACCCCTGCCACCCCATGACAGTGCGCTACCAAGCTGCGCCACATACCGACTTCGATAGCAATAGTACGTGTATTTATAAAAAAATCAATAAGCTTTTGTTTGTTTGGATGTTTATTGCGCAAGCGCTTAGTTTTAAGCACTTGCGCGGAGTGTTTTACACGGCCTTAGTCTTTATTTAACCACTGGTTGATCGTGTTATACATTTCATCTCGTAGTATTGGTTGAGCAGTTTTGTTAGGGTGTAAGTTATCGTTTTGCATTAGCTCGTTTTTTCCTGCTACTTTAAGTATAAAAAACGGCATTAAATGCGAGTTAGTAGCTTCACTAACACTGGCAAAGCTATCGGTGAACATTTTACTGTACCGAGGGCCATAGTTAGGTGGAATATATATTTCCATAAGTGCGGTTTGCGCATCAGCAGCTTGGCTTTTTTCAATTAAAGCCGTTAAGTTAGTTTGCATTTTTGTGATAGGAAAGCCGCGTAGGCCATCATTAGCACCGAGTTCAATAAGTACATGAGTTGGTTGGTATTGCTCAAGTAGCGCGTCTAATCGGCGCAATGCACCGCCGGTGGTTTCGCCGCTAATACTGGCATTTACTAAGTTGATAGGGCGTTGCTCGGTATCGTATTTATCTTGTAACAATTGCACCCAGCCTTGTTCTTGTTTTAAGCCATAAGCTGCGCTTAAACTATCACCAAGTATTAAAATCGTGTTGTTAGCTGCCGCGTGTAGTGGGTTAATAACTAAAAATAAAATGAATACACAACGTAGGATTGAATGAGTCATATGTCAGCGCTTTCTCAATTAAATATAATTCAAGTAAATGGTTTATCTAAAGTGGTTTCCACCTTTGAAGGTGAGTTGTCCATCCTCAGCGACATCAGCTTTAATGTCAAGCATGGCGAGTCTGTTGCCGTAGTAGGCACGTCGGGCTCTGGTAAGTCTACATTATTGAGCTTGCTAGCAGGGCTTGATACCGCCAGCAGTGGCGAGGTAGTGTTAGATGGCGAGCATTTGCACAAGTTAGATGAAGAAGCGCGTGCAGCCCTTAGAGCTGCTAAAGTCGGGTTTGTATTTCAGTCTTTTATGTTGGTACAAAGTTTAACTGCGCTTGAGAATGTGATGTTACCCGCTGAGCTTGCTGGCGAACATGATGCTAAAGAGCAAGCGCTCGCATTACTTGAAAAAGTTGGCTTGAGCCATCGTACTGATCATTACCCGTCGCAGTTATCTGGTGGTGAGCAACAACGTGTTGCCATTGCTCGTGCATTTGTGGGTTCGCCTAAAATACTGTTTGCCGACGAACCATCAGCTAACCTAGATAGCAAAAATGGCCATATGATTGAGTCGTTATTGTTTGATTTAAATAAGCAAAACGGTACTACGCTTATTTTAGTTACCCACGATGAAGCACTGGCTCAAAAGTGTGAACGTATTATTCAGATTGAAGCCGGTGAGCTGGTACGTAATTCAACTGAGGAAATGGCAAATGTGGGCTAAATTAGCGCTTAAACTATTTTCTCGAGAGTTTCGCCGTGGTGAACTAACCGTTATAAGTGCAGCCATTGCTTTAGCGGTGTTAACGGTGCTTACTTTATCTATGGTGACCGAGCGAATTGCACAAAGTATCGCGCAAAAAAGCAGTGCATTTATAGCAGCAGATAGGGTATTGGCCAGTAACCATGCCATAGATACCGCTTATATTACTCAAGCTGAGCAGCAAAACCTCAAAACAGCTCAAATGGTGTATTTTGACACTATGTTGTTTGCAAACGATGAAATGCAATTTAGCTCGGTAAAGGCTGCATCAAACAGTTACCCGCTTAAAGGTCAGTTAAAAGTTAAGGCGGGCTTAAACGCTGAAACAGAAGTTGCCCCGGGTGCGCCAACCCCAGGTAACGTGTGGCTAAGTGAATCGGTTTTTTACAGTTTAAATATAAACGTAGGCGACCAAGTTGAGCTGGGTGCTGCGTTATTCAATGTGGAAAAGGTGATTGTAGAAGAACCTGATGCGCCGTTTAATGTGTTCTCTAGCAGCCGCAGGGTACTTATTAATATTGACGACGTACCAAAAACTGAAGTAATACAGCCCGGTAGCCGTGTATTTTATCGCCAGTTATATGCAGGTGATGAAAGCGATATCAACAGTTTTTACGATTGGTTAAAACCGCAACTTAAAGAAAACCAAAACTGGTATGGTGTTAAAGACCGTCAATCGCCCATTTCAAATAGCTTAAACAGAGCTGAAAGCTTTTTGTTATTAGCCGGTTTGCTAGGGATTATTTTAGCCGCAGTTGCTATTGCAGTATCGGCTAAACGCTATTGTGAGCGCCAATACGACCCAGTAGCAATGATGAAAACCTTAGGCGGCAGCCGCGATATGATCCGCAAAATTTACCTTATGCACTTATTAATGGTGTGTACCATGGCGGTGGTTGTTGGCTTAGCTATTGGCTATGGCTTGCAAGAAGTGGCTACCGGTTATTTAGCTAAGAGTATGGGCACCGAACTGCCCATGGCAGGCTTTAAACCTTGGCTAGTAGCGATTAGCACCGGGGTTATTTGTGCGGTTATGTTCTCTATTAAGCCATTGTTAGACTTATTTGATATTCCACCGCTTAGAGATACTTCGCCGTAACTTAGGCGATCGCCTTGCGGTAAGTAAAATTCATTTAGGGCTAAGTGCACTCACCGTGTTTTTATTAATGTGGTTATTTAGTAACAATATTAAAATTACCCTTATTTTGTTTGTCTCAACGCTTACGCTTATTTTGGTGTTATTTTTAATTTCTAAGTTAATATTTGGTGGTGGCCGCAAGCTTGGCTTAAAGCCGGGTAACAGCTGGTCGTTAGCTATTGCGTCTATTCAAAAGCGCGCCAATGTTAATGCAGTGCAGTTAATTAGTTTTTCGTTAGCAATAAAATTACTATTATTTTTAATTGTGCTTAAAAACGATATTATTTCTGATTGGCAGTCACAATTGCCAAGTGATGCGCCTAACGCTTTTTTAGTTAATATCACGCAAAATGAACTGGATCCAGTTAATGAATATTTAGCACAAAAGGGCATTCAGGTGTCGGAGTTTTACCCGACTATTCGTGGTCGCGTAAATGCTGTTAACGGTGAAGCGGTTGCGCGTGAAGTGTCACTGCAAGACAACGAGAAAAAAGACGAAGAAGCCCGCTCAGGCATTGGTCGCGAACTTAACTTAACCTGGCTTGATGAAGTTCCTTCACAAAATGACATTATCGATGGTCAGTGGTTTGGCGATGACGCCGTTGCCGAGGCCTCACTTGAAGAGTCGATGATGCAGCGCCTAGATGTGAAAATGGGCGATACCCTCACGTTTTTAATTGGTGCGCAGTCGTTCGACGCTAAAATTACCAGTGTGCGAAAAGTAAATTGGGCCACCCTCAAGCCTAACTTTTTTATTATTTTAAGCCCCGATGTACTTAGCGACTTTCCGGCAACCTATATTTCATCGGTACGCATTGAGCCTGAGCAAAAGCGCGACTTTAGCCAGTTATTACGTACATATCCCACTATTACAGCAATTGATGTAGATAACTTTGTTAAGCAAATACAATCGACTATTGAACAAGTGTCGTTAGCTATTGGTTTTGTACTCGCTATTGTGGTGCTATGTGGTGCACTGGTACTTATATCGCAGGTGCAAGCAAGCTTAGGTGAGCGGATGCAAGAAATTGTGATATTACGTACGCTAGGCGCTAAAGGTCGATTAATAAAAAACGCTACTTTGTATGAGTTTTTATTACTGGGCGGTTTAGCCGGACTAGTCGCTGCATTTTTCAGTGATATAGCACTGTTAATAGTACAGCAGCAAATGTTTGATTTGGCGGGTAAGCTGCATCCAAATATTTGGATTATTGGCCCCGTTGCTGGTGGCGTATTTGTAGCAGGATTAGGCTATTTTATGATTTCCCGTACGCTCAAACAAAACACCCAAGGTTTAGTGCGCGCTTTGGCGTAAACTTTGCGGCCAAATAGCGTTTAAATGCCTACTTTTTAAGTAGGCATTTTTGTTTTAGCTTGGTACTGGTAATTTATACAGTGCTCTGGCATTATTAGCATTATTAATGAATAACAATAATGAGAGTGCTGTTTGGCCATTATTTTAGGGATCGATCCGGGCTCGCGTTTAACGGGTTACGGTGTGGTTGCGCACCAAGGTGCTAAGTTTACTTACTTAGGCAGTGGCTGTATTAAATTAGCCGATCACGACTTTCCCACCCGACTTAAAATGATATACCAAGGTATTACGCAGCTTATAGAGCAGTTTTCGCCGGAAACCTTTGCCATAGAAAAAGTATTTATGGCACATAATCCCGATTCTGCTTTAAAACTTGGTCAAGCTCGTGGTGCTGCGATTGTGGGTGCCTCTATGGCCGACTTACCAGTGTTTGAATACTCTGCACGACAAATAAAGCAAGCCGTGGTGGGTAACGGTGGTGCCGATAAATCGCAAGTACAACATATGGTTAAAAACATACTTAAACTGCCAGGTACGCCGCAAGCCGATGCAGCAGATGCGCTCGCGATTGCGATTTGCCATGCTCACTCTGAACAAAACTTAATTAAACTAGCGGGTAGCGCAAGCAAAACCGTTAGAGGACGTCTAAGGAAATAACAATGATAGGTCGCTTAAACGGCGTGTTAGTTGAAAAACAGCCCCCAGAAATATTATTAGAAGTTAGTGGCGTTGGCTACGAAGTACAAATGCCAATGACCTGTTTTTACGATTTACCCAAAGTGGGCGACAACGCCATTGTGTACACTCACTTTGTAGTACGCGAAGACGCACAGTTATTGTTTGGCTTTAATAATAAAACCGAACGTGCCTTATTTAGAGAGCTGTTAAAAGCCAATGGCGTAGGACCTAAATTGGGTTTAGCTATTTTGTCGGGTATGTCGGCGCAGCAGTTTGTAAGTTGCGTAAATAATGAAGACGCTACCGCTTTGGTTAAATTGCCAGGGGTAGGTAAAAAAACCGCCGAGCGTTTAGTGCTTGAAATGAAAGACCGATTAAAAAATTGGGGCAATGATTTATTTACCCCGTTTAGCGATAGCGCTGTAATAGAGCCTGCGAGTGATGCAACTATAGCCAATAATGCGGCCGATGATGCGGTTTCGGCGTTGGTGGCGCTCGGTTATAAATTGCCACAAGCGCAAAAAGCAGTAAAATCAGTAAGCAAACCCGATATGTCGACTGAGGTTCTAATTAAAGAATCTTTGAAATCAATGCTGTGAGTAAATTATGATCGAAGCTGATCGCTTAATTGATGCTGCTGAAAAAACCAACGAAGACACCATAGATCGTGCTATTAGGCCTAAGTTACTGGCCGACTACCGTGGTCAGCCGCATGTTAAGCAACAAATGGAAATATTTATTGAGGCTGCGCGTAGCCGTAGCGAAGCGTTGGATCATTTATTAATATTTGGTCCGCCAGGCTTAGGTAAAACCACGCTTGCCAATATTGTAGCAAATGAATTAAGCGTAAATATTAAAACGACCTCGGGCCCTGTACTTGAAAAAGCCGGCGATTTAGCTGCGTTGCTTACTAACCTTGAAGAAGGTGATGTACTGTTTATTGATGAAATACATCGCTTGAGCCCGCAAGTAGAAGAAATACTTTACCCTGCAATGGAAGATTATCAGCTCGATATAATGATAGGTGAGGGGCCAGCGGCACGCTCTATTAAGCTTGATTTACCTGCATTTACCTTAATTGGCGCAACCACGCGTGCGGGATCATTAACCTCACCACTGCGTGACCGCTTTGGTATTGTACAACGTTTAGAATTTTATTCTGTGGAAGATTTGTCGCATATTGTTGGGCGCTCAGCGCATTACCTTGATTTAGAAATGTGTGACGATGGTGCGGCAGAAATTGCCAAGCGTTCTCGTGGCACACCGCGTATAGCAAACCGTTTATTGCGTCGTGTGCGCGATTACACCCAAGTTAAATCAGATGGTACGGTTAATGCCGAGGTTGCTCAACAAGCCCTCGATATGATTGATGTTGATAAAAGTGGTTTTGATTACATGGACCGCAAATATTTACTCGCCATTATTGAAAAATTTATGGGTGGCCCTGTTGGTCTTGATAACCTAGCCGCTGCTATAGGCGAAGAAAAAGAAACGATAGAAGATGTGATTGAGCCGTTTTTAATTCAACAAGGGTTTATTCAGCGCACGCCACGCGGACGAATTGTGTCGGATAATGCGTATCACCATTTTGGTTTGTTACCTAAAAAAGATTAAAGATTAATTAGACTCTTTCCAAAGCCATTGTCTTTTTAACGACAGTGGCTTTTTTGTATGAGTAAATATTACGTATTTAACTTTGCCAATAATTCACTGAGCGTTAAGACATATCAGGCTATTGTTCGCCAGCTGTATTAGTGTTTAGGCTGAGTTTAAATAGTTTGCTAAATTGCAGGCAAAAAAAAGCCCGCAAAAAATGCGGGCAAACAACAAGTTTAAGGAAGTAATCTAGGGAACTACGTTTTACTTGTTGAGGTCATACCCCAAGAAGTAAAAAAGTAATACGAAATAAATCATATTACGAGGAACTGGATTCAATGAAATAGCTTTCATTTAATGCGCTAGCTCGGTATGGGAGAATAATACCGAAGAGACACAATTTGTTCAAACTAGAAAATTTATATTTTCAGATAAAAAAAACTAATAACAGTGGTTTTTTGTTTCAGCTTATTGTTGCATGTTAATTAATCATTAATTCTATAAGTTAATGAAATGCTTTGTTTATGTATATTAACATATTAACGTTCGGTATTAGTTTTACTATTACGTTAAGGTAAGCATGTGCTGGTTATGAGTGCTTATGCATTAATTTTGAATAAACAGCGCATTTCTGTCACTCTTTAGTGAAACTAAGCGTGCTTCCATAAAGCTTTGTTGTTATTTATTTATACAGTAGAACAAGAGTTAAGTAGTAAATATTGAGTAAAGCTGTTTTTTTAACGTTTTTTGTTGTCTATTCACAGCAATATCGTTGTCAGCAGTAAATACACTAGATACACTAGCAAAACTTTAATGGTGGCTAATGTATTGCTAAGTTACCTTACTCAAATAAATCAATTTGATGTTTTTAATTATTTAGGAGTTTAACGTGGGATCAGGGCTTAATTTTTTAGATCTAATTCTAGAAGCCAGTTTGCTTGTGCAATTAGTAATGCTAGCGTTGGTTGCTATGTCGGTTATGTCATGGGCTATTATTTTTCAACGTAAAAAAGCCATCTCTGACGCCTTAGCAAATGCCAAAAAATTTGAGCAACGTTTTTGGTCTGGTGTTGACCTAAGTAAACTATATAACGAAATCTCTTCTCGCGGTGGCCAGTCAGCTGGTATTGAGGCGTTATTTACCTCAGGCTTTAAAGAGTTTGCACGTCATAAAAAAAATACCTTTCAAAGTGCGGGCATTGTAATGGAAGGCACACACCGTTCAATGCGGGTTGCGCTTTCTCGCGAAATAGAAAAACTAGAATCAAGCCTATCGTTTTTAGCAACGGTCGGTTCAATTAGCCCTTACATCGGCTTATTTGGTACTGTTTGGGGTATTATGAATGCCTTTATTGCTCTAGGTGAAGTAAAACAAGCAACCTTACAAATGGTTGCTCCTGGTATAGCAGAAGCGTTAATTGCTACAGCAATGGGTTTATTTGCTGCAATTCCTGCTGTTATTGCTTATAACCGATTTGCTAATAAAGTTGAAAAGTTAGAATCTCACTACATTAACTTTATGGAAGAATTTGCCAATATCTTACACCGTCAAGCAGCTACCCAAATAGAGGCTCAAGCGAATGTATCATCGTAAAAAGCGTCGCCCAGTCGCAGAAATTAATGTAGTACCATACATTGATGTAATGTTGGTGCTGCTTATTATATTTATGGCCACCGCGCCGTTAATTACTCATGGTGTAAAAGTAGACCTACCAAAAATGGAAGAGTCGGACTTAGTCGATACCAAGGACACGCCACCCATTATTGCCTCTATTGATGCCGATGGTAAGTATTACGTAAGTGTAGGTACCGATCCTGAAGAGCCAATGGAAGCATTAGATGTAGCCGCAGTAATTAAACTACAACTAATGAAAAACCCGGATGTGCCTGTGATGATAAAAGGCTCGGGTAAAGTGTCGTATCAGGAAGTGTTACTGTTAATGGACTTTTTAAAAAATGCAGGTGTACCGTCGGTAGGGTTAATGACCGAATCCTTTGAGGGGACCAAGTAACTGTATGAGTAGTTCATTAATTAAATCAGTATTGCTGCATTTAGCGTTAGGTGGGTTTTTGTATGCGTCAGCAAACATTCATCCTCCTAAACCTAAAGTAATGGAAGTGACGCTTAATGCGGCTATTCCTGAGCCAGAGAAAGCGGTTTCGGCGGTTACGATTGATCAAAAGCAAGTTGAGCAAAAAATAGCTGAGCTTAAAAAGAAAGAAGATGATAAAAAGCGTGCTGAAGATAAACGTATTCGCGATTTAGAACGCAGAGCAACCGATGCACGTAAACAGCGTGAAGCTGAAGCAAGACGCATTAAAAAGCTTGAACAGCAACGCAGAGCAAAAGAGAAAGAAACCGCACAAGCGCAAGCACAAGCTAAAAAAGCCCGTGAAATAGAACAGCGCGAGCGAGCAAAAGCGAAGCAAGCCGAAAAGCAAAAGCAAGAAGCTGAAAACGCGGCAAAAGCAGCTGCCGATAAACTCAAAGCGGAAGAAGCGGCACTTAAAAAAGCCGAAGAAGAGCGTAAAAAGCGCGCTGAAGAAGCAGAACGTAAACGTCAGCAAGCATTGCAAGAACAAATGCTGCAAGAGCAACTTGCCAAAGAGCAGGCGGCTCGTAATAAAATACGTCAACAGCAAGTAGTCAGTGAAGTTGATAAATTCCGCGCTCTAATTATGGCGCGTATTCAACAAAACTTACTAATTGATGAAAAAATGAAAAACCAGCAATGCCGCATTAATATCCGTCTTGGATTTAATGGGCTAGTAACGCAGGTAAAATCGTTAGGCGGTGATAAGTTAGTGTGTGAGGCTGCATTAAGAGCCGTTCGCATGGCCGACACATTACCAGTATCTAAAGACAAAGACGTATTCGAGAAACTAAAGAATATTAATATAACCATCGCGCCAGAGTTTTAAGGGATGACATGTTTAACAAAATTAAAATAGCCTGTTTAGTTTTAATATTAGGGTTTCAGAGTGTGGCACATGCGGCACTTGAAATTGTTATTACTGAAGGTATAGACGGCGCAAGACCGATTGCGATTGTGCCATTTAAATACCAAGGTATTGGTCCTATTCCACAGCAGCTAAGTGATGTAATTGCTGCCGATTTAATGCGTAGCGGTAAGTTTAAGCCTGTGAGTGTGTCGCAAATGCCGCAACAACCTCACAAAGATGCTGATATTGATTACAGTGCTTGGGTAAATCAAGGTGTAGAGGCCGTGTTGGTTGGTGAAGTAGAGCAGCAAACCAACGGGCGTTATTTAGTGCGTTATGAGCTGGTTGATGTTATTCGCGGCCAAATTACTGGCGGTGAAACACAAATGATGAGCAGCGGTAAGCTGATTCAAAGCCAAGATCATATTTTAGAAGCGCGCCAAAGCGTGATCGGTGAAACCGGCTTTCGCCGTTACTCGCACCGCATCAGTGATGTAATTTATGAAAAACTAACCGGTGAAAAGGGCGCGTTTTTAACTAAAATAGCCTATGTTATTGTTCGTGATACTGATGAAAAGCCTTATCAGTTAGTGGTTGCTGACTACGATGGCTTTAATGAACAAGTGTTATTGCGCTCAAAAGAGCCATTAATGTCGCCAGTATGGTCGCCTGATGGTACTAAATTAGCGTATGTAACGTTCGAAAATCGCCAGAGCCAAATTTTTATTCAAGACATTTATACCGGTAAACGTGAACTGATCACCAGCTATAAAGGAATTAACGGTGCGCCGCAGTTCTCGCCAGACGGTAAAAAGCTACTGTTAGTGCTATCAAAAGATAAAACTGGTGCAACTGAGGTTTACTTATTAGACTTACTAACGCGTAAAGAGACCCGATTAACACGCCATCGTAGTATAGATACCGAACCTTCGTGGTACCCAAATGGTCAAGATATAGTATTTACGTCGGAAAGGGGTGGTAATGCTCAGATTTATAAGTTAAATTTAAAAACTGGCAGATCTCAAAGATTAACCTTTGACGGTGACATGAACCTAGCGGGTTCTATTTCGCCAGACGGGAAAGAATTAGTGATGGTAAACCGTACTAACGGACAGTATCATCTTGCTAAGAAAGAGTTGGCTACAGGTGCGTTCCAAGTTTTAACTCGAACTCGCCTTGATGAATCGCCGAGCATAGCGCCAAATGGCTCGATGATTATATACAGCACGCTCCATAATAATAAACAGGTACTTGCGCTAGTATCGATGGACGGCCGTTTTAAAGCACGCTTACCTGTGCTTGATGGACAAGTGAAGGCACCGGCTTGGTCGCCATATTTACAGTAATAATTGCTGGTTTACTCAAAATAGGAATCTACTCAATGCAACTTAACAAAATACTTAAAGGCCTGCTAATTGCTGTGCCAGTAATGACACTAGCAGCTTGTAGCTCATCTTCAGATATCGATGAAAATGCAGCCAACCAGTCTAACCAAGCAACTGTTGAGCAAACAACAACTGATACAGTTGAAGTAGCAACAATGACGCCAGAGCAACAAGCTGAAGAGCAACTTCGTCAAAAGTACGAAGCGCTTCGTCAAGAGCAAATCATTTACTTTGGTTTTGACACTGCAACGATTCAAGGTCAATACGGCGAGCTACTTCGTGCACACGCTGAGTTTTTAGTTAAAAATCCTTCTGTTAAAGTATTAATCGAAGGCCACGCAGATGAGCGCGGTACGCCAGAGTACAACATTGCACTGGGTGAGCACCGTGGACAAGCAGTTGAAAAATACCTACAAAGTTTAGGTGTTTCTGCAAGCCAAATGTCAGTAGTTAGCTACGGTGAAGAGAAGCCAATGGTTAAATCTCGCACTGAAGAAGCTTTCGCTAAAAACCGCCGTGCGGTACTAGTTTACTAAGATAAGAGATATTATGAAGCCGAAAATTATTTTGGCAGCCATGATATTGAGCGGGAGCACCCAGTTAATGGCTGCTCCCGCTCCTGTTTCAGAAGCTGCAAGTTCACAGTCGAGCATTGAAAAGCGTTTAGAAACGCTTGAAAAGATGATGCAACAGCGTAATTTCTTACAAGTAGAGTTACAGCAACAGCTTAACTTACTGCAAGATGAAGTGAGTCAAATTCGCGGTGTTACCGAAGAGCAAAGCTATAAACTTGAAAAAGTATTGCAGCGCCAGCGCGAGCTTTATCAAGAAATAGAAAACCGTGTTAGCCAAGCATATGCTAAACCAGCTACTCCAGCGCCTACAACAGACTACACGCAACCAGGTAGCGATCAGAGCTACAGCAGTGATTTATCTGAAAACGAAGCGTACGAGCGTGCTGTTGCGCTTATAATGAAAGATAAGCGCTATGACCAAGCTATTCCAGAATTTCAAGCGTTCTTAACAACGTATCCAAATTCAGTGTACACCTCAAACGCACATTATTGGCTTGGGCAATTATTAACGATTAAAAATGACGGTGTAAAAGCAGCCGAACATTTCAAAGTAGTTGTTAACGAATTTCCAAACTCAAATAAGCGCCCAGATGCAATGTTAAAGCTTGGTACACTTTTACAAGAGCAAGGGTTAAAGGCTGAAGCACAAAAAATACTGAATGAGCTAATCAATCAGTACCCAAGTACAACTGCTGCTAAATTAGCCACAGATCGCTTATCAAAGTAAATGTTGATGCTTGATTAGACTGCTTTTTGTCATAAGCGGTCTAAATTTGCTCAACTAGACATAAAAACTTAAAAAAAGAGACAATTTCGGTTGCACTCATTTTATAAATAAGTATTATAAGCGCCCGCAGCAAACGAATGGTAACCCCACTCGAAATGCGGCAAAAAAGCGGGTCATTAGCTCAGTTGGTAGAGCAGTGGACTTTTAATCCATTGGTCGATGGTTCAAGTCCATCATGACCCACCATTCTTTATTGTTAATAAAGTTTGGTCTTTAATCGGCGGATTTACGCAATGTGTTAACAAACACACAGAGCGGGTCATTAGCTCAGTTGGTAGAGCAGTGGACTTTTAATCCATTGGTCGATGGTTCAAGTCCATCATGACCCACCATTCTTTTTAAACTAGAATGGTCTAATCGGCGGATTTACGCGTATTTACTTTTTAAAAGTAAATCAGAGCGGGTCATTAGCTCAGTTGGTAGAGCAGTGGACTTTTAATCCATTGGTCGATGGTTCAAGTCCATCATGACCCACCATTCTTTATTGAATGGCTATAATCGGCGGATTTACGCAGCCTTACTTTTTATAAGTAAATCAGAGCGGGTCATTAGCTCAGTTGGTAGAGCAGTGGACTTTTAATCCATTGGTCGATGGTTCAAGTCCATCATGACCCACCATTCTTTACTGAATGGTTATAATCGGCGGATTTACGCAGCCTTACTTTTTATAAGTAAACCAGAGCGGGTCATTAGCTCAGTTGGTAGAGCAGTGGACTTTTAATCCATTGGTCGATGGTTCAAGTCCATCATGACCCACCATTCTTTATTGAGTGGTTATAATCGGCGGATTTACGCAGCCTTACTTTTTTATAAGTAAACCAGAGCGGGTCATTAGCTCAGTTGGTAGAGCAGTGGACTTTTAATCCATTGGTCGATGGTTCAAGTCCATCATGACCCACCATTCTTTATTGAGTGGTTATAATCGGCGGATTTACGCAGCCTTACTTTTTATAAGTAATCCAGAGCGGGTCATTAGCTCAGTTGGTAGAGCAGTGGACTTTTAATCCATTGGTCGATGGTTCAAGTCCATCATGACCCACCACTTCTGGTACACTTTCTCCGTATAATATATTTCTTAGTATCTCCCTTATTTTTATTTATAAACTGCCTGACTAGATTGCTATTATTTAGCGTTGGTTTCTCGTATAATTTGCGCTATTAATTGCACTGTAAATAAAGTGGTCGAGAACATGAGTTTAGCTCAAACTATTATGCCTGAAGGTTATATTTTCCCTCCTAAGCCGGCACCGTTAACACAAGACGAAAAAGGCGAATATAAAGCGCGTATAAAACAATTACTGCAAGAGAAAAACGCGGTACTTGTTGCTCATTATTACACTGATCCTGAAATTCAAGCACTTGCTGAAGAAACGGGCGGCTGTGTAGCCGACTCACTCGAAATGGCACGTTTTGGCGCTCGCCATGAAGCCGACATGATCATCGTCGCGGGTGTACGTTTTATGGGTGAAACAGCTAAAATTTTAACGCCCAATAAAACTGTGGTGATGCCTACACTTGAAGCGACTTGTTCATTAGATATTGGTTGCCCTGTGGATGAGTTTTCAGCGTTTTGTGATCAACACCCAGACCGTAAAGTGGTGGTATATGCTAATACATCTACCGCGGTTAAAGCGCGTGCTGATTGGATAGTTACCTCATCGTGTGCACTTGAAATAGTAGAGCACTTAGATGAGCAAGGCGAAAAAATCATTTGGGGCCCAGATAAACATTTAGGCAGTTATATTCAAAAGAATACTGGCGCTGATATGATCATGTGGAACGGCGCATGTATTGTACATGATGAGTTTAAAACCAAAGCGCTAAAAGACTTTAAAGTCTTGCATCCAGATGCGGGCGTATTGGTGCATCCAGAATCACCAGCTGAAATTGTTGAACTCGCTGATGCTGTTGGCTCTACTAGCCAGCTTATTAAAGCAGCGCAAACTATGCCTAATAAAAAGTTTATCGTGGCGACCGATCGCGGTATTTTTTATAAAATGCAGCAACTATGTCCAGATAAAGAGTTTTTTGAAGCGCCAACGGCTGGTAGCGGCGCTACATGTAAAACTTGCGCTCACTGCCCTTGGATGGCAATGAACGGCTTACAAGCGATTGAGGAAGCACTGATTGATGCCAGCGGTAAAGAAGTGTTTGTTGATATGGATTTGCGTGAAGGCGCGCTTAAATCATTAAATCGCATGCTAGACTTTACAGCTAACATGGCAAAGTAATAAAACGCACTATTAATAAAAAGGTTACTGAGGCTCAGTAACCTTTTTTTGTGCCTAAAAGAGTTATAGTGATTGATACTAAACATGCTGATGTAATTGGTATGATTATTAAGCAGTTAAAAGCGTGATGTTAAAAAGGCCTTGCACCAAGCAAGTGTATTTCATACTATAGCGCGCTGTTGCAATGCAACACTGTGGAGAGATGGCTGAGTGGCTGAAGGCGCACGCCTGGAAAGTGTGTTTAGGTTAATCCCTAACGAGGGTTCGAATCCCTCTCTCTCCACCATTATTCTATATCAGGACGCCTCAAGGCGTCCTTTTTTGTGCCTGTAATAACATTAAACGTGTTGGTGTTGAGCTTGGCGTTTGTCTTTACGCTGATGTTTTAATGTATACATTCGTTGGTCGGCTAAGGTTAAGCAAGCTTTATAGTCACTACACTCCTGACTACTTGCTAAGCCATAGCTCACGCCTGATAACGGCCAGTGTTTTTGAACTTGCTGATGAATATAGTTTAACGACTCGTTGATGCTCAGGATGAGTTGGGCGAGCTGTTGTGCTGATTTAACGTTACACACACAAATAAATTCATCACCGCCGGTTCTGCATACCTCGCCTTTATCGGCTAACGCATTTTGTATTAACCGCGTAACCTCAATGAGTAGCTTGTCACCGTGAGCATGACCTAGGTGATCGTTAACACTTTTAATATTGTCGCAATCTATAAACACTATGAGATAAAAATTATCTAAGTTATCAAGTATTTCTTGTAATTGCAGCCGGTTTCCTACTTTGGTGAGTGGGTCTATGCGTGATAACTCTAGCGCTTTTATATAATTATTTTGCTTTATTTTTAGCCATTCAGATAAAGAAAGTAAAATACAGATACAATCAATGGCCAGAGCAATAAGCACCCATAATTCAGGTGAGCTTATTTCTATTAAATTGAGGTGCGATAAGATAAAAATAACTAATGACAGGCTATAAACAAGGTTGCCAGTTAAAAAATATTTCGCCCTAAAGTCCTTCATCCCCAGCATTGTAAAGCCAAGCTTTAAGCTTAAATACACCCAAATTGCAGCGAGGAAGTGAGCTAAATAGAACACCCAATGAAAGGGTAAAAATAGGTTTAAAAAACCACAGGCAAGTGCCGTTATGGAAAAGTATTTTAAAAATCGGCTAATACCAGTGCGGGTATGTTGGTCAAAGTTAAATAAGTAATAGGCAAATGAACTGGCAGAGGCAATAGCGAAGGCAAAAATATACATGCCAAAGTAATGGGTGTTAATTGCGTGGTAATTAAAAAGTAACGCAACTATCCCCGCCGCGAATGCCCAGCCAATGCCGTGTAATCCTATATAACCTGCACAAAACAACGCCACGCGATGTTGTGTTTTAAAGAACATTATTAAGGCCATGCAAGCCAAGGTCAGCATTATAGTAATAGACACTAAGCTTAATGAATTGATATAAAACTGAAGTTTAACAAACCTAGATTGAGGAATAATGTTAATGCTAACAGGTTTAGCAAAGTGCTTAGCATTAATATAAAGCCATAAAACACCGTGTGAATTAGCTTCTAGATGTAATTCAAAAGCTTGGCTGTGCATTACAATGGCTGATTGAGTGACGCTATTTTGTGAAAAATCAGCGACTTTTCTGATCCCACTAGTATCTTGATAAAAAGCAACGCCACTATCTAAGTAATTAATTTGGGGGATTATATACCAGCGTCCTGCGCTCACTGTAGTTAAACTAATTTTTGCTATTGCACTGCCATGCGCACTATATAGCGAAGTGACGGGAGTACTTATATTGTTATAAGCATTAATGAGTTGCTCACCTTGGGTTGATTTAGCTAAATCTACTTGATGCCATATAGCTGATTTTAATTGTAAGCTGTCATTTTCGTTTAATATTACAGCAGATGCACTAAAACCAATGATTTGTAGTAGCAAGCAACATATAAAATTGAAAGTGTACCGCATGTAATACCTAAGTTAGTTACCGGTAAAAATTGTACTGCATTTTTAACAGAATAATTATAGTTATGACCGCTTTAGCGTATTTTTGCTTTATAGTTACTAACTTTAATCACTAAACGGTGAGCTGTTATTATAAAAATATAGTTAATGATTAATTAAAGGGTTAATAATTTATTTACATGAATTTGGTATGCATAGCGATGAATGATTATAAATCGCTATGCAAAAGGAGGTACTTATGACTATTTTATTTAAAATTATGCTCCATAATTTTATCTGATAACGCGCTAAGTATATCGACTACTTTAAAGCTTGCTTGCTCCATAAGAGATACTTTTTCAACAGCAGTATTGAGATCGCCTAATTGGAATGCTTCTAGAGCAGCAAAGCCATTTTTATGGACATCTGTATGTGGTTTCTCTAATGCTTTGAAGTCGTTAATGCTTGAATATTTTAATGCACCTTCACCTTGATAGTACCATTGACCTAAACGACACATGGTATGATCAGAAAAGTCTTCTGCCGTCTTGTTTGATTGACCTAAAATGACTTTATAAATATCGTATTTCCATACAATATGGTCCATTTTTACTGTTTGAATAAATGCATCCGCACTTGAATTAACGATAACGCTATACATATTTTGTGATAGTTCAACCACCTTTTTAGCGGTAGTATCAATTTCTGATGAGCTATTTGCAATGCCATCACTTTCTTCGCTAACGTTAGTAATTTTAGTTACAACGCTTTGCATTTGCTCATTAACCTTATCTATTAAATTAGATATCTCGTTAGATGCCTCAGAAGAGCGTTGAGCAAGCGTTCTCACTTCATCTGCGACCACTGCAAAGCCTCGCCCTTGCTCTCCCGCTCTTGCTGCCTCAATGGCTGCATTAAGTGCGAGTAAATTTGTTTGATCAGAAATTCCTTTAATTATGTTTACAAAATCATTAATGCCGATTGTTACTGACTGCAACTCTTTAACGGATTTAGAGGCGGATTTTGTATCTCTTGAAATATTATGTGTTGACGATGAAGTCGTTGCTAACATATCTAAAATTGTATCAAGTAATTCTTGGGATGACTTAAATGACGTAATATCATTGATTAGTTTATGTGAAGTTGAGGCTAAGCTTTCTCTGATATCACTTATTAAATCAGATGACTGCAATGATAAGGTATTTAATTCACGCTGTTTTACAAATGCCGTATCGTTTGCTATTTCATTGTCGTTTAGTTGTGATTTCTCGCTGTTTACTGCTAATAATTGCGCCTCAAGTTTTTCATTAGCTTTTTTTAATTGCATTAACTCGTTATTTAACTCGTTAATTTTGTTTTTATATTTTGAATTGAACAGCATGTAGACCCCAATTTAAACACGGAAAATAAACGTTATATTTTTTTATTAAATTTACCTGATTATAGATTACATAATTCGATTTTTAACAGGGCTGGAATTAATGTCCACCCAAATCGATTTTTATAAAAGTAAATTACAACACAATAATAGATGCTTTATAACTTTTTGGTAAAAAACTTTTCATTTCATGCTTATAGTAAACTTATTTAAAATGGTCACTATTTTAGAAGTTAGGGTCTGTTGACCTTTCAAGGTTGGATTTGCAGCAGTCTGTTTGGTATTTAGGCAAGGCATCGCCTATGTGGTGTGGATTCCCCCATAAATAGGCGATAACGCAGCATCAATGCCAAACAGGCGCTGCCCGAAGGATTCAGCTTAGGGGCGTGAGCAGGACGCGGAAGCTTTGCTCAGTTATGACTTATTCTTACATGGATGTAAGCCAGTAGAATAACGCAGGAGCAGTTATCGAGCCCACTAGGTTACAAACATCGCGCCGCGATTAAACCGCCCCTAGCTTGAACAAATTTTAATCCGCAAAGATTAACAGACCCTAATATTTTCTAATTGATTTATTCAACTGCGCTTGAAATTCATCAGGAAATAAAATCGTGCCGTCGTCATCTTCGGTAGGGAAAACAGCAACCAGTAAGTCATCTTCTTCAAGGCCTGGTGTCCAGCGGCTAAACCAATCTGCAGTTGGAATTGCTTTAGGTGTACATCCTTCCCATTCGCCGGTTGCCCAAGCTTGGGCAAACTCACGGGTTGGCCATACAGGCACACAGTCGTCGTCTTCGTTAGTGAGCATGACGCAGCCGTCGTCATCGTTTAAAATCCACACTTGTTTAAACTGCTGCACAGTTTCGTACATGAATGCGAGTCGTTTTTTTGCGCCAAGGCCTAAAATTACGTCGTCTTGCTTTGATAAATTGTCAGTGGTCATTTTTGGCTCTCTCTCACTGTGGGGGAATACAAAAGGCAGCGACATACTGCGCTTTAAAATTTAGTTTAGCTAATGGCTACAAGCAGCTCATCGGCTAGTTGGTTTAGTGCGTCGGGGTCTTGATTTGTTAATGCGTAAGTGCGCAATCCATAAATACCCATAACACAAAATCGTGCTAGTTCTATGGCACTTCGCCCATTGGTAATTTCTTTATTATCTATCGCTTTTTGTAATTGCTGCGCAAAGGCATGCTCGTACGCCGTTAAATTAGTTCGTAATACGTGGCAAATTTGTGGATCGTTACCCTCCACCTCACTAATGCTTTTTGTAAGCAAGCACACTTTAGTTGCTTCGCCGTCAATACATTCTTGCACAATGATATTAAGGTAATGTTTCAGCGTATCTAAAATACAATTACTGTGCTCAAACAGGGCCGTAAACTGTGTATTGCGATCGGTTTGGTATTGCTCCGTGGCGGCTAAAAAAATGCCTTTTTTATTACCAAATGCCCCATACAAAGAACCCGGATGTAAATGGGTGGCTTGAGTCAGTTTTTGCATACTGGTTTTTGCGTAGCCATGCAGCATAAACATGGCCATAGCTTGGCGCAGTACAAACTCTTTATCAAATTCTGCAGTTCTCATAATGACTCTTTTAGTGGAGAGAGTAGTAATGAATAAATTTATTTTTCTTAGGCCTAGGAGTTTACGCAATCTTAAACAAAGTTTCAAAATTATACTTGAATATTCATTCAAGTGACCTTATCTTGAATGTACATTCAACAAAGGATAAATATTATGTCGATTGACTTACTTTCACCTTTTAAATTAAATAACAGCATAGAACTGCAAAACCGCGTACTTATGGCACCATTGACCCGTTGTATGGCAGATGACAATTTAGTGCCAACACAAGCCATGGTTGATTACTACGCTCGCCGTGCTGATGTAGGCTTAATTATTAGTGAAGCCATTATTATCCGTGCTGATGCTCAAGGTTATCCAAATACACCTGGGCTTTTCACTAGCGAACAAATTCAAGGTTGGAAAAAAGTCACTGATGCAGTACATGCCAATGGCGGAAAAATGTTTGCACAACTATGGCATGTTGGCCGTGTAGCACACCCTCACTTTTTTGGTGGTGATGTTTTGGCGCCATCTGCAATAGGGGTTGAAGGTTCAGTACCGCGTATGCGCGAGCTCACTTATGTTACGCCAAAGCCTGTAACTACAGACGACATTAAAGGCTTAGTGGCTGACTACGCTAAAGCCGCAGAAAATGCGATGGAAGCGGGTTTTGACGGCGTAGAAATTCATGGTGCTAATGGTTATTTAATTGACCAATTTTTACATTATGCGGCAAATGAACGTGATGACGAGTACGGGCAAACACCAGAAAACATGTCTCGTTTTGCACTGGAAGTAACCGATGCAGTTATTGATGTTGTGGGCAATGAGCGTACCGCTATGCGTTTAACGCCAGGTGCTTATTTTAACATGAGCGAAGACAATCGCGATAAAGCAGTATTTGACTACTTATTACCAGAGCTTGAAAACCGCAAGTTAGCTTATTTACACGGCGGTATTTTTGACGACAGCATGCGTTTTGATTCACTAGAAGGTAAATCAACCTCTGAATTTTTACGAGCTGGTTATGCAAGTACCTTAGTGGGTGTAGGTAGTTATAGTTTTGAAACTGCTAAAGAAGCGATTAACGACAATAAATTTGATTTAATTGCTATTGGTCGCCCGCTTATTGCTAACCCAGATTACATTAGCAAAATTAAAAACGGCGAAGAAGTCACAGCTTACAGTGATGAAATGCTAGCTGAATTGAAATAGCAGCTAATTTAGTAAAAACCATAGGACACTCATGGACAATTGTGAGTGTCTTTTTTTATACATTTATTTGCCATAATTTACTCATAATTGTTTAATCTTGCTGTCAATAAAGTTCCCCCTCGTTGTCATATTTAAAAAATAGACTGTGCCCGCTTTCATAATTACCTTTTATAATTAGAATCAAACGGGACAACAATGTACGCTTTAAAAAATAAATCGATTTTGAGCATGGCTGTGGCCATGGCGGTATCAACTTCAGCTTATGCTAACGATGACGTGATAGAAGAAGTAACCGTTACTGCAAAACCAACCAGTTATGCAAACAACGTTATTGAACCTGCCATGCTTGAGCAACAAAGCTCGGTATCGAGTGTGTTATCAGTAATAGATAACTTACCTGGCATTAGCATAAACGAAGGCGACGCATTTGGCGGCGACGATTGGTCAACAACTATCACCATGCGTGGTTTTAGTATTGACTCAAACCAGCAGCAATTAGGTATGACGGTAGACGGTATTCCTAATGGCGGTTCTAATTATGGCGGTGGTGCTAAAGCGAATCGTTACCTAGATAGCGAAAACTTGGTGACAGTGGAAGTTGGCCAAGGTACCTCAGATATTAAATCTGCCTCGTTAGAAGCACTAGGCGGTACTTTTAACTTTGTAAGTAAAGCGCCTAGCGTTGAAAAAAGCACCACTTTTGCATATACCTCAGGCAGCCATGACGCGAGCCGCTATTACGTTAAACACGAAACTGGCACCATTTTCGATAATACTCAAGCGTATGTAAGTTACTCGCAAACCGATACTAGCCGTTGGATTGGTTCGGGTAGCAATGGTGGTAAAGATAACCAACATGCTGAAGCGAAATTTGTCACCACCCTTGATGAGTTAACTATAACAGGGCGTTTATCTTACGATGATGTAAGCGAGACGAATTACAACAGCGTGAGCTTGGCACAATTTGAACAAACTCCAGGTTGGGATCAACTAACATGGAACTGGACAGGCGTTCCGCACTTTGACCAAATGTTTGCAGAAGGTTGGGGCACGCTACGTGAAAATACTCTAGGGTATTTAAAATTTGAATACGCGATTTCACCCACCTCATTGTTAACCATTAGCCCGTATTATCATAAAAACTCAGGCCGAGGCGATTGGATCCCTCCGTATTTAACGTCTCCTGTAGATGAAAATGGCAACCCAACCACGGAAGGTGGTACAAACGCAGGCTCTTATGGCTTTACAGATAGTAATGGCAACCCACTTGCTCCCAACGCAGGTTGTACAGCAAGCTTAAACTGGCCGTGGGAGTCGGGACCTGAGCTTAACCCTGCGTGTTACGACGCTGATGCCACGCCAGTTATGTCTTATCGTCATACTCATTACAATAAAGATCGTTTAGGGGTAACCGCTAATTATCAAGCGACCTTTGGCATGCATGATATAGAAGCGGGTTTTTGGTATGAGCAAAGCGACCGTGATGAGTCGCGTGATTGGCATAAAGTTATAGATGCGCGCATTTATCATCACTTTGATAACACCCCATACTGGACGCAATACAAAAACACCTTTGAAACCGACATTCTTAAATGGTACGCCCAAGACTCAATGGCATTTGGCGATTTAACCCTTAACCTAGGGGTTAAAAAGTACTTAGTAGACATAGAAAAGTATGACCATTATCAAAATGCGACAACAGCTAAAGTAAACAGTGATTCAGACCTTCTATTTAGTGGCGGCATTTTGTATCAGCTAAATAGTAATACTGAGTTATTTACCAGCTATAGCGAAAACTTTGCCGCCATTAAAGATGGTGTGCTTGAGCGCGACAGCTCTGACTTATCAGCTATTAAGCCAGAAACCGCTGAAAATATTGATCTAGGTGTACGCTATCAAAATAATGCACTTAAACTAACGGCAACGGCCTATTCAATTGAATTTGATAACCGTATCACCTTTATAGCTCCAGGCAGTGACACCGGCGGTATAGACTACACCATAGGCACAAATGGCTCGTACTTAAATGTGGGCGGTATTGAATCCAAAGGTTTAGAGCTGTCAGCAAGTTACATGCTTAATAATGAGTGGAATGTATATAGCTCATACACCAATAATAGCTCTGAATACAAAGGCGATGCGCCAGGGTTTGAAGCAGGAGGCAAAGTAATTGACTCAGTAGATGATTTATTTGTGCTTTCAACCGATTATTACAGCGGTGATTTCCGCTTTGGTTTATCGGCTAAATACACTGGTGAGCGTGGCGATGTAGATAGCTACACCGTGGTTGATTTAAACGCAGGTTATGCAGCCGAAGTTAATGCTGGCCCGTTTAAAGCCGTTGATATTGCTTTTGTGGTTTACAACATTACTGATGAAAGCTACCTAGCAGGCGGCACAGGTAATGGGAGCACTTACTTTATTGGCGCCCCACGCACAGCAGCCGTGACGTTAACCGCCACGTTTTAAAACGTAATAAACGTAATTAAGCCCATCATTGATGGGCTTTTTATTAAGCGAGGTGTGTATGCAAACAATAATAACAATACTAATAATCGGTTTGGCTTTACTTAACAGTCAGGCGGTTTTGGCTGCACCGCAAAATGTGGTGTTGGTAACTTTAGATGGAGTTCGCTGGCAAGAAGTCTTCAATGGTGCCGATAACAAGCTGATTAATAATAAAGAGTTTGTTAAGCAACCAGCGCAATTAAAAAGCCAGTTTTGGCATGAAAGTGTGCAACAGCGTCAACAGTTGTTAATGCCATTTTTAACTCAAACCATTGCAAAGCAAGGCGTAATTATTGGCGATAGGGCTAAAGGCTCAACTATGTCGGTGAGTAACCCGTGGTATTTTTCATATCCTGGGTATAACGAAATTCTTACTGGTGAAGTGGATGAAAGTATCAACAGTAACGACAAGGTATTTAATCCAAATAAAACTATTTTAGAGCGTTTAAACGCCCAACCTGAATTTAAAAACAGCACCGCGTTATTTGGTAGTTGGGATGTGTTTCCTTTCATTGTAAATACCCAGCGCAGCAAGGTGCAGGTGAATGCGGGGTTTATGCCCGTTGCTGATGATTTATTTGCCGACGCAGCGCTACTTAATGCGCTACAAACAGAAATACCCAGCCCTTGGCACAATGTGCGGCTTGATAGTTTTACCTATCGTTTTGCTAAGGCGTATATGCTGGCGAAAAAGCCAAGACTATTGGTGATTAGTTTGGGAGAAACTGATGATTTTGCTCACGATGGGCATTACGACGCCTATTTAAAATCGGCTAAGCAAAGCGATGCATTTATAAAAGATTTGTGGCAAACCATTCAAAGTACCCCAGGTTATAAAAATAATACGACGCTGATCGTTACTACTGATCATGGCCGTGGAAGTCATGCCAGTGATTGGCAGCATCACAGTTCTCGTCGAGCATTGCTAGAGCTTAACCTAGGCGCAGATGTGTTTCCTAACGGCATAGTAGGCTCTGAGCATATTTGGCTTGCTGCCATTGGCCCTGCAATTAAAAATAACGGTTTAATTAAAACTAAAAACGAGCTTAAACAAGCGCAAGTTGCCGCCACCGTTTTAAAAGCACTTGGGCAAAACCCACACATAATTAACCCTAATATGGCACCGGCTATTAATGAGATTTTAAAATGAAACAGTTACTAAAAACCCTTAAGTATTCTGCACTGTCACTGACTATTGTGATTAGCAGTGGAGCAATGGCTGCGCCGTCTAAAATATTATTTGGTTCCTGCGGGCACCAAGATAAAGACATTCCTATATTTAACGCCATCAACAAAGAGCAGAGTGATTTATTTATTTTTTTAGGCGATAACATTTATGGCGATACTAACGACATGGCTGTACTTAAAAATAAATACCAACGCCTTGGGGCAAAGCCTGGCTTTAAAGCACTACGCGCAAAAACACCAATAATAGCCATGTGGGATGATCACGATTATGGTCAAAATGACGCGGGGAAAGAGTATCCGCATAAGGAAGCATCGCGGCAAATCATGCTCGATTTTTGGCAAGAACCTGCTAATTCAAAACGCCGTACCCGTGCTGATGGTATTTATACCTCGTACATGTATGGCGAAGGCGAGCAAACCGTGCAGGTGATCATGCCAGATTTACGCTTTAATCGTGACACACTTAATTCTGTTAGCGAGCTTGAGTATTACACCAAGCGTAAACTAAATAACCAAGGCCCGTACAGTCCAACTGAAGTTAAAGGCGCGTCAATGCTAGGGGAAGCACAGTGGCGATGGCTTGAAGCCGAGCTGAAAAAGCCAGCGGCAATAAAGCTAATAGCGTCAAGCTTGCAGTTACTGCCAGATTTTACCGGCTGGGAGTCGTGGGCAAATTTTCCAGAGGATCGAAATCGTTTATTTGCGCTAATTAAAAAACACCAAATAAATGGTGTAATTATTATTAGTGGCGATACTCATTGGGGCGAGATTTCAAGGTATCAACACAATCTTGATTACCCGCTTATTGAAATGACCAGCTCAGGCCTGACAGAAAAGTGGAAAGACGTTAGCCCTAACCAGCATCGTGTGGGTGATTACACGCATAATGTTAACTATGGTGATTTAAGCATAGACTGGCAACAAGTCGACCCTGCTATTTCATTAAAGCTTAAAGGCATTGAGGGTCAGGTTATTATGCAAAGTGACTTTAGTCTTTCAAGTATTAGTCCTTATAAATAGCATCACCATTTAAATAATAAACGCACTGCGGGTAAAGCTGTGCGTTTAAAATTTCATCTGTCGGCGGGCTAACTTGCTGATTTATTAATGCCAATTTCCTCTTAGCGCTACCGCTTAAATTGAAAATATCTTACACTGGCTTTATCTCAAGTAAGGCTGGTATCGTATGCTCAATATTATTCAATCAAACCGTATGGAAGCCCTGCAAGCGCAGTTTCATCAGCTATTAAAAATAAACCCATTGCAAAGCCCATTTGATAAAGAAGTGGTGTTAGTGCAATCGCCGGGTATGTCGCAATGGCTTAAAATCGGTTTAAGTGAAAATTTAGGCGTAGCTGCACAGGTAGACTTTCCGCTACCATCGAGTTTTATTTGGCAGTTGTATCAGCAATTACTGCCAAACGTGCCTAAAGAGTCGGCCTTTAACAAACCTAATCTTGCTTGGAAATTATTTGCCATTTTACCCCAGTGCATAAATGAACCGCTGTACTTACCGCTTAAAACCTATTTAGAGGGTGATATTGACGGTCAAAAAACCTTTGCTCTATGTGAAAAAATAGCCGATGTGTACGACCAATATTTAATGTACCGCCCACATTGGATAGCCACATGGGATAGTGGCACCGATGAGCTTGATGATGTTGATATAACCATTGCGCCTTGGCAACCCGATTTATGGCGTCGTATCGTCAAATTAAGCAAGCAGCTAGGCCAAAGCCAATTTCACCGTGCCAATATGCAAGGGCAGTTACTCAGTGCACTTGAGAGCATGGATAGCAGCTTATTGCCAAAACGCATTAGTTTATTTGGCATATCTGCCATTGCTAGCTCGCAGCTTGAGGTGTTTGAAGCCTTAAGTAAAAAAACTGAAGTGTTTTTGTTCTTTTTTAACCCTAGCGAGCATTACTGGGGCGATATTATTGATGAAAAAACAGCAGCTAAAATCACCGCTAAATACGCAAAAATGCCGCTGGTGGAAGCACAGCAAAAAAAGCACACCAACCCTGATGAGGAATACTATTTTATTGGTAATCCGCTATTGTCGTCGTGGGGTAAACTCGGCCGCGATTATTTTGAGCAACTAGTGCAGCTAGATGCCCGCTGGATTGATGGCTTTATAGATGCATTTGACGACAGCTTACTTGGCCAAGTGCAAAGTGAAATTTACCAACTTGCCTTTAAAGGTGAGTCGCTCACCGATAACAAAGAATGGTTTATTAACGATGAGGGCAAGCTGCCAATAAGTGTAAACGATGCAAGCATTACACTTAGCGATTGCCATACACCACTTCGAGAAGTAGAGCGTTTGCACGATTACTTACTTAATTTGTTTAATCAGAACCCAGCGCTTACCCCCAAAGACATAATTGTGATGATGCCCGACGTTGGTACCTACAGCCCTTATATTGAAGCAGTTTTTGGTGGTGCACAGGGCAGCCGATTTATACCTTATGCGCTAGCTGATTTAGCCATAGAGCAAGAAAAGCCAGTACTGAGTTCGTTTGCTAGTTTAGCTAATTTACCGTTTTCGCGCTTTGGCGTGTCGGATATTCTCGATTTATTACAGGTTACCCAAATTGCTGAAAAATTTGGCTTAGAAGCGCATGAATATGAGCAAATTCAGTTTTGGTTGGAGCGCGTTGGCGTTAAATGGGGCGTAAACGCTGAACATAAAAGTAGCTTTGATTTACCCGCAATTGAGCTTAACACTTGGCAACATGGCTTAAACCGGCTACTACTGGGTATTGCCATGCGCGATGAACAATGCCCATTTAATGGTATTTACAGTGCCGATGAGGTTGAGGGCATGGCGCTCGATACACTCAACAAGCTGGTACATTTTATTAATGTGTTGCAAGACTTTAAAGCTAAGCTCACCCCCGATGACACACTCACCAATAAAGCCCAAATTTTAAATGAGCTGCTCAATACTATTTATGAGAGCGAAAGTGACGACAGTTGGGATTTATTAGTACTGCAAAAAGTACTCGAAGACATTGGTAAACATCATGATAATGGTGATTACAGTGAGGCCGTGTCGCAGCGCATTGTTAGCTATTTAATTAAACAAGGCATACAAGAAAAAGGTGTCGGCCAACGTTTTTTAGTGGGGCAAGTGAATTTTTGTACGTTAATGCCAATGCGCGCCGTGCCGTTTAAGGTAGTGTGTATGTTAGGCTTGAACGATGCCGATTACCCACGTACCGTGCAGCCTATCGGTTTTGACTTAGTACCTTACTCTAAAAAGCAAAAAGGTGACCGTTCACGAAAACTCGATGACCGTTACCTCTTTTTAGAAGCACTTCTCAGTGCCCGAGATAATTTATATATGAGCTACATTGGCCGATCATGTTTTGACAACCAGCCGTGCATGCCATCAACGCTTGTCAGTGAATTGTTAGAATACATAGGTCGCAGCTTCAAACTTAGCGAACCCAGTGATAAATCCTTGCCAGATTGTCTTATTAGCCAACAACATTTACAACCTTTTAATAGTCAGTATTATCTGCCAGCTAGCGCTGAACAGGCAGGGCTTAACAACCACAGCTATAACCCAATTTGGCTGCCTAGCGAGGCCATTGAGCCAAAAGCAATCACTGCACTTGATGTAACGCCTCCAGAGCTACTTGATCTTGATGTGTTTATTCGCAGTGTGTGCCATGCCCAAGAGAGCTTTTATCAGCAAAGCTTAGGGTTACGTTTGCCGCAATTTAACGACATAGCCAAAGATGAAGAACCGTTTAGCTTAGATGCGCTACGCCGTTATTTTTACCTTGATGAAATACTTGAAGCTAATATTAACGATATCCCACTAAGTACCGAACAAATACTGCAGCGCGGTGAGTTGCCGCAAGCTCATGTTGGCAGCTTAATTTATGAAAGCATGCAACATCGCGTTGATGCGCTTGCAGGGCAAGTAAAACAACAAATAAAAGCGGGTAAAAGCGAACCGATAGAAGTATTACTGTCACTTGAAAACACCACCATTGAAGGCTGGCTAAACCATGTGTATATGCAAAAACAAGTGTTTTATCGCAGTGCCAGTATTAAAGCTAAAGATTTAATTAAAGGCTTTATTTATCACCTTGCTGCACAAAGCATGCAACAGGAGGTTGAAACCTTATTGCTGGGTTTAGATAAGCAAATTAGCTTTGCTCCAATGAGTAAAGCCGATGCCGATTTACTGCTCGCAGATTGGTTTGAGCTTTATAAAGAATTACGCAACAAGCCCGTGGCGTTTTTTCCGGTAAGTGGTTATGAATACGTGAAAAGCGGTGGTGATATGGCAAAAGCCAACAGTAAATTTAGTCCACAGTATATTGGCCGAGGTGAGGGGGAAAACCCATATATTCGTTTAACGGTGCAATCACTTAATGACTGCCAAGACGAATTTATACATTGGAGCGATAAGCTACTCGCCCCATTATTTGAGCATGCCAAGGAGAGTGACTATGCAAGCGCTTAATCCACTCACCATGCCATTATCAGGGCAAAGCTTAATTGAAGCCAGTGCTGGCACAGGTAAAACCTACACGATCACGGGTTTGTATTTGCGCTATTTATTGGGCATGCAAATACCTGGTGAGCTGAATACGCCATTGAGCGTTGAGCAAATTTTGGTAGTCACCTTTACCGATGCCGCCACGCAAGAAATTAAAGACCGTGTTCGTAGCCGTATTATTGCTGCGCGTGATGCGTTACTGGGGCAAGTACCTAATGATGAGCTAATTGAAGGCGTAATAGCGGGCGTTGATGACAAGCACCGTGCATTTGACTTACTCGATGCTGCAGCTAAATCAATGGACGAAGCAGCTATTTTTACCATTCATGGTTTTTGTCAGCGAATGCTAAAGCAGCATGCTTTTGAATCCGGTGTGGCATTTAACTTAGAGTTCATTTTAGATGAGCGCGATATTCTGCTAGAAACCATAAAAGACTTTTGGCGCGCGTTTGTATACCCACTTAGTAAAGAAAGAACAGATGCGATTTTAGCGGTATTTGCCGCGCCCGAATCACTATTTAGTCATGTAAGTAGTATTTTAAATAAGGCGAACGCAGAGATAACACCGCAAGTTAGTTTAGATGCGGTATGGCAAGCGCGAGATGAATACTTGGCGCGTGTTCCAGCCTTTAAAAAAGCGTGCCTAGAGCAAGAGTTTATTGGTGCTGTTAAAGCATCCGATTTAAGTGGCTCAAAAACACCTGGGCGAAAGGGCAGTCTTGCTGCACTTGAAGCATTTTGCTTAGGCAATGATGACTTTTTTGAATTTGGTACCAGTAAGTATTCGTTTGAGGTGTGGAGTAGCGAGAGCTTAAGTAATGCAGCTAATTATAAAAAAAATGGCACATTACTGACTCATCCACTTATTAGCCAATTCGATGCCTTAGCCGCACTTAACAACACCATCAACCAAGGGCTAAAAATTGCGATAGTGCAATATGCGGCGAGCTGGGTAAAAGCGGCCATAGTTAAACGCAAACAAGAACAAAGCGTGATCACTCCTGACGATTTACTGACTAATTTACACAGTGCCTTAAAGAGTGAACAAGGTGATGTGCTCGCACAAAAAATAGCGCAGTTATTTCCGGTGGCAATGATAGATGAGTTTCAGGATACTGACCCGATTCAGTACGGTATTTTTAGTAAAATTTATGCTCAAAGCAATACCACTTTAGCTATGATAGGCGATCCTAAACAAGCAATTTATGGGTTTAGGGGCGCAGATATATTTACCTACATTGGCGCAAAAGAAGCGGTAGATGAGCCACAACAATTTACATTGGGCACTAACTTTCGTTCAAGCAGTGATATTGTAAATAGTGTAAATAGCTTTTTTAGCAAATACGACAACAGCTTTATTTATAACGACGCTATTCCATTTAATAAAGTGAAAGCGAAAGGAAAAAAAGCAGATGAGTCGTTTTTAATTGACGGTAAACCTGCCACCGCGTTTGAATTTAATGTGTTTGTAGATGAAGCCGGCGATAAAAAAAATAAGCCGACCAGTAAAGGCGTAGGGCAAGCACATTTAGCCACCCATTTTGCTAATAAAATAGTTACTTTACTTGAGCAAGCAAACCAAGGTGTTGCCTGTATTGGCGCTAACCCTGTCAGTGCTGCTGATATTTGTATTTTGGTGCGCGACCGCGTTGAGGCACAAATAATGAAGCAAGCGCTGAGTAAAGCTAATATTGCCAGTGTGTATTTGTCTCGCGACAGTGTATTTAGCCAAGAGTTAAGTCATCACTTGCTCAATTTTTTAACGGCTTTGCATGGTCAGTACGATGAGGCATTACTACGCGGTGTATTAGCCGGCCCTTTATTTTGTTTAAGCTATAACGATATTTTTGCTCTAGCCGATGATGAAAATAGCTGGCAAGAACACCTAAACTTTTTTGCTCAACTTAGCCATATTTGGCATAAGCAAGGGGCAATGGCAATGCTTGAACGCTTACTGAGTCATAATCAGCTCAGTGCCAAATGGCAAGGTTTGGGCTATAACGTAGAGCGGTGGCTTACCGACTTCAGGCACCTAGGCGAAATACTGCAGCAAAAACAAATTGAGCTTGAAGGGACACTTCGTTTATTACGTTGGTTTGCGCAAAAGGTGAGCCAGCAAGATGGCGAAACAGTGCAAGTTCGCTTAGAAAGTGATGCGAACTTAGTTAAAATCGTGACTATGCATGCTTCTAAGGGGCTTGAATACCCCTTGGTATTTATGCCATTTGCCAGTGGTTATCGTGAAACTAAAGACGCGCTTTATCATCAAGATGGCAAGCTGATATACGATTTAAGTAAAGATGAAGATGCCCTGCAAAAGGCCGAGCAAGAACGTTTAGCTGAAGATTTACGTTTGCTTTATGTAGCACTGACTCGTGCAGTGCACTTTTGTTCGCTGGGCGTGTATAACATTTCTCAAGGGCAAAGTAGCCGTTTAGCAATTCAAAGTAGTGCGCTGGGGCATGTGTTGTTCTCAGGGTTAGAGATAACCAGCAGCCAAGTGTGGCGCACCCATTTAAGTGAATTTTGTGAGGCTAATCATGCTATGCAATACCAGCAATTTACCTCAGGCGAATTAGTTGATCAGGGCATATTTCGCTTAAAAAATAGTGACACTAAACAGCACGATTTACTTATTAATACAGTAACGGCGCAGATTGAACGTGACTGGCGAGCAACCAGCTTTAGTGCCTTGAGTTTTAAAAAGCATGCTGATCAACTTGCTCCTGGGCGCAGTGATGAAGATCATCAAAGAGATGAGTTTGCTGTGCAGCAAGATGAACTTCCTTCACCGTATAGCTTTCCAAAGGGTGCAAAACCAGGGAGTTGTTTGCACGAAATATTTGAGCAGATTGATTTTACCAGTCCGGTAAATCATCCCACGAATGCCGAGCAAAACTTAACGGCTGTGATTGAGCGTGCTTTTGATAAATACCATATTGATGAGCAATGGCAGCAAATTACCGAACAATGGGTACTCGATGCACTTAATTGCCCGTTAAACAGCGATAATAATTTAAGTTTGAGCCAATTAGCGCCAAGTGACTGTTTAGTAGAAATGGAGTTTAACTTACCACTAAGCAGCCTCAGTGCGCCTAAGCTTAATGAAGTGTTGATTAAACATTTTGGCTTTAACCAAAGTAAACTTGAGTTTGCCCATGTTAAAGGGTTACTAAAAGGCTTTATTGATTTAATTTTTTGCTACCAAGGCAAGTATTATATTTTAGATTATAAATCGAATTATTTGGGCAACACCGCCGCTGATTATGTGCCAGAGCAGCTAGAGCAAGCCATGACCAGCCACCAATATCATTTACAGTATTTAATTTATACCGTAGCGCTACATCGCTTGCTTAAACAGCGAATTCCCGATTATTCAATAGAGGCGCATTTAGGCGGTGTTTATTATACTTTTTTACGCGGTATGCCAGCAGGAGAGGGAGTGTACTTTAAACAGCTAAGTGCAAATCAAGTCGTTATTTTAGATGGCTTGTTTAGCCAAGGAGCCATGCTATGAGTGATTTAAATCAACAACCGGGTTTGTTTGATGACTTAGATGATGCGCCTTTAGATGAACCTGTGCTCACAACAGCACAGCCAACGATGCAGACCAGCGAAAGCATCAAAGTCGTGCCGTTGCTAACGTATTTAACGGACGAACATAGAGTGCGTGTAGTTGATGTAAAACTGGCTGAATTGCTCAGTGGCACAAACGCACAGCAAGGGTATGACGACCTCTTTTATATAATTTTAATGTTGTGTTTATCGCAGCAAAGCCAGCATAGTTGTTTAACCCTCACAGAGGTTGATTGGACTAATCCGTTTAATTTACGTCAAAGCGACTTTACTAAACTAGAAGGCACACAGCCTGACACTCTCAGCCCATTTAGTGATGACTTTACGACTGAAGCGGCAATACGTTATTTACTCTCACATCATAGTGTTGGGGAGCAAAAGCCACTGCAATTGTTTAATCAACGGTTATATTTTTCTCGTTTAGCTGGTTATGAACAGACCCTTGCCCAACGATTACTAACAATGAGCGAGCGACAACTTAACATTGATGATGCAGTACTTGCTCAGTTATTAACTCGCTACTTTCCTGATGATCCGAGTATTGATATTGATTGGCAAAAAGTAGCGTGTGCCATTGCCGCTACAAAAGGTTTTAGTGTGATCACGGGCGGGCCTGGCACCGGTAAAACCACCACGGTAACAAAGCTGTTAGCGATTTTACAATCGTTATATCAAGCGGCGCCATTGAGCATTAAATTAGTAGCACCCACCGGTAAGGCAGCGGCTCGGCTAACCGAGTCAATTTTAGGGGCTAAAAATAAGCTGAGTGAAATACCGGATGATATTAACGCGTTGATCCCGCAAAGTGCGCAAACCATTCACCGTTTGTTGGGAGTTAAGCCATTTACCAATAAATTTCGGCACGATAAAAGCAATCCGCTGCATGTTGATGTATTGATTATTGATGAGGCCAGCATGGTCGACTTATCACTTATGGCTAAATTAATTGAGGCCTTGCCAGATCATGCACGATTGATTTTACTCGGCGATAAAGACCAACTTGCTTCGGTTGATACTGGCAGTGTAATGAGTGATTTATGCCAAGGGTTAGTGCTTGGACAAACACCGCGTTATTCAAAAGTACGCTGTGAGCAATTGAACACGCTGTGCTTTAATGGCGCTGTTAAACTCAAAGCGCAAAGTCAAAGTGGGTTTAAACTCGCTGACTGCATTGCCTTTTTACAACATAGCTATCGGTTTGATGCAAAAAGTGGCATAGGTCAATTGGCGCTGGCGGTTAATACCAACAACCGTGGAATATTAAACTATGTTGAACAACAAAGTAGCGAAGGGCATTTTAGTGATATTATTTTAGACTATAACTTTGTTTCCACACCAATTGAAAAGTTAGTAAATAGTGCCGCAAGTCATTATGCTAATTTCCTAACACTGATAGCGCAAGGTGCCAGTGTTGCGCAAGTGCATGCAGCTTTTGCCAGTTATCAGTTACTTGCTGCGGTACGTGAAGGCGATTATGGTGTTAATAGCTTAAACCAGCGCATTGAACGGGTATTACAGCAACAAGGTTTAATTAGCGTTAACCCTAATCAGCGGCATTATATAGGGATGCCGATAATGGTTAGTCAAAACGACTATCAGCTAAAATTGTTTAACGGTGATATAGGGATTTTAATGCCCGATGACAGCGGCCAGCTCAAGGCAGTGTTTATTGATGAACAAGGCAATGAACGGGCATTTTCTCCAGCACGGCTTCCGGCGCACGATAAAGTGTATGTAATGACCATTCATAAATCCCAAGGCTCAGAGTTTAGTTATACCGCGATGGTGTTACCACCGCTCAAGCAGGCGAGTATCGGTATTAATAGGCAATTAGTGTACACGGGAATTACCCGCGCAAAACAGACCTTTGAGCTGGTGGCAGATAAAAAAGTGCTGCAACTGGCCATGGGTAAAAGTGTATCACGGGCGTCAGGCTTGTATGAGCGATTAGTGTAAAGCCATACTTATACTAATCTCTTATTTTTGGAGTTCGTTTTCTAAATAGGTTGGGTTGCCAGCCAAAATGCAGTGCGCCCAATCTTAGAAAAACGGTTACCAATAATGAACCTATAATGCACCATAAATAAGGAGCTTCTAATAAAAATAGCGTGGCATAGGTTAAGCCTCCTGCAAAACACGCGGTGGAGTAAAGTTCTTCGCGCATCACCAGTGGTACTTCTCTACAGATCACATCACGTATTAAGCCGCCAAATATACCCGTTGTCATTCCCATTGTAAGCGCAACCACCATGGTTGTGCCTTCAATGAGCGCTTTTTCAATACCGACCACATTAAAAATAGCCATACCAATAGCGTCAACCAGTAACATGTAATAGTTAGACAGGTCGGGCAAGTGGCGAATAAACATAACGGTGACAAAAATAGCGCCATAGGTGGCATATAAATAATCGGGGTTGGCTATCCAAAATACAGGCTGGTTAAGCAGAATATCTCTGAGCGTGCCACCGCCTAACGCAGTTACTGAGCCAACAACGACAACACCAAATCCACCAATATCTTTGTCGTGGCCTAATAATGCACCTGAAATTGCAAAGAATGCCACGCCAATAAGACTTAAAAAATTAAAATACTCTGCCGTCATTGAGGTGTCCTTACCAAGTTGAGAATTTATATTAGATATTAAAGGTAAGTGATTGGGGGTTTATACTAGCTGAATAGCACTCTTTATAACACAAGCACAAGGTTATTAGCCCTGTGCTTTTATGATGGGTTGTTATTGCAAGTAGTCAACGACCAGTTGAGATAATGATTCTACGCCAAGTTGTAATGCGCTTTCGTCAACATAAAACTGAGGTGAATGATTACTTGGTGCCGTTTTAGCGTTTTGATCTTTTGGAGTAACGCCTAAAAAGTAAAACAGCCCAGGGGTTTCTAGTGCATAATAGCTAAAGTCTTCTGCACCGGTAATCAAGTCTGTGGTAATAATGTTATCAGCGCCAGCAATACGGGCAAGCGTAGGGGTCATTTTTTGAGTCAGTGCAACATTATTTACTGTTACAGGGTAACCGTGATCTATATGCACGTCGGCTTTTGCACCAGCGGATTCGGCAACCAGCTCAGCGGTTTTAGCTAAACGTTTTTTAATATCGGCGCGCATAGTTTGATCAAAGGTTCTAATTGTTCCAATTAGCTCGACGCTATCAGGGATTATATTTGAGCGTATGCCGCCATTAATTGCGCCAAAAGAAATAACAGAAGGTGCTTTAGTTACATCAACTTGGCGTGAGGCGATTGTTTGAATTGCCATTATAATTTGTGATGAAGCAACTATGGGATCTACGCCATTCCAAGGGCGCGAGCCATGGGTTTGACGACCCTTTACGCTAATTGTGAAAGAGTCTTCACTGGCCATTAGTGGCCCTTCTCTAAAGCCAATTTGCCCGGTATTAAGTGAGCTGGTGACATGTAAGCCAAATACCGCCTCTGGCTTTTATTTAAATAAACCTTCTTTTAGCATTAGCTCAGCACCACCTTCTTCTCCCTCGGGGGCACCTTCTTCAGCCGGTTGAAATACAAACAGTACCTCACCCGCTAACTGATCTTTAATTTTTACCAGTGACTCTGCTACGGCCATTAAAATTGCAACATGGGTATCGTGCCCACAGGCATGCATAACGCCTACTTCATTACCACGATAGGTTGAGGTTTGTTTAGAGGCAAAGGGTAAATCAACTTGTTCGGTAACGGGTAAAGCATCCATATCGGCACGAAGGGCGATTAAAGGGCATTTTTACCACCGCTTAATTTTGCCACAACACCGGTATGCGCAATACCGGTTTGTACTTCAAGCCCCAGTGATTTTAAATGGTTAGTAATGTACTTAGCGGTTTCAAATTCGCGATTACTCAGCTCTGGATTTTGATGTAAATGGCGACGCCATGTAACGACTTTTTCACTCACACTTTGTGTTGCTTGTTCAAGTTGGGTGTTAATACTACTAGCAAAACTAGGCGCTGAAATTGCAGTAAATAAAACACTGCCAAAAATTATTTTTTTATCATTTTAATTCCTTGGTTTTCATCGTGTGTAATTAACTTACGCTATTACATCAATAAAAAGTAGTGTTGTTTAATAGTTAACCGCAGTTAAAAGAAAGTTTATTGATACTGCTTAAGAAGGGGATAAAGCTATTTTGTTTAACACAATAGTTTGGCGCTTTTGTCGTATTTTAACGCAAATATTTAGCTTTAACGGTGAAAATGATAACAAAATGTTGCATTTTTTAAATTTGTTCCCAATACTGGTCAATGCATTGCTTTTACCATGCACTGACAACAGCGTGTAACAAGCTAAGCATAATAAAAATATTGAATCAGTTAAGGATTAATATGAACAACACACACATTTTTAAACGCGCGACTTTATTTGCAGCAGCAATAGGGCTCTTAATGAGTTTTTCTGCGATGAGTAAAGAGTATAAAGTAGTTTTAATTCATGGTTTGCAAGTATCCCAGCTTACCAATAAAGCAGGTAGTGATGTAGTAAACGATGGCCAAAGTTATTGGCAGTCTTATTGGGTAAACCGTGCAGACGAGCGCATTGACTGGCCTGCGTATGAACGAATAGAAGGAAAAATTACTACAGATTGGGTATGGCCCAAGCTACAACAGATCTCTCGCTCAAATTTATGCGAGCCAGGCTGCGTGTTTGTAACCCACTCTACCGGTGACTTAGTTGCCCGATATATTATAGATAACCAAGAAAACTGGCTAGAAAACGCGGGTTTAAAACCACTTAATATTATTGCTACCTTTGATTTAGCGGGTGCTGGTGGCGGCAGTGAATTAGCCGATTTAGCCGTGAGTGCGTTAACCGCCGCATCGTGGAATTTTGCTGTAGATGCTGCATTAACTTGGTGGCTAGGCAGTGAAGTTAATGAGGCGGTTGGCGTATTGCATGATTTAAAAGTTAACAATGCACGTAGAATTGCGCCATTACCTGATGCGCGCACACCGCGTTTACGTTTTGTGGCCGATGGCAATGCTTACTTAGGTTTAACGGCTGGCTTTTTGCGTGGTAACGATGATTCGGTAGTCGCTACTCACTCATCATGTGGCGCAAGCTCGGTAAGCTCATTTGGCAGTTGTAGCGCCAATATTGATACTAATGGGCGTTTAAAGTCTCAAGGTGATGCTGTTAGTGGCTTCATGCCATACCATTATCCATTAATGATGACTAACAGTTATAGCCATAACGAAATTCAACAAGCGCAGCGCCAAGGCAATGTAACGGTGGCAATGAATAATATTAGTGTGGCTGGCGATACACTAGGGTATGAAACTATCGATGAAACTACCGGTAGTTGGTTTTGGAAAAAACAATACCGTTATGTAAAAGACTCTGATAATTTGAGTGCTTCAACGCTCATATATAATGTGATCCCATAAAGATGATTGTGCGTGCGGCTTTATATGCTGCACGCTTTTGATACCAATTCGCTTTATGCAGTTATTTATTTTTAGGTAAGAAAACCTGAATGCAAATAGCAACAGGTTTACGTTCTAAAAGTGATTAACCATCATTGCGAATTGATGTTATAGGATAAATAACAATGAAAAAATCCTACGTTATTGTTTTAGTAATAATAGTTACCGGCTTGGTATGGTTTTTAGGTAAAGGCAATGCTAGTTATTCAGTACCGCAAACAGCAGCTAAAGCGCATAAAAAAACACCTGAATTTGTAGCTATGTCGGTAAACCAAAAGGCATCAGCGGTCAAACCAAGTATAAAAAAAATGCCTGAAGAGCAGCATGAGTTTAATGAAGGTATAGCAAAAGCAGCATCAGCGGTCGCGCAGCAATATCAGCAAAGCTTAGCATTTCCGCCTTATTCGCAACCTTTGACGGTATATGATGAAGACCGGCTTAAGCCAAATCAGTTTTTCCCGGTTACTAGCCCTGTAGGAGAGCAAGGCGGGGAGTTAACCTTAAGTTTATCTCAATATCGCTATGTCTATCCGCAAGCAATTGAATTAACCATAAGCGCACAAAATTTAGGTAAATCACAGGTAACACTCAGTGATACAGATACTAAACAGCCGTTAAAAACACAAAGTGGTGTTGCTCGTGACAATGAGCTGGCAATTACGTTTAAAGGTGAGGAAGACTATCCTCGCAATTTACAGTTATTAGTTGAAGCCAACATTGCGGGTAAAATGGTCCCTGTGGTGGCACAAATACAATATATGCCGCCTAGTGCAACCCTAACTAGCTTTGATAGCGCGTATCCACGTAATGATAATATGATAGTGCCTGCTAATTTAACTGTTATAAAAAGTGGCTTATATCGCTTAAGAGCTAACTTATACAGTGATAGTTCGCCATTAGCGCATTTAGTTGCTAAAGCACGTTTAAATGAGGGCAGCGAAAAAATTGATTTTAAAGCGCATTGGTCTGTTTTGCCTAAGCAAACAAATGGCTTACGATTGAGTGACTTTGTTATTGAACGTATGTCGCCAAGCCCAGGCGAGCGTAACAGCTTTGGGCAAAGTAAAGTGAGTGAGTTTACTATTGAAGATTTTGCTTACGATAGTTTACAGCAGCTGCCTTATCAGGCGAATAAACAAGAATTGCAGAGTTTAGAGTTTTTACAAGGATTAGCTGCCGGAAAGTAGCAGTATAGAGCAGAGCGTAGGGTTTGCATTACTGCAAACCCTTAAAAGTTAGCTTAAATTTATGGTAACTACGTCGGCTTGGTTTAGTTCATCTTGTTCAGGATTAACCGGCGCTTTTGGAATATCTGGTTTATCTAACGCGATATCGCCACCATCAATAACGTCACCGGTTTGTAGATTAGCAAAATCAAACAATTGGTTATCAGCTAAATGCGAAGGCACAACATTTTGCATTGCAGTAAAAATACTTTCTATACGCCCTGGGTGCTCTTTATTCCATTGCTCTAGCATATTCTTGGTGTGCTTACGTTGTAAGTTTTCTTGTGAGCCACATAAGTTACACGGAATAATAGGGTATCCTTGACTAAATGCGTATTGGCTAATATCGGCTTCTTTACAATAAGCTAATGGGCGAATAACCATGTGTTCACCATTATCGCTCATTAGTTTAGCTGGCATACTTTTAAGCTTGCCGCCATAAAACATATTTAAAAACAAGGTTTCTATCATGTCATCGCGGTGATGACCCAATGCGATTTTAGTAGCGCCTAGCTCTTTAGCCGTACGATATAAAATACCACGGCGTAGACGAGAGCAAAGTGAGCACGTTGTTTTACCTTCAGGAATAATATCGGTAACAATACTGTAGGTATCTTCTTCGACAATTTTGTATTCAATATTTAAATTATCAAGGTATTCAGGCAGTACATGCTCAGGAAAGCCTGGTTGTTTTTGGTCAAGGTTAACCGCAAAAAGATCAAACTTGATAGGGGCAACACGCTGTAAATGTTGCAGCATATCGAGCATAGTGTAACTATCTTTTCCGCCAGATAAGCACACCATGATACGGTCGCCTTCTTCTATCATGTTAAAATCCATGACAGCTTGACCTGTGAGGCGGCGTAAACGCTTTTGAAGCTTATTTAAGTTGTGTTGAGCTTTGGCTTGAGCAGAATGAGACACTACGCCCCCTTATAAACAGTACGGCAAAATTAATTGCTAAAAATAAAGGGGCGTATTATATGCCATATGTAATATCACAGCTACAGCAAACGTTAACTTTCTGCGAGTGGACTTACATAGCCATCAGGTTTCAATGCAAGTACATCACAATCGAGGCTGTCAATAACATGCTCAGCGGTGTTACCCACTAATGCAGCACTTAAGCCAGTACGTCCCACAGTGCCAATAACCACTAACTCACTATTTAAACGATTTGCAACATCCGGTATCACATCTTCTGGTAATCCCTCTTCAATAAAGCATTGATCAGAGGTTAGGTTAAACTCATTAGCTAATTCATTGGTTGATTCAATGTGATGTTTTTTAACTGATTCGTTGTAAAGCCCAGGATTAAATTCTGGGATTTCTATAGCAATATTTACCGGTGTAGCAGGGTAGGCATTAACTAAGTTAAGTTTAGCATTAGCTAGTTCACATAAAAATTGTGCATCTTTAATTATGCGTTTATTAAGTGATAAGTGCTGCTCATTTTCACTGACTGCATTCACAGCAGCTAAAATATTACCTTGTGCTGGCCATTGCATATCTTTAACAAATAGAACGGGCGTTGGGCATTTTCTAACTAAATGCCAGTCTGTAGGAGTAAAAATAACCGCTTTTAGTGCGCCATGTTGATGCGTACCTTTGATAACCAAGTCGTATTTATCATTGATAACGGTATTAATTATTGCCTCATATGGGCGATTATGCCAAATAACTTGCGTATCTATATTTATATTTTGATAAGGAGAGATCAGCTCTTTAAGCCATAGCTCGCGATCTTTAAGGACGGCTTGACGCATTGCTTCACGTTCATCGCCTGATAGCATAGTAGTCATTTCGTAAGAGAAATCGTAAACAGTCATAAATGCGGTAATGCTCGCACCCGATTTTTTGGCTAAATCTATTGAACGCGCGAGGGCATTTTGATCGTCTTTAGTTGGATCAATAACCGCGATAATACGTTTAATCGTTTCCATTGTGCTACTCCATTCGCTTAACAGTTATACATTTAGTGTAACGCAAATACACAACAGTTAAAGAGGTAGCACTAAGATTATTGTTCTATATCAAGAAATAAAGTTTCTCTAATTTTAAAACTCCTTATCTTGAATAAAAGCATGAAGGGCTTTATAAAAATTTAATTATTCTCAGGTTTTATTGAAGTGTTATCTTCTACGGTGAATCCACTCGTTTTTTTCACAAAGCCCACTTCAGGTAGTAAGTTATAAACGTTATCTTTAATGGTAGAAAACAGGTAACTCTTTCCACCTCTACTGAATAAGTTAATAAGATACCAATATTTTTTTCAGGATAAACGGTCATATCAACGTTAATAAAGTGATTGTTATTGATATAAATGCCTCTTACGTATTTATCATCTATTTGCTCGTCGGTTACATCTGACTGTATTCTAATGCCTCCCTTAGAACGTAAAATAGTATTGTGAGTAAAATAAATACTTCCCCAATTAAAAGGCTCCGTTACACTTCTTGGTTTATTAGGGTAAGCATTGAGGATAAACTTATCACTGTCTATAAAGGTATTAGCAATAATTTTTACGTTAGAGTAATAAGTAATTTCTATAGCAGTGCCTTTGGTGTTTTTGAAAGTGTTATATCTTACTAGAGCTTTTGATACAGGTTTAACCGTGGCAAATTTCAATGATCCCTTCAATCCCTCAAAAATATTATCTTCAACTGTAATATCATGCGTACCTCCATAGTTATTATTCCACGGGTGAGTAGTTGTTACTTGTGTGACATTTTCAAAGTAATTATTACGAATATCAATTCTGAAAGAATTTATATTCGTATCATGGGATGATAAGTGTGAAGATGTTGCTCTTATAGCCGCATCACCAAAATCATAAAAGTGATTATGTTTAATTGAAATATCTTCGGAGCCTGCAAAAAGGATACCTTGCTCACCCCAAACATAATTAATTTTGTCTATCGTTAACCCTCTAAAAATAAAACCATTAATTTCTATGAAGCGTGAATTATAAAAGGATAAAATATATTCTCCTTCAAATTGGTCACACTTTTTTAGTATAACGCCAGCATTAGCGGTGATAGAAATGTTACTAAGGTTTCTGACGATAATAGCTGAACATATATCGTAAACTCCTGGTTTGTCTATTTTAAGCTCAGAGTTTTCTGCAGTGTTTAAAATCAAGTCTTTTAGTGCTTGTGAGTCATCAATGCCATCATCGGGGATCATTGAGCTCGATGCTTGGCTGCTAAATAAAATACTTAAAGAAAGAGTGATAAATAGAAATAAAGAATAAGGCATAAGATTGTCCTTCTATATAAGAGTGTAATAGGACGTAGTTGCTTTTATGTTAGAAAATGAGCCAGATAAGTAATTATCTTCATCGACTCTTAAAAGTGAATGGTTATTACCTCTACTCAAAGTGTTAGTAGAGATAGAGCATAATTGCAAATAATTACGCTCCAATTCAGGGGTGGATTAATTTTAAAATGAGAAGCTATTATTAACGTGGTTTTACAATTGCAGCTGTTTTCGCAAGCGCGTCATTATCTAAAATAGTAATAAACTTACCTTCTACTTTGATTAAATCTGCTTTTTGAAAACGGCTCAATAAACGGCTAATGGTTTCAACAGTTAAGCCAAGGTAGTTGCCAATTTCACCGCGGGTCATGGTAAATCTAAATTCTTTACGTGAAAAACCACGTTCACCAAAACGCTCTGATAAATTATAAATAAAACTCGCTAGGCGTTCTTCAGCAGACTTTTTATTAAGTAAAAGCAGCATTTCTTGGTCGTAGGTTATTTCACTACTCATTAAGCGCATAATTTGTTGGCGTAGCTTAGGCAGCTTACCAGCGAGTTCGTCAAGTGTGTCAAAGGGGATTTCACATACCATTGAGGTTTCTAGTGCTTGAGAAAAGCTTTGGTGCTGCATTTTATTAATGGCATCAAATCCAACAAGGTCGCCAGCTAAATGAAAACCGGTAATTTGTTCATCGCCTTGCTCAGACAAGGTATACGATTTAAATGATCCCGAACGAACCGCAAAAATTGCATTTAAAGGCGCGCCCGATTCAAATAAGTAGTCACCTTTGTGTAATGGTTTTTTTCGCTCAATGATCTCATCAAGTTTATCCATTTCTTGGCCATTTAAAGAAAATGGTAAACATAACTGGCTAATACTGCAGTTATTACAGCTAATGGCACAATTACCTTTAGCACGACTTTGAGAAAAATCCATAAGTTCAATCCGTTAAATTTCTATGCACGACATTTTATAATGTTAATGCACTAGCTTATCTGTTGCAATGATCAGAAGGTAGATACCGTACCAAATGATAACACTGCCTAATGTTATTCGTGTCCATGGGTGGTTAAAAAGCGTATTTAGCTTTTGTGCAGCCACACCTAAGGTGATCATGGCAGGAAATGTCCCTAGGGCAAATGCCAGCATAACCAAAGCACCATTGAGGGCGTTGCCACTGGTCATTGCCCAGGTAAGTGCAGAGTATACTAAACCGCACGGTAGCCAGCCCCATAACGCGCCATAACCAAGGGCTTTAAAAGGCGAATCAATGGGCATTAAATATTTATTAAGTTTAATTAAGTGCTGCCAAATAAGGGTTTTACCCAGTTTTTCAAGCCACTGTAAGGTGGCGGCTATGCGCATAATATAAACGCCAACCAGTAACATAAAAATACCGGCTAAAAATGACAGAAATAATGAAAAAGCAGAATTTTGCGTAGCAAACTGGCTACTAATACCCGCAACAAGGGCTCCTGCTAGCATATAACTTAAAGCTCGACCGCTATTATAAGCTAGAGAATATAACCAGGTTTGACGTTTATTGCTGGCAAGTTGCAATGAGCTGGCAATACCACCACACATAGCAACGCAATGACCACTGCCAATTAAGCCCATTAAAAAAGCGCTAACAAAAATAGGGTCAATCATTACTTTTATTGTGCTGCTCTTTGTCGTCTTCAAACAAAATACTGTGGCCTTGCTTGTTTAAATCAGAGAATTGCTCGCCTTTTACAGCCCAAAAAAACACGCCAATAGCAATTAATACAAACAAAATAGCAATAGGAACTAAAATATAAATTATGCTCATAACTTTAATAGCCTTAGTGAATTACATATCACAATAATTGAGCTGGCAGACATACCAATAACCGCCATCCACGGCGCAACTAAGCCCATAGCAGCAAGCGGTAATATTGAGCCATTATATAATAAAGAAAGTGTTAGGTTTTGTTTAATTATACGTCGTGTTTGCTTGGCAACGGTTAATAAATGCGAGATGGAGGCTAAGTCACTGTTAAGCAATACAACATCTGCACTGTTTTTAGATATATCGGCACCGGTTTCCATGGCGATAGATAAATGGGCACTGGCAAATACTGGGCTGTCGTTTACGCCATCACCAACCATAGCAACAATTTCACCTTGCGATGACCAGTGATCAACGGCATTTTGTTTATCTTTTGGACTGCAACTGGCTTGCACTGAGTTAAGCTTTAACTTTTTAGCGACTTTGGCACCCGCATCAGATGCATCACCAGTTAGCATATGGCAACTAAGGTTAGCCGCTTGTAAAACATTAATTAGCTTATCGGCATCGGCTTTAACTTTATCTACAAAGTAAAAGCGTGCAACAGCCAGCTTGTTTATGTAAAGCGTGGCCTGTGCGTTGGTTTTTTTGTATCAAACCAACCACTTTTACCAATAGCGTAATGGGTATTATCCAACTGAGCGCTTATCCCAATGCCAGGGTGGAGTTGTACATCGTCAAATTTACGTTGCCCTTTAAACTCCTTAAATGCACTGGCAATAGGATGCTCAGAGTAACTTTCAAGCTGGGCTGCAATATCAAGAATTTGCTCTTTGCTGTAGTTATCATCAAGTATGTCAACCACGTCGAGGCTAAACTTACCTTGTGTAAGCGTACCTGTTTTATCAAAGGCAAATAAAGTGAGCTTTGATAGGGTTTCGAGCACATGCGCTTGCTTAATTAATATGCCTTTGCGGGTTAAGGTTGCTACAGCACAGGTTAATGCGGTTGGAATTGCTAAACTTAATGCGCACGGGCAAGTGGCCACTAACACCGAAATAGTGATCCAAAATGCAACGTCAGGGTCAACCTGATACCAACCAATCGCAGTTATGGAGGCAAATACTAGTAATACAGCAACAAACCACTGCGCCACTTTATCGGTAATTTCAACCAGCCGTGGGCGTTTTGTTAGGGCATTATGTTGCAGGCGAATAATTTGATTAAGTAGGGTGTTTTGGCCTAGTTTATTGATTTTTATTTCAATTATACCATCATGATTAACCGTGCCTGCATACACGTTATGATCAATGTACTTTCGCACTGGTTGATGTTCGCCGGTCATCATTGACTCATCAACACTGGTGATGCCTTTAACTAAAATGCCATCAGCAGGAATAGTTTCGCCTGCCTTTATTAACACAATATCGTTAAGTTTGAGTTTTTTGGCGGCAATGATGTGCTCATTACCGTGTTCATCGAGCGTACGGGCAGTAAGGGGTAACAACTTTTGCAAGTTAGCAGTGAATTCACTGGCTTTTAAACGCGCTCTAAACTCTAAGTATTTACCCAATAAGAGTAAAAAGGTAAACATACAAATAGATTCAAAGTAAACTTCGCCTACTTCCATTACTGTGGCATAACAACTAGCGCCATAAGCACCAAAAATAGCCAATGATACTGGCAAGTCCATATTCAGCTGTTTTGCTTTTAAGCCATTAATTGCATTACTTAAAAAGGGCAGGGCGCTGTATAGGATAACGGGGGTAGCGAGAATTAAACTGATCCATCTAAAGTACTGTTCAAAATTGCTGTCCATCCCAGAGAACATGCCAAAGTACATTGCAAAGGCAAACATCATCACTTGCATGGTCATCAAACCTGCAACACCAAGGCGGCGAATATACGCTTTGGCAGTTTGCTGCTTTTGCTGGGCTTCTAAATCTGATTGGAATGGGTACGCTTTATAACCTATTTCAGCCAATGAGGTAATTAGCTCACTTAAAGGTGTGGCGCTTTTATCCCAGTGGATCATGGCACGATTTGTTGAGGTATTTACATCAACGCGTTTTACCGATTTAAGATTTAATAATTGCTTTTCAATTAGCCATGCACAAGCGGCGCAGGTTATACCTTCAACACTCAGTAGTACCTCAGAGTTGTCGTTATGGGTGCTAATAAACTCATCTTGAATATCTTCATTGTCATAGCTTTTAATAAAAGCGAGCTGTTCAGGAACCAGTTGTTCTACTTTACCAGCGCTAACAGTGCGGTATTTGTAGTAGTCGGTCATTCCTTGGTCAATGATATTCTGTGCAACAGCTTGGCAGCCAATGCAACACATTGGCTCAGCGGTATCGTCTATAACAACATGTGCGCTAAACCCAGCAGGCACACTTTCAAGACAATGAAAGCAATTTTTAGACATACTAAATACTACTTATAGTTAGGAGTAACTAAAACGGTGGTTGTGGTTGGTAAAGTGACACTTTCTTTCATTTTCCAACTAGCATCAACGGGTTCAATAAACACTGAGTAAGCACCAGGCGTGTAGCTTTCTAATAATGCAGTAAACTCTTGATTAGCATTTGGAGTGAGGGTAGCTTCAAAATCATGTGCTTTAATAGTGCGATGGAAAAATGACAACTTTAACGCGTGGATATTACTGGTATCGCCTTTAGTAAATTTAAAGCTTACTCGCTCATCAGATACATTTAGGTCACCATGCAGATACAAGGCTTTTGCTTTATCAAATTTGATCAGCTCTAAGTTAATTGCTTTGCCTTTTTTATAATAGTCATCAACGACCATGTCTGGGCCGTTACCAATGGCTGTAATAAATAAACTAATGCAGCCAATAATTGCAGCTAGAGGGAAGAAGATTAAAAACCAAGGCCAAAAATTTTTATACCACGGAGTCGGTTGCATAGTTGCTCTAAAATTGATGAATGTGCAGCTATATTATAATAAATAAAAGAAAAAGACTAAAAAAAGCCTCCGAGTGGAGGCTTTTTTGATCTGTATTAATCTATTGAAATAAAAAGATTAAAACTGAAACGTTTTGTTAACTTTATCGCTATTTTTCTTGCGATAAGCTGTAAACGTAAGCAGTTAATAGGTGAATTTTGTCTTCGCCTAAAATCTCTTTAAAAGCAGGCATTACACCAGCACGACCATGGTTTAGTGTTTCTTCAACAGCACGTTGAGAGCCACCGTATAACCAAATGTTATCAGTTAGATTTGGTGCACCGAAAGGTAGGTTATGCGCAACTGAGCCTTTACCATCTGCACCATGACAAGCTGCACACATAGCGAATTTCGCTTTACCTGCCGCGGCGTCTTTTTGGTTAACAGTACGACCAGATAGGCTAAGTACGTAAGCCGTCATTTCTTTAACGCCTTGCTCGCCTAATGCATCACCCCAAGGAGGCATTGCTGCAACACGGCCTAAAAGTAACGTTTCTCTGATTTTGTCAGGCGTACCACCATATAACCAGTCGTTATCTGTTAGGTTAGGGAAGCCTGTACCACCACGAGCATCAGAACCATGACATTGCGCACAGTTTTGAGCAAATAAGCGTTGACCAATTTCAACTGCTAATTGACCTTGCGTTTGTTCATGTTTAGTGCCATTTTCAAGAGCGATTTGCTGAGCTGCATCACCCGCTAATTTAGAGTCAACTAATTCTAAAACAGGGGTTTTTGCCAACTCATTGAAAATTGGGCCAAAACGCTCTTCAGCGGCGCGGTATTCTGCATCTAGCTTTACAAAACGACCGTTTTCTTGAGCGTCTACCACTGCTTCTTTCGATTCAGTTAAAGAGGTAACACCTTGATTTGAGCTGGTCCACTTTGCTAAGCCTTCCCAGTTACCTAAACCTGGGTAAGCTGCTAAGTAATAAACAGACCATACAAACGTTGCGAAGAACATGTAAGTCCACCATTTTGGCAGTGGATTGTTTAATTCTTCAATGCCGTCAAACTCATGTCCACAGCTTTCACCTTCTTTTACACCTACATAGTTTTTTAAGTTCCAAACTAGTAGACCAAAGATAATGATTAAGCATGCAAGGGTTAATACAATAACCCATATACTCCAAAAGCTAGTCATTTCTCAGACCCCTTTTCCTCGTTAGAGAGTGTATTGTTGTGTTTTTTTTCATCTTCAAATATGACATTAGCAGCGTCTTTAAAACGACTTTTACTACGCTTGCTATATGCCCATCCAACAATCACAATAAATAATACTAAAATTACCAGAGTCAAAATGCCTCTGTATGTCCCGTAGTCCATAATAATCTACTTCAAATGTGTGCCAAGTTGTTGCAAATAAGCAATAAGGGCTTGCATTTCTGTTGCACCTTTACCGTCATTCATTGCGTCAACTTTAGCAATGTCAGCGATTAATTCCTCGTCACTGCCATAACCTAAACCCGGGTGTTTTGGGTTTTCTGGGTTAATAGCAAACGTGTCACGGAAAATTTGTAGCTTTTTCAGAGTCAGGCTTGTATCAAGCGTGTTCTCTGCTAACCAAGGGAAGCCTGGCATATTCGACTCAGGAACCACTGCACGTGGGTCAACTAAGTGTGCATAATGCCAGTCATCTGAGTAACGTTTACCTACACGTGCTAAGTCAGGACCAGTACGTTTAGAACCCCAAAGGAATGGGTGATCCCATACTGACTCACCCGCAACCGAGTAGTGACCGTAACGCTCAACTTCATCACGAAACGGACGAATCATTTGTGAGTGACAGTTAGCACAGCCTTCACGTACATAGATGTCACGACCTTCAAACTCAAGCGCGTTTAATGGGCGTAACCCATCAACGGGTTTAGTTGTGTCGTCTTGGAACATTAGCGGGGTAATTTCTACTAATGCACCAAAGCTGATTGCGAAAACAGTCAAGATGGCCATAAGGCCGATGTTTTTCTCGATAATTTCGTGTTTATTTTGCGAATTTTTATTGCTCATTATCTGACTCCGTTATGCTAACTGCGCTTGTTCATCAAGTTCTAGCGAGTTATTTTTCGCTGAAACTGTACGATAAACGTTATAAGCCATAACCAGCATACCTGCTACGATGAATACACCGCCTAAGAAACGCATAACATAGAAAGGATGAGAGGCTTCTAACGACTGAACAAAACTGTACATTAATGTACCGTCAGAGTTAACTGCACGCCACATTAGGCCTTGCATTACACCTGAAATCCACATTGCAACAATGTATAAAACAACACCCACAGTGTGTAACCAGAAGTGTGTATTGATTAATTTAATGCTGTACATACGGCCTTGCGAGAATAACGCAGGGATAAGGTGGTAGATAGCACCGATAGAAATCATTGCAACCCAACCTAATGCACCTGAGTGTACGTGACCTACAGTCCAATCTGTGTAGTGCGATAACGCATTTACAGATTTGATTGCCATCATTGGGCCTTCAAATGTCGACATACCGTAGAAAGACAATGAAACCACTAAGAAACGAAGTACAGGGTCAGTACGTAGCTTATGCCATGCACCTGAAAGCGTCATAATACCGTTGATCATACCACCCCAAGACGGTACGAATAAGATAATAGACATCACCATACCTAAGCTTTGCGTCCAATCAGGAAGCGCAGTGTAGTGAAGGTGGTGAGGGCCTGCCCAAATGTAAAGCGAGATAAGTGCCCAAAAGTGAACAACCGATAAACGGTATGAGTAAACTGGACGACCCGCTTGCTTTGGTACAAAGTAATACATCATACCTAAGAAGCCAGCGGTAAGAAGGAAACCAACAGCATTGTGTCCGTACCACCACTGAACCATTGCATCAACAGCACCGGCGTATATTGAGTATGATTTAGTAAGTGAGACTGGAACAGCCATGCTGTTAACAATATGAAGAACTGCAACAGTAATAATGAAACCAGCATAGAACCAGTTAGCTACATAAATATGAGCCACTTTGCGCTTAGCAATAGTACCCATAAATACAATAGCGTAAGTTACCCAAACTACGGCAATTAAGATATCGATAGGCCACTCAAGTTCTGCGTACTCTTTAGAACTTGAAATACCCATTGGTAGAGTAATTGCTGCTAGAACAATCACCAACTGCCAACCCCAAAAGGTGAAGGCGGCTAATTTGTCTGAAAGAAGGCGCGTTTGACATGTACGTTGTACGACGTAATAAGACGTCGCAAAAAGAGCACTTGTACCAAATGCGAAAATTACTGCGTTCGTGTGTAACGGACGAAGTCGAGAGTAAGTTAACCATGGTGTGTCAAAGTTAAGTGCTGGCCAAGCTAGTTGGGCAGCAATCAGAACCCCAATACCCATGCCAACGATGCCCCAAATCACTGTCATAATAGCGAATTGGCGTACAACTTTATAATTGTACTCAGTTTGTGATGCTACTGTTTGGCTCATTTTCTGGCTTCCGCTGCAATAAATGCGTTTAGAAATGAATTACCCACTTGTTAAAGTAGGACCTACTATTATTCCAAAGTATACTATCTAAACCCCACAATATGTGGTTTTAAAGATAATAATCTCAAGAAATACTTGTTTTTTTTGCGGTTGAAATGATAAATTTTTTGGCCTTAAAAAGATAGGTCAATTGCGTAATAATATGACATCAATCAAACTTTATTGAGTTGCTGTCTATTTTTTGAGGTGATTTGTACCTTACTTGCTCATTAAAGCCGATAATCAACCAACTTGCCCCAAACGTTGGGCTTATACATTAGATATTTGAGAACTTACATGTATATATATAGAGTATGTTTACTTTCCTTTCTATTATTTTTACTAGGTTGTGACTTTTCTGGATCAACAACAATACCAAAAGTAACTCAACCACAAACTGAGTGTGAAAATAACAAACCGTGTCATTTTGAAAATCAAATTAAAGTGTGGCTGAGCGAGACAACCCTATCACCGGAAACACCGTTTTCAATTTATACGCAGTTACCCGATGGTTTCAAAATTATGACAGCTAAACTGGAAGGGGTAACTATGTATATGGGTTACATTCCGGTGCAGTTTACTAAACAAGGTAATATTTGGTTAGCCGATACTATGGTTGGTATTTGCTCAGAGCAAAATATGGTTTGGAAATTGGTGCTTACTGCAATTAATGAAAGCACTTCGGCCAACCAAACGGTTGAATATTATTTTAATGTTACTTACTAAAATGTTTTAATTTTCACTTATTCATAATTGCACTATTTTTTGTGTAACACACTCCTAGGCCATAGTTTCTTTGCTAGCCGATGTTAGGGTCTGTTTTATGTAAGCTTTTTTATGCTCAAGATAAAAAAGCTTACATTCACTACTAAGTTAAAGCGCTGAGACTGTCAGCGCAATGATACCCAATAATCAAATCTGATCAGCGCTATACCAACATATGCAATAAAATACTTTTCTTCTATTACACCCTCTTTTTGCAATTACTCCTTTATAAGTATAGATCCAGATTGAAACTCTCAATAAACATAAAATTTGCACGATTAAAACTTTTAGTAAAAATATTCAGACTAAATAAACAATCTACTTGCATAAATATGGTTAGTAATTAACACCTAGTTTTACCGTTTTAATAACGAGCTGTGATTAACATGTTAATTTACCTATTAAGGGCACATTAATGATTAAATTACATTTGATTACAAACTCCATATATTTGATTTCACCTATGTTTTTTATGTGATTGCGCTTGGTTAAGTTTATGACTTTTATCTGTTTTTATTAATTAACAATGAAACATGCTGTAACCTTTGTCCCTTTCATGGGGTAGCTTAATTTTAGCTGTTTATATAACGACCTCTCGTTAAGTTTTCATTCAGTTAAAGGCGCCTAAGTTGCCCCCGCTCACTCAAAATTCTCATAAAAGTGGGCGTTACCAATTTAGGTAAATTTCAACAAGTAGGGTTCATCCATGAAAAAATCAACTCTTGGTTTAGCTGTAATTGCAGCAATCCCAATGTTCTCAAGTGTTCAAGTTTTAGCTGCAGACGAAGCAGTAAAGTCAATTGAAAAAATTCAAGTAACGGGTTCTCGTATCAAGCGTTCAGACATGGAAAACGCAAGCCCAGTTACACTTATCGGTGCTGATGACATTCAAGCTATGGGTGCAACAAGTATTGATAGTGTTTTACAAAAAATGACCGCTACGGGCGGTGCAATGACCAACCCAGGTATTAATAATGGTTCGGGTGGCAACGCACGTATCGATTTACGTGGCTTAGGTGCTAACCGTACATTAGTACTTGTTAATGGTCGTCGTATGATTGCATCAGGTACTGGTGCAGCATCAACGGTTGATTTAAACACCATTCCGGTTTCGATGATCAAACAAGTAGAAGTACTTAAAGATGGTGCATCTGCTGTATACGGTACTGATGCGGTAGCAGGCGTAGTCAATATTATCTTAAAGGATAATTTTGAAGGCCTAGACATGAACGTAAATTCTGCAATTACCGGTGAAGGCGATGCAACAGAGAACTCTATAGATTTCACTGTGGGTAGCTCTTTCGATAAAGGTAATATCGTTATCGGCATGCAGTACACAGATCGTGGTAAAGCATCACAAGCAGATCGTGACTTTTCAGATTGCCCAATCGCAGAAGATGCAAACGGTTTAAACTGTAACGGTGGTTCTGTTTATGCTGAGGGTGGTCACATTTGGCAAGACAGTACTACAACGGCATTAAACGATAAAGGCGAAGAAGTTAGCGTTGGCTTGGCACAAGGCGACAACGGTTTAAGTGGTCAAGGTGGTCTGCACCCATTTACTGATGCTGATCGTTACAACTTTTCACCAACAAGTTACTTATACACGCCAATGGAGCGTTTAAATTTAACGGGTATTGCAACTTACGAAATTAGTGATGATACAAGTTTATTCGCTGAGTTCACTTACACCAAGCGTTGGTCAGAGCAGCAAATGGCACCACAACCTGTATGGTTTGGTTTTAAATATGATGAATCAATGGGTGACTCACTTCTTGGTCAATCATACACAAGTAAAGTAGACCGTAACGGTGATGGTTACGCAGATGTAGATGCTGATGGTAAATACATTACTGAATCTGCAAACTATGCGTACGGTGATGACCTTTTCTACGGTCGCCGTATGTCTGATACTGGTCCACGTATTTTTGAACAGTCAGTTGACACTGTTCGCGCCGTTGTTGGTGCTGAAGGTTTTGTAGGCGATTACTCTTGGGACGTTTCAGCGAACTTTGGCCGTAACGATTCGGTTGATAAGTTAAGTAACTTACACAACATGGGTGCGATCGGCGATAGTATTTTACGTACCGTAGATGGCGAAGTTGAGGGCACATTTAACCCGTTAGATCAGTCTGCTTGGACTTCAGAAGATTTCCGTAAAAATGTATACACAGAAGTAAATAATGGTGGCAGCCAGTTATTCATTATCGCGGCATCTGTTTCTGGCGAGTTATTTGAATTACCTGCAGGTTATGCAGCATTTGCTGCGGGTGTAGAGCGTCGTCAAGAAAAAGCGTGGTTCACACCAGATTCACTAACAGCGCAAGGCCTTGCAAATGACCCTATGGTTGAACCAACAGCAGGTGGCTTTGATGTAAACGAAGCCTATGTTGAATTTGCGCTTCCACTACT